>CAYRIX010000008.1:0-20569 GCA_964424555.1 uncultured Eubacteriales bacterium
GCTCCTCGAAGTACTTCTTACCAACTTCCATAACGACGTCGGAGTACATCTGGATGAAACGGCGATAGCAGTCGTATGCCCAACGAGCATTGCCGGACATTGCTGCCATGGTCTCTACAACTTCTTCGTTAAGACCGAGGTTAAGAATGGTATCCATCATACCGGGCATGGAAGCACGGGCACCGGAACGAACCGAAACGAGAAGAGGGTTGGTCTTATCGCCGAACTTTTTGCCGGTGATGCCTTCCATCTTGTCGATGTACTCCATGATCTCTGCCTTGATGTCATCGTTGATCTTGCGGCCGTCCTCATAATACTGGGTACAAGCCTCGGTAGAAACGGTGAAGCCCTGCGGAACGGGAAGACCGATCTTGGTCATCTCTGCAAGGTTAGCACCCTTACCGCCGAGAAGCTCACGCATACTTGCGTCGCCCTCAGAGAACAGGTAAACAAACTTGTGACTCATATTGAATCATCCTCCTAAAAAATTATAAACGTCTTAAAGCGGCACATTTTCAGTGCCTAACCGTCCAAAATTGGACAGACTACTCCAAGTGTCTTGAAGTATCCGATTGATTATAACATTGTTTTGAGAAAAAATAAAGAGGAAATTGTCAACTTTTTTTAAATTTTATAACTTTTTTTAATTTTTATTCAATTTAGTACACATATTTATTCATTTGTTGCATATTTCGGTATAAAAAGTAACTATTTAGGCGTTTGCGACTGATGATTACTCAAAACGGCTTGGAATGTTTTACACCCCAAGCCGCCTCTTAATTCAAGAGATCAATATGCGTTGCCTTTATAGATGCGCAATGTTATCGGTACAGTAAGCGCACCTAAGGTACTGCTGTACTTGACCGAGCCTACGGTAATATTGGTCACCTTATAATCGGCAACGGTGCTTTTCAATGCTGTCAGCACCCTGTCAACGGCATCGTGGCAGTTTGTCCCTGTTTTAGACTTTGGAACACAAAGCGTTAAACCAAACTGATAGTAAACAGGTGACGCTGATGTCGAAATAGGCACATCGGTATCGGTGCCCGATATTTCTACACCCTCAAGTCCGACACTTATAACTGCTTTTTGCAACGGAACGTCCTGCTTGACCGAAGGAAATTCGGACACGACGCTGATATCTGACAAGGCACCGGCAGATACAAGGTCGTTGCGTATTGCGTTAATGATCTGTTTACAGTACATCATATTCACCGTCCTTTATTCGAGGTGTGAGTATGGCCCAAATATACTGGGTAACACCCTGCAGCTTTATGCGGTCTGCACGTGACACATTGTAACAGCCGTCAGCCGTTTTTATCACGGTAAGCGACTCCTTGCCTGCGAAATCGAGCTCGGCAGGACCAAGATATAAAAAGCATTCGGAATCTTTAAAGCCCAATTCGGTGCGTTCGGCCTCAAGGTACAGTTTATTTTTGTATCTCATCGGCTGTATTACCGCCTTGGTATCGGTCGCAATACCGTTTATTGAAACGGTGGCCTGCTCACCGAAGGCCTCAAAAAAGTTATCCACAGAAACCTTGTATTCCACCTAACACACCTCGGTCTTTACAAATGCAAATCGTTTGGATTTAAGCAAGTGCTCAATGGCTCCCACGGCATCATCCATAAGGCTTTTAGCATATCCGACCGTCTTTTCAGAGACGTCGTTAACGGTTATATCGCCAGCCTTTATGCTTTGGGTACTGCCGCTTGCTTTGAGTGTATAACGGTAAAAGGCCATGCAAGCTGCCGCATAGCATATTGAGCCAATAAAATCCTCGTATTCCTTGTTAGGATTGAGCCAGCTTTCCAAGGTCTCGGCCGAGGTACGGCAAAGCACTCTGCCGTCACTCAAAGCCTTGTCTCCTGCCAGAACCAAAAATGCGTCGACCACACGGTCAATGCTAATCTTGTAATTCATAAGCATTCATCAGATGGCAAGCACAGCCGAAGCATCGCTGAATATCTTGGCAAAGCCTGCGGTGGTTGTAATAACGGCACGCTCAAGCTGGCGGTCGATAAGCTTATCGTAATCGACGTTAACATCCGAGGCAACAACCATTTCAAGCGTACAGCCTGCATCAAGGCCGATTATCTTACCGTCCTCTACAGCATTGGAGCGGAGCAGCTTAGCACCCAAGGGATTGCCCGGATTACCTGTGCCTTGGAAATTGATGCCTGTTAAAGGATTCTTGAACTCTTCGAGACTCATGACCTTTAACATGGTTGAGGGCGACATAATAAGGCGGTTGAGCGTATAAGGATCAAGCTCGTTATAGAGGTTGAGAAGATCGGAATAGGAAAGCTCACCTGAGGCTGCGGCATTGATGGTTGCGGCGGCATTTTCATTTCCGTCACCGTTGATAAGAACATCAATGGCATCCGCAAACTGACTGCGGGCAATATGTGCACCGATCTGTCTGAGGGTGACCGAGAAGAGATCGATCTTCTGGAACTTGAGAGCCTCGTAGGAAGCAACCAGCATTCTGCCACGCTTGTGCAAGGTTACGAGGTTTTCCTGAGTGCGTACAACGGTCTCGGGAATCTCGGCTCCCTCTTCGACATCGACCAAGGATTTCTCCTCATCGGTGGGTACCGATGCGATGGTTCTATAATCAAGACTGTTGATATGAGTGGTAGTAGCAACGATGGAAGGAAGCATGTCAGCCTCCTCTATTCCCTGCTTTACGGCACGGGAGACATACTCAGGGAAAAGCGCCGCAGACTGGGTGGTTGCAAAGAACTTTCTTACGCTGTCAGAGCCTGCTCCTGCGACCTTAATATCAAATCTTTTCAGCTGACGTCCGAACGCATCAAGACCCTCGTACTCTGTACCTGTGTAGTTGGCTGAAGGATCAAGCTCCTCCAAAATTTGGGAAAAGCTTTTTTCGGGATGGGAATACATTCCCTTTTCAAGTGTAATGTTATCAAAACTCATATTTATTCTCCTTTAAAATCAAACTATAAAAAAACTGTTCTGATTGCCTGTATTAGCCCTATTGGGCTTTTTCATAAGCTGTGATAGACCTTTTTCGGTCATGGACTCACCCTCGCTGTAAAGAGTGAACAGCTCATCGGGCTCAAGTCGGTCAAGAGCCTTCATAAACATATCTGCCGCAGAATCGTTGGCGTTGGGCAGGAACATTTTGACGATACCTGCCTTTTTGCCCTCAAGAAAACGGCCTGCAGTTTCGGCAGCCTTCTTCAAGCTTTCAAAATGCTTGGATAAAAGCTCCGCCTCTTCGACCGTGATCATGATCTCACCGTTTTCGACCGATTTTGTCAGTACTCCTAAATCAAATTCGCCTTGCTCGGAATACGACTTGATGACCCCTGCCTTAGGCTGTGCAGGAACGGCTACAAAAGACCATTCAAAGGCATCGGTCGGTGAACAAAGGTCAAAATAGCAGAGCACACTTTTACCGTTTTTGCGGTAGGTCCTGCCCTTTCGGTGCTGACATGTGCCCACAGCGGCGCCACACACCGAGCAGTAGCTTTCCGACATACTGCAGCCTACACTGACCTCTTTCTTGATGCCGGATTCAATCGATAGTATCAGCTCCTCACTTGCGGCCGACTTCGGCATGTATGCTCTTGCCAGCAGATGCTTATACTGCTCACCGATACTGTTTTTCTTGCCCTCGACCGCCTCTACCTTGGCCGAAAACACACGTGCACACTGATTTTCAGCCTTGTGTGAGTGGTCAAAGATACCTGTTTTGCCAACATACAGCTCGGCCAAGCGTTCAAGTGACTTGTCGGTAAAACGTTCAAAGTCACGGTCGATGTCGTTGTCGCAAAGCACCACCGAAAAGGCATAAAGCTCGTCGGCCGTAAAGGCTCTGCGGGTAAACTTGTTGATCTGTTCAAGCTCCTCTTGAGACGGAACTCCGAAATCGCCTATATTACCGTTTTTCATAAATTTCACCTCTTTCAAGTTTCTATCTGAGCCGCCTGAGCACGAAGCAATCTTGCCCTTGCCTCGTTAACCTCATCCTGCAGAGTTATGTCGTTCCAAACAACGTTGAAATCACATGAATAGCCCTCGCTTCTGAGAAATGCTCGGCAAATTCGGGCAACAACAGTGTCTAACACACTGCGGTAGTACTGAAGCTCAGAGGTCAGCACATCAGCCTGTTGCTCAGACATTCGCTCGGTGCTTGACCACGACAGTCCAAGCATAAATGGAGGAAGCCCCACCTTTGCAACTATCTGCTCTAAGATCTGTCGGACAGGCACCTCTGAGTCCAATGTCTGGTTATCAGCTCCGATGACCTTAATGTCAACATCACCGACAGCTACGAAATCACGCACTCCGTCCTTGTCGCTCATAGCCTCGGACCACTCCCTTGCTATTTCGGCCGCACGGTCAGCCCCAAAGGCGGCATCGGCTTCATTGGTCGGTCGGTAGGTCACGGCATAACGGAGGTTTCCCACCCTTTCAAAATTGGTGCCGATGCTGTCGTATATTTTCAGTAAAATACTTGTCACAAACGGCAGTCCGTAGAGCAAAGACCTACCCTCGGGATGGTCTGCGGTAGGGTTGGCGGCACTGAGCAGTATGCGCTCGGGGTATCTCACCTCGCTGAGCTTTCCGTTGTGCTCACGTACGGCAAGCTTAAACGAAAACGGGTCATCGGTTCTTACTATTTCAAGCCCCGACAACGGTGCGTTATAAAGGCCTTGGAGCCGACCACTCGAGCTCATCACTATTTCCCCGACAGCCGTACCGTACATCAGAAGACTGTCAAGATAGCTGTCGACAAACCCCTTTATTCCACAGGTTGCAACACCTGTAGGAACATTCTTTAAAAACCGTGCCAATCGTTTTTCGGCAGTTGCATCGGTGCATTCAACATTGAAATCACCTACAAGTCGGATTATCTTGTCGATGGCGGCACCGACTATAGGAACGGCCTCACGTATGGCGTCGTATATACCGAATTCGGGTTGGCTCAAAGCCTTATATCGGTCGAGCACACCGAACGGATGCCTGGAGGCTCTGGCGGTCTGCACCGAAGCACTTCTGCTTTTGGTTTCCTTTTTCTTAATATTTGTGCCCATTATTTTCCTTTCCGAAGTATCAACTTCTTTTTGCAGCAACTGCAACGGTGCTTGGCTTTTGGCAATACAGTACGGTAGAGACAAAATACCGAATGTCATCCATAGCGTGATCGTTTTCCTTTTTAGGACAGTCCTTTAAAGAGCCTTCATCCCAACGGTAAAGCGAAAACTCCCGTACCGCATCCTCACAGCCGTGACAGATCTTTATCTTTCCTGAACGCAATGCGTCGGATACACGACGGATGCCGTCAAGCACGTCGTTTTTGGCAGGAATCACCGAGAACTCGCCCTTGCGACGTATGAGGGTAATAAAGGAGGCCGCCGAGGGGTCACATATCACAGCCGTGACATTGCAACCGTCACAAAGCCTTTTTAACTCGGCGTAATATTCCTCATCGGTCTTTTGCGCACCCTCACGTCTTGAGGACCAATAGTACTCACGAAGCCTGTACCAAGTGCCCTGATACTCGCCCCAAAGTCCTAACGATAACGGATTAACGGTGCCGTAGTCACACGAAACGTAATAACGTGTACACTGCTCTGGGCAGTCGGCCATACACCTATCCGAAAACATCGGGTAGACCGCACCGTCAGCCGCCACCCAACGTCCCTTTACAAAGCGCTCGTAAAATGCACCTGAATACATGTTTTCGTACCGTTCGAGCATTTTCTTTGAAAGGGATGGGTTTTCCCTCATGGTAAAGTGAAGATAAAGTGCATTCTTCTGCTTGCACTTTTTTATCCACTCGGTATAAAACCAATGAGAGGGGTTAGACGGATTGCAGTTAAACCAGAACTTCGAGCCATCGACCGAGCACCTTGCAAGCGCCTGCTCGACAAAGGACCTCGGCATCAATGCCACCTCATCAAACATAACTCCTGCAAGTGTCATGCCCTGTATCAGCGAAGCCGACGCTTCATCCTTACCTCCGAATATCCAGAAGGTATTTTCTCTGCTGTTCATTTCCACGGTCAATTTGCCCTTGGACACCTCGAAACGGCACTTAAAGCCTAGGTCTTCAAGCACCGACAGATAAGGCTGTAAAAGATTTCGCCTTACCGAGGATGCCGTGCGTCCGCAAATGGCAAACGATGCATTTCGGAAGCTACATCCTGCCCATGTAATAAAGGAAACAAACATACAGAGTGACTTGCCGCTTCGGACAGCTCCGTCACATATAATGGCATCTCTGTCACGGTAAGGACTTGTACTGCCCCACCAGCAGAGTGTTGCCAGCTGCTTTTTTGAAAAGGGTTTAAAATTCATCACTCATACTCCCTAAGCCTTCTATGGCTGAAGCACCCTTGAAGATAGCCTCCACAAACTGCGACGTGCCATCGCTCACAGCAGCGTCGGTCACCTCAAGCAGTGCGGTCAGTGCCTTGATACGGTCAAAAAACTTGATCTCAATACACCTATCGGTACATTTGAGCTCAGAGACCATAAACAGATCGAGCTTTTCAGGGTCGACCGCCTCAGGCTCTAAGATCAGCCTTACCGCATCGGCAACCGAACCAAACGCAATGCGCTTAAGTCCGTCCACTGCCGATACTGCGGCATCGCTTTTGCCCGAAAGACGCTCGATCTCATTTACGATCGCTTCCTTTGAAAGCAATCTCATGCCCGAGCGTTCCGGAAAAGCATAGCCTGCCTTGGCGGCCGCTTCACGCACATTACGGCAAACCGTAAAATATCTGCAAAACTCGATTTCCTTTTTTGTAAGTGACATTTTAAAAACCCCTTTCACATACCCTGCCAAAAGTGGGGGTTGTTGCACTTTTTTGGGCAACAACAATGCAACTTTTTCAAAAATTTTTATTTTCCGTCAAAATTTAAGCCCTCAGAACATATAAATAGTCAAGGAAATAAAAAGCGGCAGGTGTGAACCTGCCTTAAGAAAGGTAAGAATAAAATGCAAAGAATTTTTATGCCTGAGGGGTGTGCTTTGACAAGCATTAAAAATCGCAGGTTAACAGGGAGTATTGCAGCACTCGAGGATGCCGCAACGCATCAGGATATCATAGAAGCAATGGCCGTAAGCTGTGACTCTGCCCGTAATATTTATGTTGATCTCGGGGTAATAAAAGGTATAATTCCACGTTTAGAGGGTGCGGTTGGAATAGCCGAAGGAACGGTTCGTGACATTGCTCTTATTTCACGTGTCGGGAAACCTGTGTGTTTCGTAATAGACGGTTTTACCACCGATGCCGAGGGTCGACGCATTGCGTTGCTGTCAAGAAGAAAGGCCCAAGAGCTTTGCCGAAATGAATACATTTCAAAGCTACATGCAGGTGATATAATATCGGCCAAAATCACCCATCTTGAAAGCTTCGGTGCATTCTGTGACATAGGTTGCGGCTGTGTAGCACTCTTGCCCATAGATGCAATTTCAGTATCCCGAATTGCACACCCGTCCGACCGCTATTCGGTGGGTGACAGTATAAAGACCGTCATCAAAAGTATCATCGGTGATAAAATAACCTTGAGCCAAAAAGAGCTGCTGGGCACTTGGCAACAAAACGCTGAGCGATTTTCCACGGGCGAAACAGTGACAGGGCTGGTGCGCTCGGTCGAGGATTACGGAATCTTTATTGAACTGGCTCCCAACCTTGCCGGACTGGCTGAACTGAGGTCGGATGTTTTTGTAGGACAGAAGACCTGCGTTTACATAAAAAGCATCCTGCCCGACAAAATGAAGGTTAAGCTCATTATAATTGACTCGTTCCCTGCCGAGAGCATGCGTCTTCCCATAAAATACTTCATCAACGACGGACATATCGACTTTTGGAAATATTCGCCCGACGGTTGCCGAAAGACCGTCACCTCTCAATTTTGAAAACATTTACGTATTTTTCATAGAGTGTAAAAAAATCCATTTACTTTTGCGGTAAATCATATTAGAATTGGAACGTAAAAATATGCCGACTAAGGCGAATGGAGAATTATAATGCTTGTAAATTTTAAGGATGTATTGGCAGATGCAAAGAAAAACAAATACGGCGTAGGCCTTTTCAACACCGTCAATCTCGAAATGGCCAAGGGTGTTTTGGCCGCCGCTGAGGAGCTTCGTGCACCGGTTATAATAGGCAGTGCCGAGGTCTTGCTCAACTGCTCCGAGCTTCAAGAGCTTGCCGATATGCTTAAACCCATGGCTGAGCGTGCCACCGTTCCCGTAGTATTACACCTCGACCACGGCCTGACACTCGACCGTGTTAAGGAGGCTATAAAATTAGGCTTCACTTCGGTCATGTACGATTGCTCAGCAAAGCCCTATGAGGAAAACAAAAGGTCGTTGGCAGAGGTAGTAAAGCTTGCCCATGCACACAACATCACCGTTGAGGGTGAATTAGGCCATGTCGGTTCAAATGCCAATACCGCCGACCATAATATCTATACCGACCCCTTTGAGGCTAAGGAGTTTGCCTCAGAAACGGGTGTTGACGCATTGGCCGTCGCCATCGGCACCGCTCACGGCGTTTACAAGGAAAAGCCCGTGCTTGATATCGGACGACTTCAGGAGATCGCCCAAGCAGTCGACGTTCCGTTGGTGCTTCACGGTGGTTCGGGATTGACCGACGACGACTTTAGAAACGTTATTAAAAACGGTATTTCCAAGGTCAATATCTTCACCGATATTAATACAGCTCTCTGCAAATACATACACGATAATTGGACCGAGAACCTCGGCCACACCAAGCTGATGCCCGGTGCTATTGATGCAGTCAAGCAGGTAGTCATTAACAAGATCAGACTTTTCGGCTCAGACGGAAAGTATTAAATAAGGTGTAAACAAAAACTCTCTCACTGTTGTGAGAGAGTTTTTCGTTACATAAACTGAAATTTCGCCAATATTGAACATTAGGCAAATATTCAATTATTCGGATTTTCTGATTTTTCAAATAAGCTCGGCTCGTCACTTGGCTCGACATAGTACTTGTCCTTTGTCAGGTCTCGAGGTTTCTTTTTTCTTTTGAAACCCGTATATAATGCGGCACTGACGACTGCCGTCAATGGAATAGTCAGCAGTATGCCGATGCTTCCAACCAATGCCTGCAACAGCTCGGCCACTATCTTCTCACGGCTGAAAAGAGTCGACAGTGACGACGAGTACATAACCTGCAAAAGTGTCGCAGTCAGCTCACAGCCGATATAAGCCAGCACCAGCGTGTTGGCCATGGTGCCCATAATATCACGTCCGATATTTACACCCGATCTGACCAAACCGCCGAAGGTAGGCTTTTCGACCTGATCGTGAATTTCCTTGAGCGATGAGGATATAGACACCGAAACATCCATAACCGCTCCTACAGCACCAAGGATGATGCCTGCAAAGATCAATGCATTAAGGTCAATATCAAAGTTCATTATAAGATTGATCGACTCATCCCCCGTTACACCCGACATATTAAGGAAATGTGACGATATAAGGGTCAGCAGACCTGCAACGACAACACCCGAAGTGCAACCGATAACCGCCGCAAGCGTTTTTTTGCTGTAGCCCTCGGTTATGGTTAATGTCATAGCGATGATGTATACACAAGTGAGTATCGACCACAGATAAATATTATGCCCCGACAGCACCGACGGCACAAAAACCATAAATACCGCAGCACAGGTATACCCCAGCGAAATGATGGTATTTACACCCTTTTTGCGTCCGAACAACAGCACCAAAGCAACAAAGGCAAAGCCCAGTATCCACAAAGGCATGGAGCGATCATAATCGTACAAATACCACTCACATTCCTCATCATTGGACTCGATAATCAGTATCTTATCCCCTACCGTAACAGGCTCAAGCTTGACCGAGTCAAAGGCCGAAATGCTTTCCAGCGCCTCGACGGTCTGGCCCTTGTGCTCGCCGTCGGTTATTTTACATTTGAATACTATCCTAATATCCTCGCCGATAGGCTGACCGTCGATATAATGCTTCTCGATATTCTCGGATACTATTTCTGTAACCATCGCATTGCAGGCACCGTCATCGTATCCGCCCAAAAACATCGTTTCCTTTTCATAAACCGCCTTGTGTCCAACATTAAGCAGCACCGCCGACAACACGACCGTAATAACATAAAGAAGTATTTTTAAACGGTTGGCCAAAGCCCGGTTTTTTAACCGTTCAAGCATTATCCCATCCCCTTTTCGATTATTTTATCATAACGCACGACCGTTTTCAAGTACTCCGTAAAACACAAAGCCCCTTGCACCGCCGATAAACAGTGCAAGGGGTTGCTTATTTTGTCAAAATACTTTATCGAAACTAAAGCTTAAACCTTTGATTTCTTCTGCTTCTTAGAAAAGCGCTTAGCCTTGAACTCCATCCACTTTACCCACAACGGACCTGCAATGCAGGTTGAAGAAATACAACCTGCAACAACACCGATCGACATCGGGATAGCGAAGCTACGGAGCGCAGTAACACCAAAGAATTCGGCCACGATAACAATACATATAATTGCTATAAAGGTTGTAACCGAAGTAAATACCGAACGACTGAGGGTCTCTTTAATACTCTTGTCGACCTGCTCGTGAACAGTGAGTGTCGGATAGAACTTACGATTCTCACGCACACGGTCAAATACAACGATGGTCGCATTAAGTGAATAGCCGAACAGCGTCAGAACCACTGCGAAGAAGTTAGTATCTATATCAAGACCGAATACAATGCAAACAAAGAATGCAATAATGGCATCGTGCAAGAGCGCTATGAAAGCAGAAACACCTGCGGAAATACCGCCTATCTTACGGAAACGGACACCGATATAAACCACGACCAACAATGCCGCCAAGGCAACCGCAAACAAGCTCTTGCCAAAGAAGGCTCCTGCAAGGGTCGGGTTGACGGTGTTTGCGTCAAGCGACTCAAACTTGTTGTCAGCAAAGTTCTTGTCAAGCAGATATCCGATAGCCGTCTTAACACTGACCATCGACTCGGTGTTTATCGTTTCCTCCTCAGATGAGGTGGTAGAGGATGTGCTCGACGAAGCAGTTGCTGATGTAGTAGAAGAAGTCTCGGAAGAGGTGCCTGAGGACGTCTCGGAGGATACACTCTCAGAGGATGCAGTATCGGAAGAAGCTGCGTTGGAGGAAGTGTCAGTGTCAGCCTCAGTCTCTGCCTCGGTCTTAGCCTTTTCGTCCTCGGCATACTCCTTAAGTACCGCCTCGAGCTTGGCTTTATCAACCGTCTCGGTAATATCGCCCGAGAATGATATCACAAGCTTGGTCGCATCACTGGAATAGTCGGTGCTCTCACTGATGGTCGGTGTAACACCCAGCTTATCGGTGATTATCTGCTTTACCTGAGCGGTATCAACATCACCTGTGTAGGAATAGGTAAAACGGCTGCCGCCTGCAAAGTTGATGTCAAAACCAACACCGATAACTGAGGTTGCAATTACACCTGCAAGAATAACGGCCATAACAACGATAGTGCACTTCTTGAACGACTTAACAAAATCATACTTCTTAAGTATGCTCTCCTTCTTAGGCTTGTTAGGGTTAGGTGCACCATAGAGCCAAGGCTTACGCATACACTTGAAGCGAGAAATGCTCATAAGCATAATTCTTGAAGCAAAGACGCCCATGATGAAGTTGAAGATAACACCTACAATAAGGGTGTAACCGAAGGAATAAATGCTTCCTGTTACGGAAGAAGAAAGGAACGGGAACAGGAAACTGAACACCTGACCCAAAAGGCTATCGGGAGTACCGAAAGCGGCAAGTAATACAAGCGCAACCAAAACGTTGGTGATATTACCGTCCAAAATCGAACTGAAAGCATTACTGTAGCCCTGAGCGATAGCGCCGTCAATAGTCTTGCCCTTTTTAAATTCTTCCTTAATGCGCTCTGCGATAATAACGTTAGCATCAACACCAAAGCCTATAGACAGTATGATGCCTGCAATACCGGGCAACGTCAATGTAAAGCTGTCGGTTCCCGAGAAGAAACCGCTTACACAGGCTATCATTCCACCGGCCTGACCCGCAAGTGCAATGCAGGAAATAAGACCGGGCAAACGGTAACGGAATATCATAAGTACGCAGATAGCGGCAAACGCAATGATACCTGCATAAAGCATAACGTCAAGCGACTGAGCACCAAGCGACGGAGAAATGACCTGCAGCTTGGAATCATCGACCGTCAAAGCAAACGGCAGAGATCCTGCGTTTATCTTTTCGGCAAGCTCTGTGGCCTCTTCAACAGACTCGATGCCGGTAATAACTGCCTCACCGTTGGTAATTGCTTCGTTAACTGTGGGAGCCGAGATCAAAATATCGTCCATATAAATGGAAATGCTGTCGCCTATCTGCTCTTGAGTTGCAGACGCAAACTTTTTAGCACCTGTAGAGGTAAGCTTCAGTGAAACAATATGGCTCTGAGCGCCTGTCGTCTCATCCTTATAAATACCGCCGTAGGATGCGCCCTCGATATCAGCGGCACCCTGAAGTACCACGTCACCCGTGTTGTCGCTACCCTTATAGAAGGTCAGCATAGCGGTCTCACCAAGCTCCTCGATAGCGGCTGTGGGGTCGTACGACTCGTCCTCTGACTGCCACGGGAAGCGAACTATTATCTGCTGATTTTCATAATCGGTGTAGACCTCATAGTCCGTAATGTTGTTGTACAGCATACGGGTCTCGATGATCTGCTTGGCCGAGTCCATATCCTCGTCGGTAATATCGTCAGCATCCTTATCGGGTGAGAAAATTGCTTCAACACCGCCGCTTATATCGATACCCCAGCGGATATCCTCGGTTCCCTTAAGGTAGACATTTCTGATATCGCCGTAATAGTTGTCCCATCCGAAGAAGGAGAAGAACGTAAAAACGATTACCAGCAATGCAACAATAAAGAACCACGGCTTACTGACGTGTTTGTTCTTGCGTTTCATTGCGAAACCTCCAATAATTGTTTTGTCATTCTGTGAATACAACAGAAAATCACAGAATAATTATATATTCTTTTAGCTGACAAGTCAATCCAAAAAACGCTAAAGTGCGAATTTTTGATAAAATTTACAAATTCATAATTTTTTCAAGACTTGTGAGCTTGACAGCGGTACACAAAAGCTCTGTGGCGACCTGCAGCTCTTCAGGACTCGGGAAAGACGGTGCAATACGGATATTGCTGTCTTTGGGATCGATTCCGTAAGGATAGGTAGCGCCTGCCGAGGTAAGAATAAGTCCTGCATTTTTACAAAGCTCAACCGTTTTCTTAGCACAGCCGTCAGGCACATACATGCTGATAAAATATCCGCCTTTAGGATTGGTCCAACGTGCTATTCCCGTACCCTCAAGCTCGTCGGAAAGTACCTTAAGCACCGTTTCAAACTTAGGACGCATCTTGGCTGCATGAAGCCTCATGTGCTCATGCACAGCCTCAATGTTCGGCAGCATACGTGCATGCCTCAGATGATTCAGCTTGTCAGGTCCTATGGTCTGATAATTCAAACGCTTTTTTATACGTGCTATATTAGCATCGCTTGCGGCTATGGCGGAGACTCCTGCACCGGGGAAGGTTATCTTAGAGGTCGAAGTGAACATGATGACCTTGTCGGGATCTCCTGTCTTTAAGCACTCGTCAAAAATCGAGAGCATTTTGTCGCACTCACCGAAGATAGGATGTATGACATAAGCGTTGTCCCAAAAAATGCGGAAATCCTTTGCGGCAGGCTTCATTGCGGCAAGGCGGCGCACGACATCATCGCTGTAAACGATACCGTCGGGATTGGAATACTTAGGCACACACCACATACCCTTAACGGCCTTATCCTTGATAAGCTCTTCGACAATATCCATATCGGGGCCGTTTTCGGTCAGCGGCACATTGATCATCTCAATGCCGAAATACTCACAAATACCGAAATGACGGTCATAACCTGGGACAGGACAAATGAATTTGACCGTTCCCTGCTTCATCCACGGCTCGTCACCCATGCCATGTGTCATGGCCTGAGCAATGGTGTCAAACATCATATTGAGCGATGCGTTTCCGCCAACGATAACATTGTCTACAGGAACCTCAAGTATATCGGCAAAAAGCTCTTTGAGCTCGGTCAAGCCGTCAAGTCCGCCGTAGTTGCGGCAATCAACTCCGTCACGGCTATGGATATCAGTCTGAGACGTAACGGTATCAAGCAGCTCGGTGCTTACCGAAAGCTGGTCGGGACCTGGCTTGCCTCTCGACATATCAAGCTTTAAGCCCTTGGCCGACAGTTCCAAATATTTTGCTTTGACAGCCGTATATTCAGCATTAAGCTCGGCACTTGTCATTTCGCAATATTTTTTCATAAATTCTACTCCAATCTGCCGTTTTCTCAAAAGTCTCAAACGGCAAGGTATACGATTACACAGTATCGGTTTATTTTAATATATATGCAAACCTTTTGCAAGTGTTTTTTAATAATTTTACATTTTTTAGGTAATAAAAATAAGTAAAGCCTGATTCCACATGATTTTATTAATTAATTCAATCCTGTACATAATATAATGAACATAGTGTCGGTCATACCCCACCTTGAGCAGTTCAAAACAAAACAAAAACCGAACCGCTTAAAGCAGTTCGGCACAAATATATGTTGGTTTATTAACGCTTGGCACCACAGCCCGAGCAAAAGCAGTCATCATCATTGAATTTCTTACCGCATCTCGGACAAAAGGCTGACAACTGTGCTGACGGTTGGTCGTTCCAATCAACGGTTGCAACAGGCTCAGCAGTAAACGGCACACCGCCGCCGTTTATGGCAAATCGCTCGTTATGACGCAACGGCGACTGACACCTTGGGCAGTACACAAATCCATCGGCAAACCAAGGGCGAAAGCCCAATTTATCATCGGTATAACGTACAACGGTACGACATGTTTCACAGGTTTGCTGGTAGGTCAGACCGCTTCTCCACATTGCTCTTTTGTATGCCATAAAATCACCCCAGAATTAATGATTTACTAGTAACAATATATCATATGCCGCAAGTGGCTGTCAAGTTGTAAACGCTTTTTTGTTTTCATAAAACAAAAACAACTTACAGGCATCAAGATATTACTCTGATGTCCAAAATATGATTACCTTAAACCAATGATTTGCATGAAATTCAAGTTTAATGACCTCTGACATCAAAATCAAGTAACACCGTAATAAAATCCCCAAAAAGTTCACTCCTGTTAGAATCCCAACAAATAACGCAATAATAATTATCTTTATTAGTCTTAGAAAATTCGCTGAAGCTATAATCGTTTGAATGGACAAACTCAATGTTCGCAGTATCTTGTTTCCTTACTTCGATGTATTCAAAGTCAGAAGTATAGTATTCTCTCAGTTCATCTTTACTTAAATCGCTCTGAACGAGAATAGCACCCATATATTGCATTCCATTCCCGTTACCGGTCAACTTGCCCGCTATTGAAATGGAATCTACCAACTCTGTATTTGTTGGCAACTCATATGCAACTAAGTCATCCTCTATTTTATCTGCGATATAGTTATTGGTTACAACAATGCCGATATATGAAACAACAGGCAAAAGAGCTATAACAATCACCAAAACTAAAAGTATTCGTTTTAATACCTTCACATTACCACCGCCTTAAATGTATTATATCATAAAAGTAATACAGTGGCAATACGCAATACTTGTCACTTCAAAAAAGTCCTGCTCACCTACGTGAACAGGATTTTTAGTCGAGGTGACGGGACTTGAACCCACGCTTCCCTCTTGCGGTGCCCAAAATCGTTGGCCGCTCCTACTCGTCGCTTACGATTTTGACCGCTGCGCCAACAAACGCTCACTGCATCCGCCACCGGCGGCGCTCGCGTGTGTTGCCCTGCGTCCCTCACTGCGTTCGGAACTTGAGGCCATCACACTAAAAAAACACAACAGCCGAAACTGTTGTGCCTTTGGTCGAGGTGACGGGACTTGAACCCACGGCCTCTGCGTCCCGAACGCAGCGCTCTACCAAACTGAGCCACACCTCGATGATATTAAACTGTAAATAATTCGGCAAATTCACCTTGTTCAACACTCCGAGCGTTGCTACTCCGCTTACTCTTGCGGTACCCGACATCTTCTCGGGTGCCGTTACGCACCCTCGCCTATGTCGACCGCTGCGCCTTTTCGCACTCCTTGCATCCGCCACCGGCGGCAGTCGTGCTCAAAGCTACCAAACTGAGCCACACCTCGTAAATATTAAACACTTAGAATTTAACGTGCCTTAGTATTATATAGATTTTAATCACTCTTGTCAAGTTGTTTTTGGAAATATTTTTGATTTAACCCTTCTGTTATTAAACAACTACTCAATATCCTGACTTGTGACGGCGCTTTGGACACATCCTTTACCAAACACCTGATAACTCAATTCTTGTTTATAAAAGTCAAAAGGATGGCGGCCACCATCCTTTTGCAGACTACTTTTCAGTTTTTTCCAAGGTGTCTTCTTTGCCACGGTATACAACAAATTTACAAAAAAGAAATTCCAGAACAAAATTAGACAGCATCGTGACAACCAATATCAAAAAATCGTTAACACCGTGTTGCTCAGCCAAATTCCCTAAATATGTAGAGACGGGCGTAAACACCACGTAGAATCCAAACACCTTTGCCATTGCAACAGGCACATTAGCTGCCGATTTGAAGGTATAACGGCGGTTAAGTGTAAAATTCCAAACGATCGACAGAACCAATGATATTAGATACGGAATCCAATAGTCCTTAATAAATATTTCAAGAACTGCAAACGATACGACCTGAATTATCCCTGCAGAAGCAGAAAAAAGCGTGAATTTTATTGCTTGTAGGAATTGCTTTTTGTTATCTTTCATTTTAACTCCCTCAATTTACAGTGTCAGTTCTTATAAAACGCTACCGCAACAGCATCCGGACCTGCGTGTGTTCCTATAACACTGCCGATTGTAGTATAGCGCACAGCTTCAAGACCTTTATCCCAGATATGCTTGCTATCCTCAATATATTTTAGCAGAAGAGCGTCCGAAAGTCCAGTAAAACCAAGCAAAACGGGTTTAGAAAAATCTACACCGCCCGACTTTTCAATCTCCTGAACAAGCAGATTATTGCCCATCTTTGACCCACGTGCTTTACCAAGCATATTGATCTCACCGTCCACAACCGAAAGGACAGGCTTAATACTAAGTATTGCGCCTGCGAAGGCAACCGTCTTTGAAACACGTCCGCCTTTTTTAAGATACTCCAAAGTATCCACCAAAGCTACGATGACGATCTTCTTTTTTTCTTCCTCCAACCTTACGGCAATTTGCTCGGCGTCCATGCCTTCATCTGAAAACCTCAGAGCCATTTCAACCAATATACCGCCGCCGATAGCAGCACTTCCGCTGTCGATAACATAGATATTCTTGTAATCCTCTGCAGCAATCACGGCGCTCTGATATGTACCCGAAAGCTTTGAAGAAATAGTAATAACTACGGCGCTGTCTCCATCCTGCTTTATTCTTTCATACTCTTTCACAAAAGCGTCGGGGGTAGCCTGACTTGTGGATGGCAGGACATCGCTTTCCACCAGCTTTTCGTAAAAGGTCTTGTGGTCGATGGTCACTCCGTCAATAAACTCTTCATCACCGAACCGAACGGTCAGCGGTACCACTCTGACACGGTCCTTATATTCAGGCATCAGATCCGCTGTGGAATCAACAATAATCTGTGTTCTCATAATATCAATCCTTTTTAACAAATCTTTTAAATTATATAATTACAACTAAAGCATTCGCAAAAGCATTGCGTTTAGCAAACTTGTTGACATCTCAACAAGCTGTATTATACCACGGAGTTGTTGATTTGTCAACAATCAGCTCCAAAGCCTGTGAAGCCGCAAAGAGTAACAAACATCAGCAAAACCACTTGACATCAACGCTTTAAAGTGATAAACTGTAGAAAGATACTAAATACTGCCCGTAGCGAATACTTGCCGTTTGAGATCTATACAAACCGATTGCTGATGCGGTAGGCCTCCGTCTTACGGTTCATTAATTTCTTTTAGGCGGTTTTGTATAAATTGTTTCGAGGTGAAACTATGTATTATGATGATATTAAGATAGGAATGACGGTAGATATTGAACCCACCGTCATAAAAAAGGGAAAAATGATTGATTTTGCTCTTTTATACGATAACATTCCGTTGCATACCGACGAAGAATATGCTAAAAAAACTCCTTTCGGAAAGCTCATTGCTCCGGGGGTGATGTCTTTCATGTCGGTATGGTCAAAGTATCTTGAGGTGGATTTCTTCGGCGAAGAGCTGTTGGCAGGAAAATCCACAAAGATCGAGTGGTTAAAGCCTGTTTTCGCAGATGACACGCTGAAAGGCAAAGCAACCGTCACCAATTTAGTCAAGCGCAGTGTGAAGAACGGACTTGCAGAGGTCACAATCGAAGCCTATAACCAAAACGGAGAGCTTGTCCTGACCGATGTTACCGAAGCAATAGTTAAATGCCGTCCGATTTAAGAAAGCGTGAAAAAATGACTAAAAAAGAGAGCGCAAAACGATATCTGCTGTTTATTCTTTGCCTGTTCTTTATGGGGATAGGTATAGCGCTGACTAAGCACGGTGAGCTTGGTGTATCACCCATATCATCGGTAGCAAACGTTGTAAGCATTAAGTTTACTTTTTTCTCGTTTGGAACATGGCTCACTATTTCGAACTGCGTTTTGCTGCTTGGACAGCTTCTGCTGTTGCGCAGAAACTTCAAACCTATCCAACTTCTGCAAGTACCGCTGTCATTCTTATTCGGATACTTTACCGACTTCGGGATGTGGCTCGTAAGTGTTATCCCCAATGACACCTATCTTGTACAACTTTTATTGGTTTTAAGCGGTATCGTGGTTCTCGGTTTTGGTATTACGTTGGGCGTGATCGCCAATGTGATACTCAATTCGGGAGAAGCCTTTGTAAAGGCACTGGCCGATGTCACCAAGAAGGATTTCGGAAATATGAAGATCATTTTTGATATCGCCTGGGTGTTGCTTTCGGTTGTGCTTTCACTGTTCTTCTTCGGCGGAAAGCTGTACGGCACAAGAGAGGGCACCGTCATTTCGGCATTGCTTGTTGGCGTTACGGTCAAAATATTCCGCTCCCTTCTTCAAAAACCGTTAGATAAATTTATCAAAGCATAAGTTTTACGATAGCCTCTGACCCTGATATTTCGGCCTTCTCCTTAATCAAAACCAAACAGCACGTTTAATAACACCCTTTGTGGGAACAATACCCCAGAAGGAGTTGTGTTATGGAGCTGATAAAGATCATTCTGACATCGATACTATCGGCAGTTGCACTTTTTGTAATTGCCAAGATCATAGGACATAAGCAGATGTCCCAGCTTGACTTTTTTGATTACATCACAGGTATCACTATAGGATCTATAGCCGCTGAGCTGGCAACCGAGCTTGAAAAGCCTTGGCGGCCACTTACAGCAATGGTGATTTACGGTGCGATAACCGTTATTCTCACTCTTACTACAAGCAAACTCCCAAAGATGCGGAAATTTATCAACGGAACTCCTACGGTTATAATGAATAACGGAAAAATATATCGCAGTAATATGAGAAAGGCAAAAATGGACCTGACTGAATTTATGGTAATGTGCCGTCAAGAGGGATATTTTAACCTTAACGACATTCAGACCGCAATTTTTGAATATAACGGCAGATTGACCGTTCTGCCCAAGGCCACAAAAAGACCTGTGACCCCTACTGATATGAAACTGGTCCCTAGTCCGGAATTCATAAACACCGAGGTCATCATGGACGGGCGAATTCTTGATGAAAACCTAAAGCGGATGGGACTTGACGCAATTTGGTTGCAAAAACAGCTTGAGTATCAAGGCTACAAAAGTGCTAAAGAAATATTTCTCGGCATATGCGACAACGACCGTAAGCTAACTGTATTCTTAGGCAAATAAACATGTAATATCAGAGCAATGATAAAAATAAGCAGAGGCGCTTATTGCACCTCTGCTTATTTTTATAACGTGTTATCAATATTAATATCCGCCAACGGCTCCGATCCAAATCAGTTGAACAAATAAAGCGACTGCCGGAACAGTCGCTTTATTCTTGGTTTAATATCAGAGATTAAAAAGGAATATACTGCAAACAACAAATGCGATAGCGGACATGATAATACCTGCCAAAGCTTTACCGTTGCTCTTATTAGCGTTAGCGGCCTTGATCTTGCCAACAATACCAAGTGCAAGACCGGGCATGCTGAGGACAAAGCCAATAGGCGAAAGGACAAATGTGCAAGTAAATACGATTGCAAAGATTGAAAGGATCAAGGAAGCAATGCCCATACCGTTGCCGGGAGCACTATCATCCTGAGGCTGTACATACTGAGGCTGAGCGTACTGGTACTGCGGCTGGGGCTGTTGATATGTAGGCTGCTGATACTGAGGTTGGGGCTGCTGGTAGGTCGGCTGCTGGTACTGGGGCTGAGGAGCCTCATACTGAGGAGCAGGCTGATATGCAGGAGCAG
>CAYRIX010000008.1:20669-60093 GCA_964424555.1 uncultured Eubacteriales bacterium
GAGCAGGCTCGGCAACAGGAGCTACGGGCTCAGCTACAGGTGCAACAGGCTCGGCTACTACGGGAGCGGCAGGTGCTGCCTCGTATGCAGGAGCAGGCTCGGCAACAGGAGCTACGGGCTCAGCTACAGGTGCAACAGGCTCGGCCACTACGGGAGCGGCAGGTGCTGCCTCGTATGCAGGAGCAGGAGCAGGCTCGGCAACAGGTGCAACGGGCTCAGCTGCGGGTGCGGCAGCCTGAAGCGGAGTACCGCAGTTAGTACAGAACTTCATATTGTCATCATTCTGATGACCGCATTGTGAACAAAACATGATTTTTATCCCCCAAAAAACAATTTAAGTAAACAACATTTACTCATGTGTTAAAGTATATCACAGACAATTTTAAATATCAACTGTCAAATTAAAGATAAATCGGAATTTTTCGCTTATGCCCACCACATTTTGCCTGCGGTTTCGGCAATAAGTAACGGCTTCAAGAAGTCAGCCGCCTTCTCAAGACCCTCGGTCTTGCTCATCAAAGCATCCTCGTGCTCAATGCTGATAGCATAGTCATAACCGTTGGTCTTCAAAGCAGAGATAATGTCTCTCCAATAAGCCTCGTCGTTGCCGTAGCCGACGGTTCTGAACAGCCATGAGCGGTTCTTGATGTCGCCATAGCTCTTGGTATCAAGAACGCCTGTGGTTGCGGTGTTGTACTTATCTATGCGTGCGTCCTTTGCATGTACGTGGAAGATAGCATCACCAATCTCGTTGATAACCTTAACGGGATCCATACCCTGCCATACAAGGTGGCTGGGGTCAAAGTTTGCACCAAGCTCGGGACCTACTGCTTCACGGATTTTCTTCAAAGAATCGGTGTTGTATACGCAGAAGCCGGGGTGCAGCTCAAAAGCAATCTTGTTTACGCCGTGAGCCTTTGCAAACTCGACCGTCTTTTTCCAGTAAGGGATAAGAACCTCGTTCCACTGCCAATCAAGGATGCTGAGGAAATCCTCGGGCCAAGGGCAGGTAACCCAGTTGGGGTACTTGGAATCGGGGCAGTCACCGGGGCAGCCTGAGAAGGTGTTGATCTGATGAAGACCCATCTTTTCGGCCAAAAGGATGGTATTGCGGATGGTCTTGTCATACATCTCGGCAAGCTCCTTCTGAGGATGAACGGGGTTGCCGTGGCAGGACAGAGCGCTGACCTCAAGGCCGTTATCCTTGATGGTAGCCATAAACTCTGCAAATGCCTTGTCATCGTTGAGAAGCTTCTCGGGGTCAGCGTGAGCGTTACCGGGGTATCCGCCGCAGCCGATCTCGATCATATCACAACCGATAGACTTGAAATACTTGCAAGCCTCTGCAAAGGGCATATCGCTCATAAGTGTGGTAAAAACGCCTAACTTCATAAATATTCCTCCGTTTTTGCTTGTGAGCTAGCGCTCACTTAATATACGATTATATAATACTTTATTTACAAATATTTTGCAAGTCCTTTAATCAATGATTATTGTAAAAGTTTTCTGTTTGTGGTATTATTTATGTATCGTAGGGAACGACGCCCTCGTCGTTCCGATTTAATCGGAGGGTTTTATGATAAACTACGCTACCATCGGCACAAGCTGGATAACCGAGGCCTTTATTCGAGGCACTTGGCATCACAAAGATAAGCTGAAGCTTGCCGCCGTTTATTCAAGAGATTATATCAAAGGCATGGAGTTTGGCAAAAGACTCGGTTGCACAAATGTAATAACCGACCTTGACGCTCTTGCTAAAGAGCCGACTATTGATGCGGTTTATGTTGCAAGCCCCAACGCCTTCCATTATACCCAAAGCAAGCTGATGTTGGAGCACGGCAAGCATGTTATATGTGAAAAACCCATAACCGTTACTCCCGATGAATTGGAAGAGCTGCAGGCCCTTGCAAAAGAAAAAAGAGTAGTATATATGGAAGCGCTCATGGCTATTCATATGCCTGAATGGGGAACAGTAAAAAATACAATAAAGAGGCTGGGCAATATCAGCCACGCAAGGCTTGACTTTTCACAGCGCTCGTCCAAGCTTGACGGACTGCTCAAGGGTGAGCATCAGAATATCTTTGACCCTAAAATGGCAGCGGGAGCCTTGATGGATCTTGGAATCTACTGTATCTACCCTGCTCTCAGTTGGTTCGGTGCACCCGACAGCGTATATTCCTACTGCACCAAGCTGTCAACGGGCATTGATGGCTCAGGCGGTGCTGTTTTGACATACCCCGACAAAACTGTCGAGTTGACCTGGTCAAAAACGGGCGAAACACGGCTCGGTTCCGAGATAATCGGTGACGAGGGAACCTTGGTAATACCGTCAATTTCCAAGCTGACCAATATGAAGCTTATTTTAAAGGACGGCACCGAGGAAGTACTCTCAGCCGACCCCGATAAGCCATTTCTCATGAGCTTCGAGGCGGCCGACTTTTACCGCTATGTCACCGACAAATCCTCACTCGATGAGCTTGAGAGCAACAACCGACTCGCTCTTGAGGTCAGTAAAATTATGCTGGATATCCGTCACCAAAGCGGAATCGTTTTTGAACTGTAAAGGAATTATAAGATGAACAATTTTGAACCGAAAACCCTTGCATTTCCTCACGACATGCTCCCCGACGGAGCCGAACAATATTTTGAACATCTGAAGGTCTTTCAGGAAATGATGATGCGCTATCAGTGTGCAATTTTAGAGGTACAGACAAAATTGCAGGTACTTAATAACGACATGTCGGTGCGGTACAGCCGTAACCCGATAGAGTTTATCAAGACACGTATCAAGAGTCCTCAAAGCATTGCCGAGAAGCTTAAACGAAGAGATCTTGAGATTTCGGTCGGCAATATGGTGCGAAATCTTAACGATGTTGCAGGCGTCCGTGTGGTCTGCTCATTTATTGACGACATCTACGAGGTTGCACATATGCTTGCCCGCCAAAATGACGTGAAAGTCATAGAGGTGAAGGACTACATAAAAAACCCGAAGGACAACGGCTACCGCAGTTATCATATGATAATCGAGATCCCCGTATTTTTCTCGGATAAAACTATGAATATGCGTGTGGAAATTCAGATACGAACCATCGCCATGGACTTTTGGGCCTCGTTAGAACACGAGTTGAAGTATAAAAAGGACATAGAGTGGTCGAAGGAGATCGGCGAAGAGCTGCGTGAGTGTGCCGAGACCATCAACAAGACCGACCAAAAGATGATGGCCATCAGAAACCATATCGACGAACACAAGAGCGAAAAATAATCCCCTGCCGTTCACAAAAGGCAATGATTTTATCGAAACATCTTCCTGAACTTGTTTGGGGAGATGTTTTTCATTTTTTTGAATATATGAATGTAATAACTGGTAGAAGAAAAACCGCAGCTTAATGCAATATCGGTGATATTTCGGTCGGTAACGGCAAGAAGCTTCATAGAAGCGTTGACACGTGTAAGGTTAACATAATCACTAAAGCTCATGCGTGACGTTTTTTTGAACAGACGTGACAGATAGCTATAGCTCAAGCCGCATTTTTCAGCCGCCGACATAAGCGTGACTTCGGTAAGATTTTCATTCACGTAATTCTTCACCTTTGCTAACACTGCTGCTGTGTTTGAGTTGACCTCAGGCAGACTGCCTGCTCCATTTTCATGCCAATATCTTATTATCCATGAAAAGACCCTGAGCACACCCGAGCGTATCGCCAGCTCGTATCCAAACCGTTTCTCGGAATTTTCGGCGACGATATTTCTAAATGTTTCGGGCACAGCGGTCGTACTGAGCAGTTCTTTTGAAAACAGCCTTCGTTGACCATAATTTTCAAAAACATATGGTACCGTCTGCTCCAATTCGGTAACAGTCTGCTCGGATGAGTACAGCACCTGCGGCATAAACTTCACACAAAACAGCGACCTTTCGGCTGATACCGCAAAGGTTGCGTGCGGCTCACCCGAATTAATGACAAACATAGAATTTTCAGGCATCTCGAAAATTTCTCCGTTAAGATTGACCTGATAATCACCCTTTATCGGGTATAGTAACTCAATATATTCGTGATAATGCGGTGTTGCCCATTCCTTCTGCGGAGCTTCTCCGCTCATAAGCAGACACTGTACCGATAACGGAATGTTGTTCTCCACCCTACGTCCTTCATCAAAAGGTTTGATCACAAAATCACCTCTAATGACAAAATTTTGACATTTTTAAGCAAATATATTATAGCACACAACAAAATAATGTGATACAATTTTTTTGAAAAAAGCAGAATTTTCTGCAAAAATCATAGCTTGGAGGTACTTTCCATGATAAGAGTAACTATTTATAACGAATGTATCCATGAAAAGAAGAACGAAAGAGCCATGGCCATCTACCCCGACGGTATTCACAGCGTTATTGCCGATTTTCTGAAGGCTGATGATATCGAGGTCAAATGTGTAACGCTCGATACCATCGAGGAATTGACCGTGGAAGCACTCAAGGATACCGATGTTCTCATTTGGTGGGGTCATGTGGGCCATGCCAAGGTTCCAGACGAGATCGCCGCCCGTGTACGTGACGAGGTCTTAAAGGGTATGGGCTTTATCGGTCTGCACTCGGCACACCATTCAAAGCCGTTCAAGCTGTTGATGGGCACCGCCTGCCATTTGGGTTGGCGTGAGAATGGTGATATGGAACGCATTTGGAACATCAATCCTGCTCACCCCATCACTCAGGGCATAGGCAGATACTTCGAGCTTCCTCATGTTGAGACCTATGCTGAGCCGTTTGGCATACCCAATCCCGACGAGGTCATCTTTATGGGATGGTATGAGGGTGGCGAGCTGTTCCGTTCGGGCTGTACCTTCCACCGTGAAAACGGACGTATTTTCTACTTCCAGCCAGGTCACGAGACCTTCCCTATCTTCTATGACAAAAATGTTCAGACCATTATTAAGAATGCCGTCCGTTGGGCAGCGCCTGTTTACCGTGTAGACGAACTGCTCTGCCCCAACATCAAAAAGATAGGCCAAGAATAATAGAAACGTACTGATTAAAAATCTCCCGAAAAGCTATTGCTTCTCGGGAGATTTAACTTATCTGGTTGCGGTCTCTATCATCTCGGCGGCAGGCTTTAAATAGTCAGCGTCAAAGCGCTCAAATTCGCCGACATTACAAAGCTCGGTCAGTGAAGTGTCGATAGGCATCTTACCTAACGGCATTATCTGCAGCTCAGAGCAAAGCTCTTCAAAATGGCTCTGACCGAATATTTCAAATTCCTTGCCGCAATCGGGGCACTTGACGTAGCTCATATTTTCAACCATGCCAAGCACGGGAATGTTCATCATGTTAGCCATGTTGCAGGCCTTTTTCACTATCATGGAAACCAGATCCTGCGGAGTGGTTACGATGACCGTACCCGTTATAGGCAACGACTGATAAACGGTCAGCGGAACATCGCCTGTTCCGGGAGGCATATCGACAAACATGTAGTCTACCTCGCCCCAATTAACATCGGTCCAGAACTGCTTGACGGCACCTGCCAAAACAGGACCTCTCCACACAACGGGAGCGTCGGGATTTTCGAGCAAAAGGTTACAGGACATTATCTTTATGCCGTTAGCCGTCTCGGCAGGGATGATGCCCTTATCATCCATCAAGGCACGGCAGTTGATACCGAACATTTTGGGTATAGACGGACCTGTGATATCAGCATCCAAAATACCTACTTTATAGCCCATGCGGTTCATAAGCACTGCGAGCATAGCGGTGACCATAGATTTTCCGACACCGCCCTTGCCACTGACAACACCTATAACATGCTTTACGCTTGAATGCTCATTGAGCTTTTCAAGAAAATCCTCGGGCTTGTGTTGCTTTGCACTGGCACAACTGTTGCAATCGCCGTTACAGCCTGTTTCATTACACTTTCTTTCTTCTGCCATTTTGATATCTCCTTTTTAACGCACATAAAACCGGCCTCGGCCGGTTTTATTATGTGTAATGTTTTTTAATTATTCGTCATCATCTGCGGTATTACCCGACAAAAGCTTTTTGAGATCGGTAACCGATATTTCAGACGGTGTTTCAGGTTGTTCTCCGTCTCCATCGGTAGCTGAGCCGATAACCGTTATATCGTCGGGAGCCTCAACCTCGGTCACATCAAAGTCGTATTCACATGCGATGGATATCTCGTTTTTAACAGTCTTTCCGACCACCTCGGTGGTTTCGGAGACATCCGAGTTGTCAGGATCAACGTCGGTCTTGGGCACCTCGACCTGTTGAGTATACTCGTAGGTAAACTTAAAGGTCTGGGAGGAAAGTCTGCCGCTTGCATCAACGATACCGCTGATGCTTATTCCCGTAATTGTGAACTGAATATCCTTAAGTGTCTCGGTATCAAAAATATCTCCCATACCCGAAAGGTATTTGTTGAGGTCAAGGTTGTCATCGTTAACATCATAATCTATAACAAAGCCGTGACCGCCGTTAGCGGCATCTACAATAACGGTATTGGAAGCTGTAAGCTCCGAGGTGTCGATAACATTTATCTCCTGAAGCTCCGTTTTAAGGTACTCGTCAACATCCTTGCCGACCAGCAGATAGGTCTCACCCAAGGCTTGTACATAAACATTCTCATTATCGTCAAAATACGAAGCGGAAATACCTGTATCGCCAAGTCTCATTTCGGTCTCAGCGGCAAGTCTTCTTCCCTCATCAAGGTCAATATACTCAAGCTCAGAGCTGGCACGAACCGAGGTGGTAACATCATCGACCGTAACCGATACGATCATATTTACGGAATAACCCAAGGCTTTAGCTTCCTTTACCGCTTTATCGGTCAAAGAAAATGCATTGTTGACGATCTCGATAGTGTTTTTATCAACCGACGGTCCCGAGCTTACACCCGAGGATCTTTCCTCCTCGCCGCAAGCCGCAAAAGAAAACAGCATTGCAGCCACCATAAGTAAAGCAAGTATCTTTTTCATAAAAACCTCACGATCTGAAATTTTGTAATTTTAGGGTCATTGTTTATTAGAGTATAACACACCAAAATAAAAAAAACAACAATAAACCTCTATATTTTTGCAAATTATAGTTGTAATTATCTGTAAAATCTGCGATAATATCTATTATGGATTACAATATGTACATAATTTCTTTACGTGAGGTTTTAGTATGAATGATTTTGACCGTTTGGCGGAGCTCTTGCTTCCAAACATCGATAAAGATCCGTCGTTTTATGAGGAACAATATCCCCGTCGTCAGCTGGCTGAGGGTGTCAGAGTTACCCGTGTAGCTCCGAGTCCGACAGGCTACCTGCACCTCGGAACGCTTTTTGTATCCCTCATCAACCGTCTTGTTGCCGATTCGACGGGCGGTGTATTCTTCACTCGTATAGAGGACACCGACAAAAAGCGTGAGGTAGAGGGCGGTATTGCCGATATTATCACCGGCATCAAGCACTTTGGCATAAGTATTGACGAGGGCTTCACAGCACCCGACCGTGAGGAGGGTCAATACGGCCCGTATAAGCAATCAATGCGTGCCGAAATATATCAATGCTATGCCAAGTCCTTAATAAAGCAAGGTCTTGCCTACCCTTGCTTCTGCACCGAGGATGACCTTGCCGCCGTTCGTGCCGTTCAAGAGGCCAATAAGGTTCGCACAGGCTACCACGGCGAATATGCCAAGCACCGCAACATCACAGCGGACGAGGCCGAAGCACTAATCAAAGAGGGCAAGCCGTTCGTTGTCCGTCTTAAATCCCCCGGTTTGGAGGAAAATAAGGTCATTTTTGATGACGGTATCAAGGGCAAGATCGAAATGCCCGAAAATGATGAGGATTTTGTCATCTTAAAGTCGGACGGAATCCCGACCTACCACTTTGCTCACGCAGTTGACGACCATTTGATGGGCACCACCCACGTCATCCGCGGTGACGAGTGGATATCCTCAACACCCAAGCATCTGCAGCTCTTCAAGCTCCTTGGCTTCAAGGCTCCCAAATATGTTCACGTTTCGCCCATTATGAAGCTTGACAACGGTGCCAAGCGCAAGATCAGTAAGCGTAAAGACCCCGAGGCGGCGGTCCACTTCTTTGCCGAGCAGGGTTACCCTGCCGAAAGCGTTATCGAATACCTCATGACCATTGCGGCAAGCGACTTTGAGGATTGGCGCAGAGCAAATCCGACCGAGGACTACAAGAAATTCAAGTTTAATATAAAGAAAATGAGTGCCTCAGGTGCTTTGTTTGATACGGACAAGCTGAACGACGTCTCCAAGACGGTCATCAGCCGTATGAAGGTCGAAGAGGTCGTAAACCGCCTGCTCGATTGGGCCAAGGAATACGATACCGAATTCTTTGAGATACTGAACAGCGACATTGACCGTGCAAAGGCGATATACAACATCGACCGCGAGAATCCAAAGCCTCGAAAGGATATCGTTAAATGGAGCGATGCCAAGAGTTATGCCGAGTATATGTTCGATGAGCTGTATAAGCCTTGCTTTGAACTGCCTCAGCATATAAGCGCAGAATCTGCCGTAAAGATACTTGAGGCTTACAAAGAGGCTTATGACCCTACACATGACAACCAGCAGTGGTTTGAGACCATCAAGAGCATCTGCCCTGCCGCAAACTTTGCGACCGATACCAAAGTATATAAGGCCGATCCCGAAAAATACTGCGGCAGCCCCGGGGATGCATCAACCATTATCCGTGTCAGCATCACAGGTCGCACCAACACACCCGACCTTTGCAGTATAATGAAGGTTTTGGGGCACGATACCTGCATAGCACGAATCAATGCCGCTATTGACCACTTTAAAACCGTTTGATTAGGAGAAAAGCAATGGACAACAACTTAAATTTAGAAAACGAGGGTCTGCCCTCCAACTTTATACACGATTTTATTGACGAGGATCTTGAAAATGGAGTTTACTCCCATGTTCAGACCCGTTTTCCGCCCGAGCCCAACGGATATCTTCACATAGGTCATGCCAAGGCTATCTGTATAGACTTCGGCACTGCCGAAAAGTACGGTGGCAAGTGCAATCTCCGTCTTGACGATACCAACCCCACCAAAGAGGATGTTGAGTATGTTGATGCCATTAAAGAGGACATCAACTGGTTGGGATTTCAGTGGGATAACGTATATTTCGCTTCGGACTACTTTGATTTCATTTACGATTGCGCATTAAAGCTCATTGATCTTGGACTGGCCTACGTTGATGAATCGGATGCCGACACCATCCGTGAGATGAGAGGAACACTGACCGAGGCAGGTGTGAATTCACCCTACCGTGACCGTCCTGTTGAAGAAACACGTGACCTTTTCCGCAGAATGACCGAGGGCGAGTTCGACAACGGCTCTCTTGTTTTGCGCGCTAAGATCGATATGGCATCGCCGAATCTCAATATGCGTGACCCTGTTATCTACCGTGTGCTTAAAGCACACCACCATCGCACGGGCGACAAGTGGTGCGTATATCCTATGTACGACTTTGCTCATCCTCTGTCCGACTTTAAGGAGGGTGTCACCCACTCACTTTGCTCGCTTGAGTTTGAAAACCACAGACCTCTTTATAATTGGTTCTTGGAGGTTTTGAAGCTGCCTACTCCTCCACGTCAGATCGAGTTTGCACGCATGAATGTCAACTACACTCTGACCAGTAAGCGTAAGTGCCTGAAATTGGTTGCCGACGGCATCGTAGACGGCTGGAACGATCCGAGAATGGCCACCATAAGCGGTATGCGTCGCCGTGGTTACCCTGCCGAAGCTATTCGTGCCTTCTGTGAAAAGATCGGTGTTTCCAAGGCCTACAGCGTTATTGACTACGCCCTTTTGGAGTCTTGTGTAAGAGACCATCTTAACATCAACGCCGAGCGTGCCATGACGGTTCTCCGCCCCTTAAAGGTCGTTATCGACAACTATCCTGAGGGAAAGACGGAGGAGATCACCGTTGAGATCAACCCCAACAAACCCGAGCTTGGAACACGTACCATCGAATTCTCACGTGAGATCTACATTGAGCAGGACGACTTCCAGCTCGTTCCTCCGCCCAAGTATTTCCGCTTGTGCCCCGAAAAAGAGGTTCGTCTTAAGGGTGCATATTTCATAAAGTATGCCTCTCACGAGTGTGACGATGACGGCAATATCACGGTCGTTCATTGCACCTACGACCCCGCCACCTTCGGCGGCGATGCTCCCGACGGCCGAAAGGTCAAAGGAACTCTGCATTGGGTTTCATGTACACATGCGGTTGATGCCGAAATAAGACTTTATGACCGCCTTTTCAACGTTGAAAATCCGTCGGACGAAGAGGGCGTTTCCTCATTTCAGGACAACATCAATCCCGATTCGCTCACAATTTTGAAGGGTGCTAAGTGCGAAGCCTTCATGAAGGATGCAAGACCTGGTGACAAGTACCAGTTTATGCGTCAGGGATACTTCTGTGTTGATACTTTGAGCACACCCGACCACCTCATCATCAACCGCACCGTGGCTTTGAAGGATTCATTCCAGAAGAAGTAATCTCTTATAATCCGGCCTCTGCAAAACATTTCTTTGCGGAGGCTTTTTTGAAAGGACTAAAACTATGAAGGTCAAGGAAATACTGAACTTTCTTTACACCGTAGCGCCTAAAGAGCTTGCCGAAGACTTTGATAACGTAGGTCTTTTGGTAGGTGATGAAAATGCCGAGGTAAAGGGCATAATGGTGTCACTCGACTGCTTCCAAGAGGTCATTGACCGAGCTGAAGACCTTGGTGCCAACCTTATTGTGACCCATCACCCCATAATTTTCGATCCGCTAAAATCGGTCACGGCCGACAGCCTTGTTTTCAAGCTCATTTCAAAGGGCATTTCGGTCATATCGATGCACACCAACCTTGATCAGGCTGACGGCGGTGTCAACGATGCACTGTGTGATGCGTTAGGTCTCTATGATGTTGAAGAACTTATAACAGCTGACGGCTTTTCGATGCGAAAGGGCTATCTTGATCAGCCCGAAGACCCATATTCCTTTGCACGGCACATAAAAGAATCTTTGGGCGGTGCCGTAAAGTTTGTCGCAGGAGACCACGATATAACCTCGGTCGCCGTGTGTTCAGGTTCGGGAGCAGATTTTCTTTTTGATGCGCTGAACGCCAATGCCGATGCTCTTGTCACCGCTGATGTCAAACACCATTTCTTCATCGAAGCAGGGCGGCTATGCATCTCGCTTTACGACGCAGGCCACTTCAACACCGAGGACGTTATTGTATCGGTGCTGTGCCGTGACATTGCAGGTGCTTTTCCTGAAATCGATGTTTCAGAATGTCATTTTTCAAAGATTGAGAGTATATAAAGCAAAAGGAGAGTGAATCACTCTCCTTTTGCTTTATTCTACATTAATTCTTCATCATAAACCGCTCTTGAACCGCCGATAAACTTAGGCCTTGTTCTTGCGGCGGTGAGTATGGCATCACCTATTCCTTTAACAGAAAGGCGAACGGGTACTGCAACAGGCTTCAAGTGCATACCTATCAAAGTCTGACCGATGTCAAGACCTGCATCGGCACGGATGTATTCCACCGCAACAGGCTCTTTAAAAAGCTTGTACGCCGCTGTTGCAAACGAACCGCCTGCCTTGGGCTGAGGCACAACATTCACGGTATCAAGCCTCAGACGGTCGGCCAACTCACGCTCAATAATAATCGCACGGTTGAGATGCTCACAGCACTGTGCGGCAAGGTATATTCCCTTTTCGTCAAGCACTGCCTTTATTGCCTTACACACCGACTCAGCAACCTCGGGCACCGACTGTGTGCCTATTTTGTTGCCTGTTATCTCACTTGTCGAGCAACCGACGACCAGCACCTGTCCCTTTTGCAGCTTGCCGACTTCGACGATCTCACTTGCGGCAGTTCTTGCCGCCAAAATATAATCACTCATTAAAAATCACTCTTAAAAAATATATTTACCTTGGTCGCAAAGAGCCTTGATAGCCGAAACAACGGCTTCAAGGTCTTCTTTATATGTAACACCATACCACTTATCCTCAGCGACCAGCACCTTGGCCTTTTTCTCACCCGATTTGATAAGCTTATCCACAACGCTCGGCAGGAAGAACTCCGATTTCATTTCGGTTCCCTTTTCCTTTAAAAATGTGTTGAAATCGGCCTCAAGATACTTGAAGATATCGGGGGTGAAGCCCCACATGTTCATAGAAACTATGGTGTCGGGTGCCAACTGACCGACCGTACCGTCCTCACAGACAAATTTGCAGTCGCTGTCTATCTTGGTATGCTCGTTTACATCAAGCAAAAATCCGTTTTCAACGGTGCAAACACCTCTTGAAACATATCCGTTTTCGGTAACGGTGTTGCTGAGCTTGAAGCCCACCATACAGAAGTTTTGGGTATCCTCAAGACCCTCAGCTATCTTCTCGTAAGCCGAAGCACCGTAGAAATCATCGGCATTTATAACCGCAAACGGAGTATCTACAACATCCTTACAGCAAAGCACGGCATGACCCGTTCCCCACGGCTTTTCACGTCCCTCGGGCACGGTAAAGCCCTCGGGCAATTCGTTAAGCTCCTGATAAACATACTCAACGGGGAGTACCTTTTCAACTCGTACACCGACAGTGGCCTTAAACTCCTGCTCGATAGCGTGCTTGATAACGAAAACTATCTTAGTAAAGCCCGCTCTTTTGGCATCATAGACCGAAAAGTCCAAAATTGCCTGACCGTCGGGACCTACAGCCGCCACCTGCTTCAACCCTCCGAAACGGCTGCCCATACCTGCCGCCATTACAACCAATGTCTTATCCATAAGCTATGCCTCCAAATATATTTTGGTCAAATAATAACATGAATTTTATTAATTTCAACAGTAAAATGTAACTTATATTAGTAAAAAAGTCAAACTAATCCTTTTTTTCAACATTATTTAGCCTGCTGTCCTCTTCACTGAAGCCTTCGGTACTCTCTCTGACGAAAAGTATCTTTAACGTCATAGCACAAAGCTTCAGATCCTCCATAAAGGAATAATGCTCTATATAATGAAGATCCATATTAAGCTTGTTCTGAGGCGTCGTATTGTACTTTCCGTATATCTGAGCATAACCCGTAAGGCCTGCCTTAACCTTATGTCTGAGGTTAAACTCGGGGAACTTGGCCGAATAATCAGCCACAAGCTCGGTCATTTCGGGACGTGGGCCTACGACCGACATGTCTCCGAACAGGATATTGAAAAGCTGAGGAAGCTCGTCCAGTCTTAACGGTCTGATCAATCTTCCCACCGTTGTGATGCGGTCATCGTTATCGGTGGTCTTTTTTATTTCGGTGCTGTCTGACACCTTCATCGAGCGGAATTTATAAATATTAAATACCTTTTGATCTCGTGTGACACGCTGTTGCTTAAAGATGACAGGGCCTTTGCTCGTCAGCTTAATTGCAGCCGCAATAACCAGCATAATCGGGCTTGTGACAATTATACCTATACCCGAAACAACAATATCCATAACTCTTTTTATGATACGCTGCTCCATCGAAAGACCGCCGTTGTGCAGAAACAGCACCGGTGTATCAAACATCTGCACCTGATACGTTCCGTTAAGGATAGTATCGGCCGACGACGGCAGTATATAGATACGCTTGTTTTTGGTATAGCAGTACTTCAATATCTCGGCCTTTAAATTGGGCTCGAAATCACAGATAAGTACGGTATCATACTCATCGATGGCCTGCTTTATCGCATCAATACCCTTGTCGACCGTGATCCCCCTTCCAAGAACGAAGCGTTCCTTTATCAGGGATATCTTCTTTATGATATCATTCCTTCTGTCATGAGCAAAAACAGCCAACACACGTCTGGCCTTATAAAGACCGAAATACACCTGACTCAAAGAGTACATCATCACAATGAGAAGCAATGCCTGACACAGCGTAAGCACGATCATTGCGAGAGGATTAAGCATGACACGGGCAATAAGACAAAGTATAATATATGTGAGCACATTGGCAAAGAAGACCGACAGCGAAAGGCTGTAGGCCAATTCGTGCATACGCATGATTCCAACCTTAAATCCGTCATAAAGCGCTGAGAACACAACAAATATTACAACATAAACAATAACAACAAGATAGTTGCCCTGACCGTTTAAAACTGCCTCTCTGTAAAAATTCTGCCAAACACCGATAAAGGCTGTTGTGACGGTCAGTACCACAAGAACCTTGAGAAAGAATAATATAGTATTACGGAACTTTGTCAATAAATACACACCGTCACCGCCTCTCACTAACACTGGATTATACCATAATCTGCTACAAAAGTCAACCAGACCGCCTGACACACAGCTTCAAAGCAGTCCCGTTTAAGCTTTTCATTAACCGACCATTATCTCGCCCTCAGGCAAGACCTTTTTATCCTCCCGATCATACTCCTTAAGGGTCAACGCCATTATCAGCGAAAGCGTACCCACACGGCCTATAAACATGGTAAGAATCAAGACAATCTTCGAAACCACGCCGAGTCCTGTAGTTATGCCTGTGGTAACACCCACAGTTGCAAAGCCCGAGGTTGCCTCAACCATGGCATCAATGACCCCAACACCGTCGTTCTCGGCAATAATGACCGAGGTCACGACCACCACAAGAGCGATCCCTGCCGCTACGAGTGACATTGCCTTATATACAACCGAATGACCGACTCTGCGGTGCAGAATGACCGTTTCACTTCGGTTACGATAGGTTGCAATAACCGTCATTATAAGCACAATAAAGGTAGTAACCTTAACACCGCCGCCCGTCGAGCCCGGAGCGGCACCGATAAACATCAACACACAGCTTACAAGCTTGGTCGGGTCGCTCAAAGCCCCTATATCCACAGTATTAAAGCCTGCAGTACGCATGGTCACTGACTGAAAAAATGAAGCAAGTATTTTATCCTTAAGACTAAGTCCGCCCAAGGTCTGAGGGTTGGAGTATTCCACACAGAAGAATATTACCGCACCGAGGGTGATAAGCACCAACGTGGCTAACAACACCACCTTGGTATGAAGCATGAGGCGGCGGTTTTGACGGTAGAATATAAAATCCTGAAACACAAGAAAACCTATTCCGCCGAGCACGATCAGTGCCATTATCACCACATTCACCAGCACATCTCCCGAATAAGCCGTAAGCGAGGTGAATTCCCCATCAAAAAGATCAAGTCCGGCATTACAATAGGCTGAGACAGCCGTAAAAACACTTACCCATATGCCTCTTCCCAATCCGAACTGCGGTATAAAACGCACACTCAGTAAAATCGCTCCGACCGCTTCTATTAAGACAGTCGAGATAACGATTATCTTGACCAGCGACCTAAGATGTGTAAAAGAATTCGAGCCTGTTGAGGACTGTGTCAGCAGCATCCCGTTAAGTCCGAGCTTCCGTCTGAATACAACCAAAAAGAATGCTGAAAACGTTACAAGACCTATTCCACCAACCTGCACCAATATGAGAATTATCAACTGCCCGACAAACGACCAATAGCTGCCTGTGTCCTCTAAAATAAGTCCCGTAACACACGTGGAGGTGGTAGCCGTAAACACTGCCGTCAACGGATCGGTAACGCTTCCGTCAGCCGACGAAAACGGCATGCATAAAAGCACTGTTCCGATAAGAATAACAACAAAAAAGCTGGCCACGATTATCCTTGTCGGAGCTGTTGAATGCTCAATACTGTCAACCTCACGGTAGGGGTTGTTTTTCAGCTGCACCTCTGTATCATTTAATTGTTGTTTTTTAAATAATCTCATAGCTTTACCTCTACAGCTTCATCAATGAGGGCATAATACCCGCTGATGATATATCAATTATAGCATAGCCCTCCCGACCCTCACGTGCGCCGTTGAGTGCTCCCGAATTTATCAGGTATATTCCGTCACGGTATTCCTCCCGTGCTATATGCGTATGCCCGTACAGCACCAGCTTGGCGCCTATGTTGACCGCTGTTTCATATAGTCTTTCGGTACCGTATTTTACACCGTATCTGTGTCCGTGGGTGTACATTATCCTCACACCCTCTAAAACCACCTCGCCGTAGGTTGGATAAGGTGAACTCCAATCACAGTTGCCTGATACAACGTAAAAGGTCTTATCGTTATAAAACTGCTTGACCTCATCAAGGTCTCTGACACCGTCCCCGAGATAAAACACATTTTTTATATCCTCATGTCGGTCAAGCACCGTTGTCAAAGCACGTCGGTTTCCGTGACAGTCTGACATCACAAGTATACGCACAAAGCTCACCTCACAAATAAGAATGGTTATCATACAAGCTGTTACGACATATATTATATATGAAAAGAGGTGCATTTTCAATGGATGAAAAGCAAATTGAAAAAATGCTGAACATGGCGGCCAAAAAGCTCGGCATGACACCCGAACAGCTAAAAAATGCCGCAACATCGGGCAATGTTGACGGAATTTTATCTAAAATGGATAAATCATCGGCCGACAAGGTTCGCTCAATGATGTCCGACAAAAAGCTGACCGACGAATTGACACAAAAATTTAAAAAGCAGTAACCACACGAGGTGAAGGGAAAATGGACGATATCGCAGGTAAGATATCAGAGTTGCTGTCAGACCCCGACGGAATGAACAAAATAAAATCTATGGCCGAAAACCTTTTCAAAGACAAAAGCCTTGAACCGCAGGAGACCAACGAAGCTTCTGAAAGCTTAGACAGCGGCTTTTCCCTTCCCGACGGAATTGATATCGGTAAAATAATGACCCTTATGTCGGCCTTTAATAACCAGAAAGCCGATAAACGCTCTCAGCTTTTACTGGCTTTAAAGCCTCATCTGTGTGAGGAACGCCGTGAAAGGGTCGACAAAGCTGTCAAGCTCTTAAAAATAATAGCACTTTTACCCTTGCTTCGTGAGCAGGGGCTTTTAGATATATTTTAGGCGGTGACGAAATGGCCGACAACCAGCCCAAAACCATGGAACAGCTACAGCGTGATGCCGAACGGAGAATGAGAGAAATGCAGGCACGGTCAAACCGTGCGCTAAACGGCAATGACATGCCTCCTGTACCCAATTTTGTCAGGATGAACAACCGACAGCAGCGCCCTCAGCCAAGCTCACACTCCGTACAGAACAAGCCTCCCGAAAAGGGGCACACAGGCAGCCAAAGACCTATTCCTATACCTGAGCCAACAAGCGCTGGTACGACAGCCAAGGGTAACAGTATACTCGGCAAGCTAAAGGGGCTTGATCTGCTGAAGCTTTTTAATTTTAACAACCTGAATATTGACAATGACACGCTGATAATAATCGCTCTCATATTTCTGCTTTCGACCGAGGAGACCGACGAGCTGTTACTGCTTGCTTTGGTTTACATAATGCTGTAGCTCTATTCCAAGCCGCAAAATACCGAGCTCAGCTCATCCATTCTTAAGGCCTCGGCCCTAACCGTCTCGGGAAGTCCTGCTTTTAAAACAGCGTTCTTTATAGACTCCTTTGACCAGCGTCCCAACGCACTCACCGAATTAACGAGCGTCTTTCGTCGCTGACCGAAGGCTGAACGCACAAAAGCAAAAAAGCCCTCTTCGTCGCTGACCGATATTGGCGGCTCATTGAGTATCTCCAAACGAATGACCGAGCTATCGACATTGGGTGGCGGCATAAATGAGCCCCGTGACACATTAAAAAGCACTTGAGGCTGACTGTAATAATTCACCGCAACGGTAACAGCACCCGACTCACGGCTGCCAACGTCGGCACAGATGCGGTCGGCCGCCTCCTTTTGCACCATAACGGTTATCGAGGTTATGGGAAGCCTCTTCTCAAGCAGCATCATTATTATAGGTGACGTAATATAATACGGCAGATTAGCACACACCGAGACCCTTTTACCCTTAAACCGTTGCTCGATTATTTCGGCAATGTCCAGCTTCATACAGTCACCGAATATGACCTCAACGTTGTCAAAGTCGGACAAGGTTTCGGACAAAACAGGGCGCAGTCTTTCATCAATCTCAATACAGACCACATTTTTTGTTCTTTTAGCAAGCTCAGCGGTCAGCACACCGATGCCGGGCCCTATTTCAATAACAGCCTCTTCCCCGAGTTTAACGGCACTTTCGGCCATTTTCGGGCAAACCGATGGATTAATAAGAAAATTCTGGCCTAAACTCTTTTTAAAGGAAAAGCCGTTTTTTGAAAGCACTTCCCTGATAATTTTAGGATCGGTAAGCTGCATAAAAATACTCCTTTTGAAAAAATATTAATTTTACACTAAAAACTTGAAATCGCTGAATCTAACAACTATAATAATAGAAAGGTAATAGATGATAATTAAATTAAAAACACGGAGGTTACTGATGAAATTTTACCAAAAGCACAAGAAGTTGTCAATCTGGATTATGGCATTCTTTTTCGTGGCCGCTATTATTTTGTTCAGAGAGTTGCTTGCCTCAATGCCTGCCATATGGAATGGTATAAAGACGCTTTTGTCGATAATGAGGCCGTTTATCGTCGGTTTCGCAATAGCCTTTGTTCTGTATATTCCCTGTATTAAAATAGAAAGCCTGCTTAAAAGAACCAAGCCGACCTGTTTTATCAACAAGCGTTCAAGAGGCATTTCGGTGCTTCTGGTATACCTGATTGCACTTGCGATAATCACTGTTTTGTTGGTGCTGATAATACCTTGGCTTGTCCGAAGCCTTATCAATCTTTACGAAAACCGTGAGACCTACTATGCTCAGCTCAACCAATTTATTTATTCTCACTGTGACGATAACGGCATGTTCTTCGGTTTTGATCCCAAACGCATCACAGACACTTTAAAAATCGAAAATTTCATTTCGGAAATAAACCTTGAAAGGTTGACCTCGGTCGCAAATGGTGTCTACAAGGTGGGAACCACCATCATCGACACTATTCTGGCCATCTTCTCCTCGGTATATATGCTGGTCAGCCGAGACTCCCTGATGCGGTCTGTGGGACGCTTTTTAACACTTTTCACTTCAAGAAAAAATGTATCTTCCTGCCGTCGTTATCTTTCCAAGATCTCGGGAATATTTTACACCTACATCTATAGCACCGTTTTGGATTCGCTTATAGTTTCGGTACTTATGTCCGTTGCTTTGCTTATCCTCGGTGTTGATTATGCACCGTTGTTCGGCTTCGCCATAGGCATTGCCAACCTGATACCGATTTTCGGTGCTATCATTGCAGGTGTTGCAGTGGCACTTTTCACTGCTGTCACCGACGGTCTTTTGAGCGGACTTATAGTCGGTGCTGTCATACTGGTCATACAACAGCTTGATGCCAATGTCCTACAGCCGAGAATAATCGGAAAAAGCGTCGGCGTTCAGCCGCTTTACACACTTATGGCCATTACCTTAGGCGGCGGTCTGTTCGGCCTGTGGGGTATCGTTTTGGGTGTCCCCCTCGCCGCAACACTGCAGCTTATTTTGACCGACATTCTGGACAGCCGTGAAAAAAAGCAAGCGGCCAAAGCAACGACCGATGACGCTGACGTCAAGCCCGAAGAAGAGACAACCGACGATGCCGACCGTGATTTGGACGATTTTTTTGATTTTGAAAAGTCGGACAGCAGAGAAAATAACAACGATTCACAAAGCGAATAACACTCCGAAAGTAAGAGCGGATGGGCAAAACCATCCGCTCCTTGTTATTGTATCAGAAATCTATCTTATCGGGATCGTGACGCATCGGATGCTGAGCAATGCCGTTTATAGCAGCCATATCCTCTGAAGTAAGTTCAAAATCGTAGACCTGAATATTCGAGAGTATCCTCTCAGGTGTGACCGATTTGGGTAACGGCACGATGCCGTTTTGCAAAAACCATCTGAGCGTGACCTGTGCAGGGGTCTTACCATACTTTTCGGCAATAGCTAAAATCGTTTTATCCTTTAATGCCTCACCTATCTGAAACGGAGCCCATGCCTCAAGCAAAATTCCCACCTTAGAATTGTACTCCCTGTCAGCTTCGCGGTTAAGTCCGGGCTGAAGCTCGATCTGATTGACCATAGGAACTATCTCGGCGGTTTTTAACAGCTCAACAATATGATGCGGCAAAAAGTTGCTGATGCCTATAGCCCTTATCCTGCCGTCACGGTACAGCTTTTCAAAAGCTCTCCACGTCTCAGCATTAGAGTCGGCCCAATCGTTACGGAATTTTATCGGATTAGGCCAATGTATAAGGTACAGATCAAGATAATCGGTGCCGAGGTTTTCCAAGGTCTCCTCAAAGACCTTCAGGGTTGCCTCATAGCCGTGAAAATCGTTCCAAAGCTTGCTGGTAATAAAAAGGTCCTCACGGTGGATACCGCTTTGTCTGACAGCCTCACCTATGCTTTTTTCGTTTTTGTAAAAATAAGCCGTATCAATATGACGGTAGCCGCAATCTATAGCGGTCAAGACCGAATCGACGCATTGCTGACTTTCAGGCACTCTCCATGTACCGTAGCCGATATTTGGGATCTTTACACCGTTGGCAAGTTCAAAATATTTTTCCATTATAATTTCACCCTTTAAGCCGTTACTCTACTATATTTAACCACATTTCTTAGTATATTTCAACTGCTTATTGCGATAGTATGTTCTTTTTGTGGGTACTTTGCATAGAAATATCAGTTTTTAGGTGACTGATTTTGACTTTTAATGTTGACAAAACACCTTTTTATATATATAATTAATACAGTTATATTTGCGTATTGTCGGTAATTGTGTTTTGATCGGCAAACGTATAGGAAGGGACATTGATAATGAAGAAGGTACACATTACATTATTACTGATCGTGGCTCTCGCCGTTGCAGTGTTTGCAGTCGGTTGTTCAAGCGGAGATTACACTGCTTATGACTACAGCGCACCTGCCGAGGGAGAGGCCGCCTACACTGTCTTAGAGGACGGAGATTTCACCTACCATGTATACTCCGACCATGCTGAATTGGTAAAATACACAGGTACTACTAAGACCGTCTCTGTCAAAGATAAAGCCGACGGAAAGGCTGTCACCGTTATAGGTACAGGTGCTTTCGATTCGACGGCCGTCACCTCGGTGACAATTCCTGCTTCGGTCAAGGAGATCGGTGCCTATGCTTTCCACAACTCCAAGCTTGAATCGGTAACCATTCCCGAAACAGTTACTAAGCTTGGTTATGCCGCTTTCAGCAAGACCTCTTTGGTTGAGGTAACCGTACCTGCTTCGGTCAAGGGGCTTGACTTCTACCTCTTTGCAGACTGTGCAAAGCTCGAGAAGGTCACTCTGTCCGAAACTCTTACATACATCGGCGAGCACGCTTTTGACAAGTGTGAAGCCTTAAAGTCCGTAAATATCCCCGCATCTGTAACCGAGATCGACAAGTTCGCTTTCTTTGAGTGCTCCGCTTTGGAGAATGTAGTGTTTGCAGATAACTGTGAGCTTAAAACAATAGGACAGGAAGCCTTCAGTAAGTGTGATGTTCTTGCCACCTTCAACCTTCCCGCTTCGGTCGTGACCCTTGGAGAGAGAGCTCTTTACGATAACGAGCTTCTGGCAACCGTAAATATCCCTGCCGATGCAAAGCTTGAAACCGTTGAGAACGCCGCCTTTGGTAAGTGTGATGTCCTCACTACGGTTACCTTCCCTGCAAGCCTTAAAACTCTCGGCGGATATGCCTTTACTGAGTGTGCCATGCTGAAATCGGTTTACTTCAGCGGCGACATTGAGACCATCGGCAGCTTTGCCTTCAACGGCTGTGATGTATTCACAACCTTGGGCAAAAAAACCGACGGCAAGGCTGAAAAAGGCATTGTAATTCCCGACTCAGTCAAGAGTATCGGTGAATACGCTTTCAATGAGTGTCCTGAGATTACAACGGTCACCATTAATAAGACCATGACCGCTGTACCTGCAGGCGCATTTATGAGATGCGGCAAGCTCACCACTGTTGATACGGGCAACGTCATCTCCATCGGCGACGCAGCCTTTAGAGAGTGCTCAGTGCTAAAGAACGTTACCCTTTCAACCGAGCTTGAGAGCATCGGAGCAAGAAGCTTTTTCTACTGCACAGCCTTAACCGAGATTGTTATTCCCGATGGTGTCACATCGGTTGGTGCTGAGGCCTACAGCAACTGTACTGCAGCAACCAAGCTGACCCTTTCCAAGAATATCATCAGCATCGGTGAAGGCGCATTCTCAAGCTGTACAGGTATTACTGAGATTGATCTTGACCGTAACCTGCTCAACTCTATCGGCAAATCAGCTTTCTCGGGTTGCACAGGAATCACTGTAGCTGTTGTTCCTAAAAATGTAACCGTTGTCTCTGACTCGCTGTTCAACGGTTGTACCAATCTTGCTGAAGTCACTCTGCACGACGGCATCTATGAGATCGGCACCAACGCTTTTGAGAACTGTACCTCTTTGAAGTCTATTTCCATTCCGTCCGCTGTTTCTCAGTTCTTTGATATGACCTTTAAGGGTTGTACCGCTCTTGAAACTGTTACTATCAACGGCGATATGACCAAATTCGGCATCTCGGTATTTGAGGGCTGTACCTCTCTTACAACTCTTTCGATACCCGAAACCGTAAAGGAATTCGGTGTCGCCTGCTTTAAGGATTGTACCAAGCTTAAGGAATTCAAGTTCCCCGCAGCCGTCGGCCTTGTTGCTGATGAGACCTTTGCAAACTGCACCGGTCTGACCTCAGTTATACTCCCCGAAAGTGCCGCTAATATCAGTGCAAACGCTTTCCTTAACTGTTCTGCTCTTACCGTTATAGATATTCCTGCTCGTGTTTCCACCATCTCGGCTTCTGCATTCGAAGGATGCTCTTCACTTAAGAGCGTTACCATTCCTCAGAATGTTTCCACTATCGACACTAAGGTCTTCAAGGATTGTACCGCTCTTGAGTCGGTAACTCTTGCAGGCAGACCCCGTGCCATTAACGATAGTGCATTCGAGGGTTGCTCCAGCCTTACCACACTTCGCCTGCCCTCCAGTGTTGAGGTGCTTGGTGCAAATGTTTTCAAGGGCTGTGACAAATACACCGCAGAATGTGTTGAAGACTCTATTATCGCCGCCAAGCTTGCTGATGCAGGTGTTAAGACCTCATATATCCCCGAAGACTTCTTTGTAGCCGAGGAGGAGGGCCCCGACGCATTCCTGTTTGCAATTATTTTGGCAGGTATCGTTGTTGTTATCGCAGGCATTGTAGCACTTAGAATCTATCTCAAGAAAAAGAAAATCAGAGAGACCACCTTGGTCCATGACGACGAAGAATAATCCATAACCTGTAAAAAACCGATGTTGAGAAATTCTCAACATCGGTTTTTGTGTTTATAAGAAGCTTTAATCTTCAAGCAATTTGAGTATATCGGCTTTAGGCCTTGCACCTGTAGCCTGTCTAACGATCTTTCCGTCCTTCATAACGACAAGTGTCGGTATGCTGACTATTCCAAAGGCCTGTGCTAACTCAGGCTCTTCATCAACATTCACCTTGCCGATAACATATTCATCGGTTTCCTCGGCTATCTCATCAACCAGAGGTGATACCATCATACACGGTCCACACCATGTGGCCCAAAAATCCAGCAATACTTTTTTGTTGCTTTTTAATACCTCGTTTTCGAAATTAGCCTTTGTGACCTTTAATACAGACATATTTATTCTCCTTTCAATCCTTGGATTTATAATACAACATACAGTGGCAGTAGCCCTCAAAGTCAGGGTCGGCTATCTGTTCGCGGAATTCCTTACATATACATTTAAATTCATCTGTCTTGGGCAATCTGCAAGGGCAATAACCGTCCTTGGCTTTAAGGCCTTCACGTATCCTTTTTACAACTTCCCTGTCTTCATTTAACCTGACAGCCATCGATTTTCCCTCCCCTTAAACAACCTTTCTATGTCATGATTTTAACATATACAACCGGTGCTTTCAACACTTTTTGAATTGAACGTGTAATTGCATCAGCTTGCATTAATATTAATCTCATCCTCATTAAGCTTTGAGTATATAAGTCGTTGCCCCGTATAAAGGCTCGCATTGCCCGACAAAAGGAAACCGGTGATGCATGCAACGGCACAAAGTACCGTGCCTTTTCCTCCAAAAAGCTCAAAGCTCAAAACTATAGTGGCCAATGGACAGTTGGTAACACCGCAAAACAGCGCTGACATACCAACCGCAGCAGAAAGACCTGCATCTAATCCTATTAATCCGCCAACCGTAGCACCTAAGGTTGCACCGACGAATAAAGTCGGTATTATTTCTCCGCCCTTGAAACCAACACCTATGGTAATTGCGGTAAACAAAAGCTTCAATATAAATGCCTCAGGCCGTACACCGCCACCCTCAAAAATGCGATTGATTACCGATATACCTCCGCCGTTGTAATCGGAGCTGCCCACAAGCATGGTTAATGCGACTATAAGCATACCTCCTGCAACAACACGTATGAACTCACTCGGAAATACCTTTTTAAACAAATGCTCGGAAAAATGCATCAGACGGCAAAATGCGAAGCTGACTACTGCTCCCACAACAGCTATCACCGCCACCTTCCACATAACATTTGCAGAAAGCTCGGGATCTACTGTCAGCAAAAATCTCTCGGGGTGAACTCCAAGCTTGGTTGCGATGCCATAAGAAAATACACTTGAAACAAGTGCGGGGAAAAGTGCCGCAGAGCAAAAGTGACCGACGCTGACCACCTCAAGTGCAAATACGCACGCTCCGAGCGGAGTTCCGAATAGAGCCGAGAAAAAAGCGCCCATTCCGCACATTGTCAGAATGTGCCTTGTCTTATCATCAAGACGGAGCACGCTGCCCAACAACGAGGAAATACTTCCTCCCAGCTGCAAGGCCGCTCCCTCTCGGCCTGCCGAGCCGCCGAACAAATGCGTAAGACAAGTGCCTATGAAAACTGCAGGAGCCAGCAAATACGGAACCCTTTTCTCGGTACGCACGCTTTCAAAAACGGTATTGGTGCCGACACCAGTAACTCTGCAAAGCTTGTATATTGCAACCGACAAAAGACCGCCCAAGGGCAAAAGCAATACTAACCAACCATGTTCTGAACGAAGCTCGGTAGAAAAATGCACCGCCTTATAAAACACAGTCCCTATTAATCCGCCCAAGGCACCGACCGTCAACCCCAAAAGCAACCAACGCACAAAGGCCCTGATGTAATTCGTAGAATTTTTTATAATTCCTTGTAGCAGTTCTCTCATAATTCACCCTACACAAATAATATTATATGTATTTTACCACAAAACTCGGGATAATCAATATAATAAAGTTAAACATGTGAAAATTGTCAAACACAAAAAACAAATTTTCATAAAAAGGTGTTGACATTCGGCAACCGTTGTGGTAAAATCTTTAGGCATTGAATAAGTCCGCACAGCAAATATGTGGCGGCTTTTATACGGAGAGGTATCGAAGTGGTCATAACGAGGCGGTCTTGAAAACCGTTTGGGGGCAACCCCACAAGGGTTCGAATCCCTTCCTCTCCGCCATTTTAGCTTAATCTTCCACGTAAGTGGGGTTAAATATATTTAAATCAAATTTGGCAACACGGAGTAGTACTCAAGTTGGTGAAGAGGCGCCCCTGCTAAGGGCGTAGGTCGGGTAACCGGCGCAAGAGTTCAAATCTCTTCTACTCCGCCATAAACAAGAACACCGCTACATAAGCGGTGTTTTTGTTTTATCTTTGGAATAGGTTTTGAACTTTTGCGTCGGCTCCGGCTTAAGTATTGAGCAAGAGCGCACCAGATCGAGGTAAGCTTCAATCACAGTTTTGGTAACGATTTTTGGGATTAAAGCCAATAGTTAAAATTAAGAGCCGAGCTGTTGCTCGGCTCTTTTTAGATTTTATTTAAGTTTTTTGCACATAATATATCTGTATTTATTTGGGAAAGACCGTCATTTTTGTCAAAAAACACCCACATTTGTGCAACTTGCATAAATTTTATTAAAAAAATCTACTTCTGTAAATGGAAAAATACCAAATTACCTATTGAATTTTCCAATTTACATTGCTAAAATATAATTGTGAACAATTTAAGTGTGTTGTTGTGCCCGCTTGTAGCTGACACCTTTGCCGTTCACAATACAAAGGAGAATAATATGGATATCCGATCCATGCTTGAAAATTTCGGTCAGGGACAGTGCTTTGACGCTTATAATTATTTAGGCTGTCACAATGAGCATGGTAAGACAATCTTTAGGGTATGGGCGCCTAACGCTGCAAACGTCAGTGTTGTAGGTGATTTTTGTGAATGGAACCGAGAGTGCCATCCGATGCTTCATATCGGCGGCGGAATTTTTGAAGCGGTTTTGGACAAATTATCGGAATATTCTGTCTACAAGTATAGTATACAATCTAAGGACGGGTCTGTCACTTTAAAGAGCGACCCCTATGCCTACCACTTCGAGACCGCCCCAAGCAACGCTTCAAAGGTATATGATATTGAGGGGTTTGAATGGCATGACAGCGAGTGGCAGAATAGCCGTAAAAGCGCATACGAAGCACCCGTGAACATATACGAGGTACACCTTGGGTCATGGCGAAGATTCAACGACGGCAGCTTCTTTAATTATAAGCATGCCACCAAAGAATTAGCTGAGTATATGACCGAAATGGGCTACACTCACATTGAGCTGTTGCCTATAATGGAGCATCCCTTTGACGGCTCTTGGGGCTATCAGGTCACGGGATATTTTGCTCCCACGTCACGCTACGGCACTCCCAAGGATTTTATGGAGTTTGTTGACATCATGCATGGGCACGGTATAGGTGTGATACTTGATTGGGTGCCTGCTCATTTTCCAAAGGACGGATTTGGTCTGTACCGTTTTGACGGTACCCCTTGCTATGAGTATGCCGACCCGAGGATCGGTGAGCACAAGGAGTGGGGCACCTGCGTTTTTGACTACGGCCGCCCTGAGGTCATAAGCTTTCTTGTCTCAAACGCTGTATTCTGGCATGAGAAGTACCATATCGACGGGCTCAGAGTCGATGCGGTAGCATCGATGCTTTACCGAGATTATAACCGTTCGGACGGTGAATGGGTAGCTAATTGCTACGGCGGTAAGGAAAACCTCGAAGCTATCGAGCTTTTGCGGACGCTTAACACCGCCGTGTTTTCAAAATTCCCGAACACCATGATGATAGCCGAGGAGTCTACCGCATGGCCGATGGTGACCCACCCTGTAACTAACGGTGGCTTGGGTTTTAACTTCAAATGGAATATGGGCTGGATGAACGACATGCTTAAATACATGTCATTAGACCCGATCCACCGCAAATTCCACCACGGTGCGCTGACATTTTCGTTCTTCTACGCTTTTTCCGAGAACTTTGTGCTGCCCCTCTCACATGATGAGTCGGTACACGGCAAGTGCTCGATGATAAATAAAATGTCGGGGGACTTAAAGGATAAATTTAAATCGCTCAGAGCCTTTTATGCTTATATGATGGCGCACCCCGGCAAAAAGCTGACATTGATGGGTAACGAATTTGCACAATTTTCGGAATGGAACTACCGGAAAGAGCTCGACTGGCTGTTGCTTGACTACCCAAACCACCAAAGAATGCTTAAATTTGTCAAGGCACTTAACGGCTTTTACCGTGCTAATTCACCTTTGTGGGAAATAGACTGCTCGTGGGAGGGCTTTTCGTGGATTTCAAATGATGATTGCAACAACAGTGTCATCGCCTTTAAGCGAACCGACAAAGACGGTCATGACATCATTGTTATCTGCAACTTCGTTCCCGTAACACACAATAACTACCGTTTAGGCATGCCGTACCACGGTGAATATGAGATAGTGCTTGATACCGACAGTGTTGACTTTGGCGGTGACGGTATCTTAAATGACAAATACATTCGAACACAGCAAAATGCTATGCACGGCTTTTTGCAATCAGCAGAATTGACCGTTCCCGCTCTGTCGGTAATGTATTTAAAGTTAAAACGTAAATTCAAGGCGAAATCGCCTTCAAAAATAAAACATCTGCAAGGAGTGACATTCAGTGAAAAAAACAGAATGTGTCGCAATGCTGCTGGCAGGAGGCCAAGGCAGTAGACTTGGAGTTCTCACACAGAACATTGCCAAGCCTGCCGTACCGTACGGCGGAAAGTACCGCATAATTGACTTCCCGTTATCCAACTGCACCAACTCAGGTATTGATACCGTCGGTGTATTGACCCAGTATCAGCCGCTTGAGTTGAACGACTATATCGGCTCGGGTAAGCCGTGGGACCTTGACCGTTCTGACGGAGGTGTGCATATACTGCCGCCTTATCAGAATAACAAGGGCGGCGATTGGTATAAGGGTACCGCCAATGCCATTTATCAAAATATTCCGTTCATAAAACGCTATGACCCTGAGTATGTTCTCATCCTTTCGGGCGACCATATCTATAAAATGGATTACAGCGAGATGATAGAGCAACACAAGGAATCGGGCGCTGACTGTACCATCGCTGTTATCGAGGTTCCTATGGAGGAGGCCTCGAGATTCGGAATTATGAACTGTAATCCCGATGGCAGTATTTACGAATTTGAAGAGAAGCCCAAGAACCCTAAAAGCAACCTCGCTTCAATGGGTATCTATGTTTTCTCATGGGAGAAACTAAAAAAATATCTTGAGGAGGATGAAGCCGATCCCAACTCCTCAAATGACTTCGGCAAGAACATAATCCCCAACATGCTTAACGATAATCAGAAGATGGTAGTTTACCGCTTTGCTGATTATTGGAAGGATGTCGGTACCATTGATTCACTTTGGGAGGCTAATCTTGACCTTTTGGATCCCAAGATAAAGCTTGACCTTTCCGACCCTAAGTGGAGAATATATTCGAGAACTCCAAGTGCACCTCCGCAGTACATTGCCGATACAGCCAAGGTTCAGAACTCTCTTATTACAGAGGGTTGTGAGGTCTTTGGCACGGTAGATTTCTCGATTCTTTTCGACAATGTCACCGTTGAAGAAGGAGCAGTCGTCAAGGATTCGCTTGTAATGCCCGGTGCAGTGATCAAAAAAGGTGCATCGGTTCAGTATGCAATCATTGCTGAAAATGTAGTCATTGAAGAAGGAGCCTCCGTAGGCGAACGTCCCGAGGATGTAAGTGACCTTTCAAAATGGGGTGTTTCGGTCGTAGGCGCTGAGCTTACTATCGGTAAGGATGCTTCGGTCAGTGCCGGAGTAATGATTAAAGAAAGCTTGGAAGAGGGTGGCAAGCAATGAGAAAGACCAATGTGATGGGTATCGTGTTCCCTAATGCACACGACCAGCTTATGGGCGAAATGACCGAGTTCCGTTCGATGGGCTCACTTCCCTTCTGCGGACGTTACAGGATCATCGACTTTTCGCTTTCCAATCTTGTTAACGCAGGTGTGTCAAAGGTTGGAATCGTAACAAAAAACAACTATCAATCGCTTATGGACCATATCGGAACAGGTAAGGCTTGGGATCTCGACCGCAAGTCAGGCGGTTTATTCTTCCTTCCTCCCTATTCCAACACCGAAGCCAAGATCTACAAAGGACATGTCGACGGTCTGTTCGGCGCAATGGATTTCCTGCGCAACTCCTCCGAGGAATATGTCGTAATGTGTGACGGTGATATTATCACCAACTTCGATTTGAGCGATATGATAGACCGCCACATTGACAGCGGTGCCGACATTACCATTGCATACAAAAAGGGTGTAATGCCCCAGAACCGCCATGATGTTATGGCCTTTAAGCTTGACGGAGATAAGGTTTGTGATATAATGTTCTCGGCAACCGATACAGCCGATAGCTGTGTCAGTCTTGACATCACCATCATGTCAAAGGAGCTTCTTGTGAAGATAGTTAACGAGGGCTACGAGCGAAACTTCACAAGTATTGCCCGTGACGTTTATCAGCGCAGCCTTGATAAGTTAGACATAAGAGGCTTTGAGGTCACAGAATATGCCGCCGTTATGGACAGTCCCGAAACATATGCTAAGGTCACCGCCGAGGTCATAAGCAATCCTGAGGTGCGCCGTCGATTATTCTGCAAGGACCGTCCTGTATTCACCAAGACCCGTGACGATATGCCAACCATTTACGGTCTTGACAGTGAGGTCAAAAACAGTCTCATTGCAGACGGATGCGTTATAGATGGCACTGTCAAAAACTCTGTTCTCTTCAGAGGAGTCAAGGTTGCAAAGGGCGCCATTGTTGAAAACTGCATCATAATGCAGGATTCGGTTCTTGAAGCCAACTCAGACCTGCAGTATGTTACCCTTGACAAAAAGGTAACTGTTTCGGCAGGAAAGACCCTAAGAGGCACCGCCACCTACCCCATATATGTACGTAAAAACGCTGAGGTTTAATGGAGAGATTGTTTTATGAAAGTTTTATACGCAACGAGTGAAGCCTATCCTTATGCCATGTCGGGCGGATTGGCCGACGTAGCGGGCGCCTTGCCCAAGGCTCTCCGCAAAAGGCTTATCGGATGCCGAGTTGTGCTTCCTCTTTACGATACCATAAGTGACGAAATGCGTTCATCGATGCAGTTTGTCACAAGCATTACCGTTCCTGTTGCTTGGCGTCGGCAGTATTGCGGAATTTTTGAGGCTAAGCACGACGGTGTTATCTATTACTTTATCGATAATCAGTATTACTTCAAACGCGGCGGTCTTTACGGCCACTACGATGATGCCGAAAGATTTGCATTCTTCTCCCGTGCTGTATTAGAAATGATACCGTATATCGATTTTGTTCCCGATATTATCCACTGCAATGACTGGCAGACCGCTATGGTACCCGTATTTCTTGACACCCTTTACCGAATGGTCGAGCCGTTCAAAAATATTAAAACGGTCTTCACTATTCACAATATTCAGTATCAGGGCAAGTACGGCAAGGACCTTATCGAGGATGTTTTGGGATTACCCAAGGAGTACTCGCATATAGTCGAATATGACGGCTGTGTCAACCTTATGAAGGGCGCTATTGAGTGCGCTGACCGTGTAACCACAGTCAGCCCCACCTACTCTGAGGAGATAAAGGACCCATGGTTTGCTCACGGCCTTGACGGAATTATCCGTGAGCGTGCATTTAAGCTGATGGGCATCGTCAACGGTATCGACATTGAGGTATACGACCCCTCAAGCGATACGCACCTTTGGGCAAATTACGATGCCGAAAATATGGAAAACAAGGCGGTCAACAAAGCCGAACTGCAAAAGCTTTGCGGTCTTCCCGAAAAGGCTGATGTGCCCGTAATAGGAATAGTCACACGACTCGTTTCGCATAAGGGTATCGACCTTGTCAAAGCCGTATTTGAGGATATACTTAAAAACGATGTCCAGTTTGTAATTCTTGGCAGCGGAGAGGTTGAGTTTGAGACCTTCTTCCATGAGCAAAAAAATGCTCATCCCGACAAGGTTTCCTTAAAGCTCGGCTTTATTCCCGACCTTGCACACAAGATCTACGCAGGTGCTGACATCTTCCTTATGCCATCCAAGAGCGAGCCTTGCGGACTGGCACAGATGATAGCCCTTCGCTACGGCACGATCCCCGTTGTGCGTGAAACAGGCGGTTTGAAGGACACCGTTTCGGACAGCGGCGATAACGAGGGTAACGGCTTTACCTTCAGCACGTATAATGCACACGATATGGCTTATGCCGTACAGCGTGCTATTGAGGGATACAAGAACGGCGAGGGCTGGAATATTCTCAAAAAACGTGCCATGGAGTGCGATAACAGTTGGGGCAAATCCGCAGGAGCTTATATCAAGATGTATAAAGAAATCTTAGGTAAATAGCAAATTTTCACCCGATACTTAACGGTATCGGGTGTTTCTTTTTTCAGCCTTTTATGCAAGCCCAATTCACTATTGCATAAACTTACTGTTTGCGGTATAATATTTCAAACAAATTACTTTTTTGGAGTGCTTTATGACGGTTTCTTTTTATACGTTAGGCTGTAAAGTAAATCAGTACGAGTCCGAGGCTTTGGGAGAGATATTTGAATCCAAAGGCTTTAGCATCTTGCCGTCCGAACAAAAGGCCGATATTATAATCGTCAACTCCTGCACCGTCACTGCCGAAAGCAACCGCAAAACAAGGCAGACCGTGAGAAAACTGCGCCGAATCGCCCCCGATGCACTGATTGTGCTGACAGGTTGTATGGCTCAGGCTTTCCCGAAGGAGTCCGAAGCTGTAAAGGAAGCCGATCTTATTATAGGTAACTCACATTACGACACCCTGCCCGACATCTGTATAGATGCCCTATCGTCACTTCGGGGGCGTTGCTTTGTGACACCTCACGAAAAAGTATACACCGATATTGGTGTGACCAAAATGGATGAACACACCCGTGCTTTCATTAAAATCGAGGACGGTTGTAACCGCTTCTGCTCATACTGTATCATCCCCTATGCCCGAGGACGTGTACGCTCACGCTCACTTGATTCCATAAAAAAAGAAGCCGAGGCCTTAGCTGCAGCAGGATACAAGGAAGTTGTGCTGGTGGGCATCAATCTTTCGGCCTTCGGGTCTGACACAGGTGTTGAACTGTGCGATGCAGTACAAGCGGTGTCGTCGGTCGAGGGTATCAAAAGGGTGCGTTTAGGCTCACTCGAATGTGATCAGATAAGCGACCGTGCTTTAGATATTTTGGCCGCCAACGAAAAATTCTGTCCGCAGTTTCATTTGTCACTCCAATCAGGTTGCGACCGTACCTTAAAGGAAATGAACCGCAAGTACGATACTTCCTTTTACCGTGACCTCGTGCGGCGTATACGAGAGAAATTTCAGAATCCGTCCATCACGACCGACATTATGGTCGGCTTTGCAGGTGAAACCGATGAGGATTTCAAGGACTCCTGCGCATTTATGGCAGAGATCGGCTTTGCTCGGTCGCACGTGTTTGTTTATTCTATGCGTGAGGGCACCGCTGCTGCAAAACGTCGTGATCAGGTCGACCCGTGTATAAAGCAGGAACGTAGTCGCATTATGCAGGAGGTCTGCTTAAAGTCCGAGCAGAGCTTTTTAAAAAGTCAGATGGGCACCACAGCACGTGTCTTGCTTGAAACCGAAACCGACGGCATTTGGGAGGGCTATACCGAAAACTACACCCGTGTCAAGGTAACGGTCTCCGACGGTAAGGAAAATGATATAATAGCCGTAAAGCTGACCGAAAACAAGAATGATTATTGCATCGGTGAGGTTATATAAAACAAAAATGAGGGCAGTAAATCTGCCCTCAAGTTTTTTATTATCTTATTCCGTAGTTTTCCAGGATATAGTCCATATCCTTATCACCACGACCTGAAAGGTTTATGAGTATCGAGCCGTGATCCATGGTCTTCGCCAACTTCATACCGTAGGCAACAGCGTGCGACGATTCGATCGCGGGGATGATACCCTCCAAACGAGCCAGCTTGAAGAATGCATCGATAGTCTCCTCGTCATCGATAACATCATACTTAACACGGCCAATATCCTGCAAAAATGCATGCTCAGGACCCGACGAAGGATAGTCAAGACCCGATGCTACCGAGTAAACGGGAGCGGGCTCGCCGTTTTCGTCCTTCAACATTATGCTGTTGAAACCGTGCATAATACCCTCGGTACCGTATTTAAGGCTTGCGGCATGGTCTCCGAGCTTCGGACCTCTTCCCAAAGGCTCGATTCCGTAGATATCAACAGGATCATTCAAGAAGCCTGCAAACAAACCTGCTGCATTGCTTCCGCCGCCAACACAGGCAACGATAGAGGTCGGCAGATGACCTGTCATCTCAATAAACTGTTCTCTTGCCTCAATTCCGACAACGCTCTGGAAGTCACGCACCATCATCGGGAACGGATGAGGGCCTAAAACAGAGCCGATGCAATAGATGGAATCCTTATACTCCTTGCTGTATGCATCAAAAGCAGCGTCAACAGCCTCTTTAAGCGTCTTGAGTCCATGGGTGACCTCAACAACATTAGCGCCCAAGATCTTCATACGTGCGACGTTAGGAGCCTGCTTTTTGATGTCAACCGAGCCCATATAAATGTCACACTCGAGACCGAAATATGCGGCGGCGGTAGCAAGAGCCACGCCGTGCTGTCCTGCACCCGTCTCGGCGATAACCTTTTTCTTGCCCATATACTTAGCAAGCAGAGCTTCACCCATACAGTGGTTCAATTTGTGTGCTCCCGAATGGTTAAGATCCTCACGCTTTGCATAAAGCTGAACCTTGCCGCCCAAAGCATCAGAAAGTCTCTCAAGATGGGTCACAGGAGTGGGCCTGCCCTGAAACTCTTTTCTTATTCTCCTGAGCTCTGCAATAAACTTACGTGACTGGCAGATAGAAAAATATGCCTCGGTTATCTCAGCCATAGCAGCTTTGAGCTTATCGTCGATGTAAACTCCGCCATACTTTCCGAAATAACCGTCTTTATCGGGATAATTGTTAAAATATGTATCAAAATCAACGCCGTTTAATTTCATTTTCATTTCCTCCAAATTTATAAGTAAAAGATTATAATTAAATTGAATTACGGCAACGCCATCGCTTTGTCAATAATATCATAATATGGCCTCCAATGCAATAAAAAAGTCCTCGGCAAAATACTTGCCAAGGACGAATAAATGAAATTATCCGCGGTGCCACCTTGATTCGTGTAAAACACGCACTTAAAAGGTACTTCATACCCTTGGCACTAACGTAGCCCACACGTTGCAGAATACTAAGGTTGCCCCTTTCACTGCACCCTCAGCGGTCCATTTGACGACTTGTTTCACGCCCGATTCTCAGCAACACGGACTCTCTGTAAAGGCATCATCGCCGTTATCTCCGCCTCAACGGTTTTGTTTCGTATATAATACCACCCTAAAATCAAAATGTCAAGTCCTTTAAAATACTGCAGAAATTATTTTTAGTGAATCTTAAGTTGACATAATATATACCGTCAATTATAATAAATATGTAAAATATAATGTGAAAGGTGTGTTAAAAATGAAGAACAAAAAAAGAACAATAGCTTTGGCTATTGTATTTATAATATCGTTACCGCTTATATCTTGCAGTTGCTCGTCAGATGATAGTGAGGTCTTCGGAAAGGAGATAATGTTCCCTGAGACCACCGACGGCAACCTTGACCCAAATGCCACTCTCACCTATAACGTTGCGGAATTAAGCTCACAAATTCCTCGCAACAAAGCGTATTACGTATCCTATGATCCAATAGCAACCGACTATAAAATAGTATCAAAATTCGGTTTTTACGTCGAAGATTACAAACTTTATGACGACGGCGGAAGATCATACACTGCCGACGGGCGTGACGAAGATAAGTCCCTGAGAATCGAAACAAATGGACGCTTTTCGTATAAAACCGGTATCAAAGGCACAACCTTTCAGATAACCCTCAGCGATAAAGAGTGCTATGAAATTGCCAAAAAGTTCTTGCAGGACAACGGACTTTTTCTTGAAGAATTTGGCAACAAAGCTTCGGTGGACGAGGCAAGTGCCTTGGGAAGTGCATCTGAAGAGCATTGGGTAACTGCGCTTGGTGTAAGTTTTTTAGCACAAGGAAAATACTGTGATTCCAGAGCCACCGTCACCATCAACGGCAACGGTGAAGTGACCTCGGTCTCATATAACGCAAAGCAATTTGCACAGCATAAAAAAGCTAAGCTAATCTCAATTGAGAAAGCCTTTGAGCGCATCAAAGAAAACAGGGCTTTAATAGATGTAGGAGAACTGTATTCTTATTCAGTGTTGAATTTTGAAAAGGTTTCTATCAGCTATTGGGAATACAAAAGCGATGACAACAGTATTTTAGTACAACCTGTATATATTTTTGAAGGAACGGTAACCGCTAATGACAGCACCACCCATCCGTTCATCGTAACAGTTCAGGCCAATCAGTACGAATAACGAATCTATGTTTTGATAAATAATCAAAAACGGGTGGCGTGTGCGCCACCCGTTTTTACATTGTAAAACTTTTGTAAATCACTTTATCGGCATCTCGTCTGGAGTTGCAGGCTCAAGCACAAAGGTGTTTGACCAAAATCCCGGCTTCATCCACACCTTAGCATAAGCATGACGGTTTTGAGGTGTGAGATTGACAAGAAGGTCGGTACAACGGCGGTTCATGCCACAGGCAACATGCAGATTGTACTGACCGTATTTCAAAGGTATTTTCACCGTTTCACGGTTGCCGATATATCCGTACGGCTCACCGTTGAGATAAAGACCGAAGCCACCTGCAATACCTAAAGGTGATCCCTTGCGGTAGATGACCAGCACAGCATCGGGATGAAACGTCAACTGCTGATGGCACTTAGGGCAGGCTGTACCCGGTGCCGCATTCAAAACATTTCCACAATCACATTTTACTCTTAAAAGCATACCCTTCATCCCCTATCTGTTTCTTTGATAAGTTTATCACAAAAGCCGTGTATTGTCAATGAGTAATCATTATCAAAATATCGAGGTGAGCTCAGCATAAATTTGTCCTTTTCCCGTTGCAAAATCATATTGTGCGTGATATAATTATTAAAAAAGGAGGCTATGTTTTATGAAATACTGTACTCGTTGTGGCAAAGAGCTGGCCGATGATTTTCAGTTCTGCAACGGTTGCGGAGCACCCGTAACACCTGATACTACACAACCCAACAACAATACAAGTAGCTACAATAGTAGCTATAACAACAATTATACCTATTCCGAGCCTGTGACAATTTCCGACGATTACCTTATCGCTCAGGAAAAGGAGTGTCTTGACACGGTTCATCGTTTCTTGCGTTTTGAACGAGTTGCTTGGAAGGTCGGCGCTATCGTCTTTTTGGCACTCTCCTGCTTGTTTGCGTTCTTGGGCACGATATTCCTTATCGTCGCTGCCGACTCATATGGCTATGAAGAGGAGTTTTACCTTTCGATGGGCCTTACTTACTTCTTTATGGGTGTGCTTTACGTGCCCATAAGCATTGTAGGATTTAAAATGATCGGCAAGGTCGATGAATACATAAATATGCTGTACTATAACGCCGAGCCCGTAATAAATCGCTGTACCTCGGTCGGTATGATAGTTTTGGGTGCTTTCTTCAACACCATCGCAATGATATTCATTATCATAAATTTTGCCCGTGCCAAGAGCAATATGCCCATATTACAGCGTGCTATCGACCGTCAGAGAAATTTCAGAAGATAGTCTTAGTTATGGAGAGTCGAAATAGTGCTTAAACGCATTATTTCGACACCAAATCGTAGATTTGGTAACAAATTTTCAAGGAAAATTTAGTCTTAACCATTGCAATGAATATCGAGCCAATTCAAATTATTTGTAATTTGAATTGGCAAAAGCCGATATAATCGGCTTGTCGAAACGCTTTTTAGCGTTTCGACATTCTATAATCATTATGACCTTTAATGTTAAAAACGGATGCCTCAATAAATGAGGCATCCGTTTTTGTTTGGCGGAGAAGGAGGGATACTCTGCGTTCACATATCCGTCGACCGCCCTCGGCGGTGCCCGACGTCTTATGTGTACTCGAGACTTCGCAGTCCGCTCTGCTTCGCATTTCGGCTGCTTCGACGAAAGATTCGACCCCCTCAAGCCTCTCACTAAATCAAAACAAGCACCACACAAGGTGGTGCTTGTTTTGATTGGCGGAGAAGGAGGGATTCGAACCCTCGAACCACTTTTAATGGTTACACGATTTCCAATCGTGCGCGCTCGACCAACTACGCGACTTCTCCATTGGCTACCCGATTATTATAACGGCTGACTCTGCAAAAATCAAGTATTATTTTTATATTTTGAGATTTTTTTCTCGGAATTACCGTAAATTTCTTTTTTTGACGATTTTCTCTTGTAATTTCACAGTAAATGTGGGATAATATTGTTATATTTTTACTGTGAGGTAAAATGGCATTTTATTTTGAGAGGTTTTTTTAATGAGCGAAAACAAAACATTGGAAAAAAGAGGCAGCTTTACAGGTAAGTTGGGCTTTGTTTTGGCTGCTGCCGGCTCTGCCGTAGGACTTGGCAATATATGGCGTTTTCCCTATCTGGCCGCTGAATACGGTGGAGGAATATTCCTGCTTGTGTACATTATATTAGCAGTTACCTTTGGCTTCGCTCTTATGGCAGCAGAAATACTTATCGGCCGTAAGACAGGCTTGAGCGCTATCGGTGCATTTAAAAAGCTGGACAAGCGTTTTTCATTTGTCGGCATCTTGGCATCCGTTGTTCCTGCCATAATACTTCCCTACTACTGTGTTATCGGCGGCTGGGTAACAAAATACATAGCCGTTTTTGCCACAGGAAAGGCTCATGCCGCCGCCAACGGTGACTATTTTACTGATTTTATTTCAGGCACCGCACAGCCTATTGGATGGTTTCTTATCTTCTTGGGACTCACCGCCGTTGTTGTTCTCCTTGGTGTTGAAAAGGGCGTTGAACGTGTAAGTAAATTTATGATGCCTCTCTTGGTAGTTATGATCGTCGGTGTTACTGTTTACATTCTCTGCCAACCTGGTGCGCTTGACGGTCTTAAATACTACCTTGTTCCCGATTTCAGCCACTTTAAAGCCACTACTGTTCTGGCCGCAATGGGTCAGCTTTTCTACTCAATGTCCCTTGCTATGGGTATCATGATCACCTACGGTTCTTATATGAAAAAGGATGTTAATGTAGAGTCATCGGTACACAGCATCGAGCTGTTTGATACAGGCATCGCCTTCCTTGCAGGTCTTATGATTGTTCCTGCTGTCACCGCATCAGGCGAAAGCATGGGCAAAGGCCCAGGGTTGATGTTTGCCGTTCTCCCCAAGGTTTTTGATAATATGATAGGCGGAACTATCATTGGCCTTGTTTTCTTCGTGCTTGTTTTCTTTGCAGCTATAACATCTTCGATATCTCTCATGGAAACTGTAGTTTCTATAGTAAAGGACAAGTTTAAGCTCAGCCGTACGGTAAGCTGTCTGATAGTTCTTGCCCTCTGCCTGTTGCTTGGAATTCCCTGCGCACTCAGCAATGGCGGCATTTTAAGCGGTATAACCATTATCGGCAAGGGCTTCCTTGATTTCTTCGACTTCATCAGCAACAGTGTTTTGATGCCGATTGTAGCACTGATCACCTGCATCTTTGTAGGCTACGTCCTCAAGCCCAAGACCTTAATTGTCGAGGCTGAAGAATGCGGTAACAAATTCAAGGCCAAGCGCCTGTTTACCGTAGTTATAAAGTACATTGCTCCGATCTGCATTGTGCTGATACTCGGTTTCTCGGTGCTTGAAGCAATGGGTGTCATTACAGTTTAAGTCTTCAAGTTTATTGAATATTAGAAAAATCGACATGGTAAAGGCGATGTCCTCCGTTGAGGATAACACGCTAACCATGTCGATTTTTTATTTTATGCTGTTTATTCCGTAGCTGTCAAACAAAAAGTTTTCAACGATCTCACGCAAATGGCAG
>CAYRIX010000009.1:0-54798 GCA_964424555.1 uncultured Eubacteriales bacterium
GCTTTATAAGTTTATCGGCCCTCCGCTGGTTGAGGCTTTTTCGGAATATTATGGCTTTTCAAAAGAGGATTCCGAGAAAGCGACCGCCTATTACCGTGAGACCTTCAGAGTAAAAGGACTTTACGAAAACAGGGTATATGACGGTGTTGTTGAAGTACTGGAAGAGCTTAGATCAAAGGGAAAGAAACTGATAATTGCAACGTCCAAGCCCGAAGAATTTACAATGAAGATTCTAAATCACTTTGACCTATTGAAATACTTCGACTTTGTTGCCGCCGCTACGTTTGATGCCACACGCAATACTAAAGACAAGGTTATCGCCTATGCTCTGGAACTGATAAAACCTCAGAACAAAGCGGAAGTTGTTATGATAGGTGACCGTCATCACGATATTGACGGAGCAAGATTGAACGGTATCGACTCGGTCGGTGTTCTATGGGGCTTTGGCTCAAGAGAAGAGTTGACGACCGCAGGCGCAACATACATCGCAGATGCTTTAGACCGGTTGACCGAGCTTATATAACTTAATAATGTACAAATAAAAGTCTCCTTTGAACTTCGAGTTCAAAGGAGACTTTTTGTTAAAGCTGTCAGATATCCTCAGGGAATTTCAGAAGCTTGTCGGTTGGGATTATGCGAACGTTGAAGGTGAACTCCTTGTCTGCCATACGGTACTTTTCCAAAAGAAGAGGACCGCAGGAATTGGAGCCGACACCACTCATCTTATAGTCGACCGAGAATACCGTTTTGCTCGACTCGGGCAACTCGAAGTTGTGTTTATAGCTACCAAGCTCGTGAGCTTCAAAGGGAATGGCCGAGAAATCAAACGGAGCATCCTCCTTGACTACGGCAACTCCTGCACCGTTTGCATCATGAACATAAGCAAACTCAGTGTTATAGTGGTTACCGTTTTCCTGCGGACGGATAAACTCAATGAATTCACGCTTGGGGTTTGAATTAAACTTGCCCATATATGATGAATTGTGTAGGTCGCAATATGACTGATAAGGACCCATTCCGAAATATTCGATATTGTCAAACGACTTATCAAGCACAATATTGAAGCCGAATCTCGGGAAGTAATCTATAATGTCACACTGGTCATCGTACATATTTTCAAGCTCGCCGTCTTTAATAGGTACAAAGCGGATACCTTTACCGACCTTACCGTTAAGGTGCAACGAAATGTTGCCGTCTTGGAATACCGACCACTCGGCAGTTACTTCAAAATGAGGACGCTTGGTGGGAGCTGCCATAAAGAATTTACTGGTTACTGTAACAACTCCATCATGCTCTGATACATTTGTGGAACGCTCGTAGGCAGAAGAATCGTTAAGGCAGGCGGCAAACCAGCGGGTTTTCTGCTCACGGTCATTATCGGTTGGCGCACGCCAAATATTAAACTTCATGGCGTTCTTCAAAAGCTCCTTGCCGTTGACCTTCAAAGAGGTGAAGCAGCACTGTTCTTTATTAAAAATATATGTAAAACGGTCGGTGGACAGAGTGATATCAAGGTTATCCTCGATGTACTGAACATTACCATAGTGCATCTTATCGTGGAAGACCTGCTCGGCAGGCAGTTCAAACTGCTCAAAACCTACGATCTCGCCGTCGGGAATGCAGGCATTGCCGTAGGAGGTAAACCATACACGGACAAAGCAACGGCCTGTTGCAGGCATGTTGTAGCCTAATGTGATGCGCTCGGTCTTTCTCGGAGGAATGGCAAGTGAACCGATTGTGCCTGATGCTACGACCTCGCCGTTCTGAGTCAGCTCCCAGTTACCCTCAAGACGAGATAGATAACTGAAATCATAACCGTTGGTCAGCTCAAAAATACCGCAGGTGAGGTCGACTGGGGTCAAGGAGAACGGCTTTAGGATGTTTTTATATTCTTTAAGACCGGGCATGGGTTTTATATCGGGTGATACAAGACCGTCACATACAAACTCTGCATCGTGATACTTTTCTCCGAAGTCACCGCCGTACAGGAATTTAGGCTTTCCGTTTTCAGCCTTGCCGGCATACAGACCGTGGTTGAACCATTCCCAAACAAAGCCGCCCATAAAGCAATCATAACGGTTTATGATATCCCAATAATCCTTAAGGTCGCCCGGGCCGTTGCCCATTGCGTGGCAGTATTCACAAAGCACAAAGGGCTTAGGATACTTCTGCTCGGTGCAGACCTTCATCATATTCTCACACCAGCTTGTGGGGGGATACATGCGGCTGTGTGTATCGACCGAGGCAGGCATCTCATCAAGATAAAGCTGTGTTTCGGTTGTGCCTGAGATTATATCCTCATAATGTGTAAATCTCGAAGGATCACGGCGCTTGGTCTCAATAAGGGCCTTGTCAACATTACAGCCCCAACCCGATTCGTTACCCATAGACCAAGAGATGATCGAGGTGTTGTTCTTGAAGTTTTCGACCATCAGCAGTACACGTTCAACTATCTGGTTTTCCCACATGGGGTCATCGGCAATAGTGCCTCTGACAGGTCTTTTGATGGGTGATATTCTGTTATGGTAGTGGGGCCAACCGACACCGTGACACTCAAAATCGGCCTCGCACATAACATACATACCCAGCTCATCGCAAAGCTGATAAAATCTCGGATCGTTAGGGTAGTGCGAGGTACGGATTGCGTTGATATTGTGTCGCTTCATCGTAATGATGTCCTTTTTCATATCGGCAATGGAGCAGACATATCCGTTTTTAAAGTTAAAATCGTGGCGGTTTACACCCTTAAGCTTGATAGCACGACCGTTGAAATAGAAAACACCGTCCTCAATTTTTTGTGTTCTTATACCAACAGGAACGGTGATGAACTCGTCACCGCTTTCGATGATGACCTTATAGAGCTCGGGGTATTCGGCACTCCACATTCTTGGGTCGGTCACCTTGATTTCAGCATGACCCGAAGCGTCGAAAAGCGTAGTCTCGAGCTTTTCACCCATTGAGTTGAATAAGGTTACGATAGAATCCTCGGCAATGGCCGACTCGATATCCACCTTAACGGTTGCTTCACGGTAATCCTCAGAAACCTCGGTGCCGACCTGAACATCGCCAACATGACCCTTTGGACGAATAAGAAGGTAGACGTCACGGAAAATACCTGACATTCTCCATTTATCCTGACACTCTAAGTAAGTGCCGTCACACCATTTGGTGACGATGGCCGTCAGACGGTTTTTTCCGTTTTTGAGGTACTTGGTGACATCAAATTCAGCAAGCAGGTGAGAAATTTGGCTGTATCCGACAAACTGTCCGTTTATGTAAAGATAAACACAACTGTCAACACCCTCAAAAACGATATACTTGCTAAATATCTCGATATCGTCGTGAATGGTGAAATCAATAGCATACACGCCTGCAGGAGTATTTTTAGGTACATTGGGAATGTCAATAGGAAAGGGGAAACGGTAGTTGATATAATCGGGATGATCGTATCCGTGAAGATTCCAGTTTGCGGGAACGGGTATTTTATCCCAGCTTCCTATCTCAACCGACGGGTCGGTTATCGTCTCGGGAATATACTCGTAAGATTCAAAATATTTGAAAGCCCATTTGCAGTCTGACAACAGCTTGAAACGACTGCTGTCCTCACGAATATTAGCCTTGGCCTCCTCAGGTGTTGCGTAAGGAACATAGTACGCCCTTGGCTTGGCTGTTCCTAAGCGTGACACATTGATATTGTTGTGGTAACGTTCCTTTATCATAATGTACCTCCTAAATAAACGACCTCAACCGTTTTGTTTTCTTTAACGTATACACGGGGCATGCGTATTGATATATTACACATTATCTCATATGAGATGGTGTTGCAAATGTTGGCTATGTCATCCAACGTGACACTGCTATCGCCGTCATCACCGATTACGGTTACTACAGTGCCGATCTCGACATTTTCAATATCTGTCACATCTACCGTCATCTGATCCATACAAACTCGGCCGATTATAGGTGCTTTTTTACCGTTTATCAAAACGAACCCACGGTTGGACATAGCCCTTGGGTAACCGTCGGCATAGCCGATAGGTACCGTTGCGACGGTTATTTCACGGTCGGCGATAAATGTCCTGCCATAGCTGACCGAATCGCCATTAGTTATTGTTTTGACCATTGATACGGCCGATCTTACCGACAGTATAGGCTTTTGAGTAAAACCAACATCTAATCCGTAAGACGGAGACAGGCCGTAAAGGATGATACCGGGGCGGATAAGATTGCTGCTGTCGGCAGTTCTTAGCGCTGAAGCGGCTGAATTACAGCAATGTATAAGCTTGAAACTGTGGCCTTTTTTCTTCAAACTGTCAACCGCTTGACAGAAGAGGTCATATTGTTTATTAGAAAACTCAATATCAGCCACCTCTATGCTATCAGCGGAGGAAAAGTGGGTGAAGATACCTTCAAAGCACAAATTAGGTAAATTTAAGCATTTTTCGATGTCGTTCAATCCCGAAAGCTCTCCGTTTCGAACATCAAAACCAATTCTGCACATTCCCGTATCGACCTTTAAGTGTACCTTTATCATAAAATTGTTGCGCTTAGCCGCCTCAGATAGCTGCTCGGCGTATTCCTTACAATAAACCGTCTGTGTGATATTGAATGCATACATCTGATTAATGTATTTTACAGGTGTAAATCCGAGCACAAGTATATCATTTTTAATACCGAATTTGCGTAGCTTAATGGCCTCGTTAATGTTAGAAACTGCAAAACCGTCGGCTCCGTTGTCCTCATACAGCTTGGCAAGTACATTTGCGCCGTGACCGTATGCATCAGCCTTTACAACAGGCATAACAGCTCGGCCTGCCGCAAGCTTTTTTATGTGTTCAAAATTATACAATGCGTTGTCAAGATCTATCTCGGCCCATGTCCGTCTTAAAAAGTCCATAACGCTCCTGCTTTCGCAAAAAATTATATATTTCAATTATACATCATTTAGACAAATTTTTCTACATTTATTTTATATAATAAACGATATATTAAAAAAATCAATATAACATTATTGGTGGAATATAAAAATATTGCAAAAGAAAAACGGCCGACCCGAAGGCCGACCGTGAAGATAGGGGAATTAGCAGCAACCGTTGTTGTTGTTGTTGCATCCGCATCCGTCGTTGCCACCGCAGCAGCAGAAAACGATGATGAGGAGAATGATGATCCAGCAGCAGTTGCCGGAACCGAATCCGTTACACATGTGTCTGTTCCTCCTTTCGTGTCTTCTAAGCCATTCTATGTGAATTGAAATATTTGTGTGAATGTAAATAATTTATGAATTTAAAAATTTGACTTTGACTTTCTTTGACTTTAGTGCTATACTATGCTCAAAGAAATAAATATACTTGCATAAAGGAGAGTTATATGAGATTAAGTGACCTTATCGCCGCTGAAATAAACCGTCTGCTTGATGAGTCGGGGGATAACACTGCTGAGATTCAGAGGAATGATTTTGCATCGCAGATAGGCTGTGTGCCAAGTCAGATAAACTATGTATTATCCTCGAGGTTTATTCCCGAACACGGATATTTAGTTGAGAGCCGTAGGGGAGGCGGAGGATATATCCGCATCACCCGAGTGAGATTAGACTCAACCTCGGCGTTGATGCACCTTGTCAACTCTATCGGAGATGATATTGATGATGCAACCGCACGTGTTGTTTTAGAAAACTGCTGTAACGCAGGGATTTTGAATGAGAAGACGGTCAAACTGATGTATTCTGCTATCTCGACGCCTGTTATGCGACAAATTCCCGTTGTCTTACGTGATTCGGTGAGGGCTGCAGTACTAAAGCAGATGCTACTGTCACAGATATAAATTGAAGGGATGATAATATGCTTTGTCAGAAATGTAAACAAAATAACGCAACATCACATATTCATTATGTTCGAAACGGTATTGTCAGAGATATGTATTTGTGCAATGCCTGTGCGAGCGATTTTAAAACCGACGGTCTTTATGACGGAGATGTTTTTAAAATGCTGTCATCCTTGCTGAACAATAATAAGGCTGATACCAAAAACACTGTCAGGTGTGATTGCTGTGGTACAGATTTTGATGAGATACGGAAAACAGGTAAGGTCGGTTGCGGAAACTGTTACAGGATTTTTGAGAAACAGCTTTCCCCGACTATTGCACGACTGCACGGAAAAACGGTACATGTCGGTAAGATTCCAAGTATAAATAAGATAAACAAATCGATTAGCAATGATGAAAATCCCGCAAAAACAAAGGAACAGATCATAGCCGAGCTTAAAAATGATTTAGCAAGTGCTATCAAAAATGAGGAGTACGAAAAGGCTGCGGTAATTCGTGACAGAATCAAGGAAGAGGAGGCATAAGCTATGCTGTGGTATGAATATAACAATAAAAGCGTGGCTTTAAGTACACGCATCCGCCTTGCACGTAATATCGATGGCATACCTTTTCCATCGAAGCTTTCTTTGTCTGAGCTTAAAAAAAACAATCGCATGATATGTGATGCCGTGCTTGCTTCTGACATAGGGATTAAGCTTCGTGAAATACCCATGGAATCTCTCGGTGAGCTCGAAGCCTACGCAATGGTCGAACGGCACTGTATCAGCCCGAAGTTTGCCGCTAACCGTGAGGGCAGAATACTGCTTTTGTCGGATGACGAATCGGTCAGCATCATGATAGGTGAGGAGGATCATTTGCGCATTCAGGTCCTAAAAACGGGAGAGTGTCTGGACGAGGCTTATGCCTTGTGTGACAAGATCGACAGCACATTAAATCAAAGACTCAACTTTGCTTTCAGCGAAAAATTCGGATTTTTGACCGAGTGCCCAACCAATCTCGGTACAGGCATGAGAGCTTCGGTCATGCTGCATCTTCCTGTTTTAGAGGGAATCGGAGAACTGCGAAGAATAGCGGATTTTTGCACAAAATTCGGACTGACCTTCCGTGGCTTTTACGGTGAGGGCAGTGAGTCCAAGTCGGGCATATATCAACTGTCAAATCAAGTCAGCCTTGGTATTTCCGAGCAAACTGCGTTGGAGACGCTTAAAAACATTACATCTCAGCTAATACAACGTGAGAACGAGGCGCTGGGGAATGTTGATAAGACTGTACTCGAGGATTCGGTTTGCCGCACCTTCGGTATTCTGAAATACGCCCGCAGGCTCAGCACCGACGAAATGATGAATTATGTTACCAAGCTGATGTTGGGACTGCGTGCAGGTGCTATCGAGTTGCCTGAAAAAGCATCACCCATGAAAATGTTTATAACTCTGCAGCCCGCCATGATAAAGCGTATCAAGGGAGATATTGATGCGAATGAACGTGATGTTTTCAGGGCAGAATCTATAAGAAATATTCTGAACGGAATGGATCTTTGATTTTTTGAGAAAGGATGATTTTAATGAAATATAACTTCGGCGGATTTACCGCTAAGGCCAATAATGCGCTTAATATCGCAATAAGCAGTGCCGAGGCGTTGGGCCATACCTATGTCGGCAGTGAACACCTATTACTCGGCCTTGCCGCTGTGCAGGACTCGGTCGCAGCTCAGCTTCTGACTGAGCAAGGTGTAGACAACGATAAGATAACCGAGCTTATTAAGTCAAACATAGGCTCTGGTGCCGTTACCAAGCTTTCACCTGAGCATCTCACACCACGGGCGAAGAGGGTTATTGAGGTAGCCGTGTCAGGCGCAAGAGAATCGGGCAGTACCTTTGTGGGTACGGAGCATGTTCTTATCGGTATCTTGAGTGAGGGTGACAATTACGCCATAAGATTTCTGAATGAGCTTGGTGTAGATGTAGGTCTTTTGACCGAAAAGGCTCTTGAGGCGGCAGGTGTTGACCTTAATGCCGAGAATCACGGTACAAAATCACAGCCTTCATCAGGCAAGATAAAATCTAATAAATCTAACAAAAAGACACCGACCTTGGATAAGTTTGGCCGTGATCTGACCGTTTTAGCCAAGGAGGGAAAGATAGACCCAGTGATTGGCAGGCATTCTGAAATAGATAGAGTTATTCAGATTCTTTGCCGAAGAACTAAAAATAACCCTTGTCTCATTGGTGAGCCCGGTGTCGGAAAAACGGCGGTCGCAGAGGGTCTTGCGTTAAAGATAGCCGACGGTAATGCTCCCGAGCTTCTGCGCAATAAGCGTGTTGTATCGCTTGATCTTACAGGTATGGTCGCAGGAACTAAATACCGAGGTGATTTTGAAGAGCGAATCAAGAATGCAATCGATGAGGTGCTGTCCTCGGATGATGTGATCCTTTTTATTGACGAGATACACACTATCGTCGGTGCAGGCGCATCGGCCGACGGCTCAATAGATGCCGCTAATATTCTTAAACCGTCACTGGCAAGGGGAGAGCTGCAGGTTATAGGTGCTACTACACTGGACGAGTACCGTAAAAACATTGAAAAGGATGCGGCTTTGGAACGCCGTTTCCAACCAGTTATTGTCGGTGAGCCGACAGAAGAGGATGCGATTCTTATCCTTAAAGGCTTAAGGGATAAATATGAGGAGCATCATAGGGTACGTATTTCTGATGAGGCTATAGATGCGGCAGTAAAGCTGTCTTCACGTTATATTGCTGACCGTTTCCTGCCTGATAAGGCCATTGACCTTATAGATGAGGCCGCATCCCGTGTGCGCTTGAATTCATCAACTGCTCCTGATAGCATTAAAGAGCTTGAAAGTGAGCTGAAAAAGACCGCTGAAGCAAAGGATGAGGCTATCTCGTCGCAGGAATTTGAGAAGGCAGCACAGCTTCGTGATAAGGAGCGTGAGCTTTCAGAACAGCTCAAACAGAGCAAGAATGAGTGGTCAAGATCGTCTGATAATTATACCGAAGAGGTAACTGCAGAAAATATTGCCGAACTAATCTCATCAAATACAGGAATACCCGTAAGCCAGCTCACCGAAGAAGAAAGTGAAAGGCTTTTAAAGCTTGAAGCTGTACTTCATAAACGTATTGTCGGACAGTCAGAGGCTGTAACGGCAGTTGCAAAGGCTATCCGCCGCGGAAGAGTCGGACTGAAAGACCCTAAAAGGCCGATAGGTTCATTTATATTCCTTGGCCCTACGGGTGTCGGAAAGACCGAGCTTTGCAAGGCCTTGGCCGAGGCAATGTTCGGCAGTGAAAATGCCATTGTCCGTCTTGATATGTCGGAGTATATGGAAAAGCACACCGTCTCTCGTCTCATTGGCTCGCCACCGGGATATGTAGGCTTTGAAGAGGGCGGTCAGCTTACCGAAAAGATACGCCGTGCACCTTATTCGGTAGTTCTGTTTGATGAGATCGAAAAGGCTCATCCTGATGTTTTTAATATTCTACTCCAGATTTTAGAGGACGGCAGATTGACCGACTCTCAGGGACGTACCGTTAACTTTAAGAATACAGTTATCATCATGACCTCAAATATCGGCGCACGTCACCTTACAGAAAAATCAAGAGCATTGGGCTTTACCGAAGCTGTAAGCGATGATTCGGGTGTTAAGGAAAAGGTACTCGGTGAGCTTAGATCGGCTTTCAGACCTGAGTTTTTAAACCGTGTTGATGATATTATTGTATTTTCAAAGCTTACCAAGGACGAGATATGCGAGATAGCCGAAAAAATGCTCGGTCAGCTTAAAAAGCGTTTGACGGATCTGAATATTACCATTGAATTTGACCGTTCGGCAATCAGTGAGATCGCTGATGCAGGCTTTGATCCTGTATACGGCGCACGTCCGTTAAGACGCTCTATCCAAAGCAGAATTGAGGATTCATTAAGCGAAAGAATACTCGATAATTCGATTAAAAACGGTGATACCGTCACGTGTAGGTTTTCAGACGGAAGCTTTATTTTCGAAACAAAGCGTGATTAAGTCGGGACAAACAAAAACCGCCTTCATACAATGTATGGAGGTGGTTTATTTGATTTCGGTACTGGTTTTAGATGGCTATTCTGACCCGACACTTTGCTCAAACGGCAGTGTTTTGTCGGAGGCTACCGATATTTACATTCCTTTACTTGTCGGTGTTCTCAGATACAACGGAATACTTTGTGAGGTAACTAAGCCCTCAAGGCTTGAAAGACAGTATAATATAAGCGGCAGAGCCAATGAGAATCTCGTGTATGTTCCGCATTTTTCCTGCTGTGAAGAAAAAGGGGCAGATATATCTTTTATTTACACCGATTCAACTTCATTGGCAAGCACTGCTTTTAGGGTAGCCTCTAAGCTCAGAAAAAGCAGGGAGGAAGCATTTCAAAAGGTGATTTTTATCAATTCCTTGAATGAAAACAGTGATTTAAAGAATTATACACCTGTAGTTGTTGATAATATCAGATTCTTAAGCACGGCGGTTGTGTGCGATATTACCGAAAAGCTCTATAAATATGCCGTGTCAACTGCTGAAAGCATAGCAGAGCATTACGGTGTTATATTCCGTGATCCGTCAACCGTTTAAAATTACTGATTTTGTGTAAATTTTGCTTGAATTGTAGCACAATAGGTGGTATTATAAAAGTGTATAGTTATGCCTATTTTGTGGAATGCTAACATTAAAACCTATTAAAGGAGAATTTTGATGTTAGCACAAGAGGATAACAAGCGTAATACAAATTCTGAATCGGAAAACGATACTGCAAACGAGCATAATAATGAGGTTTGGGAGCAGATACAGAAATCTGGTTCGGTCACTCCTGATAACGGTAAGCATTGTATACATTGTCTTACTGTTATAGGACAGATCGAGGGGCATGGTGTATTACCGTCGGATACCAAGTCAACAAAATATGAGCATGTTATTCCGCAGCTTATAGCTGTTGAGGAGGACCCCAAAATCGAGGGAATGCTGATCGTACTCAATACCGTCGGCGGCGATGTTGAGGCCGGACTCGCCTTGGCTGAGCTTATCAGCGGAATGAGTAAGCCGACGGTATCTTTGGTTTTGGGCGGAGGACACTCTATCGGTGTTCCGTTGGCTGTTTCGGCCAAGTGCTCATTTATTGTTCCGTCAGCCACCATGACGGTGCACCCTGTCAGAACAACAGGCTTGGTGTTGGGTGTTGAGCAGACGCTTAACTATTTTGAACGTATGCAAAAACGTATTACCGATTTTGTTGTAAAGAATTCCAATATATCTGAAGAAGCCTTTTCACGCTTTATGCTGAATACTGACGAGCTCGCTACCGATATGGGCACCGTGCTTGATGGTAAAATGGCGGTTGAATGCGGATTGATAGACAGGATAGGCAGTCTTTCGGATGTGATAGGTGAGCTTTATAAAATGATAGAAAAGGCGTGATATTAATATCAAACGCCTGTACATAACCAGAGGAGAATAAGGAGAAAAGCAATGGCTAAAAAGAAATTGAAAAAGACAACCAAGTCCGCTGAGAGTAAACAGAGCTCTTCAGGGGCAAGCGCAAAGAAGCAGGTCGTATCGGTGCTGATGTTCACATTGGCTCTGCTGCTGTTTCTTGCCGCAATAATCAAGGGCTCAGGCGGTTGGCTTGCAATACATGATTTTGTACTGGGACTTTTCGGATTTTTCGGATATGCCGCTCCCGTGTTGCTTGGCGTTACCGCTGTTTACCTTGCGTTGGACAAGCTGCACGGTAAGGTGCTTGTAAAGCTTGTTGAGCTGTTCTTCTTTGTACTGCTCGTATCTTCGTTTATACATATTATCGGTATTGCACCCGATGCGAAGGATTATGCGCACAGCTTTTCTTTGGCCTGGGCTAAGGGTCATGCTTCAACGGGAGTATTCGGTGCATTGCTGGGCTATCCCTTATTTGCATTGTTAGATAAGCCGGGTGCTTGGATTTTCTGCCTGCTGTTAATATTTGCAACCTTTATGCTTATGACAGGTACGACGCTGATCGCTTTGTTCAAGGCTATGAGCAAGCCTGTTAAAAAAATCGAGCAAGCCGCCGAGATGGCTTTTGAACAGAGAAGCGAACGTGTGTCATCCAAGACTAACGTAGATATACCTCTTGACGGCGATGCTCCGCAGGAACCCGAGGAGGAGCTTACTGTTGAGGAGCACAAGCAGAATGTTATAGCTAAATACCGTGACCTTGATAAAGAGGATGCACCGATCGACATACGCTCAAGTTCTAAAAAAGCGCCTCTGAAATCGGTTGCCGCCTCTAAGCCTGACGTTGCGGCAACGGTAGCTGCAGTTTCTGAGCGTGCTGACGAGGAGATGCCCGACAATAAGACCGATGGCAATCTTTCAGACGTAATCAATAAGGTCAATTCGGAGGCTGAATCCAAGTCAAAGGGTATTGATTTTGAGGTGCCAGAGGGAAGTGCGATCGCCTTTGATACAGGCTCTAAGGAGTATAAGTATCCTCCGGTATCGCTTTTGTCCGAGCCTTCGCCCGACAGTGCTAAGAATATAACTGCTGAGCTTGAATCAACGGCGACCTTGTTGGTTGACACGCTAAGAAGCTTTGGCGTTGAGTCGAGAATCATTAATATCAGCCGTGGCCCGTCGGTAACCCGATATGAGCTGCAGCCTGCGGCAGGTGTAAAGATAAGCAAGATTACGAATCTTGCCAATGATATTGCCATGAATCTTGCGACCTCGGGTGTCAGAATCGAGGCACCGATTCCCAATAAGCCTGCTGTCGGTATTGAGGTGCCAAATAAGATCAACAGTATCGTCAAAATTCGTGAGATAATAGATTCACAGGTGTTTTCATCATCTAAATCCAAGCTGTCGGTTGCTTTGGGTAAGGATATTTCAGGTGAACAGCGTGTTGCCGATATTGCCAAAATGCCTCACGGATTGATAGCAGGTGCGACAGGCTCGGGTAAATCGGTCTGCATCAACTCTATTATCATGAGTATACTTTTCAAGGCAACCCCCGAAGAGGTCAAGCTTTTGCTTATTGACCCTAAGGTTGTTGAGCTTGGAATCTACAACGGTATTCCGCATCTGATAGTTCCTGTTGTTACCGACCCCAGAAAGGCGGCAGGTGCTTTGGGTTGGGCCGTGCTTGAAATGGAAAAGCGTTACAAGCTGTTTGCCGAAAATGATGTGCGAAATTTGGCAGGCTATAATGAGTTGGCTGAAAAACGTGATGACTTAATGAAAATGCCGCAGATAGTCATTATTATCGATGAGCTGGCTGACCTTATGATGACCGCACCCGGCGAGGTTGAGGATTCTATCTGCCGTTTGGCTCAGAAGGCCCGTGCGGCTGGTATGCACTTAATTGTTGCAACACAGCGTCCGTCGGTTGATGTCGTCACAGGTCTTATCAAGGCAAATATACCGACTCGTGTCGCTTTTGCCGTTTCTTCTCAGGTTGACAGCCGTACAATTATTGACATAAGCGGTGCAGAAAAGCTGATGGGTAAGGGAGATATGCTGTTCTTCCCCACGGGTGCTATCAAGCCTGAGCGTATTCAGGGCTGCTTTGTAAGTGATTCAGAGGTTGAAAAGGTCGTTCAGTTCTTGAAGAGTGACCATAAAAATGAATATGATGAGGATGTCATTAACGAGATAGAGCGTCAGGCAGCTAAAGAAAAGGCGGCTAAAAGCGGTCTGCCTGAGGATAAGGTCGACGATGACGGTGATCCTATGCTTGACGATGCAATCGAGTGCGTTGTTGAAGCAGGACAGGCCTCCACATCACTTTTACAGCGCCGCTTAAGGCTCGGTTATGCCCGTGCGGCCCGTATAATCGATATGATGGAGGATAGAGGAATAGTCGGACCTTATGAAGGCTCTAAGCCCCGACAGGTCTTGATCTCCAAGGAGCAGTTGTTAGAGAGGAAAGCAGGTAGCTCGGACGATGAATAACGGATTTCTTCCCGTTACTAAAAAAGATATGTTGGCCAGAGGATGGGATGAGGTCGATTTTGTCATTGTAACAGGTGACGCTTATGTCGATCATCCGTCCTTTGGTACGGCTATTATATCCCGTGTGCTTGAAAGCAACGGCTATAAGGTAGGTATCATTGCACAGCCTGATTGGAAAAATGCAGAGAGTATAACCGAGTTCGGTCGCCCGAGGCTTGGCTTTATGGTCAACTCGGGTAATATCGACTCTATGGTGGCACATTACACCGCCGCCAAGAAGAAACGCAGTGAGGATATGTACTCTCCCGGAGCTCGTGCAGGACTTCGTCCCGACCGTGCAGTTACGGTGTATTCCAAGCTTATCCGAAAGGTTTACGGTGATATTCCGCTGATAATCGGCGGCGTGGAGGCTTCTCTGCGCCGTTTTGCTCATTATGATTATTGGTCGGACTCTTGTTTGCCGTCGGTCATTATTGATTCGGATGCAGATCTTTTAAGCTTTGGTATGGGTGAATTACAGACTAAAGAGATTGCCGACCGCTTGAATAACGGTGAGCATGTTTCTCAATTGACCGATATTGACGGAACGGTATACAAAACCGATAATGTTGTCGGTATCAACGCTTTGACCGTTCCGTCCTTTGAGGAATGCTGTGCGTCAAAGCGCCGGTATGCCGTTGCCTGCAGGATAGAGTATGATGAACAGGATTCGATAAGAGGTAAGCGCATTGTCCAAAAGCACGGTAATGTTTATGTTGTGCAGAATAAACCAATGAGGGTGCTTACTACCGAAGAGCTGGATGCAGTCTACGCATTACCTTACATGAGATATTATCATCCAATGTATGAGGCTTTGGGCGGTGTACCTGCGATAAAAGAGGTTGAGTTCTCGGTCACGCATAACCGTGGCTGCTTCGGCGCCTGTAATTTCTGCTCGATTGCTTATCATCAGGGCAGACAGATTGCCGTCAGAAGTGAGGAGTCGGTGCTAAGAGAGGTGAAGCTTCTCACTGAAAACCCTCATTTTAAGGGGTATATCCATGATGTCGGCGGTCCCACTGCTAACTTTCGTCATGTAGCCTGCCAAAAACAGATAGAAAACGGCCTTTGCAAGGGCAAAAAATGCTTAGCACCGACACCCTGTAAAAATCTTGAGTCTGACCACACCGAGTATCTTGCAATGCTCCGAAAGATCAGAGCGGTCAAGGGTGTTAAAAAGGTATTTATCCGTTCGGGAATTCGGTTTGATTATCTTTTAGAGGACAAAAACGACGAATTTTTCCGTGAACTTGTTGAGCATCACGTCAGCGGTCAGCTAAAGGTCGCACCCGAGCATTGCTCGGATACCGTGCTTGATAAGATGGGCAAACCTCATATTGAGACCTACCGCCGATTTGTTAAAAAATTCTATAATATAACTAAGCAGATAGGCAAGGAGCAGTATCTTGTTCCGTATCTTATGTCGAGCCATCCAGGTTGCAGAATGGCTGATGCTATTGAGCTTGCATTGTTTTTAAAGCAAAATAAATTGCGACCCGAACAGGTACAGGATTTTTATCCCACACCCGGAACTATTTCGACCTGTATGTACTATACCGAGCTCGATCCTTATACCATGGAACGGGTGTTTGTGCCCAAAACACCTTCGCAAAAGGCTGAGCAAAGAGCTCTGCTGCAGTATTTTAAGCCCGAGAATAAAGCTATAGTTTTAAAGGCTCTTAGGGATTGCGGCAGGACCGACCTCATTGGCAACGGTCCCGATTGCCTTATCAATGTATCGGGCTACGGCAATAAGTCAACGCAGAATAATAACCGCAAAACTGCTAAAGGTAAGTCCCAAAAGCCCAGAGCATTTAAGGCTAAGGGCAGGTGGGACGGAAAAAGATAAAAGGACGTGTCTAATACGACAGTCCCTTTAACTTGCTCTAATAATCGGTTAGTGTGAGCCGCTGGTCATCGGCATGTCCATGTCATTGCTGTCGCCTGCTTCGGTGTTGTCACGGAACAGAAGAGAAATACACCATACTGCCGAGAGCGCTACAAGTGTGTAGACGATACGGCTGAAAAGTGCGTCCTGACCGCCAAATGCCCAAGCTACAAGGTCAAATTGGAAAAGACCGATACTGCCCCAGTTAAGTCCGCCGATTATCAGAAGAGTAAGACAGATTTTATCAAACATTTTTATCACTCCTTTTCCGATACTATTTTTGACGGTTAAACAACAATTATTCAAAGGATAAATTTATGAAAAAAAACGATCTTGTGAATTTAAAAATTATTGATACTACGTTGCAAGGTAACGGTGTCGGCAAAATTGACGGATTAACCGTTTTTGTCGATTCCGCAGTATCAGGCGATGAGGTCGTAGCACATATTTTAAAGGTCAAACCGAACTGTGCGTTTGCCAAAATTTCAAAAATTATCACATCGTCAGAGGATAGAATAGATGCCTTTTGTTCATCGTACCCAAAATGTGGAGGATGCAGCTTCAGACATGTTGATTATAAAACCGAGCTCGAAATCAAGGAAAATAACGTTAAAAATAATTTAAAGCGTATAGGCGGTGTTGAGCCTCAGTTTGAGCCTATAGTAGGTTTAAGTGATGTTGGCTACCGCAATAAGGCTCAGTATCCTGTCAGTCTTGATAAGGGTGAATTAAAGATTGGATTTTTTGCAGGTCACAGCCACCGTGTTGTGGATTGTCCTGATTGTGCACTTCAGCCGCCTGAGTTTTCAAGGGCTGTTGCGGCATTTAAAGAGTTTTTGATAAAAAACAGCATATCAATTTATGACGAAGAAAGCCATAAGGGACTAGTGCGCCATATTTATTTCCGAAAAGCCGTAGTAACGGGGGAGATAATGGTTTGCGTTGTCGAAAATGGTGATTCATTGCCTAATACCGATGAATTTATTGAAATTTTAAAAGATGTTTTTGGCAATACTCTAAAATCGGTCGTGCTTAACGTAAATCGTGACAAGACCAATGTTATTATGGGTCAAAAATGTGTTACTCTGTTTGGGGAAGACCATATTACCGATATTTTGTGTGGCGTAAAGGTTAGAATATCGCCTTTGTCATTTTATCAGGTCAATCACGATGTTGCCGAAAAGCTGTACGAAAAGGCGGCAGAATATGCCGAACCACTGGGCAAAACGGTGCTTGACCTTTACTGCGGTGCAGGAACAATCGGTCTTTCAATGGCTCAGAAGGCCAAGAAAATCATCGGTGTTGAGATCATCCCTGAGGCTATAGAGGATGCAAAGTATAATGCAAAGATAAACGGATTTGACAACACCGAGTTTTTCTGCGGAGATGCCGCCAAGGCTGCTGAAAAATTAAAAAATGACGGTATTAAACCCGATGTGATTATCGTCGATCCGCCGAGAAAAGGCTGTGATGCCGAGCTTATCAAGACCATAACCCAAGACTTCGCACCCGAAAATGTGGTCTACGTTTCCTGCGACCCCGCAACCCTGGCAAGGGATTGCAAACTGTTTAAAGAAATGGGATATGACACTAATAAGGCTGCCACTTTTGATATGTTTCCAAGAACAGGGCATGTTGAAACGGTTGTCAGCCTGGTTAAGTTTTGAGGTGAATTGCTTGAACAAAACTCTACTTGATGTGTTGCCGGAGTTTCCTGAATATATTAGCAAAATTATTTTGAATGCTGAAGTATTTGATAGCTCGTGTTCACCCGAGGCAAGGGTTTATTATATAAAAAAGAATGGCGGATTATACCTTAAATCGGCTGCTAAAGGCACCCTCCAACGAGAGGCGTTGATGACCCATTATTTTCATAAAAAGGGCTTGGGCGCTGAGGTTTTGGATTATATCTCTGAGGAAAAAGATTGGTTGCTTACCGTTGCAGTACAAGGCGACGATGGTGTTAACGAAAAGTATTTGAGTGACCCAAAACGCCTTTGCGATACCCTGGCAATAGCCTTACGTGATTTGCATGAAACCAACTTTTCTGATTGCCCTGTAAAGGATCGTTTGACCGAGTACTTTACCTTGGCTGAGAATAATTACCGAACAGGAAACTTTGATAAATCGCATTTTCCTGACAGCTTCGGTTACCGTTCGGCCGAGGAAGCCTATCGTGTGATGCAAGAGGGAAAGAGCGCTTTAAAAAATGACGTATTGATACATGGTGACTACTGTTTGCCAAATATAATGCTTAATAATTGGAAGTTTTCAAAATTCATTGATGTTGGTAACGGAGGCGTTGGCGACCGACATATTGACCTGTTTTGGGGTACGTGGACGTTTTGGTTCAATCTCCATACAAATGAATATTACGACCGCTTTCTTGATGCTTACGGACGTGACAAGGTTGAAATTGATGTTTTAAAAACAGTTGCTGCGGCTGAGGTCTTTGGATAACAAGTGGATGGTATGAGTATTGTGCAATGTAATAATATTTTGGACAAAAAGCGTCTTGCTTCAGCATTATATTGTATATAAGTGGTGAAATATATGAAAAAACATAAATTATTAAAAATAGTCGGAATAATTCTTGCGGTCATCCTCGTTTTCTTTGTTGTTATCAATGTTATTCCGCCGAAGAAAAATGTCGAAAACAATCCTTTTGTGGTGGGAGAGGGAAATTTGCCTATGATAGCGGCGCACCGCGGCGGCGGTATCAACAACCCCGAAAATACAATGCTCGCTTTTCGTGAGGCCGTCAACACCATCAGCGTTGACATTATCGAAAGCGACCTTTACCTTACCAAGGACGGCTATCTTGTTTACAATCACGATGATTATATTGACGAGACCTGCAACATAAACGGCGATATTTCTCTGTCAGAGGTTAAGGCTCTTTGCGAGGATGAAGCCAACCGTCACTATATCTGCGATATGACTTTGGCAGAACTTGAACAGTATAATTTCGGATACTACTTTGAGGATAAAAACGGCGAGCGTATCTACAAAGACGTGACCGAAATTGAGGCGGCCGGTCTGCAGATCGCCACCGTTGACAAGCTTTTCAGCGAGTTTTATGAATCAAAGCCCGACCTTAAGTTTATTGTTGAAATAAAAAACAGCGGTGAAAACGGATACAAGGCTTGTGAGATTCTATATAACACCTTGAAACAATATCCGGAGTATATGGATCAGATAGTTATCGGAACCTTCCATGACGAAATCGAGACGGTGCTTAAAACCAAATACCCTGAGCTGTTGCGTGGTGCACCCACCGGCACCGCCGCAAAGTTTATAGTCACACAAATGCTCAAGGTCAATATCTTTGACTCGGGCGATTTCGCCTGCCTGCAGATACCCACCGGCTATGACGTAGGTATTGAGCTTAATCTTGATAAATCAACCTATATCGACCGTGCACACCGCCGCAACATTGCTGTTCAGTATTGGACTATCAACGATGCCGATGAAATGCGTGAACTGATAGAACTCGGTTGTGACTGCATTATGACCGACGATCCCGAGCTTTTAAAGAGCGTTCTTGATGAATATAGGTGAATTATGATTATCAGAAAAGCTGAATCAAATGATTTTGACCGTTGCCTTGATATTTATGAAAGCGCCCGTGAATTTATGAGGCAAAACGGAAATCCCAATCAATGGGGAACCGAGTATCCGTATGACCATCTTATAAAAGAGGATATCGAGCTCGGCCGACTTTATGTTGCTGATCAAGACGGCTCGGTCGAAGGTGTTTTCCTTATGGAATCGGGCCCTGATGAGACCTATATGGAGATCGAGGGTCAGTGGCTTAACGATGAACCGTATTATGTCATTCACCGTATAGCATCCTCCGGCAGAGTGAAGGGTGTTGTCAAGGCGGCGGTGGAGTTTGCGTTGCAGAACACTAACAACGTCCGAATCGACACCCACGAAAAGAATCAGACCATGCAAAAAGCACTTATAAAGATAGGCTTTAAGTATTGCGGAACTATCTATGTTTTCGCCCCGTGGGAAGGTCGCTCGCCCAGAATGGCGTATCACTTGAGTGTTTGATAAACTAAAAACTGTCATCCTGAATGTAGGTGAAGGAGCTTAAGATTCTTGCGCTTTTGCTTAGAATGACATTAGCAGGGAATGGATTTACCCATTCCGTAAAGTAGAATTTAGTATTCGGAATGAATAAATGCATTCCTTACAAAAAGAAGAAAGGAGACCTATATGACCGACGAACGATTAAAGCGTTTAAGAGAAAAGTCAATGAAGCTTCCGCTGCTGCCGGGTGTATATATAATGCACGCAAAGTCGGGCGAGATCATATATGTCGGAAAGGCTAAGAAACTTAAAAACAGAGTTTCACAGTATTTTGGCGCAGGCAACCAGCATACTGATAAGGTCAGAAGAATGGTCTCAAACGTTGAAGATTTTGAGTATATTATCTGTGACAGCGAGTTTGAGGCTCTTGTTTTAGAGTGCTCGCTGATCAAACAGCATATGCCTAAGTATAACATTCTTTTGAAGGACGACAAGGGCTACCATTACATCAAGGTCACTAAAGGCGAGTGGCCGACAATTTCGGCATCGTTTGATACCAACGACAAAAATGCCGAGTATATCGGCCCGTATATTTCGGGCTTTGTGGTCAATCAAACCGTTGACGAGGTGCGCAAGATATTCCGTTTACCGCATTGCTGTAAGAGCTTCCCTGAATGTATCAGTAAAAAGGGGAGACCGTGCCTTAATTTCCATATAAAAAATTGCTCAGCACCTTGTTGCGGAAAAGTCACAGCGACAGAGTACCGAGAGTCGGTGCGTCAGGCGGTTGAGTTTTTAAAGGGCGGAGTAAATCAATCCGTGTCGGTTTTGCGTGATGAAATGGAAAAAGCGGCAGAAAATCTGCAGTTTGAAAAGGCGGCACGTTTGCGTGACCGCATTGCCGCAATTGAGAAGATTAGTGACCGTCAGAAGATCTACAGCTCAATTTATAAAAGACAGGATATTATTGCGCTGGCTGTGTCGGATACCGCCGCCTGCTTTGAGGTGTTTGTCTTTGATGACGGCAAGCTCTCAGACCGTGAGGAGTTTTTGCTTGACGCTGTTGACGATCTTCCGTCTGCAAGAGCAGAATTTTTACGCAGGTATTATACCTTGCGTGATAATGTTCCGCCACGTGTTGCAGTCGACGGTGAAATAGAAGACAAGATACTGCTTGAACAATGGCTTTCTGAAAAACGTGGAACAAATGTTCAGGTTGCTGTGCCCGAACGTGGCGAACAGGAGCATCTTGTTACAATGTGCCGCAATAATGCTTCGGAGCGCTTGGCTCAACACTTGGGACGCCATATGGGACAGACGGCAGGGTTAGATGAATTGGCACGCCTGTTGGGACTTCCCAAGCCACCAAAATACATCGAATCGTACGATATCTCCAATACCGCAGGTGAGGATAATGTTGCAGGTATGGTTGTTTTTAAGGACGGCAAACCGCACAAGGCATCATACCGTAAGTTCAAAATTAAGTCATTTTCGGGTCAGGATGACTTCCGTTCTATGGCCGAAGTGGTTGAACGCCGCTTTACCGAATATAAAAATGCCGAAACCGAGGACGGCTTCGGACAGTTACCCGATCTTATACTTTTGGATGGCGGCAAGGGTCAGCTTTCGTCTGTGTTGGAGATCTTGAACCGAATGGGTATTGATGTGCCCGTATTCGGTATGGTCAAGGATTCAAAGCACAAGACAAGGGCTATAACCTCGGGTGGGAACGAGATTGCCATAAAAGCCAACCGCAGTGCTTATACGCTTGTCTCCACAATTCAGGAGGAGGTGCACCGATTTGCTATCGGCTATCACCGCCAACAGAGGTCTAAAAATGCTCACGTGCTCAAATTGACCGAGATCGAGGGTGTAGGCGAGGCAAGGGCCAAGAAATTGCTCTCTAAATTCAAAACAATGTCGGCAATATCAAAGGCGACCGAGCAACAGTTGATCGATGCAGGCATACCTAAAAATATTGCCGAAAATATAATAACTTATTTTAGTTTTTCTTGACTATTACACCGTTTGTAAATTCACTTCCGCAGGGGTCGGGAATACTTTGAGAAAGCGCGTAAATATCGCTTGCTTTTGCCTCAAACTCAAAGGTTTTATCATCCTTTAAAGCGGTTGACCGCATTATAACGGGTATCTTTGAGTTGATACGGGCATCCTTTAAAACATCGGCACCGACTACGTTGCATCCCAAAATTCGGATGTAGGGCACCTTTTCGGGAATATCATCCTTTTTGGCCTTCAAAAATGCGGACAGCGCAAGTCGTCTCAGACGTGCGTTGGTATAACGCTTGGTGGCCGCATTGTCCAAAAGCTGCGGCAACGTTGCGCTGATTCTTGCGGCTGAAAACAATCGATTTTCTATACCCTCGCTAATGTCGGGCAGTTGCTTAAATTCGGTCGGCGTTGTGGTTCTGAGTGCCGTCAGTATCGTTTTGTCAAGAGCTTTGAGATCTGATATCTTGCCGTTCTGAAACTGATCGTAAAGTATATCAAATGATTTTTCGGGCATATATCTTTTAATCTCGCTTAAGCTTCCCGAAAGTATCATTTCACGAAGCTTGCTCGCTGAACAGTATTGACCTGATGTGTCATCACTGTCGTGCTCAATACCTTGACGTTTGACTGCAATGAATTTGCATTTAGAGTTGAGCGATTTTGCGGCGCAGACGTACTCTACCGCCAATGTGTCGTTAGGGGAGCGTAGCAATTCTCCGTTGCCACACAAGGCTTCAACGGCGCTTTCACGTGCCTTGGCAGGAGTGATTCCTTGGTCGAGATACTCTCTCATTTTAGCTGAAAACTCAGCCGAGCGAACGCAGTAAGCCGTCTTTATCAAGCTTTCGATATCTCCACACTCACTGCCGAAAATCAGAGTGTCAATACCTAAGTTTTCAAGAATTGCTACAGAGCCCTCGGCGAATTTTTGTGCCGTTGCCATTGCCCAAAATGTGGGCAACTCGGCAACAAGGTCAACACCGCATTCAAGTGCTTGATGAGTTCTTGCAAACTTGGATATAATACTTGTGTCTCCACGTTGTACCCAGTTGCCGCTCATAACTGCAACGACGGCATCTGCGCCCAGCTCACGAGCTTTGTCGATCAAGTATTTATGACCGTTATGAAACGGGTTGTACTCAGCAACTATGCCGAACACTCTCATTTTCTCACATTCTTTCCGAAAATCACTTGAAAAAAACCAAATAATGATGTATTATATATTTTTGGTAAGTCTTTACCGTTATATTTTACAATAATTCGGTGCGGATTGCAATACCGTAAACCGTTTAGGAGGAACATTAAATGAAAATTCTCGTAGTAAACGCAGGAAGCTCATCGTTGAAGTATCAGCTTATTGATATGGATAACGAACAGGTCATCGCAAAGGGTCTTTGCGATAAGATCGGTCTTCCCGACAGCAACATCAAGCACAAGGCAGGCGACGGCAGAGAGTATGCCGCCGAAATCGCAATGCCTACCCATTCTGAGGCTTTTGAGGCTCTTATGTACGCTTTGGCAGAGAGCGATGCCAAGGTCATCAATTCTCCCGATGAAATCGGCGCTATCGGTCACCGTGTCGTTCACGGCGGTACCTACTTCAATAAATCCTGCCTCGTTGATAATGATGTTGCAGAAAAGGTAGAGGAGCTCAAAGAGCTTGCTCCGCTTCATAACCATCCCCATTATCTCGGAATTGTTGCCTGTACCAAAACCTTTGGTGAGGATGTTCCTCAGGTAGTTGTATTTGATACCGCTTTCCATCAGACCATGCCCGAAAAGGCTTACATTTTCGGTATTCCTTATGAGTATTATGAGAAGTACGCTGTTCGCCGCTACGGTGCACACGGTACATCTCATAAGTACGTCAGCGAGCGTTGTGCTGATATTATGGGCAAGGATAAAAAGGACCTCAAGATTGTTACCTGCCATATCGGTAACGGTGCATCTATCACTGCTGTTCAGGGCGGTGAGTGTGTTGATACCTCTATGGGCTTTACTCCGCTTGACGGCTTTATCATGGGTACACGCTCGGGCGGTGTTGACCCATCGGCATTGACCTACATTGCTAATAAAGAAAATATTACCCCTGATCAGATGAGCGATCTTCTTAACAAGAAGTCGGGTCTTTTGGGTATTTCCGGTGTTTCGAGTGATAACCGTGACGTTTCTGCCGCAGCGGCAGAGGGTAACCACAGAGCAGCATTGGCTAACGAGATCCAGAGATATCAGATTGCAAAGTTCGTCGGCTCCTACATTGCCGCTATGAACGGTGTTGATGCTATCGTATTTACCGCAGGTATCGGTGAAAACGATCCTACTCTTCGTTCCGAGGTCTGCAAGCACTTTGGTTATATGGGTGTTAAGATCGATGAGGAAAAGAATCTCATTCGTGGCGAAGAGGTTGAGATATCTACTCCTGATTCTACCGTTAAGGTTTACATTATCCCCACTAATGAGGAGCTTGCTATCGCAAAGGATACACTTGAGATTGTTTCCAATCTAAAGAAATAATTTGAGGTTTTCGATATGATCGCAATTAAAAATGATATTTTATGCGGCAAGTTTGATGAAATATTTAAAGTTCTGTACGGTGATGTCGAGTTTGCCCGCAAGCGCTATGCTGATGCCGTTGATTCCTTTGAGAGTCTTTACGGTGAACGTGAGGTCCGTTTTTTCTCGGCGCCAGGACGTACTGAGGTTGGCGGTAACCATACTGACCATCAGCACGGCTGTGTTTTGGCCGGCAGTGTAAACCTTGATGTTATCGCAGTCGTCGCCGCAACCGATGACGGTGTTGTAAGGGTGAAGTCTGAGGGCTATGACGAGGATGCATTATCACTCAGCGAGCTTGAGCCTAACCAAGCTGAATACGGCAGAGCTTCTGCTCTTATCCGTGGTATGTGTGGCGAGTTCAAGAAGGACGGTTACAATATCGGTGGCTTTGTTGCTTACACTACTTCCAATGTTCTCAAGGGCTCGGGACTTTCGTCCTCGGCAGCTTTTGAGGTGCTTATAGGTAACATTCTGAGCGGACTTTATAACAACAACACTGTTGATCCTGTTGAGATCGCTAAGATAGCTCAAAGAGCAGAAAATATATACTTCGGTAAGCCTTGTGGTCTTATGGATCAGATGGCAAGCTCGGTCGGCGGATTTACGGGAATCGACTTCAACGATCCCCAAAAGCCGATTATCGAAAAGGTTTCCTTTGATATCGGTGCTCACGGCCATAAGCTGGTCATCGTCAATACGGGCGGTAACCATGCCGACCTTACTCAGGATTATGCCGATATTACTATCGAGTGCAAAAAGGTTTCCGAGTATTTCGGTAAAGAGGTCCTCCGTGATGTCGATATCGATAAGTTCTATGAGTCAATTGCTGATCTTCGTCAGAAAGTAGGGGATAGAGCAGTGCTTCGTGCTATCCACTTTTTCAATGATAATCAGCGTGCTATTGACGAAAAAAATGCACTCAAAGAGGGAAGATTTGAAGACTTCTTGCGCATCTCTAAAAACTCGGGACGCTCTTCGTTCCAGTATCTGCAGAATGTTTATTCTCCGTCCAATCCGTCTGAACAGGGTCTGTCACTGGCTCTGTCACTGGCAAGCAAGTCTTTGGAGCACAGAGGTGCTTACCGTGTACACGGCGGCGGCTTTGCGGGTACGATTCAGGCCTTTGTTCCCGATGATCTGCTCGAAAATTATCTTAAGATAATGAGTTCGGTATTCGGCAAGGATTCCTGCTATGTCCTCAATATCCGTCCCATCGGCGGCACCGAGGTAAAGGCATAATTTAATATTCTGCTTGTAATGACCCTGAGTTGATTTGCTCGGGGTCATTTTGATATATTTTAGCATTTGTCCAAATTTAACAAAAAAACGATGGTGACTGTTGACAAAAAAGTGACAATATGGTAAAATTACAGGGTAAAAATTAAAGGATTTTCAGGAGGAAAATTTATGAAAAAAGTAATGTCAATACTTCTGGTTTTTGTATTGACCATCGGCCTTATGGTCGGCTGTAGTGGTGGTGATGACGGTGATTCGTCGGGTAATGGACAAAGCGGTCAATCTGCAGGAGATTTCGGCTTGTCGGTTGATGATGTATCGTATTTAGCCGCTGACGGTAGTTCGATCTATCGTGTTGTGCGTCCGGTAGTTGTTGAGCCTGACGAGGACAGCAATGAGGAAATAATCACTTTAGATGAAACAGGAAAAGCAGGAACGGTAGCTAAAAAAATGAAGGAAATTCTCGGTGTTGCTGTCAGAAACGTTTCTGATGATGAGGACGGAACTGATACTTATGAAATTCTTGTTGGTGAAACCAACCGAGAGGAGTCTAAGAAAGCACTTGAGTATCTTAAATCTGCCACAGGCGGCCGTTATAATGATTATGTTATATGTACTATCGGTAAGAAGATTGTTATTAACGCCTACTGTTCTGATGGCCTTGAGGCGGCAGTTACATACTTTGCCGAAAACTACATCAGCAAGGACGGCGTTAAGGGCGGTATAAATTACACCCACGCAACCGAAGGTAATTGGGAAAGCATGACCATAAACGGTGTAAACATAGGAGAGTTTTCCATTATAAGACCTCATTTTAATTCTTCTTATCTCACCCAGCTCGAGATGGAGAAAATAGTCGATACTGTTTATGAAAAGACAGGATACATGCTCAGAATTTATGATGATGAGTACACCGAAGAGGGGACTTATGAGATAGTCGTAGGTAATAATAACCGAGAAAATGTAAAAGCTGTTGACGATTATGATCTGTATGATATTACAGTCAGCGGCACTAAGGTCTATCTTAACGGTGGCAGTGCACACGCAACATCCATGGCGGTTTCCGAGTTTGCCAAACTGCTGTACGGCGGCAGTGTTACCGATTCAGATACCGTAGCAGGTGCCGATTATAACACTGCTTTTGCAACCTATGATGCTGCCACTACTTATTACCCCGTTTATTATGATAACTTTGACGGTGCTACGATCGACACTACCAAGTGGCGTTTGATGACCGGCTCTGAGTTTAGAAAAGACGGTCAAAATGGCAAGCTCTCGGGAATGACCGACGATCCGAGCTATGTTTTCCAAAGCGAGGGCAAGTTCTATATTATCGGTCATGAAGAGGATACCATTTATTTGGGCGGAACTCTGGTCAATAACCATACCATGAGATTCCACTACGGATATGTTGAGCATAGCGTCATCTGTCCTGATGGTGACGGCTTCTGGTCACTTCTTTGGTTTGATAATCGTGGTGATGCTGAAAATCAGCTCTTCGGTGCCGAGATCGACCTTAATGAATGCTTCGGTAACGGTAGTGCAACACAGGCAAACTGCCACAAGTGGCCTACAACGCTCGGCGCACAAATGGGATACGAACACGTGTCTCTTGATGCGGATTACAAAGCAGAAAAGAAGTACTATTGCCCCGATGGCAAGACATGGGCAGAGGACTTCCATACCTTCGGTTTCCTTTGGGATGCAACCCAGATGTCATTTACTGCTGATGGTAAGATTTGGTTCTCCTATGATATAACTCAGACACCTGAGGATATCGATGCTTTTGTTAATGCCGACCTTTATATGAAGCTATCATTCTCTGTCGGTCGTTATAATAACAACCTGCTTGTTGAAAACTTAACTGATTATGAATGGGAAAACACTAATGTTCTTTCCTGTGATTGGATCTATCTCTATCAGTTTGACGACGGCATACAGAATGTAACCTACAAATAATATACCAAGCCCCAAGGCATACTTTGCCTTGGGGCTTTTGTTGTAAATAGCATTAACTTTGAATAAATTACACAATTTTATTGACAAAATCTGCAATACTTGGTAAAATAATTAAAATAAATATTTGGAGGTCAGTCATGAAAAAAGCAGTCTCACTTTTACTTGTTATTTTTGTTACATTCGGTCTCATGGCGGGATGTGGAGGCGATAATGATAACACAGGCTCAGATAATGCACAAGGAAGCACCGGTATCATCAGTGCTGAGGATGTCACTTTTGTTGCCGCTGACGGGACTTCGGTTTACAAGATCATCCGTCCCGAGGCAGGCGAGATGGATGAGGTGACGAGTTCCAGCTATATTTTTAAGCAAATTAAGGATACCCTTGGTGTCTCCGTGAAAAACGAGGCTGATACATCCGACGGAACCGATGCCTATGAGATTCTTGTTGGTCCCACCAACCGTGTGGAATCACAGCAGGCGTTGGACTATTTGGAGACATCGGGCTATGGCAGATATGACGATTATATTATCTGCACTATCGGCAAGAAAATTGTCATTAATGCGTATAACTCCAAATCACTTGATGTTGCCTGTAAGTATTTTGTTCAAAATTATCTTAAAGCTGACGGAGTAAAGGGTGGAATCCAGTACTGCTATGCCGCCGAGGGCGAATTTAAGGATATTACCATAAATGGTACTAATATCGGAAAATTTAGCTTTGTAAGGCCTCACTTTAATTCCTCTTATCTTACTCAGGTTGAGATGGAGAAGATTGTTGACAGTGTCTATCAAACAACAGGCTATATGCTTACTATTGAAGAGGATGAATATACTGAGCCTGCTGAATTTGAGATAATCGTCGGCAACAATAACCGTAGCGGTATTAAGAGTATTACTGATTACGATCAGTATGACATCACTGTAAGCGGTAATAAAGTTTACCTCAATGGCGGAAGTGCCCATGCAACAGCCATGGCAGTTTCCGAGTTTGCAAAGCTTCTTGAAAAGGGAACGGTTACCGATGCTGATACCGTTTCGGGCTCTTATGAGACAGCAATGGCAAACTATGACCGCTCTACTACATATTACCCTGTGTACTTTGACAATTTTGACAGTGATACAATTGATACTACTAAGTGGCGTCTTATGAGCGGATCAGAGTTTGGCCGAGATGGTCAAAACGGTAAATTCTCGGGTATGACTGATGATCCAAATTTTGTTTTCCAGAGTGACGGAAAGTTTTATATCTACGGCCATGAGGATGCTGCCGGTTATTGGGGCGGAACCTTGACCAACAGTCACACCATGGCATTCCAATATGGATTTGTCGAACACAGCGTTATCTGTCCCGATGGTGACGGCTTCTGGTCGCTTCTTTGGTTCTCCAGCACAAGCGACGGCACCAATCAATTTTACGGTGCGGAGATAGATCTGAATGAGTGTTTCGGTAACGGTATGGTAACCGCAGCTAATTGCCACAAATGGCCGACTACACTTGGTAAGTCTTTAGGTCTTGAGCACGATTCTCTTGACGGTAAATCTTACGTTGCCAAGAAATACTATCATCCAGACGGCGGCACTTGGGCCGACGAATTTCACACCTTTGGTTTCCTTTGGGACGAGACCCAGATGACCTTTACAGCTGACGGCGAGATATGGTTCTCTTACGCTATCAACCAAACTGAGTATGATATCGACGCTTTTGTCAACACTTATTTGTATATGAAATTATCCTTCTCTGTCGGCCGTTTAAATAACAACCTTTTGGTTGAGAACCTCACTGATGAGGAATGGCAGAACTCCAATAAGCTTGTGTGTGATTGGCTGTATCTGTATCAGCTCGATAACGGTAAGCAGTCAATAATTCTTAAGTGATATTCAAATCCCTTGGGTAATAACACCCAAGGGATTTGTTTGTTCGTCAATATTATTATAATTTCAAAATAATGATATACAAATTGTTTATTTCATTGACAAAAGTTTATCAATAAGTTAGAATGAACATGAATGTAAGGAGGTAAATATTATGAGAAGAATTATATCCCTTTTGTTAGTCTTATTTATAGTTCTTGGACTTATGGTTGGTTGCGGCGGTAAGGAAGATACCGTTACCGCTTCTTCAAATTCAAGTACCGTTACAGGTCTTGTGTCCAAGGCTGATGTCAACTATGTAAATAACGGCGAATCGGTCTACTGTATCATTCGCCCTGCCGAAAGTGTGCTTGACGAAACCACACCTGCTGCTTTGATCTTTAAGCAGATGAAAAATACCTTGGGTGTTTCGATCAAGAATTCTTCGGACGCCGAAGACGGAACCGATGCTTATGAGATACTTATCGGTGCTACTAACCGTGCAGAGTCTCAGCAGGCTCTTGACTTTATGAAGAGCAGCGGCGCAGGTCGTTACAACGATTGGGTCATATGTACTATCGGAAAGAAGATCGTTATAAATGCCTATAATGCGGAGGCTTTGAATGCTGCCGCTGATTATTTTGTTAATAATTTTATTAAAGCTGAAGGCGTTAAGGGTGGTATTGAGTATGTTTATGCTACTCAAGGAGACTTTAAGGATATTACAATTAACGGTGTTAATATTGGTGAATTCCGTTTTGTAAGACCTCATTTTAACTTTTCTTATCTCCCTCAGACAGAGGCAGAAAAGATAGTTGATTATGTATATGAGACTTCCGGATACCTGATGGAGATTGTACATGATGAGTATAATAAAGAAGAGGCAGAGTATGAGATAGTTTTAGGTAATGCTGTTCGTAATGGGGTTACTGAGATGACAAACTATGATGAGTATAGCATCACGATTTCAGGTAAACGAGTATACCTTAACGGCGGTTCACCGCATGCAACGGGTATCGCAGTTTCTGAATTTGCTAAGCTTCTTGAAAAAGGTACTCTTACCGATGCTGATTCTGTCAGCGGAAGCTACGAAGCAACCATGGCTAAATACGATCGCTCGACTACTTATTATCCCACTTGGTATGATACATTTGATCAAGAGGGAATCGATACAACAAAGTGGCACATCATGAATGACCCCGAGTTCAGCCGTGAGGGTCAGGACGGTAAATGGTCAGCAATGACCAACGACCCCGGTTTTGTTTTCCAGACCAACGGTAATTTCTATATTCAGGGAAGCGAGACCGATACCCACTACTACGGTGGTACTATCACCAATAAGGGTACTATGGCCTTCCATTACGGATATGTTGAAAAGAGTGCGTTGGTACCTGATGGCCCCGGATTCTGGTCTTTGCTGTGGTTCTGTGGCACCGGCGACGGTTCAAATGTGCTGGCTTCTCCTGAAATTGACCTGAATGAGTGTTTTGGTGAGGGTAAGGTTACCCATGCTAACTGCCATGCTTGGCCTACTGAGCTTGGCAAGTCTATGGGCTACGAGCACACTTCACTTGACGGTGCTAAGTACGGAAATGACAAGAAAGTCACCTGTCCCGACGACAAGACCTTTGCGGATGATTTCCACACCTACGGCTTCCTTTGGGACGAGGATGAGATGGGCTTCTATCTTGACGGTGAAGAGTGGTTCACTTATACTACCAACACCAACGAATGGGATATAGATGCATTTGTCAATAGCTGGATGTACATGCAGCTTTCATTCTCGGTAGGACGTCTTAACAACGGTCTCCTTTGTAAGGATCTTACTCAGGACGAGTGGCAGAATTCAAGCCGCTTCATAGTTGATTGGTTGTATCTCTATCAGCTTGATGACGGTGTTCAGGGTCTTAAACTCAAATAATGAAATCCACTAAAAAACCGAGGTTCTAAAGAACCTCGGTTTTTTATACTTAAGATATAAATATTGAGACCCGCCCTGCCGTAAACTAATGTTTGATAACCTGCATAAGGCAGGTGGGTGTCCTCCTCAATGCTTTGTGCTTCCAACGTCCGTGTTGCCACGGGAGGCCTGCATACCCACATCGAGAGTAAGACTCCCGTTTAGTAGCTTGTAGGGTTATAAAGATTAGCATACACGAACAGGGCAGGCGATGGGTTTAGTCCTCAGCTTCCTCGATATCAAAGATATCCTGCAGACGGTCAGTAAAGGCATCAACGATCATATTGTACTCATCGTCATCCTCGATATCCTCAAAGTATTCCTCACCGTTTTCCTCGGCTACCTTGAGTATTACCAGCTCACCGTTATCATCGAGCATCTTTTTGGGATCGTCATAAACAGGGAGGAGAGCAACATAACGAGCCTCATCGGTCTCGATGCGGTCAAGCACCTCAAAGGTGTACTCTTTGCCGTCATCGTCTTCAAGAGTAATAATGTCGGGATTGTATTCTTCAGCCATAATAATTCTCCGTTTCTATAAGCGTTTCTGCGCCTTATTTTTAATATATTTTAACCGATATAATCTAATTAGTCAATAGTATTATGGCTTAACACAACACTCTTATTACTATTGTTTTAAAAAATCATTGGCTGAAGCTGTTTACCGTCAAAGGCTGCTTTAATAGCCTTGGGAATCAGTGCAAAATCGGCAATACATGAGTTGTGCTTATACTGAGGCATATCCTGACTGAAAGGTACAAAATATATGTTTTTACAGTTCATCAGTGCACCTATATTTTTGGCAGATGCACCCAAAGCATCGTTGGTCGACGGTGCCAGTATAAGCGGACGCTCGTTTCTCAAGTGTGCCTTGGCCGCCATTGTCACACACGAGTCGGTTATACCGTTTGCCAGCTTGCCGAGGGTATTACCTGTACAAGGTGCGATAATCAAGACATCTAATAAAGCCTTAGGACCGATTGGCTCTGCATCCTTAACGGTGTGGATACACTCCTTTTCGCATATTTCCTCAATTTTTTTAATAAATTCATCAGCTTTTCCAAATCGTGTATCGGTGCTGAATACTATTTCCGAAACAATAGGCATTATATCAGCGCCTAAGGCTTTCAATTCCTGCAGCTGTGTTAAAACGGCTTTATGTGTACAAAAGGAGCCGCAAACAGCAAATCCGATTTTTTTACCTTGCATACTTTCCTCCGTTAAGTGTACTGTTCTAAAATTTCATTAGCTATAAAGCTTGCCGCTGAAACGGGTGAGTGCTTACCGGGCAGACCTCCATAAACTGCGGCATTGATATGGTATTCATTTGCAGCAGCGAGATCCACACCCGAATCGGTGGCAAGATCCTCAACAAAAGCGTGCGATTTACAGTTTTTGAAAAATTCTCTGTTCATGATTGGAGACGGTGCTGTGTTAAATATTAAATCAAACTCAGTGACTTTATCGGTACAGTGCTCTGTTTTTAATGCATTGTAACCGTCTGCCTCTATAGCCGCCAGAGTGCCGCTACTCCTTGAAGTAGCCGTTACTTCGGCACCCAATGCCTTTAAATATTTTGAAAGCTGTTTCCCGATTCTTCCGTAGCCTATGATAAGTGCCTTTGAGCCGTAAATACTGAAATCGGTGCAGTTTATAGCAATAGCTATTGCGGCTTCTGCGGTCAATACCGCATTCTTAATAGTTAATGCTTCGCTTTCGTAATAGTCGTAGTATTGGATGCTTCTGCTTTGTAGGTCGGCAGCGAATTCAGGTTTTATGATGCCACCGAATACTTTTTTTGGCCTGCAAAGGAGTATGTCCTGCAGAAAGATAACATCACCTGTTAAGGGTGTGTTAACTGTATTTCCGTCACGTGTCACAGGTAACGGAAGTATTACTGCATCCGAATTAGTTGTTGCGTCATACAAATTTTCGGCGACATTTAGCCCAACTGAATTTGGCAGACCGAATAGCACAACCTCATGACCTGATGTTTTTAAATTGCAGGCGGTTTCAACCTGCCTGCGATCTCCGCCGATACATAAAAACCTCATATGTTCCTCCAAAAAATAAAACACCCCAAAATGCTTAGTACATTTTATGAGGTGTTTTAAATTTGGCTACTTTAATTTAAGCATAAGCTTATCTTTTGTGTTTGCATCAGGATGTTGAATGACGTATTGCAGTAGTTGCTCCAGGATATTTCCGATCTCTTTGCCTTTATAGTTCAATTCGATCAAATCATCACCGCTAATATCCAACATATCAACACGGTAAGGCTCGTTATTTTCGAATACTTCACGGAGCATTTCTTTAGTTTTGGCGGTATCAATACCTGTTTTTTCATAATAGGAGATAACGGTCTCAACTGCCGACCGTTCGCCAATGCTCAGCATCCTTTTAATGTCTGGCTTGTTTTGCGGAAGCGAGTGCTCCAGCAAAGCAGAGTAAATATCGGCCTTGTGCTTGGTATTGTTGTCCGACTTTAGCTTGCTTAATACAGTTAACGGTTCTGTGTTAAGATATTTGCAAAGAAATGCGATCCTAAAGGCAAAATCAAAAGGCAAAGCTTCAAAATTTTCGGGCATTCTGTAGCACGATAACCCTAAATGTGATAATGCACCGCAAGTAAACAACGGCTCTGTTTTCAATGCGAATTTTGATGTCAGAGCTCTTTTTAATTCGGCATAAACTCGTTCAACACTTATATTCCGTAAGAGGTCTGAGAGCGAAATTGCACACGATTTGGTCGTTTCTTCAATATTAAAACCTAATTGAGCAGAAAAGCGAAACGCACGCATTATTCTTAGTGCATCCTCAGTAAATCTGCGGTCGGGATCACCGATCGAACGAATAGTACGGTTATTTATATCCGCAATGCCGTTTTCAGGGTCGTAAAAGCCCACCTTGGGGTTATAACAGATTGCATTCATGGTAAAGTCACGTCGGCTGAGGTCGGCATCAATGCTGTTTACAAAAGTCACGTTATCAGGTGTACGGTGGTCGGAATACTCTCCGTCAGATCGATAGGTGGTTATTTCAACATTGCCACCGCTCGTTACCACTGTAACTGTACCGTGCTGAATACCTGTGGGGACGGTTTTTGGGAAGATGCCGATAATATCTTTGGGAGACGCATTGGTGGTTATGTCATAATCAAATGGTTGTTTCCCCATAATATGATCTCTGACGGCGCCGCCGACACACCAAGCCTCAAAACCGTGGTCTTCAAGCAAGTCTAAGCAGTATAAAACGTAGTTGGGAAGTTTAAATGTCATTTTTTTCACCGAATTAAAAATTTATGTTTATTTTTTGTAATAAAGAATGTATAATTAAAAGGAAATAACAACTCAACAAGGGAAGTGCCTGATTTGAAAAAGTATTTACCGCAGGATGAAATAATACTTAATGTAAAAAAAATACACATGATAGGTATCGGCGGCTCGGGTATGTGTCCGTTGGCCGAGATTCTCCACAGCCAAGGTTATATTCTTACAGGCTCCGATGTCAATGAGAGCGATCCGTTAAAGCGTGTAAAAGCAATGGGTATTGAAGTCTTTATGGGACATAAGGCTGAAAATGTTCATGGTGCTGAGCTAATTGTATATTCCGCCGCCATAAATTCCGAAAATCCCGAGTTGCAGGAGGCCGCAAAGCTTGGTATACCAACGATGGAGCGCTCTAAGCTTCTCGGTGCAATCACAAGAAGATATGACCGTGTGATCGGTGTTTGCGGTACTCACGGTAAAACAACAACAACCTCTTGCCTCACTCAGGTTTTGGTAATGAACGACCTTGACCCAACGGCTGTCATCGGAGGAAGACTGCCGCTGATAAATGCCAATGGTATTGCAGGTAAATCTGAGTTTATGGTCTGTGAGTCCTGTGAGTTTGTCGATACTTTTCTCCAGCTCTCGCCTGATATGGCTGTGTTGCTTAATATAGATAACGACCATCTTGATTATTTCAAGACAATGGAAAACCTTGTTGCATCTTTTAAAAAGTTCGTTCAAATGTCTAAGGTGGCTGTTATCAACGGTGATGACGCACTTTGCATGCAGACTGTCGACGGCTTTAATGGCGAGGTCATCACATTCGGTCTCAATTCTACTAATGATTATACAGCAACTAATATCGAAAGAGCAAGCCTTGGTTTTAAATTTACGGTAAATTTTAAAAGCCAACCGCTTTTTGACATCGAACTGTCGGTCCCCGGTAGGCATAATATCCTGAACGCCTTATCGGTCGTTGCAGCCTGCCGTTATTACGGTGTTGATAACGGCGGCATCAAAAAGGGAATAGAAGCCTTTGGCGGTGCAGGTCGCAGATTTGAAAAGTTGGGATTTTTCAACGGAATCACCTTGGTTGATGACTATGCTCATCATCCGACTGAGATTGCTGCAACTCTTAATGCCGCAAAACATTTGAATTTCAACAATGTTATCGCTGTGTTCCAGCCCTTTACTTTCTCCCGTACCGAACTGCTCAAAAATGAGTTTATTGAGGCATTGTCTATTGCCGATAAGGTTGTTTTAACCCCTATTATGGGCTCAAGAGAGGTTAATACCAGCGGTATTTCTTCCGAGCATTTGGCTCAAGGGTTAAAGGATTGCACCGTTGTAGCAGGGTTGCCCGAAGCCGCCGAAAAAGCTGTTGAGTTGGCCCAAAGCGGCGACATTATTATCACAATGGGCGGCGGCGATATATATAAATCAGCATATATTATGCGTGATATGATGTCGAAATAGAATATACAAAAACTGTCATCCGCTCGGATGACAGTTTTCTTTTGACTATACATCACGGTCAAATGTTTTTTCGGTAATAGTTTCTTGGTTAACTGATTAAATTGACGTACAATATGTACCATTTTACTAATCATTATGCCATTTTACTATTGTAGTTTCTGAGCGTTTTATATATAATTAAAATCGAAATACAAATAAATTTAAGTTGGGGTATCCTTATGCCGGACAAAATATTAAAAATGAAAGCTATCAGCTCTTTGGAAAAGTGTTTTTATGACGACGATTTCGAAAAATTTCCTGAGTTTCATGAGATCTCTATGCTCAAAAACGAGAAGCTTTCATTTCAGATAGCATATCGCCTTACTGCACAGGTTAATCATATATACGCAACATATAAAATTAACGGTGGGTTAAAGGACTATATAACTGTAAAACAAACCGTATGTGTACCGAGCTCAAAGCCTGTGAATAAGCTTAATGACGATTATGACGATAATTATTTACGAACGACTCCAGGACTTTATCCCGACCTCATAACTAAGCTTGGTTATCAAGACCGTGCCGTTGTTTCGGTTGAAAATCTCCGCACCTTGTGGCTTGATGTTGAACTGCCTGAGGATTTTAAGGCAGGGGAGTATGACACCGATATTATCCTTATGAATGGAGAAGAGGAGTTGGCTAAAACTTCGCTGATGATTAAGGTGTGTGACGGTACTCTTGCTGAGGAGACGGTCCCTCATACTGAGTGGTTTTACACCGACTGTATCGCAGATTATTATAAGGTCGAGGTCTTTTCTGAAGAGCATTGGGGCTTGATTGAGAGCTTTATGAAAACCGCTAAGGATAACGGAATCAACACTATACTGACCCCGATATTTACGCCTGCACTTGATACATATGTCGGCGGTGAGCGACGCACCACTCAGCTTGTAGGTATAACTCTTAATAACGGTGAATATACTTTCGACTTTTCAAGGGTTGACCGTTGGATAGACCTTTGTCAGAAAATAGGTATCATGTACTTTGAGATTCCACATTTCTACACACAGTGGGGTGCAAAGCATTGCCCTAAAATCGTAGCCACCGTTGATGGCGTTGAAAAGCGTATTTTCGGTTGGGATACCGATTCCTTGAGTGACGAATATACTGAGTTTATTGATGTGTTTATACCTGCTTTGATAAGTCATTTCAAGGCAAGAGGCATTGATGATATGCTGATCTTTCATGTCTCGGATGAGCCTCACTTGCATGTGCTTGATCAGTACAACCTTACCGCCGATAAGATCAAAAAGCACGTTAAGGATTATACAATGATAGATGCCGTCAGCGAGGTTGATGTTTTTAAGAGAGGAATCCTTGATACACCTGTTGTTGTTGCATCAAGAATACACGATTTCCTTGATGCAGGCGCCGATAAATCCTGGGTATATTATTGCTGCGGTCCGACAAAGGTTACAACCAACCGCTTTATGTCGATGCCTGCTGCCAGAACACGTATTCTCGGTATTCAGATGTACAAGTACGATATAAAGGGCTTTTTGCATTGGGGATATAACTTCTACAACTGCCGTTATTCATATAATACCGTCAATCCGTATCTTGATACAACGGGTGATTACTTTGCTCCGTCAGGCGACTGCTTTTTGGTTTACCCGGGTGAAGACGGATATCCTGAGGAATCCATCCGCTTAAAGCTTATGCGTGATGCTTTTCAGGATATCAGAGCACTCAAAAAGTGTGAAGAGTTATACGGTAGGGAATATGTTTTGAACCTCATTGATGAAGGTCTCGATAAACCCTTAACCTTCCTTGAATACCCGAAAGAGGCTGAATATATCTTAAATCTTCGTGAAAAGGTTAACGCAGCCATATCCAAAAAAAGTATAAAAATATGACCGTCATTCGACGGTCATATTTTTTTAATTGATTATTACTTCTTCCCAAAGCTTTTCGAAATAAGCTCGTGTCTCATCATCAAGGTCGTGATAGTATTCTGTCTTTATCTCATTCTGATTCTCAGGGTAGAGGATATTATTGTCTGCAAGAGAATAATCCTCATGCGCCAAAACACCGGTGTGCGGAGTAGCGTAACAAATGTACTCAGCATTGGCTAATGCAACCTCGGTCTCAAGCATGAAGTTGATAAACATCAGTGCTGCCTCGTAGTTCTTTGAATTAGAGGGAATACACATGGAGTCAACAAAAATATTGGTACCTTCTTTTGGATATACAAAGCCTAAATCAGGATTAACGTCAGCCATTGTCAGATAATCACCTGCATAATAGGGAGCTAAGGCTGCGTTGTTGTTTTCCATTTTATTAAAGACCTCGTCCATTACCCGTCCCTGTAAAAGAGGATTCTGTTCCTTGAGCTTGGCGGCGGCTTTATCCCAGTCGGCTCTATCTGTTGAATTGACATCAATTCCCAGATAGAATTGTGCAATAGCGAACGCATCACGTGAGTTGTTAAAGGTCAGAATATTGCCTTTATAGCGTTCGTCCCACATGACACCCCAGCTGTCAGGCTCTTCCTGAACCATGGTTTTATTGTAAATCAGTCCAACCATACCGACACTATAGGGAACTGTGTACTTATCCTCGGGATCAAAATACGCACCCTTGTAATAGTTGTCGATATATTTATAGTTGGGGATCTTAGAATAATCTATCTCTCTTAACAAACCCTCATTCCTCATACGAGCTATCATATAATCAGAAGGAATAATGATGTCATAGCTGACCGAGCCGCTTTTAATTTTGGCATACATTGCCTCGTTGCTCTCATAGGTAGTATAGTTAACCTTGATACCCGTAAGCTTTTCAAACGCCCCGATAACATCCAGTGTTCCTTCGCTACCGTCGGAGATGTATTCACCCCAGTTAAAAACATTAAGCTCGACACCGTTAAAATCATTTGTATAATACTCTGTGGTCTCGACAGTAACCTCGGTATTGGATGCGCCGAAGCCCGATATTATAAACAAGCCGACAATAAGCAGAACCGCAACTATAACACAGATCTTCTTTTTCATTTCTTCAACCGAGCTCCTTTCTTATTGTCCTCACTCTGAACAACGTTAAGGAGTATCATAAGCACAAGGATTATAATGAACATTATGCTTTCCAAAGCGTAAACATCAGGCTTCATAGGCTTTCTTGTCATTGAGTATATCAAAAGCGGCAGCGTCTGATAAGTACCATTGGTAAAATAGCTGATGACAAAATCGTCAAGTGACATTGTAAATGCCATTATAAAGCCAACAATAATGCCTGGGGTTATAGATGGCAGAACAGCCTTAAAAAATGCTTCTAAGGGAGTACAACCGAGATCCATTGCAGCCTCGGTCAGATGCTTGTCGGTTGATTTGAGTCTCGGGAGAACATTCAATATAACATAGGGCAACCCAAAGGTGATATGTGCTATGAGTATGGTGAAAAAGTTGACCGAGTTGGCAAGGTCAAGCATTTTACCGACAAATACGAACATCAGCATCATAGATATGCCTGTGACGACCTCGGGATTCATAAGCGGAATGTTGGTGACCGACATAACCGAGCTTTTTACCCACTGCTTCTTCATTTTTGTGATGCCGACGGCGGCAACAGTGCCGAGCACCGTCGAAATCACGGAAGATAAAACGGCAAGTACAAGCGTGTTTCTGAGAGCACCCAACAGGTCTCCGCCGTATTGGAATAGATCGGAATACCATTTTAGAGAGAAGCCCTCAAAAACTGAGGTGCTGTTGGCGGAGTTGAACGAAAATACTATCATTACAAGTATGGGTGCATACAGTAACAGTAAAACTAAACCAATAAATACTCTGCGAAGTGTTTTCATATTACAACACCTCCGCCGTTATCGTCATCCTTATCCGAGAATTTATTGACCACTGCAAGACTAATAAGGATTATCAGCATCAGAACCAAAGAAATGGTTGCACCGATGTTGTAGTCGGGAACACTTGAACGGTAGAATTTGTCTTCAATAACATCACCGATCATCTTGATGTTTCCGTCGGAAAACTGACGTGAAATATAGAAGGTACTTACACATGGTACAAATACCATAGTGATACCCGAAAGCACACCGGGCAGGCTCATAGGCAGTATTACACGTCGGACGGTACCGAATGCATTACAGCCAAGGTCATTTGAGGCCTCCAAAAGTGATTTATCCACCTTAGATATACTGGTGTAGATAGGCAGGATCATAAAGGGCAGGTAGTTATATACCATACCAAAAATTATAACACCTGCATTGCCCAAGAATGATATAGGAGCAAGCCCCATGGCCTCAAGAAGCTTGTTTATAATGCCGTTTCTTTCCAGTATCTGTTGCCATGAATAGGTGCGGACAATAAGGTTCATAAGCATGGGAAGCATAACAAGCAGCATAAGCATGCGTTGGCTTGAAAGATTGACCTTTGACATGCAATATGCAAAGGGATACGCAATAAGAAGACATATCAAAGTAGCCCATACTGCATAAAGCATCGAGCGCCAGAATACCGTCATATATTGCTTGTTAGTAAAAAATGTGATGATATTAGAAAAGGTAAAGCTGCCGTCGGATGTCGTAAAGGCATAGTATGCCACAAAGATCAAAGGTACGACAATAAACAGAACAGCCCAAAGCAGGTAGGGTGCATTAAGCACCACCTGTCCGCTTTTTGATTTATTCATCGGCTGTTTCCTCCGCTAAAGCGGCGGCCTCCGCAGCTTCCTCATTCATTTCATCAAGCTCGTCACTGTAAGAGCTGTAATCACCGAATTTACCCGAATACTCAGACTTTTTCATTATATGTATAGCATCGGGCTCGATATAAAGACCGACAGTTTCACCGACTTCATGGAAATCGGTGGTCTGTATCATCCATTTGAAGTTGTTAATATCAACAATAATCTCGTAATGAACACCAAGGAAGGTCACCGACGTGACCTCGCCCTCAAGCATACCTTTAACAGGTGGGACGATATCAACATCCTCGGGACGAATCACTACATCGACCTCCTCGTTTTCCTTAAAGCCTGAATCGAGGCAGGTAAACTGCTTTTTGTCAAATTCTACAAGGAAATCCTTCTTCATAACACCGTCAATGATGTTACTTTCGCCGATAAAGTCAGCTACAAAAGCATTTTGCGGCTCGTTGTAAATATCGGCAGGCGAACCGATCTGCTGAATTTTGCCCTTATCCATAACGACAACGGTGTCGGACATGGAAAGAGCCTCCTCCTGATCGTGCGTAACGAAAATAAAAGTAATACCCGTACGCTTTTGCAGATTCTTCAGCTCTACCTGCATATCCTTACGAAGCTTTAAGTCAAGCGCAGACAACGGCTCATCCAAAAGCAACACCTTTGGGTGATTAATAATGGCACGTGCAATGGCGACACGCTGCTGCTGTCCGCCTGAAAGAGTGTCGATCTTACGCTTTTCAAGGCCCTTGAGATTGACAAGCTCCAGCATCTCAATAACCTTGTCATGTATTTCATTTTTCGGAGTTTTCTTCACCTTAAGACCGAATGCAACGTTATCATAAACATTCAGGTGAGGGAAGAGGGCATAACGCTGAAAAATGGTGTTGATGTTTCTTTTGTGGGGCGGTACTGCGTTAATATTCTGTCCCTCAAAAAAAACATCTCCGCCGTCCTGTGACTCGAAGCCTGCGATTATACGGAGTGTCGTCGTTTTCCCACAACCCGAAGGTCCCAAGAATGTGACAAACTCTCCGTCCTTGATGGTAAGATCAATACCGTCAAGCACGACTTCACCGTCATACGACATGCGGATATTCTTTAAATCAATAATATTATTGCTCATTTAAGCATCCCCCTTTGCGGCAAAAAGGCCGACAAAACCATAATGGCTCTGCGCAATCCCCGCAATATCTCTGTTAAAAGCCCTCCGCAAAGGGTTTTTCATAGTTCTCTGACCAAAGGTCGGTCGGAACTACGGCTTAAAACTTGACATTGCTCAATATAACACAGATGCAAAAACGCATTAGTGTTATATTATTGTTTTTTAAGCAAAATGTCAATAGTTTTTGCGAAAATTCCGCTTTAAACGCTTAAAATACTGCATATTTCTAAAAAAATACGGTTTTTTCTCCAAAATCCTGCAAAAATTTACCGAAATCTCAGGTTTTCTGTAAAAATATTCAAACAAACCTTATTCAGCCTCAGACAGCATGAATAAGGTTTATTTTTTTATTGTTTATTCGGACGGTTTCTGTCAGTGTTGGGCTTTAAGATGGTAATAAAAAGAAGGGAGGTGCCAAAATGTTAACTTCTGAACGAAGAGAAAACCTTTTAAGGTTACTTTGTCAAAGACGGCATGATACTGTTGCAGATCTTGCAAGGGAGTTGAATGTTTCATGTCGAACCGTCCGAAGAGATGTTGAGTGGTTAAGCGAAAGAGAACCGATATATACACGTCAGGGCAGAGGAGTCGGTGGTGTTTATGTAGTCGACGGTTACTATTCTGAACGCTTATATATGAAAGCTAAGGAAATAACTGCTTTAAAGCTTATTGCAACGTATCTAAAGCTTAATCCTGACGGTGTGAATAAGGAAGATATTGACTGCTTGGAAATGATTATTAAAAAATATTCCAAACCAAGCTTAATAAAAAGGAGGAAACAACAATGACAAAGCAGGAAAAGAAGCTGTTTTTTGACCTTTGCAGTCTCAATAACGGTATGGGAATTTTATCAGATAAGGAGTTAAAACGTTATGCTACACCGACGGTTCTCGGACAGCTTTTTGTAAACAGAGTAGCGGCCGTAGCCTACGCTAACCTAAAAGCTCAAGGAGTTTTAGGTGCCGTAGACCGCGAATTCAGAAATTCATTAAAATCAGTGTATGATCAAAACGTTATGAAGAATAGCAGCTATTTTAAGTGTGTTGAATATCTTACCGATATACTTAAAGGTTGTGAGGGCAAATACGCAATGCTTAAAGGGGCTTTGCTGTGCAGATTGTACCCATTGGGCCATAGAACCTCAAATGATATCGATTTGCTGGTTTCAGACGGTGATGTCACATTGATCGGTGATGTGCTCTCAAAGCACGGATTTAAGCAAGGCAATATTCGTAACGGCGAATTTAAGGCAGCAACAAGGCAGGAGATAATCGAAAGCAAGATGCTGAGAGGTGAGACCGTTCCGTATATAAAGGAGATTAATTTGAGCGGAATGAAGTATTTAGAGGTCGATATCAATTTCTCGCTTGATTATAAAAACGGTGATCCCAACATTCTTAAAAGTATGATATCACGTGCAAAAACTATAACAGTAGACGGCCTCTCGATTGTAACTTTGGATGAGCCTGATTTTTTCATACATTTGTGCGGACATTTATACAAGGAAGCCACAACACTTCCGTGGATTAGGACGAAGCGAGATATGACATTGTATAAGTATCTTGATATAAGTATGCTGTTGCAACGATTTTCAGAAAAAACTCTCAGTAAAATATTTGAAAGAGCAACGGAGATTGGCATGGCTGAGCAGTGTGCCGCCGTAATCATTTGGACCGAAGATTTACTGCCCTGCGGCAATAAGGCAGCATTAGACCGAGCCTTGACTTGTATTAAGGGTAAGAAAGCGTTGCTTTATACAGTCTTTTCTCCTCAGGAGAAAAAAACCTATGAATATAAAGAGCGTGATATTGTAAAAAGGTTTTTTAGCAACGATAGAATCAAAATGATGGGGAGTGTTGATGATGAAACGGCTTAAAATGCGTACTAACGACACCAAGGGGATATTGATTACATTTTGCGGACTTGACGGTTGCGGTAAAACCACCATGATAAACCGTTTATACGATGACCTCAAGCTGACAAATGAACTGTTTTTAACCAAACAGCCTACAGATTTTGTTCGACGCTCGGATATATTCAGAACATACATGGATTCCGAGGATCACTCGGCCTACGACTACCGAAGCCTGTCGTTGCTTGCCGCAAGCGATCGACTTCAGCATGTCAATAAGGTGATATACCCCAAGCTATGTGAGGGGAATATCGTACTATGTGACCGTTATATATATTCCTGCCTCGCAAACTTGGATGCCAGAGGCTATAAAACGGATAGGTGGCTGTATGAAATTGCTGAGTCGGTCATAAAGCCTGACATCTCATTCTTCTTTGATGTTCCCGTCGAGGAGGCCGTAAAAAGAGTGAGAAGCCGTGCTGACGAAAAGGATAGATATATTGATATGGAGCTTCAATTCAAGCTCAGGGATGAGTACATAAAGATATGCCGCAAAAACGGCGGTGAAATGCTGTCTACTCTTGAGTCTGAGGAGGTCACATATTATAAGGTGATAAATGAAGTTAGGAGGGTTTTGTATGAAAAGAAAAGGTATTGACGATAGCGTAATAGCTATTATAAGAAGCATCAGCGGTGCTGATAAGATTTTGAAAAAACACAGTCTTATTGAGGACATCGGCATGGATAGTCTCGGTCTTGTTACGTTGCTGGTTACACTTGAGGACAAGCTTGGTATTGAGCTTCGTGAATCGGATATGAATCCGTTTGACCTAAAGAAGGTATCCGATGTAATACGTCTCGCCAAAAAATACTGTGAGGTGTAATATGAAGAAGAAGGTAGAATTACCGATTGCCGAGCCTTTGTTTTCAACATATCATAACCAAGGCTCACCTGCGGCCGTAATGGCTTGCAATCCGGATTTAAATAATTGGTATTACAACGAAGCAATTACCTTGCTCTGCAATAAACGCTTTTTAGAGGGTTACACAACTCCTGAAGTTTCGGTCAAGCATACCGATCTGTTCTCAAATAAATGTATTCAAAAAATATGGATGTCGCTGAATTTTGTTGGCGGCTTCAGTCTGAGAATCATTAAAAACATGCTCGATGAGGGATACTATGTTGCGTTTACAGGAATCGACGACTACTACATGGAGGGCAAATCTTGGTATAAGCAGCGACACTTTTCGCACGACGGTATGATATACGGCTATGATGACGAAAAGGGAATATTCAATGTTTATGCTTATGATAAAAACTGGCTTTACCGTGGCTTTGAGCTTCCGCAAAAAAACTTTGCCCGTGCTCTCAAATCGGCGAAAAAGCTTGACTACGTTAGTGCACTCGCAGCCTTTAAAACAGTTGAAAATGCTGTGAAATTACAACCGTCTCACATAGCTTATTTGCTAAAAATATATCTTGATCCAAACTTCGGTGAAAAGTGGCTTAATACCGAAAAATATTTTTATGGTATAGAGGTCTGCGACGCCTTGTGCCTGTATCTTACCATGGTCGAGGACGGTCGTATACCGTACGAACGTATTGATTGGCGAATATTCAGGCTTATCTGGGAGCATAAAAAGGTAATGCTTGAAAGGATGAAACGTATAGAAATCATGCTTTCAAAGAATAACGACATCAGCAATGAATACGCTAAGGTCGTTAAAGCGGCAGATGATATAAGGATGATGTATGCCGCATATGTAATGCGTCGAAGAGATGCTTTACTCGGTGTGATCAAAACCAAGCTTATAGGAATAAAGAAAAAGGAACAGGAAATTTTGCCGAGGTTTATTGAACTGTTAGAAGGAGGTAATTGAAATGAAGCTGTGGGATTACCTCAAATCTAAAATGCTTGAAAATCCAGAGCAGACTGTGAGCGAGGGAGAGGTTACGAAGACCTACAGAGAGGTTATTCAATTTGTTGAGAACTTTTATAAAAAGTTAAACGGACAAAAATGCTCTGCTATCTATTGCCGCTCCGAAATGATGACAGGAATTGCCGTGCTGTGCTGTTTTGCGGCAGGTGTAACGGCTGTTCCAATGTCTCAAAGATACGGTATCAACCACTGTAAGAGAATATATGATTTTATTGGACCTACCGGTGTGATAACCGATCACAACGGAAGGCTTGAGGTGCTCGAAAACGAAGGTCATAATTATGATGAGCCGACCCAGAAGCCCTGTCTTATCATGTGCACATCGGGTACAACAGGACACCCTAAGGGAGCGATGCTAAGTGAAGAAAACATACTGACAAATGTCAGAGATGTATGTGAATACATGAATATTTCAAATAACGATTCCATTCTGATTTCAAGACCTGTGTACCATTGTGCTGTGCTGACAGGTGAACTGCTTGTGTCACTTATAAAGGGTCTGAGAATAGTATTCTCTTCCGATTCTTTTAATCCCGTCAGTATACTCTCGCTTATAAAAGATGAGAACATCACGGTGTTTGGTGCTACACCGACTGTCTATAATATGCTGACGAGGTTTTTGAGGAATAAAGGTGAGTTGAGTCTTAAGGCTCTTGTAGTAAGCGGTGAGTGTCTGGCTGCACCTATTGCTGAGCGTCTTCGTAACGCATTCCAAAGAGCCGAAATTTATCATGTGTACGGACTTACTGAGGCCTCACCGAGAGTATGCTGTTTGCCTCCCGCTCTGTTTGAGCAATATTCTGATTGCGTCGGAATACCGCTTCAATCGGTAACGGTTGAAATAAGAGATGATGACTTTAAAGCTGTGCCTGACGGCAAGGCAGGTGTTCTTTGGGTAAAGGGAGGAAATGTAATGCAGGGCTATTATAAAGCTCCCGAATTGACCCAAAAGGCATTGAAAGACGGTTGGCTTTGCACTGGAGATACGGCCGTAAAACTTTGTAACGGTCTAATTAAAATTCTTGGAAGAAATGATGACCTTATTATATCTGCAGGAATGAACATATATCCTGCCGAAATAGAGGCGCTTATGCTGTCTGACAGCAGGGTCAAGGAGGTCATAGTAAAGTCTAAAATGGATGAAAACCATAACACAAGACTTATTATGGAGGTAGCAGGCGATTTTTCTGAGTCGGATGAGGTGCGTAGGATATGTAAGAAACTGTTGTCTTCGTTTCAGATGCCAACTGAAATCAGGCTTGTGAAAGAGCTTCAAAAAAACGGCTCGGGAAAGGCGGTGCGAAAATAATGATTGAGCATGAAATTAAGCTGATGTTAACCGAAAAGGAGTATGAGTATATATGTGCTATGTTTGCGGATAGCTGTGAAACGCTTAAGCAGATCAATTACTATTATGATACCAATAATTTCGAAATGAATAAAAAGGGTATTACCTGTAGAGTCAGGAATATAGGAGATTACTACTGTGCCACCATGAAGACACATAAAAACACTGCTTTTGGTATCAGTGAGGAAACGTCGTTTGTCGTTTATAGTGTAGCTGAGGTGATGGACTTCTTTGGTTTTCACCTAAGAAAACAGGGGTGTCTCACGACTTATCGTACTAATCTCAAGGCTGACTTTGATATCTTGGTTACTTTGGATAAAAATACATACCTCGGTATTGAGGATCATGAGTTGGAAATAGAATACGATGAGGAAAAATGTTCTTTGGCATACGGTTTTTTAAGGGAACTCTCGGAAACCATGTATTTTGACAGCATTTTAAGGAGTCAAGACGAGCTGCTGCTAAGGGCAGGGACGGGTAAAAGCAAATCCTCACGTTTCTTTGAAAGAAGAGAGGAGATGAAGCTATGAAATCGGTATTACAAGAAATAAATACATTAAGAAGCAAGCAAATACAATATTTTGAGCTTGCGCATTCCAACCGCTACAGTGTGATAGTTAATGAGTCTGACGGCACAAAAACAGCCTATTATTTTTCGGCTCCTATATTGACAAAACATGCAAAGAAAATTGTTGATATTGGATTTAAGAAGGACGGAGATACAATTAAGCTGTCGGGAACCTCTGCAGATGCTTCGATTTCTAAAAATGTTATATTAAAGGATGAATCAGGCTGCTGTGTTATTGAGGGTCTTAGTGATGCGGTGTATTTAAACGAAGGATGTGTTGTTTTCAAAGAAGCTGTTGCCTTTCCAACGACAAACGGAATAGTTATAAAATCACATTGTGATACACTCAAAATCGTTATAAAAACTCAAAAACCGTTCACAGAAAATATTTTAAACGGTAAGTGCTTTTGCTTAATGAGCGAGCGTTTCAGACCGTGGCTGTCTGTTTCGGCTATTGGGGTTTGTGACAACAACGGATACGTTGTTGCTCCTGTAAATATCAGTGCTAAAAGCATTTCTTTAAACGAGTTTGAGGTGACCGTAAAAGGCACGGTGCACAACGATGAGAATATCATGTTTGAGTTGAATTTATACGAGAATAAGCTTTTTCAGGATACTACCGTTGAAAGTGCCAACCCAACTAAAAACAATGCTTTCGGTGGCACTGCCTTTATAGGAAAAACCTTTGAGTTCGGTGAACAATGGCTTTATTCAAGAATAATGTATAATCTCATATATGACAATGTCAACCGAAAAATTATAAAAGCTAAACTTCATTTTCCAAAGCTCGGTAATACTGACGTCGAATTAAATCTACATACTGTGCAGTATCGTTTCTGCAGCTTCGGTTCAACGTGGAACAATCGAAAATCGGCACAAAATGATATTTGTCAGCTTGTTGATAGCAATGATTATCTGACGGCTGACATTACCGATCTGCTTATCGAGCATGCTATCGGTCAAACGATTTGGTCTAGAGGAATGATATTAAAGCCGCAAAAGCCGAGTAATGATTTTGCCGTGATTTCAACTGGTGATTCTTGCTATAAACCGATAATATTTGAGCTGAATTATAGGTGAGGAGGTCTCGCAAATGGACGAACTGAAATTATATATAGAGTTGTCATTTGATGAATATTCTGATATCCTTCGGTCAGCTTGTGAAAAGACGGAGTATGTATGCAAAAAAATATTTTATTACGACACTGTTGACGGCAGCAATAATGAAAGAGGATGCTTGTGTTATGTAGAATGTGTTGATAATAAATACATGGCCTATATGATTTTTCGTGATCAATTCGGTAATGAACAGTATGTTTTTGCGCCGAGAGAGGTCGACGGCGCTTTTGAGCAAACAACTTGTTTCGGAGAGCTAATGCTTTGTCAGGGACAAATGGTTACCAACAGCACAACTGTTTATGCAAGCGACGTAGTGAAGGTGACACTTGATGAGGATTCATACCTCGGCGTAAACGATTATGAGCTGAGCATTATATTGCATGCTACATTGTCAAATCAGGCTGATAGAATAGCGAATGATATCTTAAATGAATTACTTAATAAAAATGCAATAAATAATAAAGCGGAATTAATGTCAAGGATAAAAATGACCAAGAACAAAAATGAAAAATTTTTCGAACGGTTACTCATTAATGGTGAGCTTTATAACTCTGAGGTGTTCAGTAAGTATAAGTTGATGCTTCAGTAATTGTTTTGATTTGATGTAACTTCGTTTATTGTTGTTTTTTCAATCAGTAGTAGGTAAAGCTTACTTTAACTAAAAAAACCGAACTCATCCAAAAGGATGAATTCGGTTTTTGGTCCGAGTGACAGGAGTCGAACCTGCGGCTACCTCTTGCGGTGCCCGACGTTTTCTCGGGCGTCGGTACACGCCCTCGCCTCCGTCGACCGCTGCGCCATTTCGCACTTGCTGTATCATCCACCGGATGCGCTCGTGCTCAATGCCTGAACCGGGGTTCAAGCGGCCGCCAGGAATATAAAAATATTACACAAAATAAAAAACCGAACTCATCCAAAATGATGAATTCGGTTTTTGGTCCGAGTGACAGGAGTCGAACCTGCGGCCTCTTGAACCCCATTCAAGCGCTCTACCAAACTGGGCTACACCCGGGCAACGCAAATATATTACCACACTCTTTTACAAAATGCAAGCATTATTTTCAAAATTTTGAAAATTTTTAATTAACGGGTTTGTCCTTAATTCATATTATGGTATGAGGGAGTAAGTGACCCTCAAAAACATGCCGAGTTTTAATTAAACTAATTCGGAAAAGGAGTTAACAATGTCAGAACTAAAATTCAAAGGCTTTATTATGCCAACAGGTAGTACTGTTAGATCAAAGTTTGACGATGTTGAGCTAAAAAATCTGCCTTTAGCTATGGCTTTTGTGCCCATGCAACGCTGGGGCGAGGTGTACTCCGAGAATGATGCTCTTGAAAGAGGAACACTGTTCCCAGAGCTTGATAAGCCTTTTTGCGGAAAGTTTACGGGGGCGAAAAGATAGTGGATAAACAAAAATTATTGGATTGTGTCAGAGCGGCGCATTTTGCTATGCTCGAAGCAGGCCTTTATCTTGATACTCATCCCTGCGATGCTGAGGCTCTGAAGAAATTTGAGATTTACCGCATGCGTTATAATGAGTTCGTAAAGCAATACGAGGAGCAATACGGCCCGCTTACACTCACCGGTGATTTCGGTTCGAACGGATTCGACTGGATAAATGCACCGTGGCCGTGGGAAAAGGAGGCAAACTAAATGTGGCAATATCAGAAAAAACTGCAGTATCCTATTAAGATTAAGCAGACAAATCCCAAGCTTGCAAGTTTAATAATGTCACAATATGGTGGTGCGGAGTGCAATTAGAGATAAATTACTCGTAAAAATAAAATTCCAGTCGGTTTTCAGCCTTGCGGAATATGATTTTACTGATTATGGATCGCAGAGCGAGGTTTTTGGCTTCGGCGGTAGCGGTGTTATCGGTTATAGTTTTTAAAACGTTGCCGATCTTTTTGCGGTAGTTTTCTATATCGGTTTCGGGTCTCTTTGGTTCTGCTGCCTGCATTTCGGCTTTGACCCTCTCGATAAATGCAAGTATTTGAGCTTTATTTGCCTTGTATTCCTCCAAAGTATCAACACCGGACTGATATGCCTGCTTAATGCGGTCGAGCTTGGTATTCTCGTTATCAAGTATTTTCTGATAATCAACGGGCTTTGATTTCGTTTTCTTGCCGGAGCCGATCTCGACTTTAAAGTCACCCGAAATAGACACATCGGTCAGATAGTCGATAACAGCCTGGTCTATTTTGCGGATAGACATTGAATGCGAGACCTTGCATGTGCCTCGTGAATAGTTATGGCAATGCAAATAAGGGGAGTTGCCAAAAGATGCGACAAGTGTTGCACCACAGTTACTACAACGCACCAAGCCTTTGAGCATATACCGAGCTTCTTGTTCGGGACGCTGGTACTTAGAGTAGCGTTGCTTTTGCTCGTCAAGCTTTTTCTGTACTTTCCCAAACGTTTGCGAATCTATTATGGGCTCGTGGTTGCCGTCTATGACCATAACGTTAGGATCGTCGTAACGTCGGGTGGAAGCCGCACGGCCTGAAAGGCTCCAACGAATCTTACCGATATACACGGGATTGCGTAGGATGTATTCTACACAACGGTTGTCAAGAGGATTGCCACGCTTGGTACGTAGTCCCATTGCGCTGTATTTTTGCGCTATAGCGCGTATGCCGACACCGTCAAGATAATCAGCATATATTCCTTGAATGGCCTCAGCGTCCAAATTTGGCACGTATTTGCCGTCTTTCATGTCGTAACCGACAGGGGGCGGGCATACAGGCTCACCACGAGAGGCACGTTCTTTCATTCCACGCTTGACTTCCTGTGACAGGTTAATGAGGTAGTATTCATCGGACCACTCAATGATGCGTTCAATCAGCGAGCCGAAAGGACCGTCAGGAATGGTTTCTGATATCGAAATGACATCGATATCGTTCTTTTTGAGCATCGATTTTAAAACGATCGATTCTTCCTGATTACGTGCGAAACGGCTGAATTTCCAGACAAGAATAACGTCGAACGGCTTGGGCTTCTTTTTGGTTAAGGCGACGAGCTTCATAAACTCGGTACGCTTGGTCATATTTTTGCCGGACTTGCCGCCGTCCTCGGCGAATATGTAATCCTCGATGAGGCAGATATCATTCTTGGCAGCGTAATCGCGGATCAGTTTCAACTGACTATCAGGGCTATACTCGGTCTGATCATCGGTTGAAACACGGATATAACAAGCTGCAGTTTGCATAGCATCGCTCCTTTCTGTGTTAGTTACATCAACTCCCTTATCCTGTTGGCGCAGGGTAGGGGAGTTTTTGTTTTATTGATTTTTAAACCATTTGAACGCTCTACGAAATCCTGCGTTTTCAGCTTCCTGTACGGTCATGGCGTAAAATTCGCCATCAGAGGTTATTTTGGTAGTATCGTATTGTTGGTCAAAAGGTAAGTGATATATCTTATCACCATCACGGCCAATATTGCACTTTATGCAAGGGTAATTACCTTTTGCAAAATTTTCAACATACTCTATTTTTAAGAACTTTGCCATCTTTTTTGCCATTTCAGACAGTTGAATATTGGTTACAAGAACACCTTTTACATACTTTTTGTTCAAAGAATTTTCTACACAATAGCTTGCAATCGTACCATAGAGTTGGGTTATATGTTTTTCATGAATTTGCTTTTCGTGACTCCAATACTTACATTGTATTATTAAAACGGTATCGTCTTTCTTGGCAATCAAGTCTCTGCCGAGATCTTCTAACCCCATGTATGAACCGAAATAGTCAACATCATAACCTTTTATTGTATATTTATAGCCAACAAACAGCTCGTAATCTCGTCCGACTTGCCATTTGGTTTTCTTATGTGAATCGTTGTACCTATCTAATGCAAGTTGATTACGTTCGACGCTATTTAAACTTTGGTATTCCTCTTTAGAGAGCCAATCGCGAGTTCTGTCGTAATCGGATAAATTTTCTATATCTATTTGGGGTAGTTCATTAAAGTCGGTATCTAAAACATCTTGAAGGTTAGGGTAAAGTTGCAGCAAATATGCAAGTTGATATTTTGCTTCAAGGTTACTTTGTATAGCCTGTTTTGTAGCACTTCGAAGTTCTCTTAATGAAGCAACCTTTTTAACTCGTTCCTGTGATTCACCCCATTCTAATGATTTGGCTAATTTTTCTATTCCATAGGTCTCATAATCTGCAATCAACTCTGCCATATATGGAAATGCAGTGAGGTTTGATTTAAAATTATCGAGAATTTTCTGCATTTCTCTTAGTTCTAAGGCGCGTTTTTCTGCTAATTTTCTTTGAGATGGAGAAATAAAAGCAGATATTCCTCCGTTATCATGAAATTTAATGCATAGGTCGTGAACCAGGTGGGGATATAATTGAATAACATGACACAAAACTTCTTTCGAAAATTCCAATTCGCGTTGCGCATAATTTGCGGCAGTTTCTATAGTTTTCTCGTTTTGTAAATGTTCTTCCTGTAAAGATTGCAACGTTTCCTCTAAATTCCGTATTTGATCTACATATTTAAATTTGGCTTCTTCGGCATCTTGTTTTAGGTTGTAAATTGTTTTGTTTAGTTGCTCGATTTCATGCAACTTATTATAATTAAAAACCAAAAGTATGATACACAACAACACAACGGAGCCACAAAAGTACCACATAAAATGTCTTCTTTCTACGAGTAATATTAAATAAGTCCTACGAAACTTCCCTTATCATTGCTTTAATTGTTCCTCACAGAACTTACAGAGGCGGGGTTTGATGCTTTGGGCATTCGTCAACGTGCCGCTTCTGATTTCTGTTGAGTTCTTTAATGACCGGCAATTTTCGTATGAGTGATAGACCGTGCCGGAGTCGGTCCAATAATATGTTGTGATTTGTAATGTAGGCTGAGTAGTGTCGTTCTCAGCCACTCTCTCCGTCGTACTTACGCATGACACAGCCATTGAGGATTGCTGCAGGGAGGTTTCACTTTCCCTGTGGTAAGCCGGTGATACTGTTGCCGAAGCGTCGGTCTGTTGCGCACTCTCAGAGCAGGACGAATTATCAGAAGCTTCGGTAACAACGCTTATGTATGTGTTCTGCTGTGCAGTTGACGAGGACCCGTAATTCAAGGTAGAGGTGCACATGAGAAGCACAATGGCACAGAGCAGGACCGTCAAAACTGTTTTTGGTGTGTAATTTAGCCGTGCGGCATTCTTACAACGCTCCAGCAGGCGGTTACGACTGTTTATGACACAGCATTCGTCACGGTATTCACGCAGTTTTTCAAACACCGTACGGCAATCATTAAGACTAAGACCTGTCAGATCCTTGATACTTGACGGGTCTTTGATTTTATGACGTCCCAAAATCATTAACGGTGCGAGCAGATGAAGAGCAAACTCGTCGGCTTCGGCCTCCTGCACTTCGGTCACCGCAGAATCGCCGTGAAGCCTTGAAATATCGTAGCCTTGAAGGTTATGAAGCTGAATATGTCCTATCTCATGTGCGATCAGCTTAGCTTCCTGATCTTTGGTTAGATCATCTGAGAGCAGGATATAGTAGGCACCGTCTAACCCGAAGCTTACAGACTGGTATTTTCTTATAATATCCTCGGCAGAGAGTTTCTTGATAAGTGCCTTGCATGTGCTGTAGCTTCTGATGTTGTAGCCGCAACGACGTGCAAGCTCATGAATATCCACAGGTACATCGTTGCATTCTGCCATATCGAGCAGTTGATTCGCCTTAAACTCTACATTGTTAAACATTATACTTCCTCCTGTTTGTCGAAAATTGTCGAAATTGGGCAATTTTATCAAAACAGAAAAGAAATATAATGTCAACAGGAAATGTTTACCAATTCCTGTTCTTCATGATATATTGGTCGTCTTCGCTCTCCTCGAGAGCTTCTTTTATTTCCTCGTCGGTTGCGGTTGTCTTATGATCCATAACTCCGCCGCCGTAGGCTGCAATTTTTATGTTGTGTGTGGGAGCAGGTGTGAGTGGTTCGCCGTTGACCTCAAGGAACGCTTGTATCTTAGCACGGATATCGGGATTGTTACGGTAAAC
>CAYRIX010000010.1:0-53927 GCA_964424555.1 uncultured Eubacteriales bacterium
AGAGAACAAAAAGAAACGACAATCTTCTTGTCGAAAATTGTCGTTTCTTTTTGGCTGAGGAATAGGGATTCGAACCCCAACAAACAGAGTCAGAGTCTGTCGTGCTACCGTTACACTATTCCTCAACGGCAAGAACTATTATAACCCAAAATTTTCAAATGTCAAGGATTATTTTTATAAAAACATAAATTTTTTTCGATGTTTGCAGTAGAGTAAAATATAATATTTGTTTATTGCTAATTTTTATATATTGTGATAAACTTTTTAAGCAGATATCGACTTTTGAGGTGAAAACGATGGAAAAAGCATGGGATTTTATTTGGGATAACTTTTTTAGTGAAAAGACAAATCTCTTTTATGACTATATTGTGCCAGATTATAACGGTGATAAGCTTGTTGGTCATTTGCCGTCAACAGATGAGATTTCCCGTCAGATACCCAACGCCTGCGGGTGGGGAACCGGTATGGAGGATTCGGTACTTTCGGCGGGATCTATGATTGATGCGGTTGTTGCTCGATATAATGTGACCAAAGATGATAATATGAAGCTTCTTTCAGACAAGCTGTTCAATGGCATGATGCGTTGCGTTGTTGATCTTGATGACGGTTTTATTTCTCGTAGCGTTTCGCCAATTGACGGCAAATCCTTTTATTATGATACCTCACGTGATCAATTTACCCATTGGGTCTACGGAGCTTTAAGGCTTTATAATTCAGCGCTTGCCGACAGTGAGCAGAAAGAGGCTATCAAAAAGGTCATTATCTCTGTTGCTAAACGTATGGAATGCAACGTTACTCCTGAAAATAACTATAACTTTTTAAGGTATGACAGTGAGACTTCAATAGCCGGCAAAATGTGGGGCGAGCTTGGTGCTCACGAGTATATGCGTCTGCCGTTTTTCTATGCGGCGGCCTGGTATGTTTCGGGTGATGAGCATTGGTACGACCTATATATCAAATACCGTGATGAAGCCTTCCAAAAACAGTCGACCTTTAACGCTGCATCCTACGGACTTCGTTGCTATCCCGTTTTGCAGATGCAATACTCTTTGCGTGGTATCTATGATATAGATACCGATCCCGAATTTCGGACAAAATGCCTCAATTTTATGCAAAGTGTTGCAGAGTATTACCAGAGTTTTGCTGTTTCTGAATCAAAGCGCATTTGTGCCGAAATAAATGAGGAGCATTACTACTATCAGTATAAGCCTTGGAACAAGGTGAAAATGCTTTATCAGGGTATCATCGGCACTCGTCCGTATTTTAATTCTGCACAGAGCGAAATGCGTGAAAACCGTGGATTTTACCATATCCGTAATGTCGGGGAGGCAGTGTCGATTCTTGCTCTTTGTCCCGAGTTTAAAATAAGTGAAGAACAGTTCGCCGCTTTGCAAAATCTTAGTGATGCCATTGATTATACTAAGATATGCAACTATTCACCAATGCTTTTGGCCTGCGGTTGGTGGTTAGCCAAAGAGGCAAATATGTAAAAATATATGTTATGCTGAGCGTAGCGAAGCATCTTTAGTATGAAAAAGGCTCCCCTTGATTGTCCAAGCGGAGCCTTTTCGTTATATTTGTTTTTTAATTTACACCGTTTCAATTTTTATAATATTCGTATTGCCTGATACGCCGTTGGTCATACCGCCCGTGAGTACAAGCTTGTCTCCGCCTTTAAGGTTGAAGGTTTCAATAGCCTTTTGCTTTGCTGTGTAAAACAGCACGTCGGTGGAATCAAAACGGTCGACCATAACGGGTGTGACACCCCAAGATAAGCCTAATTTGTACCATGTGCGTTCATTGGTGGTGACGCCCAAAATATCAACTGGGGAGCGGAATCGGGAGACCATTCGGGCCGTCATGCCTGATATTGAGCAAACAGCAATGGTTTTGGCTTCGATGTCAATGGCCATTCCGCAGGTGGCGTGAGATATGGCATCTACTGTATTTCTTATCTTGAATTCTGCATTTCTGAAGCGTTTAGCATAGTGGATATTTTTCTCGGTCTGTGAGGCAATACGTGCCATAGTTTCAACGCATTGCACGGGATATTTGCCTGCTGCGGTTTCGCCCGAAAGCATTATCGCACTTGTACCGTCGTATACTGCATTTGCAACATCAGATATTTCTGCTCGTGTGGGTCGGGGATTGTGTATCATCGATTCAAGCATTTCGGTTGCGGTAATAACACGTTTTCCTAAAATACGGCATTTGTTGATTATTCGCTTTTGAATGGCGGGAAGCTCCTCAAACGGCACCTCGACACCCATATCGCCTCGGCCTATCATTATGCCTGAACATTCCTCACATATTTCTTCAATATTATCAATGCCTGACTGATTTTCGATCTTTGCAATCAGGTCGATATCATCGGCATTGTTTTCTTTTAAAAAGTTTTTGACATCTATCAGATCCTGGCGGCAGGAAACGAACGAACAGGCAATAAAATCGACACCGTTTTGTATTCCGAAAAGTATGTCGCTTTTGTCCTGCTCACTGAGATATATCTGCTTTAAGACCTTATTGGGGAAGCTCATGCTTTTGCGGTCAGAGAGCTCACCTCCGGCTATTACCTTTGTTTTCACTTCGGTCTCGGTGGTGGAGAGCACTTGGAATATCAGAAGACCGTTGCTGAGTAATATTCGGTCACCTTTGGTCAGGTCTTTGGCTAAGCCTTGATAGGTAACTGAAACACGTTTGCTGTTTCCAACGGTATCCTCAGTAGTAAATATGAATTCATCGCCTTCGTTTAGTATTACTTTGCCGTTTTCAAAGGTTTTGATTCTATATTCAGGACCTTTTGTATCAAGCAGAATGGCTATCGGCTGCTTCATGCTGCTGCGCACCTTTTTTATCAGCTCGATTTTTTCAAGATGCTCAGCATGTGTTCCGTGTGAAAAGTTAAGCCTTGCTACGTTCATTCCTGCATTGCACATTTCGGTAAGTGTTGTTTCATTACTGCAGGCAGGACCTATAGTGCATACAATTTTTGTTTTTCTCATAATTACCTCCTGATTTGTGTCGAAACAAGGCCTTTGCATTACTTCGACTTACTGTGAAAGGTTTAAAATGCGTGTGTTTAGAACGATTTGTAATTATATACTATTTGTCGGCACAGTACAAGTAAAATATGCGTTAAATTTAAACTTTGTTTACGTGTTTTACGATTGACATTATAATATAATAAAGGTATAATAATATGAATAATTCTATTATAATGGGAGGCGGCTATTTGAATATTACACATTTAAAGTATGCGGTTGAGATTGAGAAGTCACGCTACCTTAACAAGGCTGCCGATAATCTCTATATGGCTCAGCCTAATTTAAGCCGTGCATTAAAAGAGCTTGAGGATTCTGTAGGAATTACCATTTTCAAAAGAACTCCTAACGGCATGATTGTTACACCCGACGGTGAGGAGTTCCTTGAGCATGCAAAGAAAATACTCAGAGATATTGAAGAGCTTGAGGATATTTATACCAACGGTAAGCGCAATAAGGAAATTTTTTCGATTTCGGTGCCGAGAGCGACCTATATTTCTTATGCGTTTTCACGTTTTGCAGGAAAGCTGACGGCCGACCGTCAGGCTGACCTGTTTTATAAAGAAACCAATACCATGCGTGCCATAAATAATATAATGCACGCTGATTTCAAGTTGGGCATCATCAGATATGCCTTGAATTATGAACAGTATTTCGAAGAAATGGTCAAAGAAAAGAATCTTTGTTCTGAGGAGCTGACTGAGTTCAATTATTATCTGGCTATGTCAAAAAATCATCCGCTTGCTGAGTGTGATGAGGTTGATTTTGATGATCTGTCCGAATATATTGAGATAGCTCATGCCGACCCGTATGTTCCGTCTTTGTCGGCTGCAGTTGTAAGAAAAGAAGAGCTTCCCGATAACACCAAGCGGAGAATATTTGTTTTTGAGCGTGCAAGTCAGTTTGAATTGCTTAATATGACCGAGGGTACATTTATGTGGGTCTCTCCGTTGCCTGAAAAGCTTTTGAAGCAATACGGACTTGTACAAAAGAAGTGTGCCTGTAATCAGAAAATATATAAGGATGTTTTGATATATCCAAACAACTACAAGCTCTCAAAGCTTGATAAAATGTTTATTGAAGAGCTGAGAGATACTATTAGAGATCTTTATGGAAAGTGAGTTATTTTATGCAAAATATTGGTTTTTACCCTGCTGATATTTTATTGCCGAAGGATGGCTTTGAAAAATGGTCTGTTGTTGCCTGTGACCAGTTCACATCTGAGGTCGACTATTGGAATGCTGTTGAAGAAAAGGTGGGCGATGCTCCGTCTGCTTTGAGGATAACCCTGCCCGAGATATATCTTGAGGACGGTGATACCGAACAAAGGATAGCTGATATCAACTCCGCAATGAAGCAATACCTTGAAAACGGAGTATTTCAAGAGTATAAAAATGCGATGATATATGTTGAGCGTACACAGAGCGACGGCACTATCCGTCACGGTATTGTTGGCGCTGTCAATTTATCAGATTATGATTACCGCAAGGGCAGTAAGGCTATGATACGTGCTACCGAGCAGACGGTGATCGAGCGTATTCCTCCGAGAGTAAAAATCAGACGTGATGCTTCGTTGGAGTTGCCGCATGTGCTGCTTCTGACCGATGATCCCAAAAGAACTGTTATAGAGCCGCTGACGGTTGTAAAAGATGAGCTTACCGTAGTTTATGACTTCGACCTTATGCAAGGCGGCGGTCATATTACCGGATGGCTTTTAAGACCCGAGGATATTGAGCGTGTACAAAACGCATTGAATCAGCTTGTTGAGGCTTTGGAGGATAAAATGATGTTTGCTGTCGGCGACGGCAACCATTCTCTTGCGACCGCTAAGGAATGCAGCGGATTGTCTGAATCAATGCCGGCTAAATCAGCACTGGTTGAGATCGTTAATATTCATGACGATTCTATTAAGTTTGAGCCTATTTACCGTGTGCTTTTCGGTGTTGACCCTGAAAAGGTGCTTGACGACTTGAATAGAGACCTTGGCTATAACGGTGCCGACGCTCATATATTTAACTGCTGTTACGGTGAAAATGAGGTTGAATTATCATTAAAGCCTGCCTCAAAGCTACCTGTAGGAACACTTCAGGCTTGGTTAGATGATTACATAAAGGCTAATAATGTTAAAATAGACTATATCCATGGTGAGGATGTTGTACGCTCGTTGTCGAAACAAAGCGGCAACCTCGGCTTCATCTTTGACGGAATGCGAAAGGATGAGCTATTTCCTGCAGTGCTTGGTGACGGCTCGTTGCCAAGAAAGACATTTTCTATGGGGCATGCGGCCGATAAGCGTTATTATATCGAGGCAAGAAAAATAAAGTAAGAGGGTGTAAGAATGACCTGTGGCAATCTCAAAAGCAATAGCTTCGGATCCAAGCTTTGCGGATCGGCATTAGTTCTGCCTGCAGTTTTTGCCGCAGTGTTACTTCTCTTTTTCTTGCTTTACGATCAGTCGGCACATCTGTCGGATTATAACGGTACTGTGGCTGATGCAGTATCCTGCTTTGGGATTTTGTTTTCTTGCTGTGCGGCATATGTTTGCTATCGTAAGTGCTTGCTTGATACCAAAACAGTAGTTTTTCTTGTCATTGTCTGCGGTTTTACCTTGAGATTGGCCTATGCGTTGCGCTATGGCTACGGTGTTAATCAGCATGATGTTGAGAGTCTCGAAAGTAGTGGCCATTTGTCCTATATCTATTCCATTGCAAACGGTCACGGATTGCCTCAGACCAACGATTGGCAGTTCAGCCACCCTCCGTTGCATCATTTTTTGTCGGCAATATCGGTAAAGCTTTCTTACCTGTTGGGATTTTCCAACGGCAGGGCATTTGAGAATATACAGCTTTTGACCGTTTTTTACTCAACAATGACTATGCTTGCAGGCTACAGATTACTGACTCTTTGCCGTGTAAAGGAAAATAACCTTATAATTTGTATGGCCTTGCTCAGCTTCCATCCAACATTTCAAATACTGGCTGGTAGTATTAATAACGATGTTTTGACCTTGTTGCTGTCAATGTATGCTGTTGTTTATCTTTTAAAATGGTATCAAAGACCTTCGGTAAAATACGCTCTTATTTGCGGAGCTTTTTGTGGACTGGGCATGATGACAAAGGTGTCGGCCGCACTTATTGCCGTGGTTGCCGCTGTAAGTGTAGTGATAAAATTCATTTCTTGCCGCAGGCTGAAATTCGGACAAACAGCGTTGCAGGCGGTGTGCTTTATTGCGGTGCTGTTGCCATTGGGACTGTGGCATCCGATAAGGAATTATCTGCTGTTCCAACAGCCCTTGGGCTATGTTGCACCGATACCCGTAACCAGTGCTTTGTACACAGGTGATATCAGTTTGCTTGACCGCATTATACTGCCGTTTTCTAAAACGGCACAAGGTGTGTATGTTGATGTTTGGGAAGAGTATAATGTTTGGTTCTATACCTTAAGAAACTCATTGTTTGGTGAATATAAATTCGGCAATGAGGGTGTTGCGGCATTTCTTGTGCTTTTAAACCTCATTTTGATAGTCGTTTCACTTATAGCTTTAGTATTTTTGCTGTTTAAACGCTCGCCCAAACAGAAATGTCTGATACCTTTATTCGTACTTTATTTTGTTCAGTTGGCCTTTTTTGTTTATTTCAACCTCCGCTATCCGTTTGGATGTACAATGGACTTTAGATATATAGTGCCGTTGCTCTTCTGCGGTGTGGTGTTTATCGGTGCTGCTGCTGAGAGGATGGGACAAAACAACTCGTCAGCGATTAAAAATATTGCAGACGGTGTAAAATTTATATCGGTGGCATTCTGCGTTCTGTCATGTATTGTTATGTTTTGATTTTTTTGATTGTAATTAACGAGTATTTATTGTATAATTAGTATGTTGGTTTAACGATTCTTGATCTATTTTAAGGGAGATAATAATGGGACTTATAGGTATTTTGCTAAACGGTAATGGATTTACTCAATCAAATATGCTGAATATTATTTCTTACTTGTTTTCGGTTGCTATCGTGCTTTTACTGGTAATGCCGTTACATGAATATGCACACGGTCTTGTCGCTACAAAGCTTGGCGACCCTACACCAAGATGGCAGGGAAGACTTACCCTTAACCCTAAAGCTCACCTTGATTATTTGGGAATTATCTCAATGATATTTGTCGGCTTTGGTGCGGCCAGACCTGTTAGTGTTGATTCAAGATATTTTAATCATCCGAAGCGTGACATGGCCCTTGTTGCTTTTGCAGGCCCGTTATCCAATATTATTTTTGGATTTTTAGCATGCTTTCTGTTTGTTTCCGCTGTATATATTCCTGAGTTGATTGGCTGGAATCCGACGGGTTATGTTGATATAGTTATGACGATAATTGAATTGATACTCTATCATATTGCAAGACTTAACATCAATCTTGCAATATTTAACCTTGTTCCGATTCCGCCGCTTGACGGCTCGAAGATTTTGTTTGCTTTCTTGCCAGATCGTATATACTGGAAGCTCATGCGCTACGAACGCTATTTCTACTTTGCGTTGCTGTTCCTCATTTTTTTCAGTTCTTCATTTTCAAGCACTCTGGGAAACATGATATACGGTGTATTGAACCTGTTTGTTAAATTGTTTGTTTCGTTTTACGGATTATTTTTATGATTTAAGGATTTGTTATGGACAAGCTTGAGTATAAATTGGACGTGTTTGAAGGTCCTTTAGACCTTCTGCTGTACCTGATTTCAAAAAATAAACTGAATATTAACGATATCCAACTGACGGTGCTTGTCGATCAGTATGTTGAATATATACGTTCAATGAATGAGCAGGATATGGATGTTGCGAGTGAGTTTATCGAAATGGCGTCACGTCTTATCTACCTTAAAACGGTCAGCCTTTTGCCTAAGCACGATGAAGCGGAGCAGCTAAAAGAGGAGCTGACTCAGGAGCTTATGGAGTACGAGCACTGCCGTAAGGTTGCAAAGCTTTTGTCTACTATGACCGATGAATTTGACACCTTTATTAAGCTACCTGAAAAGATTGAATATGATAAGACATATGTAAATGTACATGAGAAGGAGCTGATGCTTTCATCTTATATCGCCGCAATAGGTCGAGGAAAGCGCCGACTGCCTCCGCCGACTACCGTTTTCAGCAAGATTGTTGCAAGGAAGATCGTATCGGTTTCTTCAAAAATTGTTTTTGTTATGAAGAATCTGATGCGCAGCGGTAATAAGAAGATGCGGCATTTGTTTAAAAATGCTCAAAGTCGTTCCGAGTTGGTGGCAACCTTTTTAGCCGTGCTGGAGCTTTGTAAGGCCAACCGTGTGCATCTTGACGGAGACGGAGACGACATGGAGATATCCATGGTCAGGAGGAAGAAATAATGACTGTAAACGAAATGATACCGAGCTTTGAGGCAATTCTTTTTGCCGCAGGTGAACCGGTTGAGATTGAAAAATTTTGTTCTGTTTTTGAGACCGACGCCGAGACGGTTGAGGGTGTTATGGATATGCTGTCTGACCGTTTAGAAAATTCGGGTAGTGCCGTAAAGCTTGTTCGACTCGATTTTTCTTATCAGTTGTGCACAAAAAAAGAATATGCCGAGCATATTCGTTCGGTGCTTGACCTCAGAAGGAAGGCTCCGCTGTCTCAGGCCGCCCTTGAGGTGCTTGCGGTTATTGCATATAACCAACCTGTTACCAAGGCATATGTCGAACAGGTCAGAGGTGTAGATTGCTCGGGTGTTGTGTCAACGCTTGTTGAAAAGGGCTTGCTGGAGGAAAAGGGAAGACTCGAGCTTCCCGGCAGACCGTTGCTCTACGGCACAACGGCTAATTTTCTGCGTTGCTTCGGTCTTAAAAATCTTGATGAACTGCCTGAGGTACCGTCGGATGATATTGTTGAGGACTCAAACGGTCAGTTAAAGATGCTGTCGACTGAGGTTTTGGAGCTTGCTCAAAAAATGAACGAGGAGGCCGATGAATTGGCCGAAGATATTGTGACGGAGGAATAACCTTTGATTGCGTTATATATCATTCTTGGTATTGTCTTAGTTATAACGCTTCTGCTTTTTACCGATGTTCATATAAAAGTCGATATGGATAAGGAAATACAAATTAAAGCAAGATATCTGTTTTACAAAAGGACACTTATCCCTAAGGATCCTAAGAGGAGAACAAGACTGTTGTTGCTTAATGTTGAGCAATCGGATAAGAGGCTGAAGAGTGACCTTAGAAAGCTTATTGATAAGTTTGGACTATTGGGAACGGTAAAGGAGCTTTTTGATGCGACTGTCTCTCTGGTGAAGCAGGGGTGGGGCTTAGCGAAGCACCTTCGTGTAAAACGCTTTGATATGACAGCGACCGTTGCTTCTGAAGACCCTGCTGCAACGGCGGTTGAGTACGGAGCATTGTGTGCAGTGGTCTATCCTGCGTTATCAGGCTTGCAAAATTTGATGAAGTGGAATAACAAAAAAACTACCGTCGATCTCAGCACCGACTTTTGCTCGACTGAGAGTACACTTAAGATCAAAGCTAAGGTGAGGCTGAGACTGTGGTATTATATTAAAGCCTATATCGGACTTTATTGGGATCTCTTTAAAAAGAAATATGATGAGGCTATGCTTTCGGAAATGGCTAAAAGAAGGAACGTAAAAAGGTATAGCACAAAGAAAATCAGTAAAAAATAATTTCGTAGTTATTTACGGAAAGGGAGTATAAAAATGGCAGACAACAATATCAGCAACATTATGGACGTAACAATGGAAAAGGTCAGAACTCTTGTGGATTCCGATACGATAATCGGCAATCCTATTGAGGTTGGCGAGGTTACCATCATCCCTGTGTCAAAGGTTTCTTTTGGCTTAGCATCGGGCGGTTCTGATTTCCCGTCAAAAACCGTTAACGCAAAAATGTTCGGCGGTGGCGGCGGTGCAGGTGCATCGGTTACACCAATCTGCTTCCTCGTAGTAAAGGGGAATGATGTTAAGGTGCTTAACACTACTGCTGTTACATCACCTGTTGAAAAGGCAATCTCGGCTGTTCCTGAGGTTATAGAAACCATAACCAACCTCTTTAAAAAGGATAATGACTCTTCCGAATCAAAGTAAGTCTTCACAGTAATTAACCTTGTACCTTCGCCATATATTCTTTTTAGAATGTGACGGAGGTATAAGTATGAAATGTGTTTTAAGGTTGGTTTCCGTGGTGTTGTCATGCGCCTGTATTTTTGGCGGATTGACATTTTCATCGGCAAGTGCAGTAACCGCAACTGCTAAAAGCTATATTGTTTTGAATGCCGATACTTTAGAAGTGCTGCTGTCGTCAAACGCTCACGAACGGCTTTCGATGGCCAGCACGACCAAGCTTATGACGGCCTTAATATTGGCGGAACAGAACACTCCCGAAAAAGAGGTGGTTGCCACTGAGGAAATGGTAACTGTTGAGGGCTCTTCGATGGGTCTTTTGGCAGGGGACAGTGTTTCTTATTATGAATTACTGGTTGGAATGCTTCTGCCATCAGGCAATGATGCCGCCAATACTGCTGCTATATCTGTTGCAGGCTCGGTTGAAAAATTCGCCGAGCTGATGAATAAGCGTGCGGCTGAGCTCGGTATGACCAATACTAATTTCGTGACACCGTCAGGACTTGACGATAAAGAGCACTACTCAACGGCATATGATATGGCATTGCTTGCCGCAAGTGCACTAAAGAATGATGTTATACGTGAGATTGTGTGTGAGGAAAAGATAACGGTCACATACGGAAATCCACCTTATCAGCGCACATTGTACAACCACAACAAGCTTTTGGGGCAATATGAATACTGTATCGGTATGAAAACGGGCTACACAAAAAAATCGGGAAGATGTCTTGTGTCAGCAGCTGAAAAAGACGGTTGCAGAGTTATCGCTGTTACGCTTAATGATCCAAACGATTGGCAGAGTCATGAGGCCTTGCTGGATTATGGCTTATCATGTCTAAGTCTTACCGATGTCACACATGAGCTTGGGTTCTCATATGTCGATGTAGTTGGTGGTAAATCATCTAAGGTTACGGTGGCACCAACAAGGTTTTCATGCGGATGCACCCAAAACACAGCTAAGGTTATTACTTCAAAAGTTTATATTGATCCCTTTTTATATGCACCTGTTAAAACCGGGCAGGTTGTTGGGTATACAGAGTATTATTACAACGGAGCGCTTTTACATAAGTCCGAGATAATAGCTTTGGAAAGTGTCGATGTAAAGCACTATGAGCCCGACTTTTTTGAAAGTGTAAGGTTTTATTTATTGTTGATTATCAACGAATGGATTTAAGGAGAAAATATGGCTGTCGAAAAAATTAGATTGCAAAAATATCTTTCACAGTGTTCCGTTGCTTCTCGCCGCAAGGCAGAGGAGCTTATCTCGGATGGCAGAGTCAAGATCAACGGACGCAAGGCTATTCTTGGTGATAAGGTCGATCCAGTGCATGACAAGGTCTTGGTTTGCGGTAAGCCTATTCAGAATAAAGACACTAAGATGTATATTATGCTTCATAAGCCTCGTGGTTTTGTTACAACCTTGAGCGACGAACAGGGAAGACGGTGCGTTGCAGATCTTGTAGCAGATGCCGGTGTAAGACTTTTCCCTGTAGGACGTCTTGACCGAAATTCAGAGGGCCTTTTGCTTATGACTAACGACGGAGAGTTCTCAAATTTTCTGACACATCCCAAGCGTCATGTTTCAAAGGTTTACCGTGTTACGGTCAGAGGAAAGGCTACCGATGAGCAGATAGATAAAATGGCGGTCGGCATGAGCTTAGAGGAATTTGACACCATGCCTTGCGATATTAGCTATATCGAGAAGCATGAGGACAGAACTGTACTTAGGTTTGTGCTCTATGAGGGCAAAAACCGTGAGATACGAAAGCTTTGTGAGGCTGTTGGTCTTACCGTTATTCGTCTGAAACGTACCGAAATCGCAGGAATTAAGCTCGGTATGCTGCCTCAAGGTCGTTGGAGAGAGCTTACCGAAAAGGAAGTAAAGCGGTTAATGAGCATAAGCATTAGTAAGGAGCATCAGGATGATTGAGATACACCCTTTAAGAGATAAGGAAAAGCTTACGGCACTCTATTCATCGGCTGACGTGCCTATGACCGAAGCCTCAATGGCGGTTGTAGCTTCTGACGGTGACGAGGTTCTTGGCTTCTGCTTGTTTGAGCTAAATGATCAGGCGCTTCTTTTACACGCTCTTGAGCCTAAGTCTGATAAATTCTTTGCTGACGGAATTCTTCGTTCGGCTTTACATGTTGGTGTTGAAAACGGCAGGAATGATGCTTTTTATTCCGAAACGGCTCCTGAGCAGCTTTTTCAAGAGCTTGGATTTATTAAAAATGCTGAATTAAGAAGCTTAAATGTCGGCAAGTTATTCTCATCTTGCCAAAGTTGTGCAAATTCTTAAAATAATGCTTGTTTTTTCTAAAATTTAGTAATATAATATATGTTGGCTATAATTAGTCAAATTTTTAACAATTAAAAGCTTCACGGTGATGACCTTCGCCGTGACTTTCAGTATGAACGGAGGAATAAAGATGAACTGTGAAAACGGTTTTTCTCGCCTTGAGAAGGAAACTGCTCTTCTCGGAAACAGTGATGCATATAAGCGTCTTGCTCTTTTGTTTGATGACGGAGCATATACCGAGCTGGACAGATTCCAGAAAAACGGCGAAAACGGTTGCGGTGTAGTTACCGCTTACGGTAATGTAAACGGAGTCGGCGCATATGCCTTCTCTCAGGATATCACCGTATGCTCGGGTGCTATGGGCAGAAGTCAGGCCACCAAGATCAAAAAGGTTTACGAGCTTGCGTTAATGAACGGTGCTCCCGTTGTTGGAATTTTTGATTCCAAGGGTGCTTTTGCAGAAGAGGGTGTTGACGCTCTTAATGCTTACGGTGAGCTTATCGCCGCCGCAGGAAAGCTTTCGGGAGTTGTACCTCAGATTTCGGTTATTGCAGGAAAATGCATCGGTTCTGCCGCAGTTTTGGCATCGGTTGCTGACCTCACCTTGATGGTTGAAGGTGCTGAGCTTTGCGTGAACTCTGCCGATATCACAGGCGAAAAGTCGGTTGGCACTGCTGAGCTTGCTTTAAAGAACGGAACTGCAGCTGTTGTTGCTGAAAATGATCAAGCTGTATTTACTAAGGTTGCTGAAATTCTTTCTATGCTTCCGATGAACAACCTTTCTGTACCTGCTGTTGCTGATTATATTCCTGCCGCAGTCTCGGGCGAGGGTGTTTATAAGGATATCGCTAATATTGTTGACGCTGATAGCTTTGTTGAGCTTTCCAAGGAATTCGGAAAGTGCGCAAAGGTCGGTTTTGCTCGTGTTGCAGGTAATGCTGTCGGTATCGTTGCTACAGATGCTGATAAGAATGATTCATATCTCTGCGCCAACGGTGCGGCAAAGATATCGAGATTTGTAAGACTCTGCGATGCTTTCTCTGTGCCTGTTGTTACTTTGCTTAACTGTGCAGGCTTTATGGGCAAGGCCGAGGACGAGCTTCAGGGTTCTGTCCGTGCTGTAGCCTCTTTGACGGGCGCATACGCTGAGGCAACAACCGCTAAGGTAACCGTTATCGTTGGTAAGGCTTACGGTGCCGCCTTTACTGCAATGGCAGGCAAGGGTGCAGGCGCTGATTATGTTTTGGCTTTCGCTGATGCGGCTATCTGTGCTTTGAATCCTGCTACCGCCGTTCAGTTTATGTATGCTGACCGTCTCGGTAACGAGAAGAGAGAGGACCTTGAAAAGGAATATATCCTTACCGAAGGTTCACCCTTTAAGGCTGCCGTTAACGGCGCTGTTGATGATATCATCACTTCCGACTCGGCCGCTCAGTCGGTTATTTCGGCTCTTGATATGATGGCTTCCAAGCGTGTAACAACTCTTGATAAAAAACATTCTAACATGCCTTATTAAGGTTAAACGGAGGATTATAAAATGAGACAGTTTAAAATAACAGTTAACGGAAAAGCATACGATGTTCAGGTTGAGGAAAACGGCGCAGCAGTTGCTTCTGCTCCCGTAGCCGCACCCCAAGCCGCTCCTACTCCTGCAGCCGCACCCGTTGCAGCCGCTGCACCTGCACCTGCCGCTGATGCAGCTCCCGCTCCTGCTCCTGCAGCCGCTGCCGGTGAGGGCACTGCAGTTGAGGCTCCCATGCCCGGTACCATCCTGAAGATCTTGGTTTCTAACGGACAGGCTGTAAAGAGCGGTGACGCAGTTGTCGTTCTCGAGGCTATGAAGATGGAGAATGAGATCACTGCACCTTGCGACGGTACTGTTACTGCTGTTTGTGTCAACCAAGGTGATTCAGTTGACGCAGGTAAGGTTTTAGTCACTATTAAGTAATTTTTCAAGAAATGTGAGGTGCTAATAATGGCACGTAAAATTGGTATTACCGAAACCGTGTTGCGTGATGCTCATCAGTCGCTTCTTGCAACACGTATGACCACCGAAGATATGCTCCCCATACTCCCGATGCTTGATAAGATCGGTTTCCATTCGCTCGAGTGCTGGGGCGGTGCAACCTATGATTCCTGCCTTCGTTTCTTGAATGAGGATCCGTGGGAGCGTCTTCGTATTATCCGTGAAAAGTGTCCTAATACTAAATTGCAGATGCTTTTCCGCGGACAGAATATGCTTGGCTACCGTCACTATGCTGATGATGTCGTTGAGTATCTTGTTCAGAAGTCGGTTGCAAACGGTATTGATATCATCCGTATTTTTGACGCATTGAACGATATCCGCAACCTTGAGACCGCTATTAACGCAACCAAGAAGGAAAAAGGAGCACACGTTCAGGGTGCTGTTTCCTATACTACAGGTCCCGTTTTTGATATTGATTACTATGTAAACTACGCAAAACAGCTTGAGAACGTAGGTGCGGATTCGCTCTGCATTAAGGATATGGCTGCTTTGCTTACACCTTATCAGACCTATGACCTTGTTAAGGCCTTGAAGGAGTCGGTCAAGATTCCCATTCAGGTTCACTCTCATTCCACCTCGGGACTTGGCTCTATGGTTCTCATGAAGGCTATCGAAGCAGGAGCAGACGTTGTTGATACTGCAATGTCACCTTTGGCTAACGGTACTTCCCATCCTGCAACCGAGTCTATGGTTGCCGCTTTGGCAGGCACAGAGTTTGACACGGGTCTTAACCTTGAGGCTTTGGACGAGATCGCAAAGTATGTTACAACTCTCCGTGAGAAGTACATCGCTGAGGGAACTCTCAGCCCCAAGATGCTTGCTTCCGATGCTAAGGCGCTTATTTATCAGGTGCCCGGCGGTATGCTGTCCAATCTCCTTTCACAGTTAAAGCAGGCCGGCAAGGAGGATCAGCTTACTGAGGTTCTTGAAGAGGTTCCGAGAGTAAGGGCCGACTGTGGTTATCCTCCGCTTGTTACACCTTCATCACAGATCGTTGGTACACAGGCTGTGTACAACGTTATTATGGGTGAGCGTTATAAGATGGTCACTAAGGAGTTCAAGGGAGTTGTTAAGGGTGAGTACGGTACTACACCTGTGCCTATTGATCCCGAATTCCAGAAGAAAATCATCGGCGATGAAGAGCCTATAACCTGCCGTCCTGCAGATCTTTTAGAGCCTGAGCTTGATAAGCTACGTGAGGAGTGCGCTAAGTGGTCTGAGCAGGAAGAGGATGTACTTTCTTACGCTCAGTTCCCGAAGGTTGCCGTGGATTTCTTCGAGAAGAGGGCCAACAAAAAGTATAAGGTTGATGCCGCTAACGCTGATGCTGAGAACAAGGTTCATCCAATGTAAAAAAATACTTGCATTATATTGATTTGTGTGCTATAATGTTTGCACTTGATTAAATAATTATCGGTTTTTCCGAAAGAATGGAGTTTCAAAATGGGTGTAGCTGAATATATTGTTGGTTCAATTATGATAATATTATCCTTAGTTATCATTGCTGTTGTTCTTCTCCAGCAGGGTCGTCGTACAGGTGTTGGAGCAATCTCCGGCGGTATTGATACCTTCCTTTCCAAGAACAAGGCAAGAGATTGGGATTCTAAGGTTGCACGCTTGACCAAATATGTTGCTATCGCTTTCTTTGTAATCGCTGTTGTTGCAAACGCTATAGCAATACTTCTGTAAGGCTTAATGAATTAACGCTCTGCTGATTTAGCAGAGCGTTTTTTTATATCAGTACCTTTTATGGGACATATTTTATGTTATAATCACATATGGATAAATGAAAGGGGAAATATCCTTGAAATTTATCTTAATATCAATTATTATTATATTGGTAGTTTATGCAGTGTTGTTGTTTTACTATTGCTATAAAAACGGAAGATTTTTGAAAACACTGTTATTGTCGGCGGCATCGGGACTGTCTGCGTTTGCGGCAGTAAATCTTTTATCGGGCGTTACAGGTGTCGGTATCGCCGTTAACGTCTGGACGGCTTTGGTGTCAGCATTTTTTGGAATCCCCGGCGTTTTGGGATTGCTTTTAATTAGATTATTCTTTTAATTGGAGATATTGGGATGTTAAAACTGATTTTAGGCAGACAAGGAACAGGAAAAACCTATAATTGCATCAAAATCGCTGAACAGGTCGCTCTCTCAGGCGGCCAAGCAGTCATGTTGGTGCCTGAGCAGTTTTCGTTTGAGTGTCAGCGACATTTGCTTGAAACACTTGGCCCTAAAATATCAAATAGAATTGAGATACACAGCTTCACAAGTCTTTGTGAGGCTATTTGTGACGTTTACGGCGGTACGGCACGTCAGAATGTAGACGATGCAACGAGATATATTTTGATTGGACAGGCATTGAAGAATACCTGTGACAGCTTGAAGCTATACGGAAAATATGTTGGGTCATCTTCTTTTGTTCGTGAGATGATGTCGGTCATAACCGAGCTAAAGCAATCGTCTATAACCGCTGAACAGCTATTTGCGTTGGCTGATAAGGTTGAGTCGGAGTTGTTTTCGGGTAAGCTTTATGACTCAGCAGTCATACTTTCGGCTTATGATGCTCTTTTGGAAAACCGTTTTTTAGATCCGCACGATCTGATAAATAATACGGTTCAAAATATGCGTGATAACCTGTTTTTTAGCGGTAAAACTTTCATCGTTGACGAGTTTAAAGGCTTTACCGAGTCTCAGTTTAAGCTACTCGACCGAATAGTTGCCGGCAGTCGTGACTGTGTTGTCTCATTGTGCTGTGATTCGCTTATCCCTGACTCTGATACCGATATTTTTAAGAATATCAAAAGCAGTGCTACACGTCTGATTTTGATTGCTCAAGCACATTGTGTCGAGGTGGCTCAGCCGCTGATATTAAGTGATATGGGTTCAAATAAAAACGGTCTTACAAATTTAGAGCGCTTTTTAGCTGAAAAAGAACTTGATTCTGATGCTTGTGACGTAGATAACGCAACCATTGTTTCGGCTGACAGTATCTATAGCGAGATCGATTTTGTTATGAATACCATTCGTAAAAATGTTCGTGAAAACGGCTACAGATACCGTGATTTTGTCATTGTTTCAAGAACTGACAACACGTATTCTAAGCTTATAGAAGAGTTTTCGGAGATTTACGGTATTCCTTGCTACACCGACCAACGAGTGTCAGCCTTGACACTGCCGTTCTCTGTTGTGCTGATTTCGGCGGTTAACGCCGCAATATCGCTTGACACTGAGGAGATTCTAAGACTTATAAAAACAGGTCTGCTTAATCTTTCACTGCAAGAGATAAATTCTTTGGAAAATTATGTCTATATCTGGAGTATTTCAGGTAAAAAGTGGCTTGAGGGTTGGTCTATGAATGCCTCAGGGCTAAAAGATACGTCTAAGAATAATATTGAAAAAACAGAAAAACAATTATTTGAGCTTAATGCTTTAAGGAAACGTATTATTGAGCCTTTGCAAAAGCTTCGCAACAATTTAAACGGCACTGCAGAGAATATGTGCCGTGCGTTGCTTCATTTTATCGATGAGTGTGGCGTCATTGAAAATTTAAGAAGCTTCACCTCGTCGTTGACCGAAGCAGGTAAGCTAAATGAAGCAGAGTATCAGCGCTCAGGCTACGATGTTGCGATAAAAACATTTGATAAAATTATATCTGCCTTTGGTGAGTCGACCGTTACAGTTCGCGAATTTGCCGACGTGTTGAAGAGTGCATTGTGTTATGAAACGGTTGGCGAAATACCTCAAACACAGGATCAGGTGATATACGGCACGGCCGACCGTATTAGACCAATGCGGCCGAGGGTGGTATTTGTTATAGGCGTAAATCAGGATATTTTTCCTGCCGCTGTCAACGATTCGGGTCTTTTCTCACAATCCGAACGTGAGCTGATGCTGTCATCGGGTCTTGCAGTTGCTGACCGTTCGGTATCGGACTGTCTTGATGAAAAGTATCTGCTTTATTCAGCTTGCACCTGTGCTTCCGAAAAGGTATATATCAGCTATTCTAAAGCATCAGCGTCGGGCTCGGCAATGGAGCCGTCGGTTGAGATTGATGCTATTATAAAGGCTTTTCCGTCCATAAAAGTTTTAAAAATAGATACAAGTTTTTCCAAATATGATATAGAAACTCCCGAGAGCACCTTCAGAAGATTGGCCGAAAGCTTCCTTGATGAATCGGATATAGCTCATGATGTAAAGGCGTATTTTTCTGAATGTGAGAGCTATTCTCATCGCATTAAGTCCTTGAATGATTATCTTGCTCAAAGCTCTCCGTCGCTTAATAGCTTATCTGTTGACAGAATTTTCGGACAGGGACTTGAGTTATCGGCATCTAAGGCGGACGATTTTGCTAATTGCAGATTTATGTATTTCTGTAAGTACGGAATCGGCGCTAAGCGTATCGCAAGGGTCGATTTTGATCCCTTAACAAGGGGAAATATTGTGCATGACTGTCTGGAAAGCTTTATTAATGCACATAAAAGTGATATTGGTTTGCTTTTAGATGATGATATAAATAGGGAAACGGCTGAATTTTGCGATGAGTACATAAATAAAAACTGTACCGATGCGGCCGCCCTTGATGACAAATTCAGGTATATGCTTGATGTTACCAAGGAAACAGTGGCTTATCTTGCAAGAGCGCTCAACAGTGAATTTGCCGTAAGCTCATTTAAACCTAAGTACTGTGAGCTTAAGGTTGGCGCTGATGGTCTCGTAGACGGAATCAGCGTATTGACCGAGCGAGGTCAAAGAGTGGTGCTTAACGGTTATGTTGACCGTGTTGACACTACACCCGACGGAAAACTCAGAGTTATAGACTATAAAACAGGTTCTAAGGGAGATACATTTAAGCTGGCTGAGCTTTTAAGCGGACATAATATGCAGATGCTTTTGTATCTGTACTCAATACTAAAAAACGGTCAGGAGCTGATCGGAGCGTCAATTCCTGCAGGTGTGCTGTATTTTCCTGCCAAGCGCCGTGTGTCTGACGAGGTCACAAAATATATCAAGATGAACGGTATTGTTTTGAATGATATTGACACCGTAAAGCAGATGGAGCCTGAGGGAGGTGGGAAGATAATTCCTCCTCATATAACCTCATCGGGAAACAGCTTTTATAAAACCGATACTCTTATTCCTGAGGAAGCCTTTAAAACTGTTTTCAGTTATATTGAGTTGTTACTGCAAAAAATCGGCAATACCGTTATGAACGGTGAAATCTCACCGAAACCGTTGAAGATAAAGGATGACTTTGTATGCAAATACTGTGATTATAAAGCTGTTTGCAGATTTGATCCTTATCTTGAGCACAACGAAAGTGTTAAGTGCAATAATTTTGAGGCGATTGAAATGATGAAGAAAGAATTGGGGGAGGAAGCAGATGGCAATTAAGTTCACTGCTGAACAGAAAAATGCTATTGATGCCACGGGCACTGTGCTGGTCGCAGCAGCAGCAGGCTCTGGTAAAACAGCAGTTCTGACCGAGCGTGTTATTCAAAGAGTGTGCTTTGGCGAAGCTCCTCTGAATATTGACCGCATGCTTATTGTGACCTTCACAAATGCTTCAGCACTCGAGATGCGTGTTCGTATCGGCAAAGAGCTTGACCGTGTGTGCAGCGAAAACCCTAATAATGCACATATTTTAAAGCAAAAGCTTTTGCTAAAGAATGCAAAAATATGCACCATTGACTCTTTTTGTATAGATCTTGTGCGTAAAAACTTCGGCTTGCTCGGTATTTCTCCCGATTTTATGGTTGCAAGCGGTGCACAAACGGCGGTATTAAAGGAACGTGCTATCAAAGATGTTTTATCAGGACATTTTGCTAACCCTGATAAGTCCTTTAATATGCTGTGTGAGACGTTTAATATTTATAACGGTGAGCGTGGCTTGTCAAAGGCTGTTACCGATGTATACGATTTCAGCCTTTGTCTTTCTAGACCTGAGCATTGGATGAGTTCCTCGGTTGATAATTATTTTGCCGAGTCGCTTGATTGCTGTGTGTTCTGCGAGCCTATTTTTGATAGAGCGGTTATCAAGCTATCTTCGGCTATCGAAAATACTGAATTTATTTTAAGAGAGTGCCTTGGTACCGAGTTTGAGTCAGCTTGGTTTAACGGCTTTTCGGATACTTTTGAGCTACTGAAAAGTATGAAGCAGTCGGCTCTTAACAGGTCTTGGAATGAGCTTTACGATTTCGCTGATAACTTCGAAAAAACTGCTGTCAAAACCGTTAGAGGCGCTAAAAACACCGAGCTTCGTGATGTTATGAAAGGCATCCGTGACGGCATATTCAACGATGTGAAGAGTATTGCCAAGGAAATGTGCGGTGATGAAGCGTCGGCTCTTGCCGCATTACATAATACCGGCGGTCAGGTTGCCGCTTTGATAGGCCTTGTTAAGGAGTTTTCTGAACGCTTCACAGAGTTGCTGATAAAGAATAACCTATTGACCTTTAGTCTTGTTGAGCAATTCGCTTTAAAGCTTTTGTGTACCGAAACGGACGACGGTCTTGTACCATCGGAGCTTTCCAAGGATATTTGCAAACTTTATGACGAAGTGCTTGTCGATGAGTATCAGGATAATAACGACCTGCAGGATTCCTTGTTTTTTGCTGTATCTGACAGTGGTAAGCACCTTTTTATGGTTGGCGATGTAAAGCAGTGTATCTATGCATTCAGAAATGCTAATCCTGATAATTTCCTGCGTCATAAAAATGCTTATCCTTTGTTTGATGAAAAGAATAATACCGAGATGCCGACCAAAAAGGTAATACTCAGTGCTAATTTCCGCAGTCGCAAGGGTGTATGTGATTTTGTTAACGGTCTGTGCGGTGCTTTGATGCAAAGCTCGACATGCTCACTTGAGTATAACTCAGAAGAGGAGCTTGTAGCAGGAGCGAACTATCCAGAGAACAACATTCCTGCTGCTGAAATTATACTTACCGAGAATACCGCTTCAAATCAAAGCCGTGATATGGCTGATGCGGCATCGGTTGCTGATTATGTATCCTCTTGTTTAGAGGAAGAGCCGTTTCTTCGTGTTGACCGTGAGAGTCAGGAGCTTAGAAAGGCTGAATATAAGGATTTTGCTATTCTGCTACGCTCTCCGTCGAAACGTGCAAAGTTTTACATCGATGCTCTTAAGAAAAAAGGGATACCAGTGGTTTATAATTCGGGTGAGTTTTTTGAGTCTCCCGAAATACTGACAGCTATGTCAATACTAAGGACTGTAAATAACCCAACAGAGGATATTCCTTTGCTTGCTTCTATGACATCGGTTGCCTTTGGCTTTACATATGATGATGTTGCCGAAATCAGAGCCGAAAACAAATATTCGAGCCTTTACAAATGTCTTGTGAGTTCGGCTGATACAGGTAATGAAAAATCGCAGAGGATGCTTGATGTTCTGTCAAAGCTTCGTTGCTCTGCGGTTACTGTACCGATAAGTAAGCTCATTTCTGAAATGTATAATATTACCTATTTAAAAGAGATAATGGGCTGCGGTGAAAACGGCCGACAAATCAGAAACAATCTGTCGGCACTTGTTTCAATGGCTGCCGACTATGAGCAGTTTTCTGATATGGGTCTTTCGGGCTTTATTGAGTATTTTGACCGCTCGGCTTCCGAAGGCTCTGCGGGAGATAAGCTACCTCAAAAGGATGTAAATGCGGTGCGTATTATGAGCTTTCACGGCTCAAAGGGTCTGCAGTTTCCTGTGTGTATTGTCGCAGGCTGTGGTAACGGCTTTAATAAGATGGATCTTATCGAGCCAATGATAATAAACGGAAAATACGGTATCGGCATGAATTATGTTGAAAACGGTATCAAGTATCAGACCCCTGCAAGAAATGCTTTAAGAATTGCTGAGCTTAATAAGCTTATTGCCGAGGAGCTCAGACTGTTTTATGTTGCAATGACCAGAGCAGAGGAGCGGCTGGTGCTTTCTATTACCTCAAAGGCTCTAAATGCCGATATTGTAAATGCTGCCGCTTCGTTGGGCGTTAATGCAGGTGTTAGCGGTAAGGTTCCTGCCGACTATGTCACCTCCGCTGACGGATTGAAGAGATTTATTTTAAGCGCTGCGCTGCTTCAAAAAAGCGGCGACAAGCTTTGCGAGCTTGCCGATATCAATACCATCGGTTTTAACGGCAAAGGTGAGTTTAAGCTTATTTTATCTGATTCACATAAATCTGATGTCGTTTCACACAGTATAGCTGACGGTGAAACGGCAGGTCACGGTTTATCTAAAGAAAACCGACAGCTTATTGAAGAACGGTTCAGCTATATCTATCCATATTCAAATGCTTGCATTACTCCGTCAAAGCTCGCTGTTACCGAGCTTGTTCATGGTGACCGTGAACAATATGCTTTTAAAGCAAGACCGAGATTTATGTCAAAAGCAGGTCTCACTCCTGCCGAGCGGGGCACTGCTTTGCATAAATTCATGCAATATGCTGATTTTGAAGCGGTTGAGCACGATTTAGAGGCTGAAATCACACGCCTTTATGAGTATGAGTTTATCAGTGAACAGGAGGCGGATGCGATTGACCGCCAAATGCTCACAATGTTCTTTAAAAGTCAGATATACAACCGCATCAAATCCTCTGACAATGTTCAGCGTGAGTATAAATTTATGGTGCACTATCCGTATAACGGCCAAACTACAATAATTCAAGGTATTGCCGACTGTATCTTTGAAGAGGACGGTAAGATTGTTATTGTTGACTTTAAGACCGATAACGTAAATGATATGGATACGCTTGCAAACAGATATTCTCAGCAGCTTAGCATTTATAAAGAGGCTGTTGCCGAGATATTTGAAAGAGAGGTCAGCGAGTGTGTTATTTACTCGGTGAAGCTCGGTCAGGAGATAAATGTTTAAAGGAGCAGTTATGAATAAAACTAATGCAATGCGTCAGCTTGATAAGGCAGGCATTGAATATGAAGAGATAATATACGAGGTTGATGAAAACGATCTGTCCGGAATGCATATCGCTCAGCAGACGGGCTTAGATCCGAATTTGATGTTCAAGACCTTGGTGGCTAAAGGAGAAAAGCTTGGCCCGATGGTTTTCTGCATACCCGTTAACGCTGAATTAGACCTCAAAAAATGTGCTAAAGTGGCAGGCGATAAAAGGGTAGAGCTGATTGCGGTAAAAGAACTGCTTGGACTTACAGGGTACATTCGTGGTGGATGTTCGCCGATAGGTATGAAGAAGAAATTTCCAACCTTTATTGATGAAACGGCTGTTCTGTTTGACAAGATCACGGTCAGTGCAGGTGTCAGAGGCTGTCAGCTTTTCCTTGACCGTGAAAAGCTGATCGAATTTATCGATGCAAATCTTTCCGATCTGACTGTTGGTTGATTCTCTATATAATTTGATCATTTTTACAAAAAATACTTTTTTATCCAATGTTGACAGTTTTATTGTAAAATGGTATAATATGATATCAAATTATTAGGAGGATTTTTTTGTGAAAAAGTATTTAACGTTAGCTCTTGCGATTTTGATGATGATTTCACTGTTTGCATGCGGTTCGGACAGTGAGAACAATTCTTCAGGGCAAGATACTCAGCAAAACGGCGCAGCCAACACGATTAATACCAACGATGTTAATTACGTGAGTGATTCGGGTGAGTCGTTGTATACCATTGTCAGACCTGAAGTTCCGGAAATTGATGAGGCTAATAAGGCAGCTATTATTTTTAAGCAAATGAAGTCAGTTCTTGGCATAAATGTTAAGAACTCGTCCGATGCAGAGGACGGCACTGACGCTTACGAGATACTTGTCGGTAATACCAATCGTCCCGAGTCGGCTGCGGCTATCAACTACATGATTGATAAGGGCTACGGCCGTTATGAGGATTTTATTATCTGCACAATGGGTAAAAAGATCGTTATAAATGCTTATAACGCCGATACGCTTGATGCTGCTTGTAAGTACTTTGTTGAGAATTTCCTTAAAAAGGATGGCATTAAGGGCGGTATCGAATATATTGATGCCAAGCAGGGTGAGTATAAGGATATTACCATAAATGGTGTCTGTATTGGTAAGTTCAGCATTGTAAGACCGCATTATAACAGCTCTTACTTAACTCAGATAGAGATTGAAAATCTTGTTGATTTTGTGTATGAGTCAACCGGCTATATGCTTAAGGTCAAAGAGGACGCATACACCACCGAGTCTGAGTATGAGATAGTTGTAGGCAAAACCAACCGTTCAGGAATAGAGACGCTTGGTGATTACGATCTTTATAATGTGACTGTTTCAGGCAACAAGGTCTATCTTAACGGCGGTAACACTTATTCAACAGCCATGGCCGTTTCTGAATTTGCTAAGCTTTGCGAAAACGGTGTAGTTACTGATGCAAATTCAGTAAAAAATGGCAGCTATAAAGCCACCTACACAGCAGGCTATGATAATTCTGTTACATACCGTCCTGTTTGGGTAGATGATTTTGACGGTAATGCTGTTGACACAACTAAATGGGATATCATCAGTGAGGAATATACCAAGCGTGGTGATGACGGATTATCGGGACAGAATGGTAAGCGTGCTTGGCGTAAACCCGAAAACGTTTTGATATATGACGGATATTTCCATTCAGTATTTACTCAGGATGAGGGTAACTATTACAGCGGAACATTGCGTACATATACCACAATGATTTTTAGACACGGTTATGTTGAAATGAGCTCGATCACTCCTAAGGGAAGCGGTTTCTGGAGCACCTTGTGGATGTCGTCTGCCAATGTCAAAACCAATACGTTTGAACATGGATATTCGATGGAGGTCGATATTGCCGAAAACTTTGGTAATGCTGCTGTTACCGACGCAAATGCTCATGTATGGCCCAAAGGAATTGGTGAATCAATCGGTAATGTGCACCGTTCTTTTGACGATATCCGTGCTAACGAAAGTAAGTATAGCGTGCAAAAAACCGACGGTAAGCTTTTGAGTGAGGATTTCCATACCTTTGGTTTCCTTTGGACCGAGGATTATATTGCATTTACTGCAGACGGTAAAATCTACTGTGACCTTAACCTGAATGAAGCTGGCTTTGAGGATTATAAGTATGCCTATACCGGTGAATATGTCAACCTGAGACTTGCGGGCACCGCAGGCTTCAGCAACTGTCCGTTGCCTATGACTGCAACCGACGAAGAGTGGGAAAATACTAATCAGTTTATAGTTGATTATGTGCATTTATATCAGCTTAATGATGGTGTTTCTGACATTGTTTCGGATGCTAAGGTACAGTGGTAAGATAGTATAAAGAAGCTTCCTGAAGAATTACAATTCTTCAGGAAGTTTTCGTATATTTAGTAGCTTAATTTAACACCTATCATAATACTGAGTTAATAGTTTATAAAAAAAATTATAAAATAATTCCGATTTATTTTGAATTTCTTGTCGTATATACTTGTTAAACATAGTTTTTTCTGTTATAATAAATCAGTTAAATTATGCTTAGATTCAGGAAGAAGTTGAAATTATGCCAAAAGCAGAAAATATTCGAAACGTTGCCATAATCGCTCACGTCGATCACGGTAAAACGACTTTGGTCGACCAGCTATTGAAGCAGAGCGGCACATTTCGTCAGAACGAACAAGTAGCCGAACGTGTCATGGACTCGGGTGATCTTGAAAGAGAAAGAGGAATAACAATTCTTTCAAAAAACACGAGTGTTATGTACGGCGACATCAAGATTAATATCGTTGATACCCCCGGGCATGCCGATTTCGGCGGTGAGGTTGAACGAATTCTGATGATGGTTGATGGAGTTGTGCTGCTTGTCGATGCGTTTGAAGGCTGTATGCCTCAGACAAGATTCGTTCTCAAAAAAGCGCTTGGCTTAGGCAAAAAGGCAATCGTTGTCGTTAATAAGATCGACCGTCCGATGGCAAGACCTAAAGAGGTCGTTGATGAGGTTCTTGACCTGTTTATTGAGCTTGGTGCCGATGATGAGCAGATAGAATTTCCCGTTGTTTACGCCTCGGGACGTGACGGCTATGCTTCGCTTGACCCCGATAATATGGGCACCGACCTTAAGCCGTTGTACGATGCAATCGTTAATGAGATCGACCCACCCGAGGGAGATATCGATGGTCCTACACAGGTTCTTTTTTCCAATATCGATTACGACGATTATATAGGTCGTATCGGTGTCGGACGAGTTGAAAGAGGAAGCCTTAAGGTTGGACAGAGCGTTGCTCTTTGCCATGAGGACGGAACTCATAAAAATGTTAAGATAACAAAGCTATTCCTTTTTGAGGGACTTCGCAGAGTTGATGTAGAGGAAGCACCTTTCGGTGAGCTTGTGTCGGTAGCAGGTATTGCCGATCTTAACATAGGTGAGACCGTGTGTGACCCTGAGCATATCGAACCGTTGCCGTTTATCAAGATCGATGAGCCCACGCTTTCGATGAATTTTATGGTCAACAATTCGCCGTTTGCAGGTAAAGAGGGCAAGTTTGTTACTTCCCGTAACCTCAGAGACCGTTTGTTTAAAGAGGTTGAGACCAATGTCAGTATGCGTGTCGAGGAGACCGATTCGGCCGATACCTTCAAGGTTTCGGGCCGTGGTGAGCTGCATTTGTCTATTCTTATCGAGACCATGCGCCGTCAAGGTTACGAGTTTCAGGTCTCACCGCCCGAGGTTATCTACAAAACCGATGCTAACGGCAAAAGATTAGAGCCTATCGAGCTTCTGATGATTGAGGTTCCCGAGGAATATGTTGGCTCTGTAATGGAGCGTCTTGGCACTCGTCATGCCGAGCTGCAAAATATGGGCACAAGAGAAACAGGACTTACCCATTTGGAATTCCTGATTCCCGCACGTGGACTTATCGGTTACCGTTCGCAGTTTATGACCGATACTAACGGTAATGGCATAATGAACCATATTTTCCATGGATATGAGGAATATAAGGGTGATATCGAAAACCGTCTTACAGGCTCACTCATTGTTCACGAATCGGGTGAGACAACGGGATACGGATTGTTTAATACCCAGTCACGTGGAAGACTGTTTATAGGACCGGGTGTTCCTGTTTATGAGGGTATGATAATTGGTGAGAATCCCAAGAACGAAGATATTGTTTGTAACGTATGTAAAAAGAAAGCGGCAACCAATATGCGTGCGGCAGGCTCGGATGATGCATTGAAGCTTACTCCGCCAACGGTGTTAAGCCTTGAGCAATCACTTGAATTTATCAAATCAGATGAGCTTGTTGAGATAACACCTGAGTCAATCCGCTTGAGAAAGCGTATTCTTGATAAAGAGACCCGAATGAAATATGAAAGCAGACTGAGAAAGCAGTAATGGAATATATTATTCTTGATAATGAGTGGCACACGCCATACTGTAAGATCAACGGAAAATGTATTAATGAACTGATAGAGATCGGCGCTGTCAAATTAGACGAAAATTTGAACGAGATCTCTCGCTTCAGTGTGCTTATAAAGTCGACCTTTACCAAGAAATTGAACACCCGTTTTCAAAGACTGACCAATATCACCACCGAGGAAATGTTAGCCAAGGGTATGACCTTTGATCAAGCGGTCGATCTCTATGCTGAATGGGCAGGTAAGGATGCCGTTACAATGACGTGGAGCAATTCTGACCTTTATGTTCTGCTCGAAAACTTCAGATTAAGAAGAAGAATTAACACGGTACCCATAATTGGTAAGTATCTTGATCTGCAGAAATATGTGCAAAATGAAATGATAAAGCGTGGCAGTGCTATTACATCTCAGGTCTCGGTCGGTAACATGGCTATTATGCTGGGCATTCCTATCGACGGGATCGGCCTTCATCGAGCTCTTGATGACAGCCTGCTTTGTGCTGAAATGCTCCGTAAGGTTTTTAACAAGGAACGCTTGCTGTCATACATAATCGATACATCGGTGCCCGATTATTATGCGAGACTTACCTTTAAGGCATACATAATCCGTGACCTTAACAGTCCGCTTGTAAATAAAAAGAAGATGGAATTTAAGTGTGAAAAATGCGGAAAAGACGCCAAACGTATGACCTCTTGGAGCTTTAAAGGGCATTATTTCAAGGCTGAATTTTCTTGTTCCTGCGGTAACAGGTTTATCGGTAGAGTTGCTTTTAAGAAGTATTATGACAAGGTTGTTGTAAAACATAATACTGCGCCTATTCCTGCAACGCCTAAAAAGGTTGAAAGAGCCGAGAATACGTCTCAGGAATTGCAAGAAGAATAAATAATCACCCGTACTTTTACATAAAATGTACGGGTGATTTTTTATGGGTGTTTTATCATTTTTTTGCGCAGCATTGTTACTTACTAACGGTGTTTATCTCACGTTGAAATCTCGATTCTTTCAGTTTTCAAGGCTTGGTTTAGTGTTTAGTATCACTTTCAAAAGACTTATTAAAAGCCGAGATTTAAACGGCTTTAAAGCAATGTCTATAGCTTTGGGGAGTACTATAGGAATCGGGAATATTATTGGTGTAGCCGCCGCAATTATAGTCGGTGGTGCAGGAGCAATATTCTGGATGCTGGTCACGGGCTTTGCGGGAATGATCATAAAGTTTGCTGAGGTCTATATTTGTGTTGAGGAGGCTAATGACTCGCATCGTAATAACGGCGGACCAATGTATGTTATCAGAAATAGGGCGGCAGGGATATTAAAAAAATTTGGTAGTATATTTGCCGCTGTGACGGTTTTGGCATCCTTTTTTGCAGGTAATCTCATGCAATCAAAATCGATATATCGGTTTGCAGAGATAGGATTTGGTATCGGGGCGCAACCTATAACCTTGCTGATACTGCCATTGTTACTAATAATACTTATCGGCAAGGACAGACTTTATCAAAACTTCTCGGCGGTTTTTGTGCCGTTGATGTCGCTGTTTTACATAGCGGCGGTATTAATCATCATTGTTTCAAACATAGAAAATGTTCCGAGTGCTTTATTATCGGTCGTTACATCGGCTGTGGGTATTAAGCAAGCAATCGGCGGCTTCAGCGGTGCGATACTGTCAAAAGCAATAAGAACAGGTGTAATGAAAGGGCTTTTTACTCATGAGGCAGGTATGGGAAGCTCACCGATTGCTCATTCGGGTGCTGAAAATGCCGATCCGTTTTGTCAGGGCTGTTGGGGAATTGTGGAGGTCTTCATTGACACGGTAGTGGTATGTATGCTGACTGCCGTTGCTGTGCTGTCGTCACCAATTTACATAAACGGCAACCTAAACGACCCGTTTTTGCTGATATGCGAGATTTTTAAAAGCGTTTTCGGTGGTTTGGGAATTAAGGCATTGAGTCTGTCTGCCTGCTGTTTTGCTTTTGCCTCTATAGTCGGTTGGTCTTACTACGGAGTTAAGTCACTTGAGTTTTTTACAGCATCCGGCACGTACAAAAAGATATACATAGTGATATTTTTGGTTTGTGTTCCAATGTCCTGCGTTATAAGCGACAGCTTAGCGTGGCTGCTGACCGACCTGTTCAATTCTTTGATGCTGATTCCTAACTCTGTGATGCTGTTGTGTTTGGGCGGCAAAGCAGTGACACCGCTTTCAAAGTTTAAGAAAGTGCTTGAATTCAAGGTGAAAAAAACGTATAATAGTCCACAAAGAAGGTGGAAAAATGGTGTGTCGTGAGTGCCCGAGAAGCTGTGGTGCAGAGAGAAATGGAATGATAGGGTATGGAGTGTGTAAAATGCCACTTCTCCCAAAGGTGGCACGGGCAGGACTGCATTTTTGGGAGGAGCCGTGTATCAGCGGCAAAAACGGCTCGGGAACAGTGTTTTTCAGCGGATGTTCACTGTGCTGTGTCTTTTGTCAGAATAATGAAATATCACATAAAAATTTCGGTAAAGTAATTTCGGTCGAGCGACTTGCCGAAATTTTCAGTGAGTTGGAAAGCCTTGGTGCGCATAATATAAATCTTGTAAACCCGACTCATTATGTTCACGCTGTTGAAAAGGCTCTTAAGCTATACACACCCAATATACCTATTGTGTATAATTCAGGCGGATACGATACCGTCGAAACAATTAGCAAGGCATCTGAATTTACCGACATCTTTCTTATGGATATGAAATACCGCTCGTCGGAAAGAGCGCTCAAATATTCTAAGGCTAAGGATTATCCTGAGGTTTCCGAAAAGGCTATTCTCAGTTGCGCCGAGGCTGTAAAACAAAACGTCTTTGACAGTGATGGTATTATGAAAAAGGGCTTGATAATCCGTCATTTGATTCTGCCTCAGGGTACAAATGATGCTATCGACGTTATAGATTGGGTCGCTCATAATGTTCCGTGGGCAGTATTCAGCTTGATGAGTCAGTACACACCGTACGGTGACCTTGAAAATTATAAGGAACTGAACCGAAAACTGACCAAAAGGGAATACAACAAGGTTCTTGATTACGCCGCTGACTGCGGTATTGAAAGTATTTATACCCAAGACTTGAATAGTGGAAGCGAAAAGTATATTCCACCGTTTGATCTTAGCGGTGTATAGATTACAGATTATAAAATATAACACCTTATTCCGTTATAATGCTACGGAGTAAGGTGTTTAATTATTTTAGTGATTGTTTTCAAACTCAAATAAATCCTCTATCTTCACGTTTAGGATCTTAGCTATAGTATATATCTCCTTATCGGTTACGGCACGTACCTGTCCTTCAAGCTTTGAATAGCTTGTCGGGTTAATATCACAACCGTTGGTCTGCATTTTTGAAATAAAATCCTTTTGCTTTATACCTTTAAGCTTTCTTAACCGTTCGATATTTCTTCCGATCATGTTACTGTTGCCGTATTCTGCTTTTCTAATTTTCATCATCAGCACATCCTAATATAATTCTTCAATAAAATTATATTAAGTAAAACACTTGACAAAATTCCGAAACGGAATTATAATTAATAAAATTCCAAAACAGAATTATAAATTCAAGGAGGATGTATATGTATTGTCAAGAATGCGGAGCTAAATTAGAAGAAGGGGCGAAGTTCTGTAAAGAATGCTATGCAGGGGTCGAGAACTCGAAAACTGATATCCAAGATACTCAAAATGAACAAAATCCGAATAATAACGAAAAAAGCAAGATAAGTGTTAACACTATAATTTCTTATGTCGTATGTGCAGTCGTGTTAATTGCAACCTTTGTCGTTCGACAAGAATTCTTACGAGCAGACTATAGTTTTGTTAATGGGAATTATTATGCTTATTTATCGACTGAGGTTAAAGGTGTTCTGTGTATAGTGCTTGCTATTGTCTTTTTTGTAAATATATTAGTTGCAGCGGCTGGTAAAGAAAGTAGAAAAAATGTTAAATTAACTACATTTATAGTTAATATTTTGGTTTTAGCACTTTGTATATTCTTGGTGTATTATAAAAAAGAAATAACACGTTGGGAATATTTAAATGAATATATAAACTTTGATTGACATATTGCTTCCTTCGTTGCGCATATATTATACAGGATATTAACGCAACGGAGGAATTTTTATGACAAGTACAAGTATCTACAGTGATATAGCGGCACGCACAGGCGGTGACATATATATCGGTGTTGTCGGTCCTGTGCGCACAGGTAAATCAACATTTATCAAAAAATTCATGGATACTTTAGTTATCCCTAACATCGACGGCGAATACCAAAAGGAACGTGCAAATGATGAGCTACCGCAGTCTGCGGGCGGTAGGACAATTATGACCACCGAACCTAAATTTGTGCCTGAAAAGGGTGTGAAGATCGACCTTGACCATAATGTTTCGATGAACGTCCGACTTATCGATTGTGTTGGATACATAGTTCCAAGCTCGTTGGGATATATTGAGGATGATAATCCGAGAATGGTTATGACGCCGTGGTTTGAAGAACCCGTGCCCTTTAATATGGCGGCTGAATACGGCACAAAAAAGGTAATAACCGAGCATTCTACCATTGGTTTGGTTATAACGACCGACGGAAGCATCAGCGATATTCCTCGTGAGGAATATGCAGAGGCTGAAGAACGTGTTATCAATGAATTAAAGGCTATAAATAAGCCGTTTGTTGTTCTTATGAACAGTATGTATCCAAACTCAGAATCAGCAATCAGAGCAGCTGAAGATATTGCTGAGCGTTATGATGTTGCAGTAAAGCCTATAAACTGTCTTGAGCTTAATGAGCAAGACATTATGGAGATACTGACAGAAATGCTGTATGAGTTTCCCGTCAAAGAGGTAAAGATAAAACTGCCTATGTGGATTACGGCATTAGATTCCCAGCATTGGCTACAAAAGCAAATGTACTCGTCTATTCTCACGTCTGCCGAAGAGCTCAGAAAGGTATCCGATATAAATGTTTTCGGTAAAAAGCTGTCAGGCTGTGAAAATGTGACATACTGCGCTGTTGACGAGATCGAGCTAGGTGCGGGAAGTGCTACGGTAATTGCCGATATTGACCGCAATCTCTTTTATAGTGTTTTAAAAGAATCGACGGGTGTAGACATTAATAATGAACAACAGCTTATGCGTGAGATCATAGAGTTTTCCAATATAAAAAAGGAATACTACCGGTTTAAAAACGCACTTGATGAGGTCGAGGCGACAGGCTACGGTATCGTAATGCCTGAGATCGATGAGTTGTCTTTGGAGGAGCCTGAGATAGTTAAGCAGGGCGGTCGCTACGGTGTGAGACTTCGTGCATCGGCTCCGTCAATCCACATGATGAAAGCAAGCATCACCACCGAGGTCAGCCCGATAGTAGGGTCAGAAAAGCAATCAGAGGATCTGGTGATGTATCTGCTTAATGAATTTGAGGAAGAACCGACCAAGATATGGGATTCAAATATATTCGGGAAGTCGTTACATGAGCTTGTGAACGAGGGACTTCACACAAAGCTTGCCCGAATGCCTATGGATGCGAGAATGCGTCTGCAGGAGACCTTAGAAAGGGTTATCAATGAGGGCTGTTCTGGTCTCATCTGCATAATACTTTAATGTTGAAAAGTTCATAAATATGTGATAAAATGTGTCTGTAATTTGCAGACACATTTTGTTTTGGGTGATGTTATGGAAAACGAGAGAAAAGTATATTTTACTTGTGATACTAAGGTTGATTGGGATACCTATAAGGAGCTTGACAGCATCAAGTACCGTAAGCTTAATCGCTTGAGCTTTGTTGTTCTTATAGCTTTTGCCGCTTTGACGGGTCTTCTGTTTTGGATGGAGGAATTGAATTTAACCTTTTGTATATTGTCGTTTTGTTGCTCGTTTATTTTTCTGTACTCATTTGTTATGGTTAGAAAAATTTCGGATAAAATGCAGGGTCAGCAAAGAATAAGATATGGCAAGGATGTTATTGACTGTCGTATTGAGTTTAGTGATAAGATATATGTGTTTTCCTCATGTGATCAGGACCGAAGCTATGAGTATGCACTTGTCGAAAAGGTATATGAGACCCAAAACAGTGTGATAATCGTTATGACCTATGGTGTTACCTTGACGGTTGATAAGCTGTCTGTAAGGTGTCAGGACGGTACTGATTTTAAGCAGTTTATTTTTGACAAATGTTACAGCTTAAAAAAGCGTCGTTTTATTAAACTCAAAAACGGTCAAAAGAAGTTGAAATCAATAACGGTACTGTCATTTTTGCTGAGCGTTGTTATTCTTATGCTGTTTTTCTTTCAGCAAACGCCCGAAAATTGGCGAGAGCTTGGAAGAAACCCTTTGTACTCGTCATCTCAGCAGTCAACTTCAGATATAAACTCAGATTTATCCAAATAAACAGTAAAATATATCCGTTACTGTTACAAGCTGACAAACGTTTGCTGTCTTTGTGACTAAATGGTTAAAATGTTGCATATAAATGTTGAATTAACACGGAATTTACTTGCAAATAATTAATGCTTATGATAGAATGAACACATACCGATGAGGTAAAATTATAATTAATTTAAGGAGTATATATATTATGAAAAAGTTTGTATGTCCTGTTTGCGGTTATGTACATGAAGCAGATGTTATGCCTGAGGGCTTCGTTTGTCCTGTTTGCAAGGTCCCCGGTTCTAAGTTTAAGGTAATGGAAGAGGGTAAGCTTGCCGCTGAGCACGAGTATGGCATTTATGAAAAGACAGTTAAAAACAATCCTGATATTTCTGACGAGGATAAGGCTTATATTCTTGAGCAGTTGATGGCTAACTTCCAGGGAGAGTGCTCTGAGGTTGGTATGTATCTTTGCATGGCTCGTATTGCACACCGTGAGGGCTATCCCGAGATCGGTCTTTACTGGGAAAAGGCAGCCTATGAAGAGGCTGAGCATGCAGCAAAGTTTGCAGAACTTCTCGGTACAGATCTTGAGCCCAACATGAAAGCCACCACCAAGGATAATCTTGCTTGGCGTGTTGACTGTGAGTTTGGTGCAACTCAGGGTAAATTTGACCTTGCTTCCTGTGCTAAGAAAAACGGTCTTGATGCTATTCATGATACCGTTCACGAAATGGCTCGTGACGAAGCCCGCCACGGCAAGGCGTTGAAGGGTCTTTTGGAGAGATATTTCAAGTAATAAATAATTGATATTTACTAAAAGATATGCTATCATTTTGGTAGCATATCTTTTACTTTATTATAAAGTAATATAAAAATAAGGTGAATAAATGGAATCATTGATTTTTGCAGTTGAAGCTGTTTTGCCTATTATTCTTATGGTGGCACTCGGTTACTTTATAAAACGAATTGGCCTTGTAAAGGTAGAGCATGCCAAGCTCCTTAATAAGCTTGTGTTTCGCTTGTTTTTACCTGTGATGCTGTTTTTAAATGTATACAACATTGAGACCGTCAGCGGGATGAAGTACGATTATATTGCGTATACACTTGCAGCGGTTGCAGTAGTGTTTTTATTGTCGATACCTGCAGTTGTACTCATAACCGATAAAAATGAACGTAGGGGAGCGATACTGCAATCAACCTTCCGCTCAAATTACGCATTGATCGGTATACCTCTTGCCGAATCTCTTTTCGGTGCGGAGGGTGCATTGGTTGCAACACTTCTTTCTGCAGCCATTATTCCCGCCTTTAATATTTTAGCAGTCATCAGCCTTTCAATCTTCAATCGCAATTCACAAAAAATCTGCATCAAAAAAATATTATTAGATATTATCAAAAATCCGCTGATAATCAGTATATTGTCAGGTGTGATTGTTTTAGGTGTAAGGGCGATATTCGAAAAGTACGGTGTATCGTTCCGATTGACCGATATCGAGCCTGCGTATAAGGTTTTAAAGTATCTTTCCTCGGTTGCAACGCCGTTGGCACTGCTTGTTTTAGGTATTCAATTTGAGTTTTCGGCTGTTAAAGAGCTTAAGAAAGAAATATTTTTCGGTGTACTTATGCGTACGGTTGCTGTTCCTTTGCTTGGATTGGGTTTTGCTTATCTTCTATTTAGAGATTTGTTCTCGGGTGCACACTTTGCTACCTTTGTTGCTGTGTTTGCTACACCTGTGGCAGTTTCAAGCGTCCCAATGGCGCAGGAACTGGATAGCGATGCCGTGCTTGCAGGTCAATTGGTTATTTGGACTACGGTGGTCTCGGCATTTACGGTGTTCGTGGCATCGTTCCTCTTAAAATCTGTTGGAGTGTTTTGAATAACAAAAAGGGTGCTGTATAATACAGCGCCCTTTTAATGATGTTTAGTGATATTTAGGTAGATAATCGCCGTGAGCCTCGATAAGCTCATCGACCATTTTCTTGATGGTGTCAATATCAAGCTCGGAGCCGGTGTGAGGATCGAGCATTGCGGCTTGATAAATGTGTTCCTTCTTTCGGGTTACGGCAGCTTCAATAGTCAGCAACTGAACATTAATATTGGTCATATTCATAGCGGCGCACTGTACGGGCAAAGCGCCAACATGGCAACCGTGTATGCCATGACCATCGACGAGGCACGGAACCTCAACGCAAGCCTCTGCAGGTAGGTTTGTGATAAGACCGTTGTTTTTATTAAGCACGTTACCGCCGATCTCAAAAGGTGTGTTAGTGACCATGGCCTCCATAATACGGGAAGCGTACTCATTAGAACGGTTATGCTCTTTTACACCGTTTTTAAGCAGCTCTTCATATTCATCTTTCCATTTGGCAATCTGCTCAACACAGCGTCTCGGATATTCATCAAGCGGAATATTGTACTTTTCAATGAGCTCGGGATACTTGGACTTTATGTAGAACATATTGTACTCAGCGTTATGCTCGCTTGATTCGGTACAATAGTATCCAAAGTTGTTGATGTAGTCAATTCTGACCTTGTTAATGACATCGGTGCGCTCCATATATGCAGGAACCTTAGAACGAATAAGAGGGTAGAGGTCGTTGCCGTCCTTATCTCTTATCTCCAAAAGCCATCCCATGTGGTTGATACCTGCGATAAGCTCCTTGCGGCCTTCAAGCAAGCTCTCATCAATGCTCAAGGTTTTGAACAGACTCTTAGTACAGCACTGTACGCTGTGGCAAAGACCGACAGTTTTGATAGGGGTATATCTTTGCATAAAGCCCGAAAGCATGGCCATTGGATTTGTATAGTTCATAAACCAAGCATCGGGGCATACCTCAGCCATATCATTTGCAAAATCTTCGAGAACGGGAATGGTGCGAAGTGCTCTCATGATTCCGCCTATTCCTAATGTGTCGGCAATAGTCTGTCTGAGACCGTATTTTTTAGGGACTTCAAAGTCAATGATGGTGCAAGGATCGTAAAGACCTACCTGAATAGCGTTAACAACAAAATCAGCACCTTTTAGTGCAGCCTTGCGGTTTTCAACACCAAGATAACACTCAATCTTACCGAAACCTCCCTTTGCTTTACGCATTGCTTCTAAGATAACACGGCTTTGCTCAAGACGTTCGCCGTCGATATCATAAAGAGCAAACACGCTGTCACGAAGTACCTCGGAGCACATGCAGTCTCCGATAACGTTTCGGGCAAAAACCGTACTGCCTGCGCCCATGAATGTAAGTTTCATAAATAGACACCTCCTAAAGTTTGATTTCAGTATAATGTCTATATTTTATTTTTTACATAGTTTTATGTTGTAAAAACATGTTATTTTGTTGTATAATTGATTTGGGTGATATTATGCAATACCGTGAATTTATAACAGATAAGGGATACAAAGGCTTTAGTCCTTGTGAATACGGCTTTGAGGATTGTTGTCCTTCTCACCATTTTGGTCCTATTATAAGACCGAATTGGTTGCTTCATTATATAGTGTCGGGTTTCGGTACATTTCAAATAAACGGCAAAACTTACAACCTTGGTCCGGGGCAGATGTTTGTTATCCCGCCCGGTGTGACTACCTATTATGAGGCAGACAGAAAAAAGCCTTGGATATATACTTGGATTGGCTTTACCACCGAAACAGAGCTCCCGATTAGCCTGCCTGATGTCATTACTGAACCCGAAATAGGTGAAATTTTTGAGGGTATGAAGCAATGCATAAAGATGGAGAACGGAAAAGAGGCTTTTTTATCGGGAAAGATATGGGAATTGTTTGGTAAATTACTGGAGCAGACCAAACAAACTATTGATTGGGTCGATACCTCAATTAATTATATGAACAACAATTGTCATAATAAGATAAGTATAGCCGACATTGCTAACAAGATTGGCTTTGATCGAAGCTATTTCTCTACAGCGTTCAAGAAAAAGGTTGGTATATCACCGCAGCGTTATTTGATGAAATTGAGGATGGAAAAAGCTGCTGCGCTTATGCTGAAATCGGGAGTTAGACCATCGATTGCCGCAATTTCGGTTGGATATGAGGACTTTTTTGTGTTTTCGAAAGCATTCAAAAAGCATTTTGGACTTTCTCCCAGAGATTATATTTCAAAAATAAATAACGATAATTACGGTAAATAAAAAAAGTCTTCAAATCTTAAAATTTGTTGTTGACAAAATCGGCTTTTGTGTTATAATGATTAAGCGTTAGATTTGATGTGGGCCTTTAGCTCAGTTGGTTAGAGCAACCGGCTCATAACCGGTAGGTCCCGGGTTCGAACCCCTGAAGGCCCACCACATCTTTATAAACGTTTGGTATTTTAGTTCTATTAGATACAGGGGCATAGCTCAGTTGGTAGAGCAGCGGTCTCCAAAACCGCGTGCCGAGGGTTCAAGTCCTTCTGCCCCTGCCACAGATAGTCCGAAAATCCTTTGTTTTCAAGGGTTTTCGGACTTTTCTTATTTTCTCACCATTTTTGATTTTGCTCTTATCGTTCCTATTTTTCCTTGGTTTTGGGGTGTTTTTGTGGCAGAATTTGTGGCGGTTTTATGGCAATTAAGGCACTAAAAAAGGCACCCCAATGGGTGCCGAGTTGCTTATATGGCAAAATTATTCACACGACTTTGTTTATATTTCCTTTCCAAATGTATATAGGTTTGGGCGGTGAAACTGACCGATTTGTGTCGCAACATCTCGGACACAAACTTGGTATCGCCGTTTGTCAACTCATACAATTTGGATGCACAGGTGTGTCGGAGAGTGTGCAGACCCGTCTGCTCAATCTTTGCCAATCTCAATAGATTGTAAAACCGCTTTTCCAATGCCCGTGGCTCAATGGGTTTATCACCATTGTGAATTATGTACCCGTTGTACCCTTTGGGCTCTTGTGCCTGTAACCGTCGTATAATATCAACTGCTTTTTGGTTGATGTCTAATATCGCCATACTTGATTTTGTTTTGGTACTGCCCTCTTTGACAGACCGTTTTCCTGTTGCTTTTCCATCGCTGTCCCTTTCTTTTGAGGAGGTAACATTTTCTCTTATAAACACAGTCCGTTTATTGTAGTCAAAATCGCTGTATTTGAGTGCTAATGCCTCTCCTGCCCGTAATCCTGTATTGAGCATAAAAACAAAAAATTCCGCTTGTTTTAGGCACGGTTTGCCGTTGTTAAAGGTCGCCACAGCGGCGACGTGCAGACGGGCAATTTCCTCATCGGTAAAGAAATGAATGTCGTCTTTATCCTCACATTTGAGGGTAGAGTCGGCAACTTTTTGTTCCTCTTCCGTTAAGGTCTCATTGTTATCTGCCCTTAATCGCAGAACATCCCTTTTTTGACGGAATTGTGCTTGTTGCTCGGCAACATACTCTTTCTTATACATTTTGACTTGTTGCACAGGGTTTCGGGGAATAATACCGCCTAAGAATTGATGTTGAAAAAACTCATTCAAAAAACGATATATCTTTAACAGTGTTGAATAACTGTACCCTTTATCAAGGTTGTATTTCATAATTGCTTTTATATCCTTGTTGTCAATGTCTATCAGTTTATAATGCCGTAGTTTCTCAACAGCAGGCATTATTTGATGGATTAGGATACCCTCCAACCTATCAAAGGATGTACCCTTTACGGTGCCATATTTCTCGCCGTATAGCCATTCTTTGGCTTGGGTGACAAACAACTCGTCGGTTGCTTTTTTCTCACGTGCTGCCATCACTCTCTCGTCGATAAATACCGCCCGTTTTAGTGCGATATCATTTCTGTCAACACCGTATATCTCTTTATAAATATATCGCTTTTTATCGCCGTTTTCGTCAATCTCATAGGCGATAGGGACACGGCAGAACATTCTGCCGTCTTTCTTTTCTGTCACTTTGAAATCATTATATTTCATATCCTCCGTGAAATCAATTTTTATAATCATCTGTATTCTCCTTTATGCTGATTTATATAGCTTATAGTTCTTGTCGGGGAGTTTCTGTATATTATCAAGCCACTTTTCAAAATCGTCTCGCTTTACAAGATACTTGCCGTCGAATTGAAAGGACGGGAAAGACTTTTGCTTGAAAAGGGCATAGGCCTTGTCATTTCCGATGTGCAAATGCTTTTTTACATCTGCTACAGTCAAAGTTAAGGTGTCCATGCAAGTGTTCTCCTTTCGTAATATTTTGTGAGAGACCGTTCTGTGGCGCCGGCCAAAGGCCGACACCACGAACGGCAGGGGAAATCAATTAAAATGGAATCTCGTCTGTATCTGCATCCATATAGTCAAACAAACTGAGTTGTTTATATTCTGCTTCGCTTTCGTCTGTATTGACCTCGGCATTGTCTGTATCAAGTGGGGTATCGTCTATCACAGGATGGGTTTTCTCGGTAAATTCTCTCGGACCAAGGGTGATGTCTTTGGCATTGTAGTAGTCCTTGCCGTTATACATAACCCGTTCAGCCAAAATAACAACGAATCTGCCTTTGCTGTTCGCTACCAACTTTTTATGGTTGACACCGTAGGCATTATCAAAGCATTTGACAAACACCAAAGGGCTTTCGGTCTCGGTATTGCTTTTGAGACCAAGATAACTGAATGTCGGCTCTGGTGTCACGGATTTGACATATCCGCTGAATTTTACAAATCTGTCTTTTGACCCATCAATATAAATAGGGGTTGGATTTATCATAGACCTTGCTCTCCTTTCTTTAGATTTTGAGATGAAAAAAAAGGCGGAATACCCCCGATCTAAATCGGGGTATATTCCGCCTTCATAAATATTAAAATTCCACCAAAAAATTTAAAAATAGAGAGTGTAAGTTAAGCCTTACAAGATAAAATTTAATGATATATTTTTCGTTGTCAAGAAAAAAATGGGCCTAAATGAAAAATATTTTAAGAAATTTTAGGATGCTGCCCCAAGGTATAGATTAGCGACATCCTCTCGGTCGCGAGAGTGCCCCAATCGGCAACACACGTCGCCGCGACTGAGCTCAATTGCCCGTGTTTTTGAGAAACCTTTTTCAAGATAACACTTCAACTGTTTTTCATAATAGGCCTTGATACTTGACTTACGTATACTGTGATTCCCACTTTTTAAAATTTTCTTTCCACCTAAACACTTTGTTGACTGTGCATATATTTGTAATTTTTTCATTCGCCGATTCAACCATGCATTTGCAGAGCCCTTTTTGATTCCGCCGAATAATAGGTCTGTTCCCGATTTTTCGCCAATCAAGGTGCGACAAAAATCGTAGAACTCTTTGCCCTCGGTGGTTATTTCTCGGTCTCTGCCGCCCTTATCGCCAAGAAAACGGGTTTTTACAAAATATTTGTCTTGCCCCGTGTCGTAGTGTAGCGACAAATCGCATACCCGTAGTGTTTCCACTTGGTTGACCCTTGTTGCCGTAAAGGTGCTGAACACGAAAAAATTGCTTGAATTAGAGGGCTTTGTGATTGACTGCTTGATGCGGTCAATCTCGTCAGCGGTCAAAGCAAATTCCCGTGGGGATGTTTTATCGGTAACGAGTTCGGGTTTCACTTTCACCTCAAACGATGTGTGAAGCCCGAAATGATGATTTACGATTTTGGAAAGTTTCGCAAGATTTGAGCGATAGCAGTTTAAGGTGCTGACCGAAGATTCCGCCCGTGCTTTCGCATCCAAAAAATCTTGTACCCATTCCGTTTTGATGTGTTTCACTTGCTTGACATCGGGATGGTGTTCCTTGATATACTTGCTCAAATTGTGAGCCATATCCAGTAGGTTTGACCTACTGCTGAAACTGAACACTCGCCACCCTTGTTCGCATTGTTCTTTTCTGCCCTTATAGGCATGCTTGTCAAAATGTTTTGAGAAACAACTCTCGTCAATCGCTGATTGAAATTGAAAAAATAGTGACTTGTTTTTGCTCACATTCACCACCCCCTTTTATTGTTTGTGGTCCGGACCAGCGCTACGCGCGGGTCTATCGCCGTTAGGATTATGTCATAAGCATTGTCGAGCGACTGTCGCCGCTCGTTAATGCTTACGACTTTATGTTGCAAAGTTCAGAAAAAGCAGAGCAAATACTCTACCAAACAGACGGGGGACATTTCCTCACCGTCCAAACCCGCTCACATTGAGCAGAAGCCAACCAGCCCCACAAAAGCAACAAAGAGACCTACGGTTGACAATATCACCTTTTCGCTTTGAGGCATTTCCAGTCGTGCGGTGCGAAAAGGTGATAGGTGTTTTTGACCTGTCAAGGTCACTCTCTTAAATTCCACCTGCATAAATTTGTGTGTACTTTCCTTATCTAATTCCTCCTTCTTAAATGTAATGTCTTAATGACATGACAAAATATATTTTCTTTTTCATTTATTGTCAAGAAAAAGAATTTATTGCTTATTAATACTTATTGAAACTTTTTTCTCTGCAATCTTACTCTAATGTGATTTAAAGCAATCAACAATAAGATAGGCATGATTTAACCAATCTTAATGTTCTAAATGTTCTTTGTTTAAGACAAATCATGATTAGTATTCTAGAAAATCATAGTAAGAGTATTATGATTATATAATCTTATTTATTAATATCATGATTATTATAATCATAATATTAATGCTGTGATTAGCATAAAAATTCGTTTACCCCTTGATAACCTCCTTGGAAAGTGATATACTAAAAGGGCCAGGCAATTTAATATGAGCAACTTAATGCGAGTGTGTATTTTTATCTTTTGGTAAAAATGCACCCTCTATTCGTGCATTCTCGTATTGAGTTGCGGAAATTGCCTGGCAGCAATCGGAGTTGTGCATTTTTCGGGTGTATGGCTTCGGTCATGCACCTTTTTTATTTTCGAGGAGGACCAAAAGATGAAAAGATTTTTAGCATTACTTATGGCAATGGTGATGGTATTCGCCCTTGCCGCTTGCGGAGAGGATGCCGCCGAAAACGGATCTTCAGATGTAAGCACCACCACAAGCGATACAGCGACAAATGAAAGCACAGACGATAATGAATCGTCAACAACAAGTGGCGAGGCACAAAGCAGCGAGACCGAATCTTCCAAAGATTCAAGCACAGCAACCACAAGCAAACAGCAAGCCACGGACAATCCTGCCACGAGCAGTAAGGACAGCACAACGAGCAGTAAACCGTCAACAAACACAAGTAAACCGACAACGAGCAGTACACCCTCGACCAGTAAACCAAGCACAAGTAGCACACCCGAAAAAGCAGAAACCAAAGTTAGTTTTGATGACATAGATGTTAGAAGTTTTTATGCTATGGTAATGACTGATACTGCTGCAAAATCATTAACTGCCGAGCACATTATTAATTTCTGCCTGTTTGATATTTGTTGGAGTTATGTGCAAGTAGAAAACAACGAAAATGTCCCTGCTAATACTATATATGAGATTGCAAAGGAACATTTTGTGGTTGACGAAGCATTTAAACAGTTATTAAAAACATCAACAAGATATGACAGCACAACAGATACTTATAAAGTAAAATTTGGCGAGTCGGACCAGTATTACATGGGTTGGATGGCGGGTCTCGTTAAAGCCTATAAGGATTTGGGGAACAGTCAGTATATTATTTATGGGACTTGTAAAGAGGAAAGTCTTTATGATAGCGGAAGTGTCTTTGATACAGTTAATTATAAAACTTATACATTCAAAGCACATGTTTCAAAATCTGGTGATAAAACAATAGTACATACATTTGAAATTGTAGATTCTATTCCGAATGGGGTTACAACATATTAAGACAGAACAGGACTATGACATTTGGGGTGTCATAGTCCTGTTCTTAAATCATTCTTATTCGTTCCTATTATATCTACAGTATTGTGGCAAAGTTTGTGGCGCGAGCCATCGAAAGTCCAAGAAACCCAGTAAACAAAGGACTTTTCGCCCCGAAACTTCCCGCCTCCAAAACCGCGTGCCGAGGGTTCGAATCCTTCTACCCCTGCCAGAAAGAAACGACAATTTTCGACAAGAAAGTTGTCGTTTCTTTTTGTTCTTTTAACTTTTCTCTTTTCGTTTTTCTCTCTTCTCTAAAATTGTCGTTTCCAGATAAAAGATAATAGATAAGAGATAAAAGTTTCGGTGTGCCTTGCGGCACGAATTATAAAAAGTATGTAGGAGTTCGAACACATAGGTTAATTTTTTAAAAGACATCGAATTTGTACTACTTTTCAAAATCGACAAGTTTCGTCAGAAGCTTGTCGATTTACTTTTTCACTATTAACTCTTCACTTTTCACTATTCTCTACTGTCGATTTTGGCAAGTAATAAGTAATAGTGAATAGGTTTCGGTGTGCCTTGCGGCACAAATTATAAAACATGAATCTATAGTTCTATTGACTTCTTTTGTCCTTTAATGTAAAATTATAGTATGAAAAGGATGAGATATATGAAACTTCGTTATATTGCAATTGTTTTGATTATTACTGTTATTTTGATTTGCTTTACAGCATGCGGCCGTATAGAAGGGGAGTATATTCAGTTGTCATCACCGTTCGGGACTGAATCGTCAATCCCTGTAGCAAGCTCTGATTTATTGACCTCGTCAGACAACATATCATCAAACACTACTCCCGATGCCGGCTTGGCCATCGAGTGCAATAAAGAAGAGCTTGTGCGTGTAACTGATTATATTTCGGATGCAGTTGTTGATATTAAATATGCCACGTCTGACAATTTCACAGGCGGTAAGATATACGATTTTGATGATGCTTATCTTCGCTACGGTACGGTATTAAAGTTAAAAAAGGCTGCAGATGCTCTGCGTGAAAAGGGTTACCGTATCCTTATTTGGGACGCTTACCGTCCTCAAAGCGCTCAGTTTACGCTTTTTGAAAATTCGCCCGATCCAACCTATGTAGCTGATCCTAATAATGGCTTTTCCTCGCATTCGAGCGGCGGCACTGTTGATATTACTATTGTAAAGTTGGATGGTTCGGCTGTTGAAATGCCTACCGATTTTGACGATTTTTCCGACAAGGCTAACCGTAATTATGATGATGTGTCTGAAACTGCCGCTCAAAACTCCAAACTTTTAGAGCAAATTATGGAGGAGACCGGATTTAAAGGTTATTCGGCTGAGTGGTGGCACTATTCGGATATTGATTCATATGAGTATGATGATATAAAGAATATTCGGCCTGCTCCGAAGGCTAAAAAGATATATACAGCCGATTGTGAGGAGTATATCAGCTTGCGGTCTGAACCCTCAACTGATGCCGAGATGGTCTGTAAAATACCAGCAGATGCCGAGCTGAAGCCATATTGTTGGATCGGTAATTTTATCGGTGTGTTTTATGGTGAGTACAAGGGCTATGTTTCAGCATCTTTTGTTAAGTAATCAAAATGAAGTATTGATGATATAGTCTACAAAAATTAAAGGGCTGTAAAAAACTCCCGAAATGTTATTCTGAGCGCAGGCGAAGGATCTTTAAAGCTCTGATTTTCAATGATTTCAGAACTTGGAAAGATTCTTCGGTCACTTCGTTTCCATCAGAATGACGCCAAAGAGTTTTTTACAGCCTCTTTAATTTATTGCTTTAAAATTTTTCAGATCAAACACAGTGTCTGTTTTGCTTAAAACGATCTGTGAAATATAGCCTGTTCCGTTTAGCTTTAGCGAGAAATCTCCGCTGAGACATGTGCCCGACAGCGTTATCTCGTCATTAATAATCTCGGCTTCAAAGGAGTTTGCAACGCATAAAATATCGTAAATATATAGCGCAGGGGAGTCATCAGGGGCTTCGTTGCGTGAATAACGCTCGGAAATGCCCTGAACCTCAGTAATTACGCTTTCCTCCTTGACCCTGATCCCTAAGCCGTTAATAAAATCAGGCTTTGTGAATATAATCGACAGTTCGCCTTCGGAATTTACCGACATCTCACCCTCAAGCTCCGAATCCTTGATAATAAAATCGCATTGAAAGCTCTTTGTTATAGCCTTGATATCATAGGCTCGGTTTTTTGAACATCCGCATAGGCATAGTATTAATACAACTGCCGAAAATACACGGACAAAATGCGTAGGATCACCTATTTTCTAAGATATAGTCGGCAATATACGGTAGAAAGCGTGTTGATCATGTCGGTGGGTGTTAATGACAGCATTGAAGTGTCTTGCACTGCAATATCTCCTGCCATTGCGTGTATCTTTACACCGCAGACGGCCGAATCGGCCGCAGACATGCCCTGTGCCATGAAGGCCGTTATTATGCCTGCAAGCATATCTCCCGTGCCTGCGGTGGCCATGCCCGGATTTCCGTCGGTTACTAAATAGGCTGAACCGTCGGGTAACGCTATAACGGTCTTAGCACCCTTGAGTACTGCAACTGCGTCGGTCTGCTCCGCCAGTCTTTTAGCTGCGGCCAAACGGTCCCTTTGAATATCCTCTACCGACATTTTAAGCAATCTTGAGGCCTCTTTCGGGTGCGGGGTGATCACAACATCATTGGTATATTGTCTGATGTATTCTATGCTGTCAGACAGTATATTTATTCCGTCTGCATCAAGAACTAAGGGGATACTACAGTTTTTCATAACCTCATGTACGGTATGCTTTGCCTGATTGCTTTGACCTAATCCGCAGCCGATGAGACCTGCCGTGCAGGTGTCAAGTGTGTTAATAACCCTTTCGGTTATATCGTCACGTACGTCACACAAATCTACTCGATCAAGCACGGTGCATACCGCTTCGGGCAGGGAGCTTCCGACAATATTATAAATATCGTCAGGAATTATCATATTAACGATGCCTGCTCCGCTTTTGACACAGGCTCGGCCTGCAATAACAGCGGCGCCTGCAAAGCCCTTAGTGCCGCATAAAAGACCTGCAGTACCGCAATCGCCTTTGTGTGCATTGATCTTTCTTACGGGCAGGGCGGCCGCAACGTCTGAATCCTTGACTACGTGTATTTCAGGGTCGACACTATTATAGGCAGAATCGGGTATTCCGATAGATGCTACAACTACCTTGCCGCAAAGCCCGGCAGATGGGTAAAACAGGTGACAGGGCTTATATGCGCCAAAGGTCACGGTCATATCTGCCGTAACGAGTGTTCCACTCACATTTCCGCTGTCGCTTGACATTCCGCTTGGTACATCTATGGCAACCTTTTCGGCCGGTGAATTGTTCATCGCATCGATAACATTTTTATATGATCCCTCGGGCTCACCCTTAAAGCCGATACCGAATACTGCATCGATTATAAGGTCTGCAGACATGATATACTGACAGCAGAGCTGTTGATAGCTTTCGAAATCAATGGGACGGATATTGAGTGCATAAGCCTTGGAAAGCATTTCGTTTGCACTGGGTGTCGACGGTGTGCCTACCGAAATCACACGCAACTGTGCGTTAGTTTCGGTTAACTTTCGGGCAATGACATAGCCGTCACCGCCGTTATTTCCTTTTCCGCAAACAATGACCACCTTTTTACCGTCAAGCAAATAGGATTCTTTAATAATATGTGCGGCAGCAGAGCCGGCATTTTCCATAAGTCTCAGCCAGTTCATACCAAGCTCTACCGATTTGGTTTCGACTATTCTCATTTGTTCAGCGGTAAGTACCATCAGCGTCACCTTTTATATTTTAGATTTAAGATTGTAAGCAACAAATTTACGAACTGCATCCCTGAATTCATCATTTGGGGTTAGAACAAGATAATAGTGTCCGTTCTTTGGATGCTTTACCTTAAAGCAAAGCGCTCTTTCGTCAGGTGTGCATCCAAAATAAACATTGATGTTTCGGCTTTTGTCGGCAACATGACGTAAGGGATCATATTTTTCAATATCCTCAATATCCGAACAAGTAAAAGCAGCCATTCGAATTCTCTTTTTCTTATTGATTATGCGGTCAATATCAATATCGCGGTTAGTGATTATGTATTCGAATTCATTGTTAAGCTGACCGCAAAGATAGTATGCACAGAAGAAGCAAGCGGCCGCCACCAACAGCATCAGAAACGCCAAGGAAGAATTAAGTATTGCAAAAGCGATAAGGCCCAGAGCCATGAGTGTGCATACCGTCCAGATAGAGATCTTTACCGCTTTTATTTTAGCGGTGTTTTTAATTACTACAAGCTGTTCAACAAAAGTATCCATTTTGGAAACCTCACAATAATATATTTTACATTATTATACCATTCGTTCCCGTTCAAATCAAGCAAAACAGCAATGTGATACAAAATATTTATTTTTAGAGATTACCACTTGTAAACCATAGTGAAACATGATAAAATTAATATATGGAAAATCTATGTTATTCTTAAAGGAGTTTTTATGAATATAGTACTTATAGGCATGCCGGGATCGGGTAAGAGTACTGTCGGTGTCCTGCTTGCAAAATCACTGTTAATGTCATTTGTCGATGCCGATCTGCTCATACAAATAAAACAGGGCAGGACTCTATGTGAAATTATTGAGCAAAAGGGAACCGAAGAATTTGTTAAAATAGAGAATGAAGTGCTGAGTAATCAGATGTTTGACAATACAGTCGTTGCTACAGGCGGCAGTGCTGTTTATGGCCAAGAGGCTATGGAAAACTTAAGAAAAAACGGTAAGGTTGTATATCTTAAGGTATTGCCCGATGAACTTGAGAGAAGAATAAATAATATTACTACAAGAGGCATTGCTATGCCTGAGGGGAGTACCTTAAGCGAATTGTTTAACGAAAGGGCACCGCTTTATGAAATGTATGCTGATATTACCGTTGAATGCACAAATCTTAGTATTGAGGATACAGTTGAAAGAATACTTGAGATAATTAAGAAAGAGTAACGACGCATTTTATACCGTCATTACTCTTTTGCTTAATTCTGTAAGTATTTTTTACTGTGCAATGCAGTCTCAGCATCCTTGATAGCTCGGACTGCGGCCTTGTTACTGTGCATTACTATATAAGTGTATATTGCATCAAAAATGGCTAACTGTGCTATACGTGAGCTCATTGCTAAGATTGAATATTTAGTTTCATCAGAGCGTGTGTTGAGTACTATATCGCTGTGTTCATTTATCGGACTTTCGCCAAAGTTGGTTATGCATATGGTAGTTGCTCCTGTTTCACGTGCCGTTTTCAGTGCGTCTACAACATCAATCGATGCGCCCGAGTGGGAAACACCGATGGCAACATCGCCCTTATGCAGGTGGGATGCGGCTATGGCCTGCATATGGTTGTCGCAATATGCGATAGCGTCCAGACCTGCACGTAAAAACTTGTGCTGAGCGTCAACAGCGATAGAGGCTGAGTTGCCGAGACCGAATATTACGATTCGTCGAGCATCCTTAATAATATTTGCCGCTTTTTCTATTTCGGTGGGAGAAAGCACTGTCTTGGTGTTTTCAAGTGCGACAGCAATATCACGAATTCTTTTGTTAAATATATCATAGCAGCTATCGGTCTGTTCAACACCCAAAACACCGCCCTGAGCTGTGTTTGCCGACTCCTGTGCGATTTTGAGTTTCAAATCCTGATACCCTGAAAGACCGAGTCTGCGGGAGAAACGGACTATAGTTGCTTCGCCGCTTCCGCATTTGTGTGCAAGCTCATTTATTGACAGTCCGATAATTTCCTGAAAATTGGCTGTGATCCAATCGGCAATTTTGCGCTCACCGCTGCCCATTTCTGAGTATAAACCCTTTATTTTTAGCAAAATCGACTCCATATTGCACCTCATTGTGAAATTTTACTCCATTTTACCGCAAAACAGGAAAAAAATCAAGAGATTTTGAAAAATATTTTCAAAAATATGTTGCATTTTTATAAACGGTATGTTAATATAAAATAGCAAATATAGGGGCTCGCAACCCCAAATAAAAAATAGGAGATGATCCGATGGTTTGTAATGAGTTTTTGACAGACATTATCCTTACCGAATTGGAAGATGCTGTCGGAAGAGAGAACTGTTCAACAAGAGAGATCGATAAGATCACTCACGGTGTTGACTATTTCTGGTTGTCCAGAATGTGGGCTGACCGTGGTAAGCGTATGCCCGAGGCTGACTTCATTGTATCCCCTAAGGATGCTACTGAGACCTCTAAGGTCATGAAGATCGCCAACTACTACAAGATTCCCGTTACCACATGGGGTGGCGGCGGCGGCACACAGGGCGGTGCTATTCCTGTTGCCGGCGGTATCCTTCTCGATACCAAGAGAATGAACAAGATCTATGAAGTTAATACCGATTCTCTTTACATAGAGTGCGGATGCGGTGCTATCTATAAGCACATTGAGTGGGCAGCTAACGAGGTTGGTTATGCAACCATGCACTATCCTTCTTCCTTGACCTGCTCTACCGTTGGTGGCTTCTTGGCTCACCGTGGTATCGGTGTTGTTTCCACCAAGTACGGCAAGATCGACGATATGGTACTCCAGATGGAGGTCGTTCTTCCTAACGGTGACATTATCGAGACCTCTCCGGCACCTAAGCACGCCGCAGGTCCCGACCTCAACCAGATCTTCATTGGTTCCGAGGGTACTCTTGGTATCATCACCAAGGCTCAGATCCGTATTTTTGCTCAGCCTGAGGAGCGTCGCTTCCGTGGCTTCCTGTTCCAGGATATGCATGGTGCATTCCAGGCATCACGTGAGCTTCTCCAGAAGTTCAAGCCCTCTGTAATGCGTCTTTATGACGAGGCAGAGACCGCTTCTCTCATCAAGAAGATCGTTGGTGTTGAGAAGAAGGGCGCTTTCATGAATATTGCATATGAAGGCTGCAAGGAAATGGTTGAAGTTGAAGAGAAGATACTTCTTGACACCTTTGCTAAGTACGGCGCTGAGGACCTTGGCTCTGAGTACGGCGAGAAGTGGTGGAAAGAGAAGATCACCTTCTTCTATCCCGGCCACATGATGGACCTTCCCCAGATGTTCGGTACTATGGATACTATCGCTCCTTACGACAAGATCGAGAAGATCTACTGGGCAATGAAGAAGGCAATCGAGACCAACTTCCCGTTTGTTAAGTTTATCGCTCATTTCTCTCACTGGTATGAGTGGGGTGCAATGGTTTACGACCGTTTCATCGTTAACAAAGAGTATGTTCCCGAGGATCCGCATGAGGCACTCCGTCTCCATCAGCAGATCTGGAACACCGGTGTTCGTACCGCAATCGCTAACGGCGGTGTTGTTAACGACCACCACGGTGTCGGAATTAAGCTCGGCCGCTTGATGAAGGAACAGTACGGTCCTGCAATGCAGGTCTTCGAAGGCATTAAGAAACAGCTCGACCCGAACGGCATCATGAACCCGTTCAAGCTCGGACTTTAATTATTGATAGGGGAGGTAATTACTTATGTATATGTCTGAAAAAAGTAAGCAGATTGTAGATGCTTGTCGTTTCTGCTGGATGTGTCGTCATATTTGCCCTGTCGGTAATGCAACCGGTCAGGAGAGAAACACTTCTCGTGCCAGAGCTCTCGGCCTTTCTCTCGTAAACCGCGGTGCTGCAGAGGTTACTGCTGACATCATGGATAACATCTATGAGTGCCAGATGTGTGAAGCCTGCACCTGCGACTGTGCAACGGGTTGGGATCCCACCTACTTCACCAAGGAGGTTCGTCTCCAGGCTGCTCTGGACGGCAAGACCCCCGATTACATCAACGCTATCGTAGACAAGGTTCTTGAGACCGGTAACATCTACGGTGCAAAAGAGCTTGATTCTGATCTTGCAGCCGCTATCAAGGCACATGCTGCAAAGGAAGACATCATCCTCTTCCTCGGCGCAGAGGCTCGTTACAACGTTCCTACTGCCGCTGTCAATGCTATCAAGGTTCTTGAGGCTGCAGGTGTTAAGTTCACCGTTTTGGCTGACGAGCCTGCTTCCGGTTATGCTCTTGATTGGCTTATCGGCGCCGCTGATGAGACCAAGCAGCAGATGACCGACTGTGCTGCAGTTCTTGCTCAGTACAATACCGTTGTTGCTTTCGATCCTCAGGATGCCAAGGCATTCGTTCGTGAGTACAAGGAGTATGACCTCAAGATCGGTGCTGTTGTTACTTTCACCGCATTCGTTGCAGGCCTTATCAAGGACGGCAAGCTTGCAGTTAAGAACACCGGCAAGGCTGTAGTATTCCAGGATCCTTATCAGCTCGCTCGTATGCTCGAGGAGACCGATGAGCCCAGAGCTATCGTTTCTGCTTGCGCAACTTTGAATGAGATGCTTCTCAACCGCAAGGATACCGTTTGGGCAGGTGGCTCGTTTATGGCTATCTACAATCCTTTGGTATCTGAGCTCGTTTCTAAGGAGCGTTGGACCAACGCTATCAACGTCGGTGCCGATACCATCGTTACCGCAAGCGTTTCCGAGTATGCTGCTCTGAAGGCAACTGCTCCCGAGGGCAAGACTGTTCTTTCTATTGAAGAGCTCGTTCTTTCCGCTCTCTAATATAAGTTAAGGAGTTTTTGAAATGCTCGTTAATTTTAAACAGATTTTAACTATGGCAGAGGAAGGCGGATATTGTATTCCCGCATTCAATGTCTACAATCTTGAGACTTTGATGGGCGCCGTTAAGGCTGCAGAGGAGCTTAAAGCTCCCTGCATCCTGCAGGTTTATCCCCGTCTTATGAAGGAAGAAGTGGGTTACTACCTTGCACCTGCTGTTGTAGCCGCCGCACATAAGGCTTCTGTCCCTGTTTGTTTCCACCTTGACCACGGTCCTTCCGAGCTTGAGACCACCCGTTCGCTTCGCTGGGGTGCAACCGGTATCATGCTTGACGGTTCAGCTCTCAGCTTTGAGGACAACATTGCCCTCACCAAGAGAGTTGTTGACTCCTGTGGTTACGTAGACGTTCAGGTTGAGGGTGAGCTTGGCCACATTGGTACTGTTAATGACGACTCAATGGATGAGTTCACTGTTCCCGAGGATGCCAAGATCTTTGTTGAGCGCACAGGCGTTCAGGCTTTGGCTGTTTTGGTTGGTAACGCACACGGCCGTTATAAGAAGCCGCCTAAGATCGACATTCAGAGAATTGCTGATATCAGAAAGGCTACTAACGGTACTGCTTTGGTTCTCCACGGCGGTTCGGGTATCCCCGACGAGGCAATCAAAGAGGCTGTTAAGGCAGGTATTAGAAAGCTCAATGTAGCTACCGATATCTGCTATGCATTCCTTGACAGTGTTCAGGAAGAGGTCAACAAGCCCGACCGTATGATCGCTGTTGATAACTTCATGAAGACTCCTATCAATGCAGTAAAAGAATTCTGTATGACTAAAGTATTGCTCTGCGGAGCAGAAGGAAAGGCGAAATAATGAGTAAAGTAGTAGGAATCGGGGCCTGTGTGCTCGATACTTTGATTACATTACCCAACTTTCCTCCCGAAGACACTAAGCTTCGTGCAACTTCATCTAAGCTTGTCGGTGGCGGCCCTGCCGCTACCGGCATAGTTGCCGTCTCCAAACTCGGTATTTCTGCCGAGTTTTTGGGTGTTTTGTCGGATGATTCTAACGGCGCATACCTCAAAGGCGACTTTGAGAAGTACGGTGTTGGTACTGACAATATCGTAATGATCCCCGGCTATCGTGCATTTACTTCTTGCATTTGGTTGAACGCTGCTGAAGGCACTCGTACCTGCGTTTTTGACAAGGGTGACCTGCCTGCTTTGAAGCTCAACGACAGCCAAATTGAGGCCATCAAGAACGCCGACGTTCTTATGGTTGACGGTAACGAGATGGATGCCGCTGTCGAAGCGGCCAAGATCGCTCGTGAGA
>CAYRIX010000011.1:0-3385 GCA_964424555.1 uncultured Eubacteriales bacterium
GCTAACGAGATCGTAAAGGCAAAGGTCGACGCTGACCGTCTTGCTTACAACTGATAACCCTTGATAAAGCAGAAGCCCCAACGGTCCGTTGGGGCTTCTGTGTCGTTTGACATTTGTTTCTATTTATGGTTTAATTAAAATCAGTTAGTATTTTTGTAAGGAGGAGCAATTTATGAGAGGCAAAAAACGAATCTTAGCCTGTTTGGTTGCTATGCTGTTCTCATTATCGATGTGTGCCTGTGGCGGATATGAAGGACATAATTCAAGCTTTTCAAGTTGCATTAACAGCAATGAGAGTTCTGTCAGCTCATCTGCATCACATCCCTCTCACAGTCACAAATTTGACCCTTATGAGTCTATATCTGACGATTTAAAAGGAACCACAGTAAGATTCGCCACTTGGGAGAACTATGATGATCCAAACTACTATGGCAATCAGGCACTCGAGACCTTCTATTCCCGTACCGGTATAAATGCAGAATATGTAAGCATTGCATCCTCGGGCTATGTAAGCAGAATTAAATCAATGTTAGCCTCAGGCAATGCACCCGATGTGTTTTTAAGCGGTCATGATAACCCCTTCCCTTTGACCCTTGATATCGCCGCCCCCATAAACAAGGTATCAACCGTTAATCTTAATGAGCCCATCTGGGACCAATCGCTCATGGATATGGCAACCATTGACGGTGATGTATATCTTGTTAATACCATCGGCTCGCCATGGAACAAAGCCAAAGTATTGTTCTACTATAAACCGATTTTTGAAGAGTATGGAATAAAAACGCCGTCCGAGTATTATGAAGAAGGCAAGTGGACTTGGGAAAATTTCGAAAAATGCGTACAGGCCATAAAGGACGCTGTACCTGAGTTTGGCGGTGCACTCATATCACGTGATGATTTTCTCAGCTCATGCGGGTACTCCCTTTTCAAATTAAACCCTTCAGCGAGTTATACATCATCGAAACTTATTATAAGCGATGTCGACCGTGAGTTTTTCGCAACACTCAGAGTGTACAACGAACTGATTGACGACGGCATAATCTATGACTGCGGCTCTTTGCCATTTTACGAGGGTCTGCCTAACGATGAGTACATTCTGCGGATTGGCACAACCGAATCCTTTAAGCGCAATATCATTTCCCCTCGTGAACAAAACCTTGATAACTTTGGTTATACCTATTTACCGTCATTTGAAGAAGGTAGCAAAAGTAAGGTTATCTCTGAATACATTATGTACGGAATTGTTGACGGTGCCGCCAATATGGATGCTGCCGGTTATTTTCTCCGTTACTGGCTGGACGCAGAAAACTATGACCTGACAAATCACTTTATTGACAACGCTTCCGGCTTATTCTACTATGAATTGACAACCGTCTCTGCTTACGATAAAGGCTTTAATTTCGATAACCAATACGCTAAGATTTTGGGATATCCAAGCATGAATTATTTTTGGAGTAAATATGAATTGCCGACCGGCATGACAGCGCCTGCACACGCTTTAATCGATTCCGTCAACCAAGCCGCTGCCGATATGAACAGGAAGGTTTATGGCAGAATGTATGATTTATACGAGAAATACGGTGACCACCCTGTCAGGACAGATTAAATAAATACTTTATCAAGAAAAGAGACACTCAAAAGTGTCTCTTTTCTTATGTAGGAAATATTAAAATTTTACATTCAAACGCCTAAAAGTGACTTTAACACAGCATACATCAACGGAATGGTCACTATGCACAAGGTATGCGATATCATAGCCATTGAAGCACCCGTTGAGGTATCTCCGCCGTATGCTGCAGGGAAAACGACCGTGTTAAGTCCAAGCGGTGTGCCGAACGCAAAGAAGGTCAGCACCAAAGCCATATCATCGGCACCCAACAGCATTAAAAGTCCAACAAAAATCGCAGGCAAAACAACCAATCTTAAAGCGCTTGCAAAGTAGACCTTGGTGTTTTTAAGAAGCTTGCCAAAATCGTAATCAGCAACAACAAAGCCAGTCAGCACCATAGCTAAAGGCCCCATACATGAAGCTAAATTACCGATGGTGTTTGTCACAAACAGCGGAATATACGGCTTTGCGCCCACAAGTCCCAAAACTGCACCCACGATTATGGACACAAAAATGGGGTTCAGCAGACTTTTCAGTATGTTCTTACCCTCGCCTCGGGGGATGAGTATGATAACTCCGCCCGTGTAGACCGCAATGTTCAACGGCAGAATGAAAAGCATATAATTATAGAGCATCTCGGGTCCCAAAATTGCGGGGACGATGGCATTACCCATAAACGAGAAATTACCAAAGGTGAGCGCATATTTATATATCTCTCGTGTATAGCCTCCTCGGCTGAACATACCCGACAACGGCCACGCAATGACCACTGCCAACACCAACACCAGCAAGCACCATAAAATAAGGCTGTATTGCTCCTTTATAGATTGCACCGAGCAATAGGTCATAAAGGTGTTGAGTATCAAAGCAGGTACAAGAAAGTAGTTCTCGAGCTTTGACAGCACGGTTGCGGTGTTTTCGGGTGCAAGCTTCAGCTTGTTTGCAACAAAGCCTAAAGCCATACACAAAAACATTACAAGCATCGGAGAAAGTGTTGCCGTAAAGGTTTCAAGCAATTTAAAACAATCCTTTCGTGATCTTTGTTACCATTTTAACATTAAAAGACGAAAAAATCAAACCATTTGAAAGGTTTTTTAGAGCATTTTAGCATTTTTAGCCCACCAAATTTACTCATTTGCCAAAAAATTCATTCTCGCACACCTTGAGGCCGTTATAACATTGTCTAAGGTCCTTTATAATACTCAATGTCGAATCCTTCAAGCTAAATTTCCTTTCAGCTTAAAGCAGATGTTCTACATGAATCTTACCTTTAAAGCGGCCGTTTGTCAACATATATCTATTAATGTAAAACAGATCCCGTTGCATTTCTGCAACGGGATCTAAGATTCGAGTATAAATTACATCAAAGAGAGGTAAAGCTCTTTTATTTCTGCAACGCTTGTGTCTCTGGGGTTACCGGGACGGCAAGCATCAGCAAATGCGCTCTCGGAAAGGAAATCAACATCTTCTGCCTTGACGATTTCCTTAAGGTCGGCAGGAATTCCGACATCGATGCTCAACTGCTTGACAGCGTCGATAGCGGCCTTACGTGCATCCTCAAGGCTCATTGCGTCAACACCCTCTACTCCCATTGCCTTTGCGATGTCACGGTACTTCTCACCTGTTGCAGGAGCGTTGTACTCCATAACGGTAGGAAGAATAATAGCGTTAGCGACACCGTGAGGTGTATCATAAAGTGCACCGAGAGGATGAGCCATGGAGTGAACAATACCGAGGCCAACGTTACTAAAGCCCATACCTGCGATATACTGACCG
>CAYRIX010000011.1:3395-50685 GCA_964424555.1 uncultured Eubacteriales bacterium
GTTGTTAACTGCTGCTCTGAGCGACTTGGCAATGATCTCAATAGCCTTGATGTGGAACATATCGCTCATTTCCCAAGCGCCCTTGGTAATGTAGCCCTCGATAGCGTGAGTAAGAGCATCCATACCTGTAGCGGCGGTAAGGCCCTTAGGCATGGTAGACATCATATCGGGGTCAACAACTGCAACAACGGGAATGTCATGAACGTCAACACAAACCATCTTGCGGTTCTTTGCGTCGTCGGTGATAACATAGTTGATGGTAACCTCGGCAGCAGTACCTGCGGTGGTGGGAACTGCGATGATGGGGACGCAAGGCTTCTTGGTGGGAGCAACACCCTCCAAGGATACAACATCAGCGAACTCAGGGTTGGTGATGATGATACCGATAGCCTTTGCGGTGTCCATAGATGAACCTCCGCCGATAGCGATAATGCAGTCGGTGCCTGCAGCCTTGAATGCGGCTACACCGGTCTGAACGTTTTCGATGGTGGGGTTAGGCTTGATGTTAGAATAAATTTCATAAGCGAAGCCGATTTTGTCAAGAACATCGGTAACCTTTTTGGTTACACCGAACTTTATAAGATCGGGGTCGGAGCATACAAAAGCCTTTTTGAAGCCACGTGCAGTAACCTCGTCAGCGATAGCGTTTATAGCGCCTGCGCCGTGATAGCTGGTTTCGTTAAGAACAAATCTGTTTGCCATAGTTTAGTCTCCCTTTCATTTACCGCCAAGGCGGAAAGTTTACTTTTTGATTTTTGTGTTGAATTTATCCGAAATCAACAAAAATCCTCTAAGGTATATAATAACGTTATTTTTTTAACAAGTCAAGTACAATTCTTCAAAAAATTACACTATCTTATAAAACTTATTGCGTGGTTTAAGTTTTCTATTAAAACCTCACCCTCGCTCACGGCATGCTCACCGTCAAGCGTCCAGTCAAGCTTACCGTCGGTTACGACCTTAACCTTGGTGGATTTATAAAACTCAATTCCGCCGTTGTCAAAGTTCGAGGTCGTAATAGCCATAACGATACGGTTAAGGTCCATTAAACTTTTCGGCTTTTTGATAAGAGCAACCTCAAACACACCGTCACTCATATCCACCAGCTCATCCTTGAGCTTGACGATACCGCCGACCGAGGTCGAGTTCGTGACCGAAACGAAAATATAGTCTCCCGTAACGGTACGGTCATCAAGCTCGATAGTAACGGCATAGCTGCGGATGGAAGCAACCTCTTTAACACCGCCCAAAATATAAGCAAAATGGCCCAAAACATTTTTAACGCTTTGCGGTACATTATATGAAGCGGCAGTAAATGCTCCAAAGCTTGCGACATATGTGAAGTATCTTTCTCCGTTAAAGCGTCCGATATCAATGGGGTACTCGTCACCCATGGCAATTATTTCAGATGCCTCTTTCGGATCGCTTGAAAGATCCATGCTTGCAGCAAAATCGTTAGTACTGCCCGCAGGGATATAACCCAACGGCAGGCTTCCTCCCGATTTCATCAAACCGCATATCGTTTCGTTCAAGGTGCCGTCACCGCCAAAGCAGGCAACCGAATCGTATCCGTCAGCTACTGCTGTTGAAGCGAATTCGGTAGCATGCCCCCTTTTTTCAGTAAGTCTAACCGTTACGGTCAGTTTCTTCTTTTGCAATGCCGTGATGACATCCATAAGCGATTCCTTGGCTGTCATCTTACCCGAAACAGGGTTAACTATAAGCAACAGCTTCCTGCGGTCATTAAGCTTAAGCTTACGCTCAATACGCTTCTGACGCTTCTTGGTAAAGGCCTTTATAATCAGGTTCACCAACACTACCGCAAGTACACCGAAGCCGATACCCAACAGCATTCCTGCCAAAACGTCGGTCGGATAATGGACGTAAAGATAAAGCCTTGAAAAAGCCACATTTATAGCAATACACATGGCAGGTATGCCGAATTTTCTCTTGTTTATCAACAACACCGTTGCCGCCTCAAAGCAGGCAAGAGTATGACCCGACGGGAATGAAAAATCATGCAGTCTTTCGACCAGCAGCTGAACCTCAACCCCTGCCATGTCATAAGGTCTTATTCTTTCAACCAACGGCTTTAATGTCAGGTTGCCTACAAGAAGTCCGAAAAGCAGGGCCACACCCATCATGGCACCCACCTTACGGTATTTTTTAGTCAAAAGCAGCAGTACTGCGATTATTATCCATAGTATACCGCCGTCACCAAGCCTCGTCACAATGGGCATGAGCCAATCAAGGATACCGCACTGAAACAGATCCTGAATACGGTCAAGTATTTTCAATTCAAAGCCATTCAAAGCGTTCATAAAGAAGCTCCTTTATCAGTTGTTTACAATTTCGTATATAAGGTATTTATCCCCTACCTTATGCAGGTATAACGTCACATCAATATTTTCGATGTGGTCCTTATATCCTACCCGTGACAGCGACTCGGTCAATGTCACACGGCAAGAGAATACATCATCGGTATATCTTATAAACTCGGTCGCCTTTTCATTATAGATATCATACCCAGAATGGTCACGCACCCAGGTGACCTGTATAGAGCGCACCCTCTTATATATATCGTAGTTTTTATCAAGATATCCTGATACCGCACCGAACACGGCATCATTCGATAAAAATTTTGTATACTCGCTTACAGCTTGGATGACATACTGAGAGTGTTGTTTTTCAAGCTGAGGGTCATATACCGTTGGAACTATGTAGCACTCTTCGGTATCATCATACACCAGCTCCAGCTTTGCACCGTTGCCGTCGAACGCCGATATGACGGGCTCAAACAACAGATCCTTTACCGTGTACTTATCATACATTATGCCCTCGACATTCTTAGGCATGTAGTCGTATGACGCATCTTTTATGTCGGTCTCGGTAATATAGCTGTTATCCACCGTTTGACCGTTAATGCTCAGTACGCTGTTCTTGGGCAGCTTCACCACAAGGTCAGGCTGTGCGCTCAGAAACACCTCGGCATCACTAAGCTCATAATGCTTAAATCCAAAGCCTGCTTCTTTGTCATTTTGCGATACCGTAAAGTAAGCCACTCGCTTATTTTCACATGCTACGGCATACTGTTCATTACCCTGCCCGTCGGATGACACCGAAAAAAACTCCAGCTTTTCGGTCTTTATTCGATCACAAAATTTCTCGTTAAAGCTTTCAACCGTTTCAAATTTAAGCATTTCGGGCGAGTAGGTATTGACAAGCTGACCCACCTTTTCTGACGTGAAATACTCGTTATAAACCTGCTCGGCTACATATCTGGGTCTCGTTTGCTCGTATGCGGCAAGAAGCTTCCAAAGAATTATGCAGGCAACAATAAGAACAATTACAAAAAACGCTACCACACAGAGATATATCTTCATATACCTTGACATTCTTTTACCCTTCACTGCTTCACCTGCTCACACAAAAGTACGTTGGTATCCTGCGAGGCGGTGTAAACGCCTTGTATTTATTGGTAAGGCCCTGTAGCTGATATTGATCCAGCTTGGATTTATCTATGTCGTACTTATCGTAATAATCCTCATAATACATCATGGCTGACGAGCCGCCGTCAAGCATTCCTGCAGTGACCGCTCCGTAGGAGACCATAATGTCTATCACTTCGTTATAGGTAGCTCCAAGGCTCGACGCAGTGCGCCCGTCGGTCACAACCAGAATAAAAGTCCCGTCGGCACGCTGGCCGATAGCCGTTCTTTGAGCGGCACCTGTATTTCCCTGCTTATAATGAATATGCACTCCGCTGTCATCAGAGTCTATCAGCACATTACCCCATTGAAAGGAAACTCCGTCGGTTATACCTAAGCTATCGGCTTTGGCCTTGGTCATACCGTTCGATACTACCAATCTATCGTTCTTATCTATTCCGATAAAGGTCTGTTTAGAGCCGTCGTTCCAAACACACTTTCCATTAGAATATGTAAGGCCCAACGGTGATGCACCCGTACCGTTGCCGCCGTCATCCCTAAAGCCTCCGCCGTTAATGGCAGCTATGCAATCCTCCTGCTTGGCCATGTCAAATACACGCTTTCCCTCTACAGCGGTCGAGAAATCATCGGACGAGGTTCCCACATAAAGCCTTGAAGGGTCAGATACCAACAGTATATAGGCCTTGAAGTTATCATACCTTGCAGCAATGTACTTCATGCCGTCAATAAGCTCATCCTCGTCATCGGCAATGGGCTCATCCTCTTCGACATAGCTATCCATATCTATCGTCAGCTTAGAATCTACGTAACTGTTGTCAACTATAGTCTGTACCTCTTCCTCGGACATAAACAATCCGGGGACCCACTTGGTAGCACTGGCCTGTGTTGCCGACAGTACCAGCTTGTCACGTATCGTAGTACTCGGTCCGTTTGCAATTATGAACAGCAAGACAAACAGCGTTACCGCAATATATAGTAACGCTGTACCGAGGCAGGCTAAAATGCGCAATACTACTCTTTTGAGTGTAAGACGCTTGGTTTCTTCCATGTTTTTCACGACTTTCTCTTGTCTGTCTTGAATACCCAATTCTGCTGAATTCTAAAGCTTACGAAGAACAGTATAGTGTCAACCACCATTTTTAACAAGGTTCTGACCATTTCTCCGTCCGAACGCACAAGCATGGCCAAGCCCTTGACCGAAAAAGCTGAGGTTATCGCCAAAGGAATGACAAGCATTATGTATCTTAAAAGCGATTTGGTTATATTACCCTCTCCGTGGAATACCTTGCTACGGTTAAGAGAGAAATTGATGACCGATGACACACCTCTCGCAATAAAGGTCGCCAACAGCTCATCGTACTTACCCGTGAACTCATGATTGTCGCCCGTAAAAACAAATTTCAAGGCAAGATAAAACAACACAAGCTCTATAAACATACTGAACAGTGAGCTGAACAGGAATGACAATATGAGCTTATATATCCTTACAGAATCAACAATAGGTCTGAAGTGTGAGGTGTGGATACCGTTAAGATAAACGGTATCTATGGTTTTCTCAACAAACTCAATATGTTGTTTTTTCATTTCAAGCAGCATATTGGTCTCAAACTCGTAGTGATTGCCCTTTATAGTTAAGAATTGCTTAATATATCTCGCAGGTACTGCACGAAGCCCCGTTTGGGTATCGGATATTTTAAGACCGCAGAATAGTCTAAACACAAGCCTTGTAATACGGTTTCCGAAACGGCTTCTTAGCGGCACATTATGACATGAAAAATCACGGCAGCCGAGAATAACCTTATCGGTTTTAAACATTTCATCTACACATGCCATGATGTCGTTGGTGAGATGCTGGCCGTCACCGTCGATAGTGACAATGCCTGCCTTGCCCTCACGGTGCTCAAGGAAAAACTTGAATCCCGTTTTCAAAGCGGCGCCCTTGCCCATATTTCTGCGATGGGTCAAAACGGTACAGAGCGGATACTTTTCCTTTGAGGGGAAGTACTTCTTATGTTCCTGATCGCTTCCGTCATCGACCACAACAATATCATCAAAACCATTATCCTGAAGCTCGTTTATTAAATTTATAAGCTTTCCGTCGGGGTTAAGCGACGGAATAACAACCGTTACATTATAGTAGTCCATTGAATCTACCTCCCGCCGAACAGCCTACGCATAATTCGACAAGATAATTGTACCACTTTCATTATATAATTACAAGCAACAAATTTGTAACAGATAGCGGCCGTTTCGACACAGATTTTAGCATTTTTGCCAACTTTGAAAAAATTTATAATATTAGCGTTTTGCGATTGACAAATATGTCACAAAGTATTATAATAATTATACCGTGCAAGAGGAATGTTTGTTATTTTTTTAACGATGTTTCGTTCTGCACAACCACGGCCTGTCGCAGGCCAAATAATGCGGCAAAAATATCTGACCCAAATATACTGTTTAGCGGTCATATTTTGAAAGGATTTGATACTATGTACGATCGTATCTACAACTTCTCGGCAGGTCCGTCCATGCTGCCTGTCGCCGTTCTCGAAAAATCAAGAGACGAACTGATGAACTATCAGGGTTCAGGAATGAGCGTTATGGAAATGAGCCATCGCTCCAAGGTCTATGATGTTATCATCAAGGAGGCCGAGGCTCTTCTTCGTGAGGTCATGAACATCCCCGACAATTATAAGGTACTGTTTTTGCAGGGCGGCGCTTCCATGCAGTTCGCTTCGGTTCCCATGAACCTCCTCAAAACAGGTGTTGCCGACTATATCGTAACAGGCCAGTTCTCGGGCAAAGCCTACAAGGAAGCCCAGAAGTACTCAGACAAGATCAATCTTGCCGCAACCACCAAGGAAGAGAACTTCACCCGCATCCCCCGTCAGGAGGAGCTGAAGCTCACCCCCAATGCTGATTATGTTCATATCTGCTTCAATAACACCATTTTTGGTACCAAGTGGGATTACATTCCCGATACGGGAGATGTTCCGTTGGTAGCTGACATGAGCTCCTGCATACTGTCTGAGCCTGTTGATGTCTCCAAGTTCGGCCTTATCTACGCAGGTGCACAGAAGAACGTTGCTCCCGCAGGTCTTACCATAGTTATCGTACGTGAGGATCTCATGCGTGACGATCTGCCGAGCTATGTTCCCACCGTTGCAAGCTACAAGGTAATGGCTGAAAACGAATCAATGTACAACACTCCTCCCTGCTGGCCCATCTACATCTGCAAGCTCGTTCTTGAGTGGATCAAGGAGATCGGCGGTCTTACCGCAATGAAGGCCATGAACGAAAAGAAAGCAAAATTGCTTTATGACTGCCTTGATTCGAGCAAGCTCTTCAAAAATCCCGTCCAGCCTAACTGCCGTTCAATGATGAACGCTACCTTCCGTGCAGAGGACGACGAGATCAATGCCAAGTTTGTTAAGGAGTCTGCTGCCGCAGGCATGCAGAACCTTAAAGGTCACCGTTCGGTCGGCGGCATGCGTGCCTCTATCTACAATGCAATGCCTTATGAGGGTGTTGAGAAGCTCGTAGAGTTTATCAAGAAATTCGAGGCAGAAAACCTGTAATTCTTCAACCGTTACATATGCCAAGCCCTTAAAGACCATGTCTTGAGGGCTTGGTTTTTTGTCGGTATCGAAGGATAAAAAGTATTTGCATTTTTCAAAATCTATGATAGAATAGATACTGCGAGTGGACCAGACGGCTGCGGGAGGTCTTTTGACCCCTGAGGAAAGTCCGGGCTTCACAGGGCAGGATAGCGGCTAACGGCCGCCGAGGGTGACCTTAGGGAAAGTGCAACAGAGATATACCGCCGCAGTTTCTTCTGCGGTAAGGGTGGAAAGGCGAGGTAAGAGCTCACCGACTGGCGGGGAACCGTGCAGTCCTGTAAACCCTATCCGAAGCAACATCAGCTACGGCAATACGTGCCCTGCGTGCCGTGAAAGATGGCGTGAGCGTCACGGCAACGTGCCGCCAAGAAAGATAGTCGTCGAATACAGAACCCGGCTTATAGATTCAGTCGCAACAAAAAAGCACTCGAAATATCGAGTGCTTTTTTCATTTTACAGTTCAATTTTTAAACAAACCGGATAGTGGTCGGAGAGGTAGATTCCGTTATACTCATCGGTCCACAACTCGACCGTATTGGGCTTCATTGCAGTCTCTTTATCGGTATAGATATAATCTATCTTCACGGGCAGTATGCGTTCAGGGTCAGCGGCAGGCTTTCCGAAATTATGCCACGTTCCACCCGTTTCTCTTGTCAGGTCGACTATCGGCAAAGCCTCAAATCCATCACAGTACCTAATAGTATCACTATTGGGCAAAGCATTAAAGTCGCCGAGGATAAAAAACGGTAGTTCGGTCTCCTTCTGACGTTCGACGGCATAATCCAACAATTGCTTTATTCCAAGTATTCGTGCCTGATCGCTGACGTGGTCAAGATGAACATTGTAAGCTCGGAACAGCTTGCCCGAACGAAGGTCGCGCAACATAATGCACTGGCAAATTCTCGGACATTGGCTTTGTATCGCAAATCTCGAGCCGGGTACTCTTGGGGTATCGGACAACCAAAATACGTCAAGACCGTACAGCTCGATAACACCCTTCTTTATGGCAAAGGCAAGACCCTCACCCGAATAGTCGGCATTGCGCTGATTGAAAATAAAGATGTAATCCGAAAGATACTTTCTCAAAAAATCTCCGTGCTGTTGGATACACTCCTGAAAGCAGATAACATCGGGCTTTTCGGCGTTTATTTTGTCAAGCACCATACCTGCTCGGTGCAGAAAACAGTTGACACCGTCACCTTTTGTCCAGATACATCTCAAATTGTAGCTTGCGATCTTTAGTTTCATTTCAAAAATCTCCTTTTGCTATTTTCAGCGAAATCTCGCCTGTGTTCAATGTAACCCTTCCTGCTTCTGTTTCAACCATCAGTCCACCGTCACAGTCAATACCGACTGCCTTGCCCATACAGGCTGTGCCGTTTTGTGTAAACACAACATCACAGCCTATAACCATTGAGCTTTGGCGGTATTCATCAATAAAGGTTCGGTCACAGAGTTCGGCTATTAACGCTTTGAGGTGCTTTACAATACATACAGCCAAGCCAAATTTATCGACCGCTTGCCCCAGTGACGAGGCTTTTGCTTTCAACTCATCAGGAAAGTCCTCCGTAGTAATATTGATACCGATACCAACAATAATGTGCGTGCTTTGGCCAGTTACAGCCTCGGTCAATATTCCGCAGACCTTTTTGTCACCGACGTAGATATCGTTGACCCATTTTATCTGAGGCTTCAAATCGGTCAATTCGCTGATAGCCCTGACCACCGCCACAGCCGCCGCAGAGGTAACAGTAACGCTGTCGGAAAAATCGGTCTCAGGTGAATACATATACGACATGTACAGTCCCGTACCGTTCGGCGAAAAGAACTGCCGTCCCATTCTGCCTCTGCCTGCGGTCTGGCTTTCAGCAAGCAAAAGCACAGGTGTTTCACAACCATCGGCCGCCAAACGCTTGGCCTCGGTGTTGGTTGAATCGATCTCCGAGTAAACCTTTACCTTAACACCTGACAGTGCATTTTCTAACGCTTCTGCCGACAAAATATTCTCACAGCAACTCATTTTCTCACCGCCTTTTTTAACAGTATACCACACTTGAAAATTTTAAGCAAGTATCAATATAGGCAACGGCAAAAACCGCAATCGGGGCAACCCGATTGCGGTTTTGTTAAAACATTTTTCCGCCGATAATGACGGTATCGACCGTAAGGTCGTCTTTGAGGATTATGAGGTCAGCATCAAAGCCTTCCGCTACCCTGCCCTTGTTAAGGCCAATAGACGCTGCGGGGGTCTCGGTCGCCATTTTGACGGCTTCATAGAAGTCGATACCGAACTCGACCGCCTTTTTGACACAGTACAAAAGCGGTTGTGAGCCGCCCGCCAGTGTGCCGTCCTCCAAGGTGGCAACCCCATCCTTCATATAGACCTCCAAACCACCCGAATCATACTTACCGTCGGGACAGCCTGCAGGTCGGATGGTATCTGAAACAAGTATCATTCGATCACTGCCGAACATTTTATACAGTGCCAGCACGGCCGCCTTTGACACATGTCTGCCGTCACAGATAACCTCGGCATAGATGCACTTCTCGGCAGCGGCACCGATAGGACCGGGGGCTCTGTGCAACATCGGGGGCATTGCGTTAAAGGTATGGGTCAAACTGTTTGCACCCGCCTCAATGGCCTCAATAGCCTGCTCGTAGGTGCAGTCGGTGTGGCCTAAGGACACACAGCAGTCAGCCTGTTTTATAAACTCTATACAACCATCCGTTTCGGGTGCAACGGTTATCTTTTTAACGTTTTTAAACCGCTTGAAGCTTTCAATATCGGGTTTTTGAATATAAGCCTCATTCTGCGCACCTTTTTTCTTGGGCGAAATATAAGGGCCTTCAAGATGAAAACCTGCTATTACGGCACCCTCAGTAGGTAATTCACTGTTGGTTATCCTCTCAAGATTTTCGGCGCTGTCGGTCATAGTTGTCGGCAGCCAGCAGGTCGTACCTGCCCGAGCCAAAGCAATGCTCATTTCACTAAGCTTGCCGTCCGACACATCGTTTCCACCGAAGCCGTGAAGGTGTACATCAACAAGCCCTGCGATAACATGCTTTCCCTTGGCATCGACTATATCATCACCGCAAAGTTCGGAACCGATACGGTCGATCACACCGTTTACTATAGAAATGTCAAATATTCCGTTACAAAGTTTTGCGTTTTTGATGACCAACCGTTTTTCCTCCTTATTCGTGGCTGTAAATAACCGTCAAATCCCCGTGCAACTGCAGAATAGACGCAGGAACCTTGGGTGTAATGGATCCGAAAAAGGACCTCTTGATAATATCAAGCTTTTTAGGACCGTTAGCAACCAACAGTACCTTTTTAGCCTGCATAATAGATCCCATGCCCATGGTAATTGCTTTTCTCGGGACATCGTCAATGCTGTCAAAAAATCTTGCGTTGGCTTGAATAGTCGACTCGTCAAGATCGACAACATGGGTAGGCCCTGTGAAGAACTCATCAGGCTCGTTAAAGCCGATATGACCGTCCTCGCCGATTCCGAGCAACTGAATATCGATTCCGCCTAAAGATTTTATAAGCTTATCGTAGTTCTCGCCCTCGGCCGCAAGATCATCGGCAGTGCCACAGGGCACAAAGGTACGGCTTTTGTCGATATTAACATGATTGAAAAGATTGTCGTTCATAAAATAACGGTAGCTTTGCGGGTTGTCCCCGCCAAGACCGAGATACTCATCAAGGTTGACCGAGGTAACACCCGAAAAATCAAGCATGCCTGCGTTAAACCACTCTATCATTCTTTTATAAATGCCGACAGGGGTCGAGCCTGTGGCAAGACCTAAAACGCTGTCTGGCTTCGAAATCATCTGTGCAGCAAGAATAGCAGCGCCTTTTTTGGACATTTCGGCATAGTTGTCGACTTCAATATATCTCATTGTATAGCATACCTCTTAGATTATTTATACTTTTCTACGACTCTCTTCATTTCATCCCACTGTTCTTCCATTTCCTGCACCAGCTTAAACTGTGTGCGGCAACGAACAAGGTTGTGATCCTCAAAAGAGGTTTTGAAATATGTATCACCGTCAATATAGTCGGTCAAGAAACGCATACCGCATTCAAGGGTCATCATTTTTGCACCCTCAGGCAGAAGCATGATCTCGTCCTCTGTAAGTATTCCGCCGCAGCCATTTAAGAAACCACGGGTATAGGTTTCAAAAAGGCCGATATCAAAATGCACCTTACCGAGGTCTCGCTCATCCTCGGCGGCCGTGCTGGCTCCAAAACGGATGGAATCGCCGAAGTCGTTGACCGAATAACCCGGCATTATGGTATCAAGGTCAACAACACAGACAGGCTCACGTGTATCCTTATCCAACATAACATTGTTCATCTTGGTATCGTTATGGGTAACACGTTTGGGCAGCTTGCCGTCTTTGTGTGCCTGCTCCAAAACGGTAGTAAACTCCTTTCGAGCCTTAACAAACTCGATCTCGGCCGCAGCGTTTTCGGCACGGCCCGAAGCGTTCTTTGCAAGAGCTTTTAAAAAGTTCTCATATCTTACGGGAGTATTATGGAAATTAGGAATGGTCTCATAAAGAGTCTCGGCAGGATAAGCATCCAACTGTCTTTGGAAATTACCGAAAGCAACTGCCGACTGATAAAAGTCATTGTTGTCCTCAGGTAATTCCAGAGAAATAGCATCGGTTACATAAACCATCGCACGCCAGACGTCTCCGTAGCCGTCGATATGGTATCCCTTTTTATCCTTGGTTTTAATAACATTTATGGTTTCACGCTCAGGATCACCGCCCTGCTTAATTACCTCCTCCCGCAAGAAGGCTGTTACACCAATGATATTGGCCATAACCTGCTCGGGCTTTTTAAAAACATTGCTGTTAATACGTTGGATAATGTATTTACGTATCTTGCCCTCAACGCGGAATCGCACCATGTAGGTATCGTTAATGTGACCGTTACCGAACGGTCGGAAATCTACCAAGTCACCCAAAAAGTTAAAATTCTTAATAGCTTCAATTACAGCCGCTGATTTATCTACTTTTCTCATTTTTAACCTCTCCCGTAAACTTATTTTTTAACATCGTCGAACATAATGTCGCCAAGCATAATGTCAGCCGCAGCACCGACTATACCTGCATCATTAAACAGTCCGGCTGCACGTATTTTAGGCCTTTTCGCCAACGACTTTATAACACCGTTCTCCTTGACCAGCTTATCCAACGGAGCAATCAGCGTTTCGCCCTCGGCCGACATACCTCCGCCGATACACACCACCTCAGGCTGAAGCAGGGTGATTATATTTGCAACACCGATGCTGAGATATTTGACGAATTTTTTGATAACATTTTTAGCGACCTCATCGCCCATTTCAGCGGCATCGTATGCCGATTTTCCCGTAACATTATCGGTGTGACCGCAAATCTCCCACAGCTTGCTGTCGGGGTTGTGCAGCATAGCTTCCTTTGTATCGTTAATAAGCGCCGTTGCTGAGCAATAGGTCTCGAGGCAGCCTCGGTTACCGCAGGTGCACAGTCTTCCGCCGGGTACGGTCACTATGTGACCTATCTCGGCGCCTGCACCGTTAAAGCCTTCCCATATCTTGCCGTCAAGAACGATTCCTCCACCGACCCCTGTGCCTATAGTTACAGCAACCAACGAATGGTAGCCCTTGCCTGCGCCTGCAGCATATTCTGCCAATGCCGCTGCATTGGCATCGTTGCAAACAGCACAGCTCTTACCTGTTTTCCGTTCAAGGATGTCCTTTAAAGGCACGTTCTCAAACTTCAGGTTTGAGGCATAGCAGACAACACCGTTAGTAATAATACCGGGGCACGCCGTACCGATACCCGATATCTCGCTAAACGGAATATCGGCATCCTGACAAAGCTTATGAGCAAGAGACACAATATCGTCGCAAATGGATTCGGCACTTCTGGGCGCCAAGGTCTTGACCGAGCCTTTGCCTATAATATTGCATTCCTCATCGACAATACCTACCGCAATGTTGGTACCGCCGATATCAACACCAATATAATACTTCATTTTTTCACTCCTTGTCAAGTTAATCTCCAAATTGGATACAGTTGCATCCCTTTACACCTAAATTGTAGAATAACACACTTGCTTTTTCAATGGAACAATAGTATAATCATTAGTAAAATAGTACAAATTTTACGGAGTTGTAAATGGAAACACGAATTCGAACAGTGGATATATTAAAAGACTTTCATCGTATCACAGGGGCAAGAGTATCATTGCACGACCTTGACTTTAATGAAATAGCCGCCTTTCCCTCAAATTTATCGGATTTTTGCCGCAAGGTACAGGAAAAAGAAAGCGTTAAAACAAAATGCCATATTGCCGACAACCTCGCTTTTGAGAGGGCACGTAAAACAGGACTTCCCTATACATACAAATGCCATTGCGGATTGTTGGAGACCGTAGCTCCGATATATAATTACGGCGCCCTCACGGGCTTCTTTATGATGGGACAGATCAGCGATGATGAGCCCAATAGTATTATCAACATAAAAGAACTGTCAAGCCCGCATTTTTCCAACCGTGACGAGCTTGAGACCTACTGCAAAAAGATTCCGTCAATAAACAGTGATATGATAAGCAGTTACCTCAACATTCTTGAGATAATCGCCGAGTATATGACCCAAACCAACCGTCTCACCGCCAAAGACCGAGACCTCGCCCACAGTGTTCATAGCTATATCAACAAGTTTTATCAGAAAAAGCTGTCGATAAAGCTGTTGTGTGAAACCTTTGGCTGCAGCAGGACAACCTTGATGAACACCTTTCGTGACAGATACGGCCTCACACTTGGCGATTACATTACGCAATTGCGCTTAAAAAACTCAGAGAAAATGCTTATCGACAGTAATAAGAGCATCAAATCTATAGCGTTTGAATGTGGATTTTCAGACCAAAATTATTTTACCAAAGCCTTTGTAAAGAGAAATACCTTCACTCCGACCGAATACCGTGCCGAAAATAAAAGAGTTTCGACAAAATAAACTCTTGAAAATCGCCGTCAGTTGATGTAAAATACTTTTGTCAGTGGAAGCATAGCTCAGTTGGTCAGAGTGCCTGCTTCACACGCAGGAGGTCGACAGTTCGAGCCTGTCTGTTTCCACCAAGCACCGAAAAAAGCCGCTATTTAAGCGGCTTTTTTCTTTTGTGCACACAAACAGTTCACAATATTTACACGAATTTCTTATTCTCCGCAATCGCAATCGCAACCGCAGCCGCAATCGTTATCCAGCTCACAGGGTCTTGGCGGGAAGAAATCGTCGGTAGGGAATTTTATCCTGCGGAACACATCACAAGGACTGTCGGATGAATCGTCGCATTGCTTTTCAGGCACACAGAAATCATATACCGGCACCAGCATCTGTACATTACGAACAAGCTGAATGACCGTAAAGAGACCTAATGTGACCAATACTGCTCTGTTATCAGGCTCTGAGCAGGGGTCGATACAGCCTCCGACAACCGAAGCTATGCCTGCAGGGATATATCCCGGTAGGTCGCAGGTGCACCGACATTCTGATATCCTTGCCGACAGCGGTATGGGGTCAACGGCCTGAACGACACACTTAGGTGCGTTGCCGCCAGACACCGTTCTGCGATTGCATCCGTCATCGGCAACATATTCGTTGGTAAAGGTTTTGACACCGCCCTCGCCACCGTAAAGGATAGCTTTTTTATTGTAGAAGCATACGCCCTTTATACAAACGGGGCAGGTGTGCGGAGCAGTAAATACATCCAACGTGACCGCAAAGAAGAAGGTCAGATCGGCTGAATAGAAGCCACGGTTAAAGGTTACCTGCTCTACATCTATGTTGACATCGATGACCTCAGCCGATTTTAGTCTTACACTGCAGGCTGAATTCACAAGCTGTTGATCCTTCGGTGAAAAATACACCCTCATATCGGTAACACAGTCACGGTCACAGCAGGAATCGTACACTCTTCCTGCATCCATGCAGACTGCTTCCTTGAAGGCTGTGCTGTCAGTAGGACAGTTCTGTTTAATATCTGCCATAATTTTCCTCCAAAAAAGTTCTCAAGCAAAGCCTCGCTTTACTTCTCTACATTTTATTCAAAGCGCACGGTTGTGTTACGGTTTTTGACGGCATAATATTAAGCAGTAAGTAGAATTTGACAAATCGGAGGTTTTGGTATAGAATATACCTTGTTAGAGAGGGTGCTTTTATGACAGAATTTATTGAAATATTAAAATCAATACTTTACGGTATCGTTGAAGGCATAACCGAGTGGTTGCCTGTTTCCAGCACAGGACATCTCATTTTGTTCGAGTCGCTGTGGTGGAAAGAAGCCGACCCAAGCTTTATGGAAATGTTCCGTGTTATTATACAGTTAGGCGCAATTTTGGCGGTTATCGTAATGTATTTCCGAAAGCTTAATCCTTTTTCACCGAAAAAGGATGCTATTGCCAAAAAGACAACATGGGAAATGTGGTTCAAGGTGATAATCGCTTGTGTACCTGCCGCCGTTGTAGGACTTCCGTTTGAGGATACACTTGATAAATATTTCTACAATTTCCCCACCGTTGCCGCAACCCTCATTATCTACGGAATTGCGTTTATTGTGCTTGAATCAACCAAACGGCCACAACCTCGTATAAACGACGTGTCTGAGATGTCATACAAAACCGCCCTGTTTATCGGACTTATTCAGCTTTTGTCTCTCATCCCCGGAACGTCACGCTCGGGTGTCACCATCTTGGGCGCAATGCTGCTCGGTTGTTCAAGAGCAGTTGCTGCAGAGTTCTCGTTCTTCCTTGCCATTCCCGTTATGTTCGGTGCAAGCCTATTAAAATGCGCTTCATATGCCAAGGATATCGTCTCGGGCGAGGCACAAATGATGGGCACGTTAGAGATAACCGTGCTGTTGGTGGGTCTGATAGTGGCATTTATTGTGTCTCTACTTGCAATTCGTTTTTTGACCGAGTATGTCAAGAAACGCAATTTCAAGCCATTTGGATATTACCGTGTCGGACTCGGCGCCGTTTTGTTGGGATACTACTTCATATTTATGTAAAAAGTAAAGGAGTTAAAAAATGCTTATCTGTATCGATATAGGCAACTCTAATATAACCATTGGCGTTTTTGATAACGACAATCTGAAATTTACGGCACGTCTTGCTACCGACACACGCCGTACATCGGATCAATATGCTATTGAGATAAGGGATATCTTACACATCTACGATATAGAACGAGGCGAGATAGACTCGGCAGCGATAGCATCAGTTGTTCCAACTGTCGGCAGTGCAGTGGAAAAGGCTGTTGAAAGACTTTTCGGAATAAAGCCTATAGTTCTCGGCCCGGGTGTTAAAACGGGTCTTAATATCAAGATCGATAATCCTGCTCAGCTTGGTGCCGACCTTGCCGCAGGCGCCGTGGGAGCGTTGTCTAAGTACCCCTGCCCTTGTATAGTTATTGACATGGGCACCGCCTCGACCATCAGTGTAATCGGCAAAAGCGGTGAGTTTTTAGGAGGAGTTATTGCCGCAGGCGTAAAGCTCACCATGGATGCCTTGGCATCCCGTACTGCTCAGCTACCGTCGGTCAGCCTTGAAGCTCCCAAGAAAACAATAGGCACTAATACCAACGACTGTATCAAGTCAGGACTTATCATTGGTCAGGCTGCCATGATAGACGGTCTTATCACCCGAATCGAGCGTGAGCTCGGTTCCCCTGCCACCGTGGTCGCCACAGGTGGTCTCGCACCCGAGGTTGTAGCCAAATGCGATCATGAAATACTTCTGGATGACAATCTTCTCCTCGACGGCCTTAAGATAATACACGATAAGAATATATAAGATGCAAAAACCACAAATAATAAAGCGTTGGCAGTTTTATTACCGCCAACGCTTTTACTTTATATTTTTTTTACTGCTTTGCTGACACGGAAAAGCAATGGTGCGGCAATAATGTTGATTGCCATTTCGATAACGAAGTTCCAACCCGTTAGCCCTGTAAAAATATAATACACGGTGTCGGCCCCACCTGCCCAGCTTACAAGTATATCCTTAAATAAAAGCATCATTGCAACAAGGAAAAGACCGGTGTTTCCTATGGGTGCAACAATGGCCGAAAGCACGGTGCCAAGATACGGCTTTTTCTTTCCTACAGCCTTAAACATAAGACCGGGTAAAACACCTGCCAGAATACCCTTTGCCATACAAACAAGTGTGGTCAGCACCGGGCTTGCCTGAATGAGCACTGCACCACCCGGGTCGATTCCTGCAAAGCAGCAAATCACAACGACCGCACCAAATACGGCGCCGAGAATAGCTCCAACCTTAGGACCGTACAGCACAGCACCCAAAACAATGGGGATAAGGGTCAAGGTCAAGGGAAAGTTTCCGATCTTGACAAAGGCGCTTAAAAACTGCAGTACGACGACCAATGCGGCAAAAATGCCCACAACGGCAACATTTGTTCCTTTTTTACTGTTTGACATAAAATACCTCCGATACTGTTCCGATTTTCGGATACAGTTCATAATATTTGCAAACCTCCAAAGCGGAAATTGCCAAAACTGATATTAAAATTTCCGACTATATTTTAACATTAATTTCAAAATAGTCAAGTATTATTTTCTTCCATCCCAAAGCACGACCTCACCTGTTTTAAGCGTAGCATTAAGGTCAATCAGCCGTTGGTTTGAGGAGCCGCGAAAACGCAGGGATATGTCCTTTAACTCCTCGGCAAACTCCCCGTCGACCAGCACATCTATCATTTTGAGCATCTCATCGGTAACCTCACATCTCGCCCTCGACTGACCCGTCAATTCCTCTAAAGTATACCCCGAATAGCACCAAACGGTCTTTTTAGGGTATTTTTCTTTTATTCTTTTTAAAAACGGCACCAAAGCACGTTGATTTCGGGGTTCCATCGGTTCACCGCCAAGCAGGGTAAGCCCTGCGATATAGGTCGGGGCTAAGGCCGCTAACAGCTCGTTTTCCACATCTTGAGTGAATGGCTCACCGTAGCCGAAATCCCATGCCTCCTGATTAAAACAGCCCTTGCAATAATGGGTACAGCCCGACACAAACAAGGTCACCCTGACACCAATTCCGTTGGCTATATCATTTTTGTTTATCTTTGCGTAGTTCATATATGCTCTTTACCTTCACCTGCCGAGTTCTGCGGCCGATAACCCATTTTACCACTTGGCCTCATCAATAAACAATAGTTCCGTGTCATAATACAATTATTATACCTCGTCGCCGCAAAATGTCAATACAGTAAAAACACGGACTGTAGAAACCTACAGTCCGTGTTTTTTGAGGAGGGTATATTCATTAACCTACAGCATTAAAGCTCGCCTTCGTGCTTTGATGCTTTCTTTTTGTTAGATGTAAGTGCCTTTTCACCGTTGAGGTACATTGTAACCAGTCCCAACAAGACCAAGATGGTCGAAATCTTTATGATAACGGGGATTATATGCTTGTAGATAACCTCACATATAATGGGTGCTATATCACCACCGATTATAAGCGCTGCGATATATCCAAAGAAGGTCAGTCCGCCTGCAAAAAGGCATATCATAATACCGTAGCCGAATATTACTCTCAGCACCGATGCGATTTTTTTACATACGTTTTTCACGGTAATGCCTCCTTACAGTCCCATAATAGGTAACCAACCCATGAGAACAACGACCTCTAATATAAATTGCGCTGCTACCCACCAAAGGTTGTTTTTGAATGTTTTACTAAAGTCAGACTCAGCCAAGGTCATACCTGCGTACATACCGAGACCCAGCGGAGGTGTGATACCGCACATAACACCGCAGATACAGGGCAGCATTGCGGCGGCCAACAACGGATCACAGCCGGCCTCAGCCAAAACGGTTATAAACATAGGTCCGAATATAACGACCAAGGACGATCCGGGAATAACCATTCCCATAAAGCAGGTTATGGCACAAACAGCAATTACAGTTCCAAGCTTACCGAAGTTCCAGCTTGTGATGATCTCACCCATCTCTCCTGCAACATTAAGGTCGCTGAAAAGAGAGCCTATCATGTAACCGAAAACGCAGACACCGATTGCAGGAGCAATGGTCTTTATTCCGTCACCGAACATCTTGGCTATGTTCTTGATCTTTACGGTAGTTTTATCCTCTGCGGCAAGACAGGCAAACAATGCAGCAAGACCGCCTATGAACAAAAGGATTGAACTCGACATGTACTTGGCACCTGCTGCGCCCAAACGGTCGGTAAAGAAGCCATCCTTGAAGAAGTAGTCCAAAACAAAGGGAAGCAAAATGATTACAGGCAGAAGCAGACCCTTCCAGCCCCTTTTGAGGGTCTCTTTAAGGTTAGGAAGCTCTTCCTTAGGAATAGGCTTTACCTTGTAATATTTACAGAAGCCCCATACCATTACAAGTCTCTGAAGAATGAACCAAAGAGATATTCCCCACAAAACTATCCAGAACTGTCCTGTAGTCATATTAAGTTGAGGATACAGAGCAGTGAACGCACCCAAAGCAGCAACGATATTAGACGAGGGAGGTATCATGTTGCCCATGTAGCTTGCGTTACTTTCAATGTTGGCAGCCAACTCTGCAGGGAAGCCTGTACGCTTCATCGCAGGGATGGTTATGGTACCTGTAGCCATAACATTTCCGGGACCCGAACCCGACAGAGCACCCATAAAGCTACTTGCAATAACAGCGGCATAGCCTGCACCGCCTGTCACACGTCCGATAAGTGACAGTATAACAGCAATACAGCTATCTATTATCTTAGTTTTAGTAAGAAGTATCGACATCGCAACAAATGCAACCATCGAATACAACAGTGATGTGGACAATGCATCATCCACATAGCCCCATACGTTGCCCCATGTACCTGTTATGGTCAACAGCAAAAGAAAGCTGATGAACACTCCCTCATAAACAGGCCTCTTGAGCAAGGCGAACCATACAATGATTACTGCGAGCATAACGCCCAAGTAAATCAATGATGAAGGCATAAATATCATTCCTTTCCTTAATGGTTATAAAAACCATTACTTTTTAGTTATATTATAACTCACAATTTTCAAATGTCAAGTGCTTTTTCACAAAAAACAATAATTAATAATAAAAAATTTAAGGACTTGCAAAATAATCGTTTTAAATGTATTATATAATGGTAACATTCAATGAACACTTTGAAAGGTATGCAGTCGATGAACACACGTCAATTACAATATGCAATAGCCTTGTCAGAAAGCCTGAACTTCTCGCAGGTTGCCGAGCAGATAGGTATTTCACAGCCTGCTTTGAGCAAGCAGATACTCAACCTTGAAAATGAATTGGGTGTAAAGCTGTTTGACCGTAGCACCAATCCCCTGACAGTAACACCTGCGGGTGAGCATTTTTTTAATGAGGCAAGCAGATTAATATACGCAGAAGATCAACTACTGAGATCAATGGAGGCTTTTAGAACAGGCGAACGAGGCAACCTTACAATCGGTATTTCCCCTTTCAGGAGTCTTTACCTCATTCCGAAAATTGCTAATGCCCTGAAGGAAAAGTTTCCTAAGATCAAGCTGACGCTACACGAAGCAGGCAGTGACATATTGCGAAAAGAAGCTGCTGACGGCAAATACGATTTTGCTATAGTAAATCTCCCTGTGGATGAATCGGTGCTTGATGTGACTCCCATTGAGTCGGATATTCTTGTTTTGGCAGTACCGAAGCAGTATGTTGGAGAGTTAAATCCCCATGACGGCAGAGATCTTGCCTGTATAAAGCTGGAGGAATGTAAAAACATTCCTTTTGTCGCCGTCAGTCCCTCACAGGAGATGCGTAAGCTTTTTGAAAAAAGCTGTGCGGCAGCCAACTTCACACCGACTATTGCCGTTGAGGTCGTGGGACTCAGCACTGCTTGGGCAATGTGCCGTGCAGGATTAGGCGCAACACTATTACCTTTACAGTATATTGAACATATGGGATATGATGACAATACCGTTTTGTTTACGTTGAAGCAAAGTATCCATTCCCGTCAGCCTGCTGTTATTACACGGCGAGGTCAGTTCCTTTCGGAATATGCACAATATGCAATAAAGCTTATCGCCGAGCAAGAATAAAGCGTCGGATAAAGTCATACCCCGTGAAATGCCGTAAGCACTTCTCGGGGTATATTTTTTGTATTATACTTTAGAATTACAAATGCAATACTCTTTCCTGAATCTCCTGAGTTCTGCCCTGGTTCCAATACTGCGTTCCAATATAACCGCAGGTTCGCCTTGCGACGTTCATCTTGGACTGGTCACGGTTACCGCATTTCGGACACTCCCACACAAGCTTACCGTCATCCTTTGCAATACGTATCTCACCGCCAAGCAAAGTAAGACCACTGATATAACTATGGTCCAACGCCTCTAACAGTTCATTTTCAACCGCTTCGGTAAAAGGATCGCCGTAGCCAAAGTCCCAAGCCTCTTGGTTAAAGCACACTTTACAATGGTGCGTACAGCCCGAAACAAACAGCGTCACCCGTACGGAGCGATCACTTAGGGAAAAATTCGTTTTTCGGTGAAATTTGAGAAGCCACTCGTTGAAAAGCCTTGAAATACGGCAGTATTCCTGCGTTTTTCAACTTCGCACCAAGCTCAAATTCCATCCTACAAAACTGCCCCGCACCCAAAACAAGTGATTTTTGATGGTATAAAAGGAAAAAGAGTACGGTAATGCCGGCGCATACCGTGGTCTTTTGACTCATTAAACCGCAAAAAGGCACTGTTTTGGGCAAATTATCCCTAAATGATCGCTCTGTACACCGATACCGTTTGCAATATCGTTTTTATTTATCTTCGCGTAGTTCATAATATCTCCACTCTCTGTTTTGCCTTCCCCAACGGGGAAGGGGGACCGCGTAGCGGTGGATGAGGAGAACACCGCCACAAAAAACGCGCACGACCGCATAAAGTCGTGATATGTATTTTTTAAGTTTACTTTTTTCTTTTATACTCACTCGGAGTGACACCCGTCTTGGCTTTAAACACCCTTGAAAAATAGCTGATGTTCTGAAAACCGCATTCGGTCGCGGTCTGGGACACCGAGTGGTCGCTCAACAGCTCCTTTGCCCTGCTCACACGGTAACCGTTTAAGTAGTCACCGAAATTCTCAGAAAAAATGTTTTTAAACTTGCGGCAAAAATAGCTGTGATCATACGAAAAGACCGCCGCCATATCGGCCGAGGTCACATCCTCAAAGAAATGCCCGTTAAGATATTCGAGCACCGCTTTGGCAAAGGTCTGTTCCTTGGTAGACACCGATTTTGATACCTTATCGGTCAACAGCGAAAACATCATCAAAAGATTGCCCTTGGCACGCATTTCCCACCCGTCAAAACGGTTTTTCACCGCACTGTAGCAGGCCGTAAAGAACGGTCTTAACAGCTCGGTTTCGGTCGCGTGGTTGGCATAGGCAACCTCGGATCTCATCAATCTTTCACCGTCGGGCAACCCCAACTGCTGCAGGTCAAAGCAAATACAACGGTGGGAGTAGTTCTCCGACCGCGTTTCACCCGAGTGCACCTCGTAAGGATTTATCAGTATTAAGCTCCCCTTGCCTGCCGAAAACGATCTTCCTGCGACCTGCATCACCGTTTCACCCTCGTCAATAAACAGCAGTTCCATATCGCTGTGATAATGAAGCTGTGTGTGCGACGTCGGCTTGGTCAATCCGGTCTCTTTAAAGTCGGCAACGGCAAAGGACGAGCCTTGCGTTTGCTTGTAACTGTCATCATACCTTATCATAATACAATTATTATACCAAGCAAACACGCAAAAGTCAATACAGTGAAAACAATTGGTCAATATTGCGCTTGTTTCTCAAAATAAAAGCAAATATAATGAAATTAAAAACAGAAATGAGATGACGTTTTGTGAAAAAATGGATGATAAACCACAACGGACACCTTAAAGCCAGCAACAAGGTCGTTTCGGCGATGCAACCGTATATTGACTACGTTATACTGTGCAATGACAAACCGAACGACAAGTACAACTGCATTACCCTATCGGTCGATCCCGAGGTCAAAGGTGTCAAAATATTTGTCAGCGAGTCAGACGGTGACAGCCAGTCTATCGAGATAAAAGGGCAGGATGAGGCTCACCTTTACTATGCCACCTGCGATTTTAAAACAAAATACGTTCCGATAGCCAAAACACAGTATGAATTCCGCCGTTGGAACACCCCTAAAATATTTGACAAAGCACTTCCCTGTTACGATTACCAAAGCGCACCCAAAATCGGTCAACGCGGCATCTGGACCTGGGGCCACACCATTTACGACTATCGCCGTTTTATCGACAATATGGCCGAGCTTAAAATGAACACCCTCATAATTTGGAACGACTTTGTTCCGACCAACATTGACGAAGTTATTGCTTACGCGCACGATAACTTCATCAAGGTATATCTCGGCTATGCCTGGGGTTGGGACACGGTAATGCCCAAGGAGTTGGACGAAGCCTACACCAACGGTATCATTGAGAACTCACTGAAAGTCCACCGTGAGCAGTACAGAAACGTAAAATGCGACGGCATCTATTTCCAGACCATTACCGAGCATAAAAATGAGACTTTAAGCGGTCGTTCGGTCGCCGAGGTCGTGGTCGATATGGTCAACAAGATAAGCTCTGAAATTTTAAGTGAGCAACCTGATTTGAAGATACTTTTCGGATTACACGCAATGCCGGTACTCAACAACCTGCCCGATATTTCCAAGGTCGATTCACGTGTTTCGATAATTTGGGAGGATGTCGGCACCTTTCCGTGGCATTACTTCCCCGACAATATGCACGAGTTTGACAAAACTCTTCAAATCACCAAAGATATTCGTGATCTTCGTGAAAACGGCGGATTTGGCGGAGTTTTAAAGGGGTACATCAATCTCTATTGGCCGACCTTCAAGCATCACGAGGGTCCCTCGCCTATTGGTGTCAGCGCCCACAAATATATAAGCAGCCTTGAGCACGAGCGTCACGAGTTTGAACGTTATTTTCAGGCTGTGTGGTTGAAATACGCACCCAAAGCGCAGACGCTCATCAAAGAATTTAAATATGATTCGATGATGACCGTGCTTGTTGAGGATGCCTGCTTTGAGGAAAAACTCAACTTCCCGACAGCACTTTATGCCGAGTTGCTTTGGGATTGCGGCCGAGATATAAGCGATATTATTTATGAGGTTGCAATAAACCCCAACGTGGATTTTGCGTGACAACACTCTTGACTCATTGTGGTTTGCTTGGCTCCCTCTTGGAGGGAGCTGTCAGCGAAGCTGACTGAGGGAGTACTCCTTCCGTCTGCGGCAAGCCGCATCCACCTTCCTCTAAGAGGAAGGCTAAAGCAAAATTTAAACTTATAGAGGTGCATTTATGAACTACATTAAGCATTTGAACGAGGACATTCTTCCGTTTTGGTTGGACAATGCCATTGACAGGGAGAACGGCGGTATTTTTACTCAGCTTGACGAAAAGGGCAACATCTACGGAACTGACAAAAGCGTGTGGTTTCAAGGCCGTGCCTTGTATATCTTCAGCTTTGCCTACAACTACGGCATAAAGGACGACCGCCTGCTTAAAGCCGCCAAAAAGATTTTTGACTTTTTGCCAAAATGCGGTGATGAAAATTTGAGAATGGCATTCACCGTAACCCGCGAGGGTGATGAAATTCAAAAGCGTAGGTATTGGTTTTCGGAAACCTTTGCAGCTATCGGTTGCTGTGAATATTGGTTGGCTTCAGGTGATGAAAACGCAAAGGTTTTGGCCGAAAAGTACTTTGACGTAGCCTACGGTATTTACTCCGACCCCACCAAAGCCACTCCCAAATTCAACCCCGATACGGTAAAATTACACGCTCTGTCACCGTGTATGATCCTGCTTTCGACCTCCCACGTTTTGAGGAAGATCAATCCAGAAAAATACGATACCATCGCCAAAGCTATGACCGAGGATATTTTACTGCATCTGACCGAAAAAGGCTTGCTTGAGAACGTTTCCCCCGACGGAAAGTTTGTCGATACCCCTGTTGGCCGCACCGTAAACCCGGGTCATTCCTTGGAGGCGGCTTGGTTTTTGATGGTGCAAAGTGAGCTGACCGATGACGCCGAACTTTTGCTGAAAGCTAAGGAAATCATCGACATTTCGATGAAATTAGGTCTAAAGGACGGCGGTATTATCGCGTTCTGCGACTGTGACGGCAAGCCTGCCAACGCATTGGAATGGGATATGAAGCTTTGGTGGCCGCAATGTGAGGCCATGCTGGCAAACAAGATGTGCTATCTTAAAACAAGAGAGCAAAAGTACCTTGATTGGTACACATCAATAGAAAAATATGTTGAAGAGCATTTTATTGACCGCGAAAACGGTGAATGGTACGGTTATCTGCACTACGACGGCACGGTAGCCAATACCTTAAAGGGTAACATTTTCAAGGGACCGTTCCACATTCCGAGAATGTTGATTTTGCTTGACAGAATGGAAAAACAAGCCTATAATATATAATAACAAATTACTCATAATGTAAGGTGATTTTATGAAGCTTCAATTCTTGGGTACAGCGGCGGCCGAGGGCTTCCCTGCCGTCTTTTGCAACTGCGAATTTTGCCAAAAAGCACGTGAATTCGGTGGTAAAAATATCCGCACAAGGTCACAAAGCCTTGTAAACGACGAGCTTTTGCTCGATCTGCCTGCCGATACCTACCATCACTTTTTGCAAAACAGCGTTGTGGGTCACAAAATAAAGTATCTGTTTGTCACCCATTCTCACGAGGATCACTTTTACCCCGATGAGCTGAATATGCGTCACGGTACCTTTGCCCACAATATGGACATACCGACCTTAAAGGTATTTTTGAACGAAGGTGCATATCAAAAATCCCACGACAAGCTCCAAAACATGGCCGGAATTGAGGTCTACGTCTTCAGGCATTTTGAAACGGTCGAGCTTGACAGCTACAAGGTCACCGCCCTGCCTGCTCGGCATTTTAAAGGTGACAACGCCAATTTTTACATCATCGAAAGCAACGGCAAGACTCTGCTTTACGCCCATGACACAGGGTATTTCTTCCCTGAGGTCTTTGATTTTATCAAAGAAAATAATTTCAGCTTCGACCTTGTGACGATGGATTGCACCAGTATAGACATCCCCACCCCCAACGAAGGCAGTCATATGGGATTACCCAACATCCGCCGTTGCCTTAATAAATTGACCGAGTTGAAAGTAATATCCGAACAAACGGTCAAGGTGATCAACCATTTCTCCCACAACGGCAACCCGTTGCAGGAGGTTTTGGAGCAAAAGGTCAAGGACGACGGCTACCTTGTAGCATTTGACGGAATGACCGTTGAAATATAGAAAAAAGAGATAGTGAATTATCCGTTCACTATCTCTTTTTTGTTTTACAAATGCAATACTCTTTCCTGAATCTCCTGAGTTCTGCCCTGGTTCCAATACTGCGTTCCAATATAACCGCAGGTTCGCCTTGCGACGTTCATCTTGGACTGGTCACGGTTACCGCATTTCGGACACTCCCAAACCAGCTTACCGTCATCCTTTGCAATACGTATCTCACCGTCAAAACCGCATACCTGACAATAGTCCGACTTGGTGTTCAGCTCGGCATACATAATGTTGTCGTAAATAAACTTCATTACCTCAAGCACGGCAGGGATATTATCCTGCATATTTGGTACTTCAACATAAGAGATAGCACCACCCGGTGACAGAGCTTGGAATTTAGCCTCAAGAGTCAGCTTTGCAAAAGCATCGATCTCCTCGGTTACGTGGACATGATAGGAGTTGGTGATGTAGTTCTTATCGGTAACACCCTGAATAATACCAAAACGCTTCTGCAGAGCTTTTGCAAACTTGTAGGTGGTCGACTCAAGCGGAGTGCCGTAAAGAGAATAGTGGATATTCTCAGCGTTTCTCCATTTAAGGCAGGCGTCATTAAGCTTTTCGAGTACCTTGATACCAAACGCCTCACCCTCGGCCTCGGTCAATTTTCGGCCCGTGACATGATAAACACATTCCCAAAGACCTGCATAGCCCAACGAAATAGTGGAATAACCGCCGTGAAGCAGCTTATCAATAGGCTCACCTTTTTTAAGTCTTGCCAAAGCACCGTACTGCCAGAGAATAGGTGCGGCATCAGACAAGGTGCCCTCTAAACGCTCATGACGGCACTGTAAGGCTCGGTGGCAAAGCTCAAGTCTTTCGTCCAAAACACGCCAGAACTTTTCCTCGTTTCTGCCCTCAGTACAGGCTGAGCAAGCAACATCAACAAGGTTTATAGTAACAACGCCTTGATTAAAGCGTCCGTAATACTTCGGCTTGCCGTTCTCATCGACCCACGGGGTCAAAAAGCTTCGGCAACCCATACAGGTGTAGCAGTTTCCGTTGCCATTCTGATCGATCTTGAGCTTAAGCATTATTTTTTCCGAAATGTAATCGGGCACCATGCGCTTGGCGGTACACTTGGCCGATAACTCGGTCAAGTACCAGTAAGGCGCATCTTCGGTAATATTGTCATCCTCCAAAACATATATAAGCTTGGGGAATGCAGGTGTTACATAGACGCCTGCTTCGTTTTTAACACCCTCGATACGCTGATTGAGTACCTCTTCAATGATCATTGCGAGGTCTTTTTTCTCTTGCTCGTTACGGGCTTCACCAAGGTACATAAACACCGTAATAAACGGGGCCTGTCCGTTGGTTGTGAGTAGGGTCACGACCTGATACTGCAGTGTCTGAACACCCTTATTAATTTCAGCGCGAAGTCTCTTTTCAACGATGGCGCTGATCTTTTCAGCCTCCATCTCGACCTCGGCCGACTGTAACTCGGCCAAAACCTCTTTGCGGATCTTTTCACGTGATATCTGCACAAAAGGTGCTAAATGAGTAAGACTGATGCTCTGACCGCCGTACTGATTGGAGGCGACCTGAGCAATTATCTGGGTTGCGATATTACATGCGGTTGAAAAACTGTGCGGTTTTTCTATCATTGTGCCGCTGATAACGGTACCGTTCTGCAGCATGTCATCAAGATTTACAAGGTCGCAGTTATGCATATGCTGTGCGTAATAATCACTGTCGTGGAAGTGGATTATGCCGTCACGGTGAGCCTTGACGATCTCCTCGGGCAACAAGATTCGCTCGGTAATATCACGGCTGACCTCACCTGCCATATAGTCACGCTGAACGCTGTTGACGGTAGGGTTCTTGTTAGAGTTTTCCTGCTTGGCCTCCTCGTTGTTGCATTCAATCAGCGACAGTATCTTATCATCGGTGGTGTTGGACGCACGCACCATGTTACGAGTGTAACGGTAGCGGATGTAACGCTTTGCGGTCTCGTAAGCGCCGTGCTTCATAAGCTGGGTCTCGACCAGCTCCTGAATCTCCTCGACCGAAAGCGCACGGCCTATGCCTGCGCAATAGTTCTCAATAATTGCGGCAATGGCATGGATCTGTTCAGGGATAAGCTCGGGTCTTCCCTCGGCGGCTAAATTTGCCTTGGCGATAGCATTCTCGATCTTTATAGGTTCAAATATCGCCTCGGAGCCGTTTCTCTTGATGATCTTCATAATTTATACCTCTTTTTGCGGTCGACTATCATTTTATATTGTGTATGAGTATTGTAACAAACAGAACACACATTGTCAATAGTGAATTTGCACATTTTGTAACAAATATTTTGTGTAGACACAATATATTGTGGTTTTTGTTTTTGGTAATGAATCCGTTATTCATCGAAAAGGACGGTGCAGTACGCACCGTCCTTTTCTCTTTTATTTAACTACATCTATTTTTTCAATGCCGTAATACTTTAATACCTCTATAACCTCTTGGGTTATTACCTCACCACTCATCACGGGAGGCACGGCGGGTGGACAAGCAACGCTGGGCGCTGCACACACCCTGCCAAGAGCCATCTCCACCGACACAGTCTCCTGTTCGGAAAACAGTGCGCTTCGTATACTAATTTCGGATTTTGATACGATACGACTTGGTAAGGGACATATATTCTGCTTTGCCGTCTTAAGCCTTGATAGCACTGCTTGAATTTTTGAATAAGCCTCATCATCGACATCGGGTGAAAACATAAAAACTATAACGTCTCGGTCGTAAAATTCGCACTCAACGCCCTCTGACCGCATAGCCTCAGCCACTATTTTACCACCAACACCCGACGCACGGCAATCAACCGTCAGCTTTAAAGGTTCATCACCTAAAAGACTCCAGCCGATATTTTTCAGCTCGGATTTAAGCGAATCTGCCAATCCTACGGTGTTCGACAGCCTTTCCCTATAACCTTCGTCTAAGGTCCTGTTACACAAATCAAGCGACTGCAATATCAAATAAGAGGGGCTTGTTGAAGCAAACACCGACAAAAAACGTCTTGCATTATTGCAAAACTCTTTGGGTGCGTTCTGACCCATATGCAAATACGCACCGCCTGTCAATACAGGCAAGGTCTTATGAGCCGAGTCACAGCACATATCAGCACCCAGGTGTATCGGGTGTTGTGACTTATGCAAAAAGCCTAAGTATGCACCGTGGGCATTATCGACCAACAAAGGAACCCCGTAGCAGTGGCAAACCGCTGCCAACCCCTTGATGTCCTGCACATTTCCAAGATAATCAGGCGAAGTGACATAGACAGCGCTTGGCAGCTTTGTCATGCTTTTCAGTTTTTCATCAAGAGTCGCAGGACTTACAACACAACTGCATATATGCACTGCCGACTCGGGATACAGCCATTCTACCTGAAGATCGAGTAATGCCGCACCGTACAAGAATGCCTTATGAACATTTCTGGCAGCCAAAACTGTATTGTTTTTACCATTTGTGGCAATGGCCAGCATTGCCTTTATACACAGCGATGACCCTTCGGTAGAATAGTATGTATGTGCAGTGCCAAACAATCTTGTGGCATTGTTTTCGCTTTCAAGGATAATACCTTCGGGTGAATACAAAACGTCGGCCCCGTTTATCTCGGTTATATCAAAGCGTTCTACACCCAAAGTCCCCTTGCCCTTGTGAGCGGGCATATGCAACCGTGACACTTTTGATTCGGCATACTTTTTCACAAAATCATCAATCGGTGTGTTCATTCGTCTGCCTCGGCAACCTTTATCATAACGGCACACTCGATACGCTTCTTGAAGAGCTCACAGCCATACTCATAAACACCGCTTATCTTCCCTGTTGCGTGATAAGAGTTGGCCGCACAGCCGCCCGAGCAATAAAGCTTTGCCCAGCATTCCTTACATTCGGGGCGGGCATAAGCATTACAGCTTCTGAACTCATCCTGAGCCGCCTTATTGGTAACACCCTTCCACACATCGCCAAGGCTATATTTCGGATCACCAACAAACTGATGACAAGGATAAAGCTCACCCCAAGGAGTGACCGCCATATACTCGGTACCCGAGCCACAGCCTGTGATTCGCTTGTAGATACAAGGACCCTCCGTAAGGTCGATCATATAGTGATAGAATGTGAACCCGTTGCCGGCAGCTTTACGGCGTATCATCTCGACCGCCAGTTTTTCATACTGTTCGAAAAGCTTGGGCAGGTCGGCCTCGGTCAAAGCATACGGGTCACCCGAAGCACACACCACCGGCTCCATGCTGAGCTCTTTAAAGCCAAGGTCGGCCATATGCAGGATATCCTCGGTGAAATCGACATTGTTATGCGTAAAAGTTCCTCGCATATAATAGTCCTTACCGCCACGCTTTTCAACCAGACGCTGGAACAGAGGGACTATATCCTCATAACTGCCCTTGCCGTTGTAATATTTTCTGAAATGGTCGTGAACACCTTTACGTCCGTCAAGACTTAAAACAACATTACACATTTCTTTATTAAGATAATCGATTATCTCGTCAGTAAGCAAGACACCGTTGGTAGTAAGGGTAAAACGGAAGTTTTTGTTATGCTGTTTTTCTACACTTCGTGCATATTCGACCAACTGCTTGACAACCTCCCAGTTCATGAGAGGCTCACCGCCAAAGAAATCGACCTCCAAATTTTTACGTGTGCCCGAGTTAGCGATAAGAAAATCGAAGGCCTGCTTACCGACCTCAAAGCTCATCAAAGCACGGTCGCCCTGATACTTGCCCTGACTTGCAAAGCAGTAGGAACAGTTGAGGTTGCAGGTATGGGCCACGTGCAGGCACATTGCTTTTATAACGTTGCTGTTGTTCTTGAAATCAATGGCGAGATTCTCGTAAACATCTTGCGAGAACAGCTTACCTTGCTTTTCAAGCTCGGCAACATCAGAAAGACACTCCTTGACATCATCCAACGTAATATCGGGCTGATCTTTATATTTGTTCAGAATAAAATCGGTTATTTCTTCTGCCGTATGAGTCTTATACATCTCAATAATGTCATAAGCCACCTCGTCGACCGAATGTACCGATCCCGAGCAGGTGTCAAGTACTATATTATAACCGTTCAATTTGTACTGATGTACCATAAATTACTCCCAATCATAAAAGAAGCCGCCCAGAGACAGGCGGCGTTCCTCTTTTTAATCAAAGATTACTTATTAGCGTTCTCGCACTTCTGGTTAGCAACACCGCAAGAGGTCTTGCAAGCCGACTGGCAGGAGGTCTGGCACTCGCCACAGCCGCCTGTCTTAACGCTCTTATTCATATCTCTGGTTTCAATAGTCTTAATTCTGCTCATTGTGATTACTCCTTTAAAATTAGCAAATAGCGGCAAACCGCCTTAATTCACCTGTAATTTTATCACAGCAACGCTTTTCTGTCAAGAGCCAATGTCCAAAACTTAGCGTTCTTCTCGGAAATAAGAAAGACCGAGGCTTTGGGGAGGCTGATTTTCACGCTTTTTGCGAACACTTATAATAATAAGCACAAGTATGGTTACAACATACGGAAGCATGTTTATCAATTCCTTGTTGCTGGCCGAAAGACCGGGGATATAAACACAAAGGATATACAGTCCGCCAAAAAGGTAGGACGAAAGTATCGACATTCTTGGCTTCCAAATAGCAAAGATAACGATTGCGATAGCAAGCCATCCACGGTCGCCAAAGCCGTTATTGGTCCACGCACCGCCTGTGTAATCCATAACAAAATACAGACCGCCAAAGCCTGCTATTACAGCACCGATGCAGGTTGCAAAATACTTGTATTTCGTTACGCTTATACCTGCCGAATCAGCCGTTGCAGGATTCTCTCCGACTGCACGCAAATTAAGTCCAACCTTAGTTTTGTTAAGAACAAAGGACGCAACAAGTGCAATAGCAATGGCGAGATAGACCATAAATCCAAACGACAAAAAGGTCTGACCGAAAAGTCCAAGATCGTCGGCAAACGGCAAAGACATTTTATAGCTTCTTCCGCATTCCATCAAAGAGATAGAGCCGCTTTCGCCGAAAAGCTTAAGCAACGAGCCGCCGAAGAAGTTTCCGATACCAATACCGAAGGTGGTCAAAGCAAGTCCTGTAACGTTTTGGTTTGCACGCAGGGTAACTGTGAGGAAGCTATAGATCAAAGCCATGATCAGTGAACCTAGCATACAGCTCAAAAACGGGATTAAAATACACAATATAGTATTGGGATTGGCGGCATAATACTCATAAATGTAGCCTCCGATAATACCCGAAATACCGCCGACATACATAATTCCCGGAATACCGAGGTTAAGGTTGCCTGATTTTTCGGTGATGATTTCACCCGTAGCACCGAAGAGTAACGGCGTCCCCTGAATGATTGCGGCATTTATAAATGCAAAAATCGTACTTAACACCGTTATCCCTCCTTATGCTTTGATTTGAAATTGATCTTGTAGTTGATAAAGAATTCACAACCTATAATGAAGAAAATGATGATACCCGTCAAAATATCGGCAACACTTTCGTTAAGACGGAAGGCCGTTGCGATCTCGCCCGATCCTCGCTGTAAAAATACGATAAGGAACGAGGTGACTACCATCATTGCAGGATTGAACTTTGCCAACCACGAAACCATAATAGCGGTAAAGCCCATACCGCCTGCAAGGTCCTTTGAAACGGTGTGGTTAGTACCCGAAACAAGCAAAAATCCTGCGATACCGCAAACCGCACCCGAAACGACCAAGGTTCTGATAATGACTTTTTTGACATCAATACCGATATATCGTGCGGTGTTTTCACTCTCACCGACGACCGATATCTCATATCCCTGCTTGCTGTATTTGAGGTAGATATACATGATAGCCGTCAGAATTGCGACTATCAAAATATTAAAGCCGTATTTCTGCCCAAAAATTTGAGGCAACCAACCGCTTTCGGTCTTCTGGTTGATAATACCCATAACACTTGAGCCACTAGGCACCCAAACCATTATGAAGAACGACACAAGCTGAATGGCAACATAGTTCATCATAAGTGTAAAAAGACTTTCATTGGTGCCCCATTGTGCCTTGAATATTGCGGGTACTACTGCCCAAATAACGCCTGCAAGAATACTTGCAACAAGCATCATCGGTATTAATACCCCATTGGGCAGAGAGTCCTTTGCGTAAAACATACAGGCCGCTGAAGCAAGTCCGCCTACAAGCACCTGTCCCTCTGCGCCAAGGTTCCAAAATTTCATCTTGAACGCAGGTGTTACAGCAAGCGAGATACACAAAAGCATTGCAATATTTTGGAGAAGTATCCAGAATTTACGCTCTGTACCGAAGCTTCCCTCAAACATCTTTGTATAAACAACAACAGGATTCAGCTTGGTCAAAAACCATATAACAGCCGAACACACCAATAATGCCGCAATGATAGCAACGGCTCTGATAATCAGACCCTTATACCAAACGACAGCATCACGCTTGGTAATATGGATCAGCGGTTCTCTATGCTTTGTAATGGTCTTACTGCTCATCACCGTCACTCCTTTCGGCCTTGGTCATCAAAATACCTATCTCTTCTTTCTTGGCGGTACGTCCGTCAACGATTCCCGTAATGCGTCCCGAACCAATGACCATAATACGGTCACAAAGCTCGATAAGGACATCCAGATCTTCGCCGACAAATATTACGGCAACGCCCTTTTTCTTCTGCTCATTGAGAAGATTGTATATTGTATAAGACGAGTTAATATCAAGACCTCTTACGGGGTAAGCCGCCATTAAAACCGTAGGTGATGCGGCAATCTCTCGTCCGACAAGTACCTTCTGAACATTACCGCCCGAAAGTCTGCGAACAGGTGTTGATGCGCTCGGGGTAACGACCTGAAGGTCGTTAATTATCTTCAAAGCAAGGTCCTTAGGAGCCTTACGTTCAACAAATACCGATCTTCCCTTTTTATAGCTGCGAAGCATCATGTTATCAATGATGTCCATATTTCCGACAAGACCCATGCCGAGTCGGTCCTCGGGAACAAACGAAAGTCTGACACCCAGCTCTCGGATCTGCAACGGTGTCTTGTCACGCAGATTTTCGACATCACCCGTCTTGGGGTTATTGTACAGTATCTCTCCGTCGTTAAGATGCTGCAAACCTGCTATAGCCTCAAGCAGCTCACGCTGTCCGCTTCCTGCAATACCTGCAATTCCCAATATCTCACCTGAACGGGCTGTAAAGCTGACATCGTCAAGCAGCTTGATGCCCTCACGGCTCATACAGGTTATATCACGAACAACCAATCGATCCTTCGGATCGACAGGCTCACTGCGTTCAATATTGAGATCGATCTTTTTACCGACCATCATCTCGGTCAGCTCTGCCTCATTGGTTTTAGCGGTCTCAAGCGTGCCGATATATTCGCCCTTTCTAAGTACGGCAACTCGGTCAGACAACGACAGAACCTCATGTAGCTTATGGGTGATGATAATGATGGCCTTACCGTCGTCACGCATTGAACGAAGTATTTTAAACAGCTTCTGTGTCTCCTGAGGAGTCAGAACAGCGGTTGGCTCATCAAGAATAAGAATATTAGCGCCTCGATAAAGTACCTTAATTATCTCGACCGTCTGCTTTTCAGAGACCGACATCTCGTATACCTTCTTCGAAGGATCAATATCAAATCCGTATTTATCCGAAATTTCCTTAACCTTTTTGGATATGGCATTGATATCAAATTTCCCTTGATTTTCAAGTCCCAAAACGATATTTTCCGCCGCAGAAAATACGTCTACCAGTTTAAAATGCTGGTGTATCATACCTATCTTGTAGTCAAAAGCATCCTTAGGTGAGGATATAACTACCTCTTGGCCGTCAATAAATATCTGTCCCTCATCAGGAAAATAAATGCCCGAAATCATATTCATAAGCGTTGTTTTTCCGCTTCCGTTTTCGCCAAGCAAAGAAAGTATCTCGCCGCTGTTTACCGAGAGATTGACATTCTTATTAGCAATTACCGAACCGAAACGCTTAGAAATATTTTTAAGTTCAATAGCAACCTTTTCCAAAATTTTGCATCCTTTCGGTTTAATGTTGAAAACAAAAAGCCTGAATCATTAAACAGACTTCTTCTTTTAAAAATTAAACAAGTTCAGGCGGGGCGAGCGCCCCGCCTGAATGTATGGGTTAAATTATTCGCTGATACCGTCGATGTACTTAATATCGAAGTAAGGAGCCGATCTCTTAGTAGACTCGGTGAAAGCACCGTTTTCAATTGCTTCGGTCTCGGGCTGGAAGTCGCCCATATCAACAACGTCAGCAGTGTAGGTGGTCAAAGGCTGACCCTTTACGGTGAAGGTTGCAGTATCGAACACCTTGATCTCACCGGAGATAAGCTTTGCCTTGATCTCCTCGATCTTCTCTGCAGTGCCGGGAGCAGCAACCTTGTCATTAAGCTCGGTCAGAGCAACAGAGCCTGTCTCGATAGTTCCGCAGTAATCGGTAGGAATAGCCTCGCCTGCCTTGTAGTTCTCAATGATCATCTTGAAGTAAGGAGTCCAATCGATCTTGGAAGAAATAATAGCAGTGTTGGGGCCCATGGAAATAGTGCTGATGTTGTAAGCAACGTTGGGAACACCCTTCTCTTCGCAAGCCTTAGGAGCACCCTCAGAGTCAGCATGCTGGCTGATAAGTACGCAACCGCTGTTGATGAGGTTCAAAGCAGCTTCTTTTTCCTTAGCAATATCAAACCAAGAGTTGGTGTACTGAACCTTCATGGTAGCAGTGGGGCACATAGAACGTGCGCCAAGGAAGAAGGAAGTCATACCTGAAACAACTTCGGCATAGTTGAATGCGCCAACGTAACCGATAACAGCCTCATTAGCGGTGATCTTGCCGTCAGCTATCATCTGGTTGAGCTTCATACCTGCAGCAACACCTGCAAGATAGCGGCCTTCATAGATGGAAGCAAAAGCGTTGTGGTAGTTGGGAAGATTCTCGGTCTGAGCCTTGGTGCCTGTTGCATGGCAGAACTCAACATCCTTAAATTCCTTAGCAGCCTCGATCATATAGGTCTCGTGTCCAAAGGAGTCAGCGAAAACAATGTCACAACCTGCATCAACAAGCTCAGCAGCTGCATTGTAGCAAGCGTCATCCTCAGGAATATTGACCTTCAAAAGAACCTGATCATCCTTGAGACCAAGGGCCTTCTGAGCGGCATAGATAGCCTGAATGAAGTTGTTGTCGTAGGTAGAGTTTTCGTCGTGCAGGCAGATGATACCGATCTTAAAATCATCAGCAGCTCCGCTTGCGGTGTCATCAGCGTCGTTGCCGCCGCATGCTGCAAAAGCAAACAGCATACATGCAACCAACAAAAGTGCGAGAAGTTTTTTCATTTTTTTAACCTCCGAAAAAATTTTATGTAAATGTTATTTACACCTAAGTAAAAAAACAAAAGCCGTCGCAAAAACAAATGACACTTGTCCTTATTTTTGCAACCGACCTCCTGAATAATAATTTAAAAAGTCAATACTATTACAAAATTATGTTACCACAAAGATAACTAATTGTCAACAAATTTTGACTTATTTTGCATTAGTAAACATAATACCTTACGTGCAACAAAAAATAACCGAACGCAGATGCGTTCGGTTATTTTCATTTGTTGAAATTATTTCACAAGCTCGATGATTGCCATCTCAGCTGCGTCTCCGCGGCGAGGGCCTGTCTTGGTGATACGGCAGTAACCGCCGTTCTTCTCAGCATAAGCAGGTACGATCTCTTCGTAAAGCTTCTTTACGACGTCTTCCTTTGTAATAAAAGCAAGTGCCTGTCTCTTGCTGGCAAGGCTGTTATCCTTAGCGAGTGTGATATACTTCTCGGTCATAGCGCTGACTTCTTTAGCTCTGGTAACGGTGGTCTCGATCTTTCCATTCTCAAGAAGGAAAGTAACCATTGCTCTGAGCATAGCAGTTCTGTGGTCGCTGGTTCTGCCGAGTTTTCTGGTTCCGGGCATTTAACTCACTCCTTAATGCACATTATTCGTCGTCGCTTTTAAGAGCAAAGCCAAGCGACTGAAGCTTAGCAACAACCTCTTCAAGCGACTTTCTTCCGAGGTTTCTGACCTTCATCATGTCTTCCTCGGTCTTTTCGGTGAGGTCTTCGACCGTGTTGATGTTGGCACGCTTCAAGCAGTTGAAGCTACGTACCGACAGATCAAGCTCTTCAATGGTCATCTCAAGGATCTTATCCTTGCCGTCTCCGGCCTTTTCAACCATGATCTCGCTATTGGAAGCATCCGCAGAAAGATCGGTGAAAAGCTTGAGGTGCTCAGTGAGGATCTTGGCAGACCATGAAACAGCCTCTTTTGCGGTGAGGACACCGTTGGTCCAAACCTCGATGGTGAGTCTGTCATAGTCAGTCTGCTGTCCGACACGAGTGTTATCAACGCTGTAATCGGCTTTAACAACAGGATTATAAATGGAATCAACGGGAATAACGCCGATCGGGGTATGCTCGGTCTTATTATTCTCGGCCGGGACATAACCTCTTCCCTTATCAAGGGTAAGCTCCATACAGAGCTTTGCACCCTCGTCCAAAGTTGCAATGTGCAACTCAGGATTAAGGATCTCGACTTCGCTGTCTGCCTTGATAGAAGCAGCAGTGACCTCACAAGGACCTTCAGCCTCAATATAAACAGTTTTTACACTGTCGGAATGAAGCTTAGCGGTCAGACCTTTAACGTTAAGGACGATCTCAGTAACATCCTCCTTGACATGGGGGATGGTCGAAAACTCGTGCTGAACGCCGTCGATCTTAATGGAAGTAACAGCAACGCCCTGCAAAGAGGAGAGCAGGGTTCTGCGAAGGCTGTTGCCTATCGTGGTGCCATAGCCTCTCTCGAGCGGCTCAAGGGTAAATCTACCGTATTTGCCATCAGGCGTCATATCCAGTGTTTCTATTCTGGGCTTTTCAATTTCTATCATAAAAGCTCCATTTCTCCGCACTCAAGTAGTTTTGGTTAAGCAACAGTGCTTTGTGCGGAATTGCACTGTGCATAAATCGTGTTCATCAAATAATGATCTTCAAGCAAATGTCCTCTCGGCTTTACAAGCGAAAGCCGAGAAAGACAGTATAGAAACTTATTACTTGGAGTAGAACTCAACGATGAGCTGCTCATCAACAGGAGCGTCGATAGCATCACGATCGGGAAGGTTGACCACCTTAACGGTGTAACCCTCTGCGTTAGCGTCAAGCCAAGAAGGAACAGGACGGCCTGCATTTGCCTCAAGAACAGCCTTGATCTTCTCAGAAGAACGGCTCTTCTCACAAATGGTAATGACGTCGCCTGCCTTCAAGAGGTAAGAAGCGATGTCAACACGACCGCCGTTGACCTCAAAATGGCCGTGGCCGACAAGCTGTCTGGCCTCAGCACGTGAGGAAGCAAAACCTGCTCTGTAAACAACGTTGTCAAGTCTTGACTCAAGAATTTTGAGAAGGTTCTCGCCGGTAACACCGACCTTACGCTTAGCCATCTCAAAGTAGTGGCTGAACTGAACCTCATTTACACCGTAGTAACGTCTTGCTCTCTGCTTTGCACGAAGATGCAAGCCGTACTCGGAAGTCTTTTTACGTCCCTGTCCATGCTGGCCGGGAGCATAAGCTCTACGGTCGATGGAGCACTTTTCGGAGTAGCAGCGCTCACCCTTGAGGAACAATTTCTGACCCTCACGACGGCAAATTCTGCAAACTGCACCGGTATATCTAGCCATGTATTACACCTCCAAAAAATTAGACACGTCTTCTCTTGGGAGGACGGCAGCCATTGTGCGGAATCGGGGTAACATCTTTGATCATGCTAACCTCAAGACCTGCGGACTGGAGGGCGCGGATTGCAGCCTCACGTCCGGCACCGGGACCCTTGACGTATACTTCAACTGACTTAAGACCGTGCTCCATAGCAGCCTTAGCAGCAGTCTCTGCTGCGCTCTGTGCTGCAAACGGAGTGGACTTTCTGGAACCGCGGAAGCCAAGCTCACCGGCGGAAGCCCAAGAAAGTGCATTACCGTTAACATCGGTAATTGTTACGATAGTATTGTTGAAGGTTGACTGAATATGGGCAGCACCGCGCTCAATGTTCTTCTTCTCACGGCGTCTGCGGATGGTTGTCTGTTTAGCCATATTATTCTTCCTCCCCCTTACTTCTTCTTGTTAGCAATGGTCTTCTTGGGACCTTTGCGGGTACGGGCATTTGTCTTAGAACGCTGTCCTCTTACGGGAAGACCCTTCTTATGACGGCTGCCACGGAAACTGCCGATTTCGACAAGTCTCTTAATATCGAAAGCGATTGCACGACGGCGGTCACCTTCGACCTGAAGATTATGGTCGATATACTCACGAAGCTTGGAAATATCGTCCTCGGAAAGATCCTTTACACGGATATCAGGATCAATACCTGTATCTTTAAGAATCTGTTTAGATGTTGTAAGACCGATACCGAAAATGTAGGTAAGTCCGATTTCGACTCGCTTATTGTTCGGAAGGTCAACACCAGCTATACGCGCCATTTATAAATGCACCTCTCATTCTAAAGTTGCGCAGGATTAACCCTGGCGCTGCTTGTGCTTGGGATTCTCACAGATGACCATGATTTTTCCCTTGCGCTTGATAATTTTGCATTTGTCGCAAATCTTTTTGACAGAAGGTCTGACTTTCATTCTTTGTACCTCCAATTTGTAACCCTGACTTATTTCGAACGCCAGGTAATACGTCCCTTAGTCAGGTCATAGGGTGACATTTCCACCGTTACCTTATCTCCGGGAAGGATACGTATGAAGTTCATACGAAGCTTGCCCGAAATATGAGCAAGTATTTGGTGTCCTCCCTGAATTTCAACCTTGAACATCGCATTAGGCATGGCCTCAACGACTGTTCCTTCCAATTCAATCATATCCTCTTTGGACATTCAAATCTCTCCTTGACAGTGTATGCTTTGATAGTCTCTCAAAGCGTGTCGTATTGATCTGTTTGTGAGCATCTGTTCCTCAGTTACGGTCGCACGGGTCAGCGAAATGTGTTTAATGTTCTTGAGCTTAGGTTTTTCAACGGGACGTTCCTTGCCGTCTGCGACAAGAACATTACCGTTTTCAACCTGTAGCACAACCAAAAACCTCTCACTGTCCCTGCCTGCTTTTGAACAAACTATTGAACCTCTTATGGGTAGCATGGCTTTCCTCCTGAATTTATGGCAATGTCATAATTTTCGGACCGTCAGCTGTTATAGCAACGGTGTGCTCAAAATGAGCGGAAAGCGAGCCATCCGAGGTCAATACCGTCCAACCGTCAGGCATGACCTTGACATCGTATGAACCGGCGTTAACCATCGGTTCGATTGCGATCGTCATACCCGGAACAAGACGAACTCCTCTGCCGGATACTCCGAAATTGGGTATCTCCGGGGCTTCATGAAGACTCGTGCCTACGCCGTGGCCAACGTATTTGCGGACCACCGAGTAACCGCGAGACTCGACATACTGTTGGACTGCTGCGGATATATCACCGACCCTGCCGCCGGAAAGTGCATGTCTGATACCCTCATAAAGGCTTTCCTTTGTCACTTCCATCAGCCGCTTTGCCTCAGGTGATACCTCACCGCAGGCAAAAGTGGCGGCATTGTCACCGTTATATCCCTCAAACTCCGCACCCAAGTCGACACTGACAATGTCGCCCGACTTTAAAATACGGTTTTTGGCAGGTATGCCGTGAATTACCTCGTTGTTGATAGATATACAAGCGGTCGCCGGATAGCCGTAAAGTCCTTTGAAATTTGGGATAGCACCCTTACTTCTTATAAAACTTTCGGCAAGAGTGTCGAGCTCTAAGGTAGATACTCCCGGCTCGACCGCCTCACCTATTAACTTTAGTGCCTGTGCCGAAATAACGCAGGCCTCTTTCATTATAGCCAGTTCTCTGGCTGTTTTAAGCACTACCATTATTAGATACCTAATGCTTCGAATACGAGCTTGGTAGTGTCTGCTACTTCTTCTTGACCTGCAACCGATTTCAGCTTGCCTGTCTTAGAATAGTAGGATTTGAGCGGCTCGGTCTGCTCATGGTAGATAGCGAGACGCTCAAGCACGGTCTCGGGTGCATCATCCTTACGTTGGATAAGCTCAGCACCACAGAGGTTACAAATGCCGTCCTTCTGAGGCTTCTTATACTCAAGGTGGTAGCTTGCTCCGCAAGCGGGACAAACACGGCGACCGCCCAAACGGGCTGCGATAGCCTCGTCCTTAACATCAATGTCAAGGACACAATCAATTTCGATGCCGAGGTTATCGAGTGCTTCGGCCTGAGGAATAGTTCTGGGGAAGCCGTCGAGGATGAAACCGTTTTTGCAGTCATCCTCTGCCAAGCGTTCCTTGATGATGCCGATAACAACATCATCCGAAACGAGCTGGCCTGCTTCGACAGCAGCCTTGGCCTTAATACCCATCTCGGTACCGTTCTTCATTGCCTCACGGATAATGTTGCCGGTCGAGATGGTGGGGATTGAAAGCTTTTCGCAGATGATTTCAGCCTGAGTGCCTTTACCGGCACCGGGGGCTCCAAGAAGTATCAGTTTCATAACATGTACCTCTTAATCAAGGAAGCCCTTGTAGTGGCGCATCATCATCTGAGATTCGAGGTTGTTGACTATTTCAAGTGCAACACCAACGATAATCAGTACCGAGGTACCTCCGACGGAAATGTTCTGGAAAATCTCGCTTGTATAGCTCAAGAAGATAGGTCCTACAGCAATAACGCTGAGCAGGATAGCACCGATAAGGGTGATTCTTGACAGAACCTTCTGGATAAAGTCGGAAGTGGGCTTTCCGGGACGGATACCGGGGATGGAACCGCTGTTCTTTCTGAGATTGTTAGCCATCTCAACAGGATTGTACTGAATAGTTACATAGAAGTAAGCAAAAGCAATTATCATTGCAAAATACAGTACTGCGTAGAAAACGCCCTGTGTACTGAACAGGCTGAGCACCTTGTAGAACCAGTTGGGATCATCAGGTGTCCAGAAAGAAAGCACCATTGTGGGGATCATCAGAATGGAACTGGCGAAGATTATAGGCATAACACCCGACATATTGACCTTGATGGGAATATGCGAGTTCTGGCCGCCGTACATCTTACGTCCGACAACACGCTTTGCATACTGAACAGGCAGTCTGCGTTCTGCGTTGGACATCCATACGATGAAAGCAATAACAAGAAGGAACACGACAACAACAGCGATAGCAGCGATCTTAGAGTATTTCCACCACTCGAGAATTGCATAAAATGCATCGGGTGCACGGGAAATGATACCTGCAAAGAGGAGAATCGAAATACCGTTGCCTACACCCTTTTCATCGATCTGCTCACCAAGCCACATAACAAGCGCAGAGCCTGCTGTGAGGGTGAGTATGATGACGAAAGCGGCAAACCATGCTTCGCCCGTGGTCTTTACGCTGAGCATGTTGTTGTTATTGAGGAATAAGAAGAATGCAGTACCCTGAATAAGTCCAAGGATAACGGTTGCATAGCGAGTATACTTTGCAATTTTTTTGCGTCCCTCTTCGCCTTCTTTAGACAGTCTCTCAAGATACGGGATAGCAACCGAGAGAAGCTGCATTATGATGGAGGAGTTGATGTACGGGGTTACACCCATAGCAAAAATTGCACCGTACTGCAATCCGCCACCAGTGAGAATTGAAAGGTAGCTGAAAAAGGATGTTGTTCCGACGTTAACACCTTCCGAGAGAACCTCGGGGCTCAAAAACGGAACAGGAATGACAGATCCTATACGGAAGATAATGATAATAAAGAGAGTGAAAAGAATCTTTTTACGGAGATCAACGATCTTCCATGCATTCTTAATTGTCTCTAACATATCAGAGTACCTCGTACTTTCCACCTGCTGCCACGATCTTATCCTTTGCAGCGGCAGAGAAGGCAACAGCCTTCACGGTAATCTTCTTGGTCAATTCTCCGTTACCAAGAACTTTAAGTCCGTCATACTCCTTCTTGATAATGCCCTTTTCGATGAGTGCTGCTGCATCTACAACTGCGCCGTCCTCAAAAGCATTGAGTGCTGCGACATTGACAGTAGCAAACTCCGAAGCAAAAATATTGTTGAAACCTCTTTTGGGAACACGTCTCTGAAGGGGCATCTGTCCGCCTTCAAAACCGAATCTCTGTCCGCGACCTGCACGGGCCTTCTGACCCTTGTGTCCCTTGCCGGCAGTCTTACCGTTGCCGGAACCATGACCTCTACCGATGCGCTTTACCTCTCTGGTAGAGCCCTCAACGGCTTTAAGCTCATGAATTTTCATAGTTCGCACCTCCTTAGTTTACGCTTCAGTTACCTCGACGAGGTGGATGATTTTTTTGATCTTACCCTGGGTGGCTGCGTTGTCGGGCTGAATGCTCGAATCGCCGCGCTTGTGAAGTCCGAGGGCCTTGGCGGTTGCGATCTGATCAGCCTTACAGCAAATAAGACTCTTAACCAGTTTTACATTAAGATTAGCCATTGTTCTCGTCCTCCTTAACCTAAGATTTCTTTAACAGTCTTTCCGCGAATAGCAGCAACCTCTTCAGCGGTGCGGAGAGCTTTGAGTCCTTCAATGGTAGCTCTTACAACGTTATAGGGGTTATTGGTGCGGAGAGCCTTAGTACGAATATCGGTGATGCCGACAGTCTCAACAACTGCACGGACAGCGCCACCGGCAATAACACCGGTACCGGGAGCAGCGGGCTTCATAAGAACTGAGCCTGCGCCATAAACACCGAGAATCTCGTGCGGGATGGTGGTACCCTTCAAGGAAACCTTGATAAGGTTTTTCTTTGCGTCCTCGATGCCCTTGCGGATAGCGTCAGGAACTTCTCCTGCCTTTCCAACACCGAAGCCGACAGTGCCGTTACCGTCACCAACAACTACCAATGCTGCGAACTTCATTATACGTCCGCCCTTGACAGTCTTGGAAACACGGTTAATGGCAACAACTTTTTCTTTAAGATCCATAGTGGATGCGTCGATCATAGTAGCCAAAAGTATTCTCCTCCTTCTTTAGAACTTGAGGCCGCCCTCACGGGCTCCTTCGGCCAGCTCCTTGACACGGCCGTGGTAGATATATCCGCCGCGGTCAAATACGCAAACTTCAATACCCTTCTCTGCAGCACGTGCAGCAATCAACTGTCCAACTTTACGGGCTTCTTCTTTGTTACCCTTAGCAGTGCCGAAATCCTTCTCGAGAGAAGAAGCTGCTGCCAAAGTAACTCCGTTTACATCGTCGATAAGCTGGGCGTAAATGTTGCTGTTGGAGCGGAAAACATCGAGACGGGGGCACTCAGCAGTACCGCTGATCTTGCCACGTACACGAGCATGTCTCTTAAGACGAGCTTTGTTAGTATCAGGTCTTGAAACCATTTTATTTTCTCTCCTTTATTACTTTTTAGCGCCCTTACCGGCTTTACCTTCTTTGCGGCGGATGTGCTCGCCAGCGTACTTAATACCCTTACCCTTATACGGCTCAGGCGGACGCTTCTCACGAACCTCTGCTGCAAACTGACCAACCATCTGCTTATCGGCACCTGAGATCACGATTGCGTTCGGGTTAGGAACATCAATGGTGATACCGTCGATCTCGGGCATGATTACCTGATGGGAGAAACCAAGGTTCATAACCAAGTTCTTACCCTGCTTCTGTACACGGTAACCGACACCGTTTACCTCGAGCTCCTTTTTGAAGCCTTCGGTAACACCGATGACCATGTTGCTTACCAATGTACGAGTAAGTCCGTGCAGTGCACGATCCTCCTTATCATCGGAAGGACGGGTAACAAGTATCTCGCTGCCCTCAACCTTGACGGTGATACGTTCATTGAAGCTCTGAGTAAGAGTGCCCTTGGGACCCTTAACGGTAACCTCTGAGCCGTTGATCTTAACATCAACACCGGCGGGGATAGCGATAGGCTTTCTACCTATTCTTGACATTTCACTGCACCTCCCCTTACCAGATGAAAGCGAGGACTTCGCCGCCGACATTTTCACGGCGTGCCTGCTTGTCAGTCATAATACCTTTTGAAGTGGAAACGATAGCGATTCCAAGACCTCTCATGACCTTGGGCATATCCTCCACGTTGCTGTAAATACGCAGACCGGGCTTAGAAACTCTGCGAAGACCGGTGATGACCTGCGACTTGTTAGGACCGTACTTAAGTGCGATCTTAATAACTCCCTGCTTGCCGTCCTCCTGAACGGTGAAGCCGCTGATGTAACCCTCGTCGAGAAGGATCTGAGCGATGGCCTTCTTAACGTTAGATGCGGGTACGTCAACCGAGTCATGCTTTGCTGAGCTTGCGTTACGAATTCGTGTTAGCATATCAGCTATTGTATCGGTGATTTGCATACCGTCAACCTCCTTTACGTATTGCTGTTACCAGCTTGCCTTCTTTACTCCGGGGATCTCGCCCTTGTAGGCCAGCTCTCTGAAGCAAATTCGGCAGATACCGTACTTGCGGAGATAAGCATGGGGGCGACCGCAGATCTTACATCTTGTGTACTCTCTGGTCGAAAACTTAGCGGGTCTCGCCTGCTTGATTTTCATAGATGTCTTAGCCATGTTTACACTCCTTACTTCGCAAACGGGGCGCCCATCAAGCTCAAAAGCTCTCTGGCTTCCTCGTCGGTATTTGCGGTGGTAACAAAAATGATATCCATACCGCGTACCTTGTCGATTTTATCGTAGTCGATTTCAGGGAAAATCAACTGTTCCTTAACACCCATAGCATAGTTGCCACGACCGTCGAAGGAATTGGGGTTGATACCTCTGAAGTCTCTGACTCTCGGAAGAGCGGTGTTGAAGAGTCTGTCAACAAACTCATACATCTTCTCGCCTCTGAGAGTAACCTTGGCACCGATCGGCATACCTTCACGAAGCTTGAAGTTTGCAACCGACTTTCTTGCCTTACAGACTACCGGATGCTGTCCGGTGATCTGGCCGAGATCGTTAACGATGGCATCGATAACCTTTGCGTTATCTCTTGCCTCGCCGCATCCAACGTTGATAACAACCTTATCGAGCTTCGGAATCTGCATGACGCTCTTGTAGTTGTACTTACTCATAAGAGCAGGTGCTACGTTGGCTTTATATTCTTCTCTTAATCTTGCCATATTCATGCGTCCTCCTTATCAGATTGTTTCTCCGCACTTCTTGCAGATGCGGTCTTTCTTACCATCCTCGTACAGCTTGTGGCCGATACGAGTAGGCTTCTTACACTTGGGGCAGACAACCTGTACTTTAGAAGCGTAGATTGCGCTTTCTGCCTCGATTATTCCGGAAGGATCACCGGCCTTGCGGGGCTTGACATGCTTTTTAACCATGTTAAGACCTTCTACAATGACCTTTCCCTCTTTGGGGCTGACCTCGAGGACCTTACCGGTCTTTCCACGGTCTTTGTCATCACCTGTAAGGATAATGACGGTATCGCCGACTTTAATGTTCAGTTTATTCATGTCAGTGTACCTCCATCAAAGAACTTCGGGAGCGAGAGAGAGGATCTTCATGTAATCCTTCTCACGGAGCTCACGTGCGACAGGTCCAAAGATACGGGTACCTCTGGGGGTCTTGTCTTCTCTGATTATAACCGCGGCATTTTCATCAAAACGGATATACGAACCGTCATTACGGCGAAGACCTTTACAAGAACGTACTACTACGGCCTTGACTACATCGCCCTTTTTGACGGTACCGCCGGGAGCTGCTTTCTTAACGGAAGCAACTACGACGTCGCCAATGTTGGC
>CAYRIX010000012.1:0-49107 GCA_964424555.1 uncultured Eubacteriales bacterium
AAGCGGGTGTCATGTCAACGGCATGACGGAGGAAGAGACACAAAAAAACGGAGTAAATTATGTTTGTAGATATTGCAAATATTCATATAAAGGCCGGTGACGGCGGTAACGGTAAGGTATCATTTCACCGTGAAAAGTACGTTGCAGCAGGCGGACCCGACGGCGGTGACGGGGGCAAAGGCGGAAATATTGTTTTCGTGGCTGACAGTAATCTGTCTACCTTGGCCGATTTCAGATACAAGAGAAAATACTCGGCTGAAAACGGTCAACCCGGCGGCACCAATCGTTGCAACGGAAAATCAGCACCGGATCTCATTTTGCATGTACCAAAGGGTACACTTGTCAAAGATGCCGAAACGGGACGCATCATCGCCGATATTTCGGATGACGAGCCGGTTGTTGTTGCCAAGGGCGGCAATGGCGGATGGGGTAACAGCCATTTCGCCACATCTACCCGACAGATACCTAAGTTTGCAAAGCCCGGAATACCGGGTGAAAAGCTCGATGTAACTTTAGAGCTTAAACTGCTTGCTGATGTCGGTCTGATCGGTTTCCCAAATGTTGGAAAATCGACCTTTATTTCGGTTGTCAGCGAGGCAAAACCCAAGATCGCAAACTATCATTTTACTACCCTTGTACCTACCTTGGGTGTTGTGAGGATCGATGACGGAAAGTCGTTCGTTATGGCCGATATACCCGGTATTATCGAGGGTGCAAGCGACGGTTTGGGTTTAGGCCATGAGTTCTTGCGTCATGTTGAGCGTTGCCGCCTGCTTGTTCATGTTATTGATGTTGCAGGTAGTGAGGGTCGAGACCCGATAGCTGATTTCAACACCATTAATAATGAGCTTAAATCGTTTAGTCCCGAGCTTTCGGAACGTCAGCAGGTGGTGGTTGCCAATAAATGCGACCTCACCGATGAGGAGACACTTAAAACCGTTCGTGAGTATTTCGAAGGCCAAGGCTATAAGTATTTTGAGTGCATGGCGGCCATTGCCGAGGGAACAAAGGATGTTATAAACCATGTTGCTTCCGAGTTGGACAAGCTACCTCCTATTGTTAAATACGAGGCCGAGCCTGCACCTATTGAAGATTTTACTGTGGTTAAAAAGAGAGACTTCAGACTGACCGTTGAAGATGATGTTTACATCATCGACGAGGCACCGTGGCTCTTGAAGATTCTCGAAACGGTCGACCCCGACGATTACGAGTCGTTGCAGTATTTCCAGAGAACTCTGCATGCAAGCGGAATCATCGACGCTTTGGAAAAGGCAGGAGTTCAGGAAAACGATGTCGTCTGTGTTTATGATATCGAATTCAATTATGTGCCTTAAGGTGATATAAATGGATAAAGCAATGATGGCAAGCCCCTCGACGCTTGCGTTTGTGGGGGATGCGGTTTTTGGCCTGCTTGTTCGCACCAAGCTTGCCGAGATCGAGCGTCCCATTGGTGAACTGCATAAAAGGTCGGTGGAATATGTCAACGCCAATGCTCAGGCCGAAGGTTTTGAGATGATAAAAGACCTTTTGACCGAAAAAGAAATGTCAGTCTTTAAAAGAGGACGGAATAACCATGTCGGCGGTGTGCCTAAAAGCACAACTGTCGGCAATTACCATGCCGCAACGGGTGTTGAGGCTCTGTTCGGTTACCTGCATCTGTCGGGTGAGCGTGATCGCATAAACGAGCTTTTTGAGGTTATCTGGAACGGCATTTCAATGAAAGATATGTAAGTTAAACGCCATAGCAAGTTATTGCCGTGGCGTTTGAAATAAGCAGAATTTATCTCTGGCTGTCGTCCTTCTTGTTCTGGTCGTTACGCTTGTTCTGATCGTTCTGCTGCTTGTTCTGGTTATTGTTCTGCTGGTTCTTATTCTGATTGTTCTGATTATTCTGATTGTTGTACTGGTCGTTCATTAGTGTCACCCCGCTTTCGCAATATTATTTTTAACACAACCGACTAAATTTATTCAAGGTGAAAAATATGTCTTTACCAAGAGAATTTATAGAGAGAATGAAGCTTATTTTAAAGGAAAAATATTGCTTTTATGAAAAGGCTTTTGATAACGACGCTTTTCGAGCGCTTCGAGTCAACACATTAAAGTGTGATGCGGAGCTGTTAAAGTGTACCTTTGGTTTGAACCAACCCACGGCATTTTGTAAGGATTCATACTATCTTCCAAATGAGATAACAAGGATCGGTAACCATGCATTGCACCACGCAGGAGCCTTTTATATGCAGGAACCGTCGGCAACCTCAGTCGTTGAGGCCATCGGTGTTGATGAGGGTGATTTTGTACTTGATCTGTGTGCCTCACCCGGTGGAAAATCAACCCAAGCAGCGGCCAAGCTTAACGGTAAAGGCTTGATTTTGTCCAACGAATTCGTTGCTTCCCGTGTTCAGCCGTTGGTATCCAATATTGAGAGAATGGGTATCGTTAATGCAATTGTCACATCTGCCCGTCCCGATGCTTTGTGCCCTCAACTCCCTGAATTTTTTGACAAGGTTATAGTCGATGCACCGTGTTCGGGTGAGGGTATGTTCCGCAAGGAGGCGGCCGCTCTGACTAATTGGAGCGTTGAAAACGTTTCGTCCTGTGCCGAGAGACAGAAAAAGATATTGAATTGCGCCGCAGAATGCGTCAAACACGGCGGAAAGCTTGTTTACAGCACCTGCACCTATGCGTGGGAGGAAAATGAGGGAGTTATTGCTCACTTTTTGAAGCAAAATCCCGATTTTCACCTTGTAAGACCGTGTGTTGAATTTGGCGAGGATGCCATACGTGAATTTGCACCCGATGTTATGAATATTGAGTTTGCACGACGGATATTTAATTTTAACGGCGGCGAAGGTCATTTTGTGGCGGTTATGCAGCGTGACGGAGAAGGAGTGCCCACTGATATTCCCGTTGCAAATAAAAGGGAAAAGAGGCAAGAGGCAACATATAAAGTATTCGAGGAATTTTATAAGGAAAATTTCCTTGGAAATGTCCCTGAAAACGTTAATATAATAAGCGAAAAGGTTTACATAACACCTGCCAATGCTCTACTCAAGGGTGTACAGGTCGTTCGTTCGGGAATATTTGCAGGTGTTGTGAAAAACAACCGTTTTGTTCCTGAACACGCTTTGTTCAATAATGCTGAGTTTAAAGCAAAATATACTATTAATTTGCAGCTTCAGGATGACAGAACATATAGATTCCTGCACGGCGAAGAGATACCGTGTGACTGTGAGTTAAAAGGTTATATCGGAGTGAGTGTCTGCGGTATTCCGTGCGGTTTCGGCAAGGCATCAAACGGTACCTTGAAAAATCATTATCCTAAGGGCTTGAGGATACTGTGATATTAAAATTTTTTGTTGCATATTGTTTTCACGGTCTTTATTTGGTATAATTAGTATAAAGAACCAAAAGGAGGAACAATATGGCTGTACGTGTCAGAAACAAAATTTTAAAGATAGACCCTTATCTGGAGCCTCATATTGATGATATTGAACTGAGAGCCAAGCTTTTTTCTGATAAAAAAGCTGAGCTTGTCGGCGTAAATGGAAAGCTTTCGGATTTTGCCAACGGATACAAATATTTTGGTTTCCACAGGACACATGACGCTTGGGTATACCGTGAATGGGCCCCTTCGGCTGAGGCAATGTTTCTCACAGGCGATTTTAACGGCTGGAATACATATGGTTGCCCCATGATAAGACTCGATAACGGTGTTTTTGAGGTTAAACTCAGCGGTAGGGACTCCCTTAAGGTAGGGCAGAAGATTCAGACTATAGTTATTCATAACGGCCAGACGCTTCGCAGAATACCTACCTATGCCACGAGGGTTGTTCAGGATCCTGTGACCTATGCTTGGTGTGCCGAGTTGGAGGATACCTTTAAAGCCTATCGTTGGACCGATAGCGGTTTTGTACCGGAAAAAACTCCGTTTATCTATGAATGCCACATAGGTATGGCACAGGAGGAGGGCAGAGTCGGCACTTATACCGAGTTTAAAAACAATATCCTGCCCAGAATTAAAGAGCTTGGCTATAACACCATACAGATAATGGCTGTGATGGAGCATCCTTATTATGGGTCGTTCGGCTATCAGGTCTCTAACTTTTTTGCCGCATCATCACGCTACGGAACCTCTAAAGAGCTTAAATCACTTATTAATACCGCTCATAAAATGGGCATTACTGTATTGCTTGATATTGTTCATTCTCATGCAATTAAAAACACTAACGAGGGCTTGAACGAATTTGACGGCACAGTGTACCAGTTTTTCCACGAGGGCAGCAGAGGGGATCATCCCGCTTGGGGCACAAAGCTGTTCAACTACGGTAAAAATGAGGTTATACACTTCCTTTTGTCCAATCTCAAATATTGGATGGAGGTATTTCACTTTGACGGCTTCCGCTTTGACGGAGTTACGTCAATGCTGTATCATGATCACGGTCTTGGTAGTGCTTTTACCAATTATGATATGTATTTTTCGCTTAATACCGATACCGAGGCTGTTACATATCTTCAACTGGCAAACGATCTGATACATGAATTGAATCCCAATGCATTAACCGTTGCAGAGGACATGTCGGGAATGCCGGGTATGTGTCTGCCGATTTCCGACGGTGGTATCGGTTTCGATTTCAGACTTTCGATGGGTGTACCCGACCTTTGGATAAAAATGCTGAAGGAGTATGCAGATCAGGATTGGGATATGGCAAAGCTATGGTATGAGCTGATCTCACGCCGCCCGAAAGAGAAGAATATCGGATACTCAGAATCACACGATCAAGCCTTGGTTGGAGATAAGACCATTATGTTCAGGCTGTGTGATGCCGAGATGTATACGGGTATGAGCAAGCTTTTCGGTTCGACTCCCGTTATCGACCGAGGTGTTGCGCTCCACAAGATGATACGGCTTATAACGGCTTGCTTGGCAGGCGAGGGTTATCTTAATTTTATGGGTAACGAATTCGGACATCCCGAGTGGATCGATTTCCCTCGTGAGGGCAACGGCTGGAGCTATCATTATTGCCGTAGACAGTGGAGTCTGGTTGATGACAGAAATCTACGCTACAAGGGTCTAAATGAGTTTGATAAAGCTATGATAAAGCTTTTGAAGGACAATGATATTCTTAATCTTCAGGCTCAGAACCGTTGGATTCATCAGGAGGATAAGCTGATTATCTTTACAAAGGGTGATTTGGTCTTTATTTTTAATTTTCATCCCGAAAGGTCCTTTGACGGATATTTTATACCTGTCGGCAAAAGTGGCACTTATGAGGTGGTTTTGTCCTCTGATGACGGACAGTTTGACGGTTATTCAAGGGTCGATACTTTGGTTGAATACAACACCTTTACTACACCAGCAGGTTGGATAGGATTTAAGTGCTATTTGCCTTCAAGAAGTGCAATAGTTCTTAAACGTAAAAAGTAATACTACAGTTAAAGCACGTTCGGCAGAACGTGCTTTTTGTATAATTGCCGACCTCTCAGACAGAATAGCTGAGAGGGGGAATTATATGTGTACTGCTGCTACTTATATGTCTGATAATTTCTATTTTGGCCGAACCTTGGATTATGAGTTTTCATACCGTGAGGAGGTTACTGTTACCCCAAGAAATTTTACGTTTAAATTCAAATTTGCAGGTCAGATAAGCTCACATTATGCAATCATCGGTATGGCTTACGTATGTGACGGTTATCCGTTGTACTACGACGCAACCAACGAAAAAGGCCTGTGCATGGCTGGGCTTAATTTTGTAGGAAATGCGCATTATAATGAGGTTGTTGAAAACAAGGAAAATATTGCTGTTTTTGAATTTATTCCGTGGATACTGTCTCAATGCGGATCGGTCAAAGAGGCAAAAGAAAAGCTTGAGAATATCAACCTTGTGAATGAGCCTTTCAGTGCCGCTCTGCCTGTGGCACAGCTTCATTGGATGCTGGCAGACCGTTACGATTGCCTAACCGTTGAAGCTGTCAGGGAGGGTTTAAAGGTATATGACAATCCTGTAGGAGCATTGACCAACAACCCGACATTCTCCGAGCAGCTGCAAAGATTGAACGACTTTATGAGCCTGTCACCCAAGACACCGAAGAATCTGTTTTCAGAAAAATTAGACCTTACTGCCTACAGCCGTGGAATGGGTGCAATAGGTCTGCCCGGTGACCTCTCATCTCAATCCCGTTTTATAAGAGCAGCATTTGTCCGATGCAACTCGGTATCGGGCAATAGCGAAGGGGAAAGTGTAAGCCAATTTTTTCATATCTTGAATTCGGTTGACCAACCGAGAGGCTGTTGTGATGTCGGTGACGGTGAGTACGAGATAACTATTTATACCTCATGTTGTAATGCAGATAAAGGTGTTTATTACTACACCACCTATGACAATCACCAAATCTCAGCGGTCGATATACACAAATGCAACCTCGACGGAATCGACCTTGTCCGTTATCCGCTTGTTTTGGAGGAGAATATATTTTACCAAAATTGAAATTTAACGCGTGCTTTTTCGATATTCAAGCGGAGATAGACCGCAGTGCTTTTTGAATATATCCGAAAAGTAGTTTGAGTTGTTAAAACCGACCGAATAGGCAATTTCGGTGACGTTCAGATCGGAGTGTGTCAGCAACTGTTTGGCATCCGAGACACGCAGTTCGGTGATATATTCTCTGACGGTTTTTCCGGTTGCTTTGTTGAAGGCCGTGCTCATATGAGACCTACTGCAATAAAGTGCCTCGCAAATATCTTTTGAAGTGATGCTTAAGTGACGGTTCTGTTTGATAAATCTTATTATTCTTTCGGCAAGTGTCGGCTCAATGTCAGAGTTTTCGGCTTTGAGGTATGCTAACTCAAGCATATTGCAAAGAGGCTTCAGCAATGTGTCGATCTCGGCTTTGTCGGGCAGGTCGTCGTTAAGCGCTTTATACGCATTGTTAAGTTCGGCGGTGTTAAAGCCGTATTTTGCAGAAATTCTTTCGCGGTAAAGCGGGAAGTTGTTGGTTTTGTATCCGCTGACCGAAATAAAACCCGTTGTACCCGTGCTTGATGTGATGGGGTACACCGTTTCGCGCACACCTGCATAGCAGGTTCCGCAAAATGCGCCGTTTCGGCATTTTTTAACAACTTTTTTCTGACATTCAACACAGTGTGCACGCGCGTTGCGGTTGCTTTTGATAAACGCACAATAGGGATTATCGTGAATATTGAAAGTCATCAGTTCACTCGTGGAGATAAGGCTCTCCAACTCAGGGGTAGGATGTAAAGAGATGAGCAGACTGAGTTGTGATTTAAGAAAAATAATATAGTTTACAATATCCGAAAAATCATACATAAAATAGACCCCTTTTTTAAGACAAAATCAAAGAAAACTACTACAAAAATTAATGAAAAATATATAAATTTGTTTTATTATATACTCGTAAAACAGTAATTTCAAGTGCTTTGGGAGGTGTTGCTGTGAGAACTTTGACATATGAGACCGACCTCTGCGTGGTTGGCGGAGGAATGGCAGGGCTTTGTTGCGCCATTGCCGCATCGCGCCACGGGATCAAAACTATACTTGTACACGACCGTGCGGTTTTGGGCGGAAACGCGTCAAGTGAGATAAGAATGTGGGTATGTGGCTCACACGGCAAGGATAACCGTGAGACCGGAATTATCGAAGAGATCGTTTTGGAAAATTTTCATCAAAACAAAGCGTTGAAGTTTCCTATATGGGACAGTGTGCTTTATGAAAAGGCCATGGCGGAGCCCAACCTGACCCTTTTGCTCAATTCAAGCTGCTTTGATGCCGTGACTGAGGAGGGTATTATCAAAAGCATCAAGGCGTGGCAATCAAATGCCGAGACCTTCCATGTTGTGAAAGCAAAGTATTATGCCGATTGCTCAGGAGACAGTATTTTGGCACCGCTATCGGGTGCCGGATACCGTTACGGAAGGGAAGCCAAGGCAGATTTTAACGAGACCATACCGCCAGAGACGGCCGATAATAAAACAATGGGAATGAGTTGTCTTTTCCAGATAAGAGAGACCGATCATAAGGTGGATTTTGTGCCCCCGAAATGGGCCTATAAGTACGAAAGCGATAAGGATCTTCCGTATAAAGACCATAAGAACAACAGCTTGTGTAATTTTTGGTGGATAGAGATAGGCGGAGAGTGGGATTGTATCCACGATACCGACCGTTGCCGTGACGAGCTTTTGAAGATCGCTTACGGTGTGTGGGATCATATGAAAAACTACGGTGACCACGGTGTTGATAACTGGGAGCTGGAGTGGATCGGATTTTTGCCCGGTAAGCGTGAAAGCCGCCGTTATATCGGAGAATACACCGTGACTCAAAACGATGTTGAGGCCGAGGGACATTTTGATGATATGGTTGCATACGCAGGTTGGACAATGGATGACCATTTCCCTGAAGGCTTCTATTATAAAGACGGCCATCCGACTATATATCATCCTGCACCCACGCCCTGGGGTCTGCCTCTCAGGTGTATGATATCTAAAAACGTAAAAAACCTCACCTTTGCAGGACGCAATATCAGCGTTACGCACGCTGCGTTAAGCTCTTCGAGAGTAATGGCGACCTGTGCCGTTCTGGGGCAGGCGTTGGGAACTGCAGTGGCTCAAGCGATCAAAAGCGATACTGATATCCGAAATATTGATGTGCAACATCTGCAGAACGATCTTATGGAGGATGATTGCTATATTCCTTGGCACGACCGTTCGGTTTCCGAACTGACGAAGTCTGCTGAGTGCAATTGCGATACCGTTCGCAACGGTAAATACCGCGGAGATGAAAATCTTTGGCGCGGTAGTAACGGCGATGTTTTGACCTATAAATTCGTTGATGAAACGGCGGTCAAAGAGATAAGGCTTGTATTTGACAGCAATCTTGACCGAAATTACAGAAATATGCCCTGCAATTATCCGCTTGTTGAAGAGGTTATCAAGCTTCCCGAAACGCTCATACGCGAGTACAAAATTGAGGGTGTTTTGGGAAACGGAGAGGTCGTATCCTTTCATATCAATGATAATCATCAGCGTTTTGTAAAGCATAGCGTCGATTTGAAGGTCAGGGAGATCCGTTTTATACCGATATCCACTCACGGATGTAAAACGTTCAATCTGTTTGGTTTTGAGATAAGCTGATTTTCAATACCAAAGTTTAAAAAACAAAAAGTTAAATTAAAATGCCGCCTTACCGAAAAAGTAAGGCGACATTTTTGCTTTATACGGTATTTGTTTTGTCGCTTTCTGAGTGCAAAAACCTTTGCCGCAGAAGATCGGTCAGTATCAGCATCGGTGCCGATAAAAAGCACCAGAGAACAGCATAAAGAAGACACACCTGACCTGCCAGATTTAACGGTAACAGGCTGTAGTCCCACACACCACGCCCAAGCCATATATTGAATATACCGCCGAACACCAATTCTATCAGCGTTATGGCTAACCCCGATGCTATGCAACGGTACACGAATCTTAACGGCTTTAGCTCTTTCTGGATGACCGACATCATGCAAAAGGCCGTTCCTCCCGCAAGACACATTGACGGGTGAGTGTAGCCTCTCCACAAAAGCTCTAAAAAGCAATATCCCGTTCCGCCGATGCAAAATAACAGGAAATAGTACTTGAGTTTTGAATTCATTTTTAAGCCCTTCGATAAATTAAATATATTTATAATATTATTATATTATAATCTTGAAAAATACGGCGATTAGTGGTAAAATATCTTAAATTATAGTTATGTAACATGGGTTACTTTTTGAATTTGGCTGGTGAAGACGATGAATTACAAAAAATGGGTATTTCCCGAGGTCGATAAACAAACTGTTGCTGAAATAGCCGACGATTGCGGATTGGATCCCCTTGTAGTTTTTATTGCTCTTGCCCGTGGATTTGAAGATCCGTATGAAATAGAGCAGTTTTTTGAAAAAGAGCTTGATTTTTCCGATCCGTATGAGCTGAGCGGAATGAGTGAGGCTGTTGAGCGTATAAATATTGCTATTGAAGAAAAGGAAAAAATACTTGTTTTCGGAGATTATGACTGCGACGGTGTTACCGCTACCGCTTTGCTGACAGGATATCTTAAGAAACGTGGTGCAGACGTTGATTACTATGTGCCCGACCGTGAAAATGACGGCTACGGAATTTCCGTAAAAGCGGTAGAAAAGGCTTATGAGGACGGGGTCAGCCTTATCATAACTGTGGATAACGGCATCAATGCAATTAAAGAAGTTGACCGTGCTAACGAGCTGGGTGTCGATGTTGTTGTGACCGACCATCACCTGTTGCAAAATGAGCAGCCTAATGCAGTTGCTGTTGTTGATCCTCATATTGATGAGGAATGTGACTGGATATTTTCTGACCTTTGCGGTGTGGGTGTTGCCTTTAAGCTTGTATGCGCTTTGGAGAGCCGACCCTGTGAGGAGGTCATATACGAATATGCCGACCTTGTGGCCTTGGGAACGATTGCCGATATCGTGCCGTTGGTCAGCGAAAACCGTTCGATCGTCAGTGTCGGTCTTGAGCTTATCAATCGCCGTAGAAATTTAGGTGTTAAGGCACTTATTGAGGTGGCTCAGGCAAGGTATGTAACCGCAGGCAATGTGGCATTTACACTCTGCCCGAGAATAAATGCGGCAGGCCGAATGGCTAATGCCGATATTGCCGTAAAGCTTTTAATGAGCGAGAATTATGAGGATGCTTTGTATTACGCAGGCTGTCTTGACCGACTGAATGCCGAGCGTCAGGCAATAGAACAGGACATTTTTGCCGGCTGTTGCAGCATAATTGAGCAAAACGGCTACCACCGTCAGCGTGTAATTGTGGTTGAGGGCTATGGCTGGCATGTCGGAGTCATTGGCATTGCCGCTTCAAAATTGGTTGAAAAATACGGTAAGCCGTGCATTGTTATCAGCGCATCGGGTGACCGTTCGGTCGGCTCGGGACGAAGTATTTCGGGCTTTTCGCTGTTTGATGCTCTTTCTGCCTCTGAACAAATGCTGGTTAAGTTCGGCGGACACTCTTTAGCGGCAGGCTTAACAATCAGGGAAGAGGATATAGAGCTTTTCAGAAAAAGAATTAATGAATATGCCGCTGACTCAGATGTTCCGTTCCAAAAGGTACGGATAGATTGCAGACTTAAGCCGAGAGCGTTGACGTTGGATGTTGCCAAGGCTCTTAAAGCCTTTGAACCTTACGGTGCCGGCAATCCGACACCGCTGTTTGGAATTATGGAGTCACAGCTTATCGGTGTTCAGCCGTTGGCGAACGGTAAGCACATAAGACTAAAACTTCGACGTGAAAATTTTGAATTTCAGGCTGTTATGTTTGGTACCTCACCCGATAATCTTCCTTTCAAGGTGGGCGATGTGCTGGATATTGCGGTTGCTTTGGATGTAAATGTTTATAATAATACCGAGTCGGTTTCGGTCATTGTCAGAGCAATAAGGAAAAGCAATATTGATGAGCAGTCATTGGAAAAACAACTGACTGTGCTTGAGAAATTCTATGGCTCTTGTTGTAGTGATGCCGAAGCCCGAAGCATTTTTCCTGAGCGTAATGATATTGCCATAGTGTTCAGATTCCTTAAAGCTCACAACGATGTTTTGGTTTCTCTTTTGGAAAATGAACTTATGGGAGCTATGCCGATAGGTAAGATTACGGTTGCATTGTCCGCTCTTTGTGAGCTTGGCTTGGCCGAGGTTACCGACGGCAGGGCGAGGGTTTTGCCATTTGACGGTAAGGCCGACCTTGAAAGTGCCGAGATTTTGCAAAAGCTTAAGTCGATAATGGGAGGTGACCGCTGATGAGCTGTAGCTGTGCGGATGATAAAAATCTACAGTCAATATTTGAGCTTATTGATGCTCAGCCTGAGCCTGAGAATTACAATAAGGAAATTATAAAAAAGGCTTTCTTGCGCTGCGTTGAGGCTCATGGTGAGCAAAAAAGAGCCTCGGGCGAGCCTTTTTGCATGCATCCGATAGCGGTCTCCAAGATAGTTATAACCTTGGGTATGGATTCGGAATCGGTTGCGGCCTCGCTTTTGCACGATGTAGTTGAGGACACCGAGACCACCTATGACGACATTAAATCTGAGTTTGGCAAAACCATTGCCGAGTTGGTTGACGGCGTTACAAAATTGGGCAAGATTCCGCTTGAGTCTAAAGAAAGTGTTCAGGCAGAAAACATACGTAAAATGTTTATTGCCATGTCACAGGATATCAGGGTTATCATCATCAAGCTTGCCGACCGCTTGCATAATATGCGCACCATTGATGCCATGCCCGAATACAAGCAGAGAGACAAGGCAAGAGAGACGCTGGAGGTTTTTGCGCCTATAGCACACCGTCTTGGTATCCGTGCCGTTAAGGAGGAGCTTGAGGATCTTTCAATAATGCATCTTGATCCTGTCGCTTATCACGAGATAGAAAGGTCTTTGGCTATAAAGCGTGACCGAAGCGAAAACTTCTTGCAGGAGATCCAGCAGCGTTTAAAAACACGTGTTGAGGAGTTTGCGCCTTGCATAAAGATTGAAGGACGTGTTAAATCAATACACGGCATCTATCGCAAAATGTACATGCAGGGCAAGTCTATTGATGAGATTTACGATATTTACGCAGTTCGTGTCATAACCGATACGGTTGCAAACTGCTATAATATTTTGGGTGTCGTGCACGACATGGCAAGACCTATACCCGGTCGATTTAAGGACTATATTTCCACTCCCAAGCCCAACCTTTATCAGTCACTTCATACTACCGTTATCGGCCGTGAGGGAATTCCGTATGAGGTGCAGATAAGAACCGAGGAAATGCACCGTACCGCTGAGTTCGGTATTGCGGCACACTGGAAATATAAAGACGGTATTAACCGCAGTGACTCCAAATTTGAGGAGCGTCTGCAGTGGATCCGTCAGATACTTGACAGTCAGCGAGAGGCTGATGACGCTGAGGAGCTTGTTCAGACTATAAAGACCGACCTTGCTCCCGAAGATGTTTTTGCCGTAACACCCAAAGGAGATGTTATCAATCTTCCTGTCGGCTCAACGGTTATCGACTTTGCGTTTGCTATTCACTCGGCCGTCGGTACAAAAATGACGGGAGCCAAGGTTGACGGCAGAATAGTGCCTATAACCCATGAGGTGAGAACAGGTGAGCTTATCGAGATTTTGACCTCGAATCAGGCAGGCCACGGTCCAAGCCGAGATTGGCTGAACATCGTAAAGACCAATCAGGCCAAGACCAAGATACGTGCATGGTTTAAAAGGGAGCGCAGACCTGAGAATATTGAAGAGGGACGCTCTGAGCTTGAACGTGAATTTTCACGTAATAACATCAGACTTTCTGATGCGGATATGGAAAAGTTCCTCAATGACATTGCTCAGAAGATGCGTTGTAACAGCGTTGATGATTTCTATGCGGCTATTGGATACGGTGGTATCCTGCTTTCTAAAATAATGCCCCGTATAAAGGATGCTCACGCAAGATTTGTTAAGACTGAGAAGCCGCCTGAAATCAGCAACAATACCGTGACACGTAAGGTTTCGAAATCATCGGACGGTGTTGTGGTAGAGGGAATCGATAACTGTCTTATTAAGCTTGCCCGTTGCTGTACGCCTATTCCCGGCGATGATCTTATAGGCTTTATTACAAGAGGACACGGTGTTTCGATACACAAAAAGGATTGCAATAATGTACCTCAGGATATATCGAAAGCAGCCGAGCCCGAACGGTGGATACCTGCATTTTGGGAGGCTGGCAAAACAACGAGATTTGATTCAACAGTTACAATTCTTGCCATAAACCGTGACGGCATGGTTGCCGACCTGTCGATTCTGCTTGGTAATCTGCATGTTTCGGTACATGCTATAATTGCTAAAGAGACCAAGGACGGAAACTGCAGTATCGTAATCACGATAGGTGTTGAAAGCCGTGAGCATCTTGATAATGTTATTACAAGGATCAAGAAGCTTCAGGGTGTGTTCAGCGTAGAAAGGACTTAAAACATGAAGGCTGTTGTTCAAGTAGTAAGATCGGCTGAAGTAGTGGTGGAGGGAATGTCTGTCGGCAAAATTGCCGACGGACTTTTCGTGTTGCTTGGCATTACAACCGAGGATACCGAGGCTGAGGCAGAACTGTTGGCCAAAAAGGTCTGCAGTCTTCGTGTGCTGTGCGACGAGAATGATAAAATGAATCTGTCGGTGCTTGATACTATGGGCGGCGTGCTTGTGGTCTCAAACTTCACTCTTTGCGCCGACACAAAGAAGGGTAACCGTCCAAGCTTCATCAATGCGGCCAGACCCGAAGCTGCTGAGCCGTTGTATGAGTATTTTACACAATGCATTAAAAACAACGGTGTTCAAAAGGTAGAAAACGGACGATTCGGCGCCGATATGAAGATCGACGCAAAATTGGACGGACCTGTCACTATTCTGTTAGATACCGATACATGGAGAAAATAAAATGAACATAATCACAATACCCAACGGCACCATGCAGGCCAACTGTTATATCGTTGAGTCAGAACATGCGGCTGTTGTTATCGATCCGGGATATATGGAAAGACAGCTTTCGTCATATGTCGCCGAGCATCCCCAAAAGATAAAATTTATATTACTTACCCATCGCCATTTTGACCATCTGAATGCGGCCAACGCCCTTCGCAAAATGACCGATGCGAGAATTGTTATACATGAGCTTGATGAGGGCGGCCTTTTCAGTGATCTGTTGAGCCTCGGCAGTATGTCGGGTAGCTTTTACGGCAAAGCCGATCCCGATGCTCATGCAGATATTTATGTTGATGAGGGCGATACCGTAACCGCCGCCGATATGGTTTTCAAGGTGCTGTATACTCCGGGTCACTCAGAGGGAAGTGTATGCTATCTCTGCGGGGAGGTGCTCTTTAGCGGCGACACCCTATTTAAAGGCTCGATCGGACGTACCGATTTTCCAAGCGGCAGTAATGCCGAAATGAGGGAGTCCTTAGACCGACTTTGTACACTACCCGATTCTACGCTTGTTTATCCCGGTCATGGCCCTGCCACAACAATAGGTCAGGAAAAGCTGACCAATATGTTTCTAAAACGGTGAAGCAAATGGTATTTTATTTAAACGACCAACGCTTTAAATATGAGCTCGAGAAGCTGAGCCGACTCTTTTTACCGTTTGAGAAATTTATCTTCACCGATAGTGCTGAAGAACTGTCATCGGCTCAAGAATATGCTTTGGCCGTGTGTGAAAGAAAAGACGGCGGTTTTGCTTTGTCGGTTGAATTAAAGCTTGACTTTAAGCATGAGAAAAGGGAAGAGACCGTTGCCTTGACCGATGAGGACAGTTTTACTTTGTGCGAGCGGTCATTGGCGTTGATGCTCTTTGACTGTTTCTATGAGATAACGGGCTACCGTTCACCTTGGGGAATCCTCACAGGTGTCAGACCTGCTAAGCTTATAGGCAAGCTCATTGCCTCTGAGGGTGAGAAAAAGGCGGTTGATTATTTTAAGAATTCTCTGCTTGTCAGTGATTCAAAGACCGAGCTTTGTCTTGAATGTCACAGGTCTGAGCGCTCTATTATTTCCCGTTCAAGACCTGATTCGTTCAGCCTTTACATATCGGTGCCTTTCTGTCCGAGCAGATGTAACTATTGCTCGTTTGTATCTCATTCGGTTGAGCAAGCCAAACGGCTGATTCCTCAATATGTAAAGCTGCTTTGTGAGGAAATACGGAAAACGGCCGAGATTGCCCAAGCGCTTAACTTAAAGCTCCGGACAGTGTATGTGGGAGGAGGTACACCGACTACACTTACAAGCGAACAACTGACCGAGGTAATGGATACGGTCAAGTCATGCTTTGATTTTGAGTTTTTGGAGGAATACACCGTCGAGGCGGGTAGACCCGATACTGTCACACGTGAAAAGCTGCTTGCCATAAAGCAGGGCGGTGCGACACGTATCAGCATAAATCCGCAGACCATGAACGACAATGTCCTTAAAAATATCGGACGCAGACACACGGTCCAAGAAATGGTCGATGCCTTTAAAATGGCACGTGAATGCGGCTTAGACAATATTAATACCGACCTTATTGCAGGGCTTTCGGGCGATACCTTAGATAGCTTCTGCCGCTCGGTTGACGAGCTGATTAAGCTTGCTCCGGAGAATGTGACGGTTCATACTTTGTCTATGAAGCGTGCCTCAAACCTTACAAAAAGCCGTACTGTTTTTGAGGCTGAACAAGGGAAAATGGCCGCCGATATGGTTGATTATGCCAACCGTGCCCTCAAAAAGGCAGGGATAGTTCCGTATTACATGTATCGCCAAAGCAAGACGGCGGGAAACTTGGAAAATGTAGGCTACGCAAAAATCGGATATGAGGGACTGTACAATGTTTATATAATGGACGAGACCCACACTATTCTTGCTTGCGGTGCATCTGCAGTAACCAAGCTCAGAGAACCTAACGGACCGAATATTGAACGCATTTTTAATTACAAATATCCGTATGAATATATTGAGCGGTTTGACACCATACTTGAACGTAAAGAGGGCATTTGCGAGTTTTATTCACGCTACAGCCTCTGACCGTTGAAAATTTCATAAATTTGTGATACAATATTATAGTAAACCTAAATTCAACTAACCATCATAATCTTGAAAGGGAGTTAAATATGGAAATGTTAGAAAAAGCAAAGGCTCTTTTCAGTACTGCATCGGCTAAAACGGGTGATTTTGTTTACAGCCAAAAGTGCAATCTTAAGATAGCACGTGTTTGCGGCGATCTGAAAAAGTGTTATGAGCGTCTCGGTCGTCTGACCTATCGAAAGATAAAGAATATTAAGGTCGACGATAATGAGTTTGATGCACTTATTGATAAGATCGAGGTTTTGAAGATAGAGCTTGCCGCTCTGCGTGATGGCAAGGCAGAGGCACCCCAGTTTGAAAGCATCGTGTTTGAAGACGGTGAGCTTGTGGAAAATAGTGCAGAATAACGGTGATTTTATGGAAAACGAACTTTTTACCGTCGGTATTGTTATTGCCGACAAGGATGAGTATGTCCATATTGATAAGTATATAGGCGATAAAGCCACCGCTTTTGAAATTAAAGGACTTATCGGACATACCGCCGATATTAAGGCTTCGGGGCATGATATCAGAGTCCGTACCGTATGCAGCGGTATCGGTAAGGTCAACGCTTCGGTTGCTGCAACACTTTTAGCTGAAGGCTGTGATATGCTGATAAGTGCAGGCCTTTCGGGTGGCTTTGGCGATGCCAAAAAACATGATATAGTACTTGGTACCGAATTCTTTGAACATGATTTTGACCTGACCGCCATTGGCTACAAGCTCTCACAAAAACCTAATGATGCCGAGACCGTGGTTTCTGCTCGTGAGTTGAATGAGGATATAATAAAGAAATTCCCGTTTGTAAAAAGAGGCGTATTTGTTACAGGTGATAGCTTCGTCAGTTCAAAAGAAAAACATGATTTTCTTAAAAAGTCATTTGACCCTATAGCGTGTGATATGGAGTCGGCGGCTGTCGGTTATGTGGCCCAAAGGTTTGATATTCCGTTTGTTTCCATCCGTATGGTGTCTGATGGTGCTGATGACGACTCGGCGTCGACCTACTCTGACACTTTAGGCTGTGACACGGCTGACCGTTGGGTCAAGCTCACCTTTGATTGGATAAAATCGCTGTGAGGTAGGTTATGGGTAAAACTCTCAATACCGACAAAAGTAAACAACAAAGCTTTTTGCAGGGCTCTGCTATACTTGTTGTTGCAACCATGCTGGTTAAGATAATCGGTGCTATTTACCGAATACCGTTGGGCGAACTGCTTGATACGGCAGGCATGGGCTATTATTCAACTGCATACGACCTTTATGTGCCGATGTATTCAATCGCCATGGCGGGTTTGCCTATCGCTATTTCAAGGATAGTTTCCGAGCATGTGGCGGCAGGCCGATACAAGCATGTTAAAAAGACGCTGAGTATAGCTAAAGCGGCATTTTTTGTTACGGGCGGCACAGGCTTTGCGCTTATGGTGGCCTTGGCATTTTTGCTGACAGGCAATACGATCACCCTGTTCGGGCATTCCTTCAGCTTCGAGGTGTTCAACAGCGGAACCCTACCGGGAATACTCTGTATTGCGCCATGTCTTTTGTTCTGCTGTATAATGTCGGCATACCGTGGCTATTATGAAGGCCTGAGGAATATGACCCCGACTGCAATAAGTCAGGTCTTAGAGGCTTTAGGCAAGCTTATATTCGGTTACGGCTTTTCGTTTGCTATACTTAAGATGACCGATAATTATTCCTATGCTGCAGCAGGTGCCCTGCTTGGAATATCGGTCGGAACAATGCTGAGCGCACTTTACCTTGAGATAAAGTACCGCCTGACGGGAAAATATACCTTTACGGCCGAGCAAATCGACAACGCACCCGAGCCGTATTCTAACGGTAAGACGTTAAAGATACTTATTTCCATTGCTATCCCGATCGTTTTAGGCTCGCTCGTAAATAACGTGAGCAGTCTGATTGATGTTGCTATGGTACAAAGTCAGCTTGCAAATGCTATCGGTAAGTCACCCGAATACTTTGCGAATGCTTATTCTGAGCTGATATCATATGAAGAGGTGACTGCTCTTCAAGGCGGACAGACATTTGACTGGGTAAAGGATCTTCCCAACTCTTTGTACGGTGCTCACCGAGGCTTTGCATTCTCGATCTATAACCTTGTTCCGTCGTTGACCTCGGTTTTGGGTGTCAGCGCTATTCCTGTTCTTGCAACAGCTTGGACTAAGCGTGATCGACAGGAAATAAGATCAAATGTTAACACAATGCTCAGAACCACTGCGTTGGTGGCTATTCCTGCAGGTTGCGGCATAATTGCTCTGTCGGGTCAGATACTTGACCTTTTGTATTCCAATGAGCATGCTATCGCCATTGCAACACCTAACTTAAGGGTGCTGGGACTTTGTGCAATATTTGCAGGTCTTAACGGTCCGTTGACAAACATGTTGCAGGCAATAGGCAGACAGGGAGTACCGCTTCGTAACATTGCGGTTGGCGCTGTGTTAAAGATAGTAATTAACTTTGTTCTTGTCGGAACACCTGAGATAAATATATTCGGTGTCCCTATAGGTACAACGGTTTGTTATGCTTATATCTGCATTGCAAACCTCATTTGCTTTGTTAAATATTCGGGTGTTATGCCTAATTTGTTGCTGTCAATAGGTAAGCCGCTTGTGTGCGGTGCGGCCTGCGGAGGCTCTGCATGGGCGGTTTGCTTTCTGCTCAATTTACTCGGTGTTCACAGTGCTTTGGCAACCCTTGCGGCAGTGTGTGTAGCCGTTGTTATTTACGTGCTCATGCTGTTTTTGATAAGGGCGATTACCCGTGAAGATATAATTTCCATGCCAAAAGGCAAAAAAATAATAAAAGTACTTGAAAAATTGAAACTAATGAGGTAGAATGTACGTAGAGATTGGTAAATAGTTAAACTTTTTTGTTGGATTTACACAATCTGATATGCTCTTGGTTGTAGAGGCTGACAAATGCTAAGTATTGACTCGTTTAAAAAAGAAAAATATTCGGTAGACGATCTTCGGGATATAGTAAAAATCTTGCGCGAACCGAACGGTTGTCCGTGGGATGCTGAGCAGACTCACAGGTCGATACGAAAGGACCTTTTAGAGGAAGCATATGAGGTCGCAGATGCTATCGATACTGATGATGATGTGGCTCTTTGTGAGGAGCTTGGTGATCTTCTTTTGCAGGTAGTGTTTCATGCACAGATAGCTACCGAGGATGAGAGCTTTACTTTAGATGATGTGGCCGACGGTATATGCAAAAAGCTGATACTTCGCCATCCGCACGTTTTTGGGGATGTTGTTGCTGAAACCCCCGAAGAGGTATTGAACAACTGGGACGCAATTAAGCGTGATGAAAAGTGTCAAAAGACCTATACTGATACCTTAGAAAGTGTTCCGAGAGCATTTCCTGCTTTGATGCGTGCCGCAAAGGTGCAGAAGCGTGCATCAAAGGCGGGCTTTGATTGGGACAATGCCGAGGATGCTTTTAAAAAGCTTCCCGAGGAGATTGAAGAATTTAAAGAAGCGGTAGCCTTAGGTGATCAAGGCCAAATCGAAGAGGAGTTTGGAGATCTTCTTTTTGCGGCCGTGAATGTTTCAAGGTTTTATAAGGTTGATGCTGAGGCGGCTTTGGCTTCGGCTACCGATAAGTTTATGAGTCGCTTTAAAGCGGTCGAGCAAGAGGTTTTAAACAGCGGCCGCCAAATGACCGAGCTTTCTTTGGATGAGCTTGATGCTATTTGGGAAAGTGTCAAGCATAAAAACAATTAACATGTGTTTCAAAGTCAGGCCAACTACCTGTTTGAATAAATTTTTTTAGGAGGATGTTCAACAATGAACAAGACAGAATTAGTAGCAGCTATTGCCGAGAAGGCAGAAATTAGCAAGAAGGATGCCGATAAGGCTGTTGCAGCCATCATCGAGACCGTTACTGAGGCTCTTAAGGCCGGTGACAAGATTCAGCTCGTTGGCTTCGGTACTTTTGAGGTTCGTGAGCGTCCGGAGAGAACCGGCCGTAACCCCCAGACCAAAGAGACCATTACTATTCCTGCTACCAAGGTTCCTGCATTCAAGGCAGGCGCAGCTTTGAAGAACGCTGTAAAATAAGTTGTTTCAAAAGTTTAAGCCGCTCTGAAGCTCTGAGCGGCTTTTCCTTTGTTTATTGGTGATAAATATGAGACTTGATAAGTATTTAAAGGTGTCACGTATAATAAAGCGTCGCACCGTCGCAAACGAGGCCTGTGATGCAGGAAGAGTTACGGTCAACGGAAGGGTTGCCCGTGCTTCTTATGATGTAAAGGTCGGCGACATAATGGAGATAGCATTTGGAGAGCGCACTGTCAAGGCTGAGATACTTGATGTAAGCGAGGTCGTGCGCAAAGAAAATGCTGCTATGATGTATCGCATTGTTGAACAGTAATCAAATCAGAAAATATTTCATATAATTCTCCGAGATGCTAAAACGGAGAGTGATATTATGACCGAGCAGAAACAGTCGACTTCAAATCACGGAATTATCCTAGAAAACCGTTCGAGATTGAGTATTTCGGGTGTGCGTGATGTTGTTGGCTTCGATGATGAAACTGTCGTGATGGAGACCGAACTTGGACAGCTAACCGTAAAAGGGCAGGAGCTTAAGGTACAGAGCTTTACGGTTGAAACGGGCAGTCTTAGCGTTGACGGTACCGTTTCGGCACTTGTATACACGGGTACAAATAAAAAGGGTGCTCTTAAAAGGCTGTTCGGCTAATGGGATATATTGATGTATCTGAACAGGCACTGACCTTTCTTATGTCGATGGCGTTGGGTGTGGTACTTTGTCTTTTATATGACTTGGTACGTGTGTTGCACAGTACATGTATAAAAGGCTTTTTTGAGGTACTTGTATGTGATCTGCTTTTTTGGGGGATCGCTGCTGTAATAACCTATTGCTTTTTGATAATCAGATGTCAGGGCTCGGTGAGAGGTTTTGTGCTTATTGGCCAGCTTATAGGAGCAGTAGTGACAAGATTTACTTTGTCACGCATCTTTTTGCTTGTTTTAACTAAATTGTTTTATTGTATTTCAAGATTTTTTTCGATGATACGGGGTCTTTTAGCCAAAGTTTTCCGTGTGCCGAAAAATATTTTGAAAAAAATGCTGTATAATGCAAAAAAAGGCTTGCAACATAAAGCACTACTGTTGTATAATTACAAAAAACTGAAAGCGAAGAATAGTGAAGGGGAATCAGCTCCCCCGATGTAAATATAAAGTATATAAGGAGATGTAAAGGTGGCATCAGGCACTAAAAGACAAAGCAGCATAATCCTCAGGGTTGTTCTTTTACTCTTTGCAGTCTGGATGATCTACTATCTTGGTTCTCTTATTAAGGATTACAGCTCTGTTCAAAAGCAGTATGATGTTGCTGTTGCCAAACGTGATGAGTTGGCTTTGGAGGTCGAGCAAAAGTCTGTAATGCTCGAAAACGGGAATGACGCCGATTTTATTGAGCGTGCCGCCCGTGAAAAATTGGGATACGTTTATCCCGATGAACATAAGTATATCGATATCTCCGGCGATTGACGGGGATCGGATATAGAATTTTCTTAAGGTATCTTTGGAGGATTGGGCTTTTTTATGGAGATCGAGGTAGGACAAATTGTAGAGGGCAAGGTCACAGGTATCACCAATTTCGGTGTTTTTGTCGATTTGGGTGAAGGCAAATCGGGTCTTGTCCACATTTCGGAGATCGCTCAGACCTATGTCAGCGATGTCCGTGAATTCGTTAAGGAAAACGACACAGTGAAAATGAAGGTGCTGAGCATTTCGGAGGACGGAAAGATCAGCCTTTCGATCAAAAGGGCTCAGCCGCAGGCTGAGGCATCACAGCAGCGTCCGAGAAATAACGGACCAAAGAATAACGGTCCCAGAACACCGAGACCGCCCAGACAGGAACCTGATTATACATCACCTGCCGCAGTTTGGACTCCTAAAAAGAGTGAGTCTGCCTCTTTTGAGGATATGATGGCAAAATTCAAGCAGACCAGTGACGAAAAGTTTTCGGATCTTAAGCGCAAGAACCCCGATACACGCCGTCCCAAGCGTGCTGCGATGAAATAATAACATCTCATAGTTTTTATAATAAAACGGCAGACCAAACGCCTTTTTACATAGTTCGGGTGTTAGGTCTGCTTTTTGTTTGGAGTAAAGATGATTAACGAAATTGATGTAAAACGTATTGAGGATGCGGTTGCAAGGCTCTGTATTGATGCTAACAAGGTATTGCCTGAAAGTGTTGCTACGGCTGTGTGTGAGGCTTGTAGAACCGAGACCGACATTCTTGGTCGGGAAATTATGTGTGATTTAAAAAGAAATATCGTTGCCGCAAAGGATATGGATATTCCAATATGTCAGGATACGGGTATGGCGGTCGTATTTCTTGAGATAGGACAGGATGTGCATTTTGTCGGAGGCTCACTTAGTGAGGCCGTAAACGCAGGTGTTGCTCGTGGCTATACCGACGGCCTTCTGCGTAAATCAGTTGTAGCTGATCCACTAAACCGTGTGAATACCAACGATAACACCCCTGCAGTGCTCCATACAAGCATTGTTGAAGGAGGCAGTGTTACGGTCACGGTAGCGCCAAAAGGCTTTGGAAGCGAAAATATGAGCAAAATAACGATGCTCACTCCTGCCGCAGGCCGTAACGGTGTTGTTGATGCCGTTCTTGACATCGTTCGTAAGGCAGGCAGTAACCCGTGTCCGCCAATGGTCATAGGTGTGGGAATCGGCGGTGATTTTGAACAGGCCGCAATGCTTTCTAAAAAGGCGCTTTGCCGAGAGCTTGGTACTCATAACGAAAATAGCTTCTATGCTGAATTGGAAGAAGAACTGCTCAAAAAGGTAAATGAGCTTAATATCGGTCCTCAGGGCTTTGGTGGCAGTACTACCGCTTTGGGACTTAATATTGAATACGCTCCGACCCATATTGCAGGGTTGCCCCTGGCAGTCAATATCGGATGTCATGTAACCCGCCACAAAACGGAAATAATAAAGTAATTGGAGAAAAAATGACTAAATATAATATGATTGCTCCGTGTATCTTCGGAGTTGAAGGAATATTGGCCGACGAGCTTCGTCGAATGGGTGCTGAAGAGGTCAATGCCGAAAACGGTAGAGTTCTGTTTTCGGGTGATGCAAGCATGATAGCCGCCGCCAACATAAACTCACGCTTTGCAGAGAGAATAATGCTCAATTTGGGAACCTTTAAAGCGATGACCTTTACCGAGCTTTTTGACGGGGTAAAGGCCTTGCCGCTTGAGGAATATATCTCGGTTAAGGATGCTTTCCCTGTAAAGGGTTGGAGTATAAATTCACAGCTGCACAGTATACCCGATTGTCAATCCATTGTGAAAAAAGCTTGTGTTGAGCGTCTTAAATCGGTTTATAAAACCAACTGGTTTGAGGAAACAGGACCTGTTCATCAGATACAGTTTTCCATTATGAAGGACAATGTCACCATAATGCTTGATACCACGGGCCACGGACTGCACAAGAGGGGATACAGAGCAAACTCCAATGCCGCTCCCATCAAGGAAACACTTGCCGCCGCAATGTGCGATCTCGCAAGAATATATCCAGATACTAAGCTTTTTGACCCATTCTGCGGGAGTGGTACTATTCTTATCGAAGCGGCCTTGATGGCCAAAAAGCAGGTAGCGGGACTTCGTCAGCATTTTGCCGCCGAGAGATTTTCATTTATTGACGAAAGAGTATGGCGTGAACAGCGTGCAGCCGCCATGGATAGAATACTGCCTAATATTGAGTTTGAGGCAGTGGGTTATGATATCGATCCTGAGTGTGTCAAGCTGACGCTTGAAAACGCTAAAAAAGCAGGTGTTGAGAAGTATGTCAGGGCTGAAGTCAGAGATATCCGTGACTTTAAGCTCCCTGAGGGCAGGACGCTTGTTATTACCAATCCTCCGTACGGCGAACGCCTGTTGGATATCCGTGCCGCTGAGGAGCTTTATAAGGTAATGGGAAATGTCTTCCCACAGGAGCAAGGCAAAAAGTACTACGTAATCAGTCCTCACGACGAGTTTGAAAAATACTTCGGACGCAAGCCTGATAAGAAACGTAAGCTCTACAACGGAATGATAAAGTGTGATTTGAACATGTATTTTAGATGAAGTATATTACTTTAACTAAAAAATCCGCCTATAGCTTTAATGCTATGGGCGGATTTTTTGTTGCTGTTATTGCTTATCTTTATTTTCCAGCTTTTTAACATATTCCTTAACGGCAATGTTAATGAACTGCGACAGGGAACGGTCATCATACTCTGCCAAGGCCTTAGCTTTTTCAAGTACATCGTTATCTATTGTAATGCTGATTTTTTCTTTTAATGGGCGCATAATATCACTCCTATCGAAAGATATTATACTCAAAAGTATTGCAAAATAGTTAAAGGTAGGATATAATAGGAATAAGTAGGAATTGATGCGGAGGATATTATGAAGTATTATTGTCTAATCCATTATAACGAAATTAACAACACAAATTATACTGAGAATGAGGTGAGGCTTGAGTATTGTGAATGTGAACGGTGCAAGCGAAAAAATCTATGCGTTACTGAAGTGGGCGGTTTGCGTACCTACATCCAAATGCTTTATTGCGGTATTTGATATAGAGTTAAATTATAGTGTAAAGCAAAAAGCACTTACGGTTAACGTAAGTGCTTTTATGTTGGCTATTTTAATTAGCAAACTGACTGTTATAAAGCTCGTAATAAAAGCCTTTTTGTTTTAAAAGCTCCTTATGACTGCCGTGCTCTATAATGTTACCGTCCTTCATAACAAGTATTACGTCCGAATGCTTGATAGTGGAAAGTCTGTGTGCAACAACAAAGCTTGTACGGCCCTTCATCAGCCTTGTAAATGCGTGCTGAATATGCATCTCGGTCTTGACATCGATAGAGGAGGTAGCTTCGTCTAAAATAAGCATAGGCGGCAAACAAAGCATCACACGAGTAATACACAAAAGCTGTTTTTGTCCTTCAGAAAGATTACCACCATCTTCACCAATGACCGTGTCGTACCCTAAAGGCAAACGCTTGATAAAGCTGTGAGCGTGTGTAGATTTTGCGGCGGCTAATATCTCCTCGTCGGTGGCATCGGGATTGCCCATGGTTATATTTTCACGGATAGTGCCTGACTTTAACCAAGTTTCCTGTAAAACCATGCCGTAGTTACGTCTGAGGCTATGTCTTGTCACCTCACGGATATCGTGTCCGTCGACAGCTATGCTACCATCGGTCACATCGTAAAATCTCATAAGAAGATTTATTAAAGTGGTTTTTCCGCATCCCGTCGGGCCAACAATGGCTATTTGCTGACCTCTTTCGAAATTCAGTGTAATTCCGTCGATGAGCGGTTTTTCAGGGGTGTAGGAGAACCAAACGCTGTTCATGGCCACATCGCCCTTGGCGGTCGGCATGACCTCATTGTCTTGGTCAGAGAGCTCCTCAGATTGCTCTAAGAACTCAAAAACACGGTCGGCAGAGGCTTTAGCTGCAGCAAGCTCGGTTATAACTCCCGATATTTCGTTAAACGGCTTGGCGTACTGACTTGCATAGCTTAAAAGCACAGATAAAGCACCAACTGTAAAGGTGGGATCTGAAATAACGGTCAATGCGCCTATGAGACATACTAAAGCATAGATTATGGCATTTATAATACGGGTTGACGGATTGACCATTGAGGAAAAGAAAATAGCTGTGAGTGAGTATTTCCTTAGGTTATCATTGATTTTTTCAAACTGCTCAATCGATTTTTCTCCGTGACAGAATGCCTGAATAACCTTTTGCTCTCCGACTGCTTCGTCGATCAAAGCGGTTTGTTCACCACGGGCCTCGGACTGCTTTTTAAACATGGAGTAGGTGCGGTCCGAAATGAACTTGGCAACCAGCAGAGAAACAGGGGTCAAAACAACAACGATCAGCGCTATCTTCCAACTAATGCTGAACATCAGCACAACGGTGCCAAGCACGGTGGCAATGCCTGTGAAAAGCTGTGTAAATCCCATCAACAAGCCATCGGAAAGCGTGTCAACATCAGATATCACTCGGCTCACAATATCGCCGTAGGGGTGGCTGTCGATGTAGGAAAGGGGAAGCCTTTGTATTTTTTTGAAGGCAAGGCTACGCATATCATGAACCAACGTAAAGGTCATTTTGTTGTTGCAAATGCTCATTGACCATTGAGTCGCAACGGCTAGGGCTATTGATATGACGATTTTGACAATAACGGTCATTATTCGGTCAAAATCGACATTGCCTTTACCTATAATGCAGTCAATGGCATCACCGACAAGCACAGGAATGTACAGTGTAAGTGCTACATTGATAACTGCAAGTAACAGAGAGATAATGAAAACTATTATCTGTTTTCCTAACATATCGGCAATTTTTTTGAAGGTGCCTTTTTGTTTCATATCAAAGCTCCTCCTTTTCCAATTGTGAGCGGCATATTTTGGCATAGACCTCACAGGTGTTCAACAGCTCATCATGCGTGCCGATACCTACAGCCCTGCCGTCGTCAAGTACGATTATCTTATCGGCATTCATAACCGATGACACACGCTGTGAAACGGTAATAACGGTAGGCTTGTGCGGTAATTCGGATATAGCATGTCTAAGGTCAGCCTCGGTCTTAAAGTCAAGGGCAGAGGCGCTGTCATCCAATATCAGCACAGAGGGTGAGCCGACCAAAGCACGTGCAATGCACAGTCTTTGTCTTTGCCCTCCCGATAGGTTACGTCCGTTTTGCTCTATTTCGGCGTCTAAACCGCCCTTTTTCTCGACTATATCCTTAGCCTGAGCCGCCGACAGCGCAGTCCAAAGCTCGCCGTCATCGGCTGTTTTACCGCCTAAAAGCAAATTATCACGAACGGTTCCTTTAAACAGCACCGATTTTTGAGGTACGATGCCGATTATACTGCGAAGCTCTCGGTCGTTGTACGCTTTAACATCTTTGCCGTTAACCGCAACAAGACCCTCGGTAGCACCGTAAAAATTAGGAATGAGGTTAACCAAGGTCGATTTACCCGAGCCTGTAGCTCCAATCACACCAATTCGTTCTCCTTTAGCGGCAGAAAAACTAATTTCGGTTAATGAATCCTCTCCTGCGCCGTTGTATTTAAAAGAAACGTTTTGAAACTCTACGGCAAAGCCGCTGTTAGGTGAATATTTTTTGTGTGTCTTGGCATCAGAATGGTTTTCTAAGGAAAGAACAGCATCAATTCTTGAGCCTGAGGCAAGAGTCTTATTGACCGTCATTATCATATTGGCAAGCTTAACGAGCTCAATAAGTATCTGTGACATGTAATTATAAAGTGCAACGATCTGACCTTGGGTAAGTTCGCCTGTGTACACACGCTTACCGCCGACCCATATTATCAGTATAACTGCCGCATTTACCACAACATAGGTCAATGGATTCATCAGAGCGGATATCCTGCCTGTGAATTTTTGCAGAGCAGTAAGCTCGTTATTGTTTTGTTCGAAGCCGTCAACAGTTTCTTCTTCCTGACGGTAGGCACGGATGACTCTGACACCCTTTAGTGCTTCACGGGTATTGAGTGTCACACGGTCCATTCTTTGTTGGATCTTTTTGTAAAGCGGTACGGTAACAGCCATTACAGCCACAACAATGATCGCCAAAACAGGAATAGAGGCCAAGAAGATAAGCGCCGACTTTGCATCAACCGTAAAAGCCATTATCATTGCGCCGAATACAATAAACGGGGAGCGCAAAAGCAGGCGCAATGCAAGGTTTACGCCCGTTTGTACCGTATTGACATCGCCCGTCATTCTTGTAATGAGCGTAGATGTTCCGATATTGTCAAGGTCGGTATAGGTGAGAGAGTTTATCTTTTTGAAAAGTGCTGAGCGAAGATTTGCGGCAAAACCGACCGATGCGTTGGCGGCAAAGTATTGTGCCACAAGAGCACAAACAAAGCCTATGATACCCAAGGCGGCCATTAGAATGCCTCGGGAAATGATGAATGCTCTGTCACCGTTTCCGATGCCTTGGTCGATTATATCAGCAACAACAAGCGGTACGAACAGTTCAAACAAAGCCTCGGTCAGTTTAAAAAAAGGACCCAAGACTGCCTGAACACGGTATTTCTTCATATATTTCAAAAGATTTTTCATGAGCTCCCCCAAATCTTGAAAGTTTTGTTCTGAGTATTAATTAAATCATAATCATTATAACAAAATTGTGGCTAAAATCAAGCAAAACAGAAATTTTACTTCACAAATTCGGTGTAATGTGTTACACTATGTTCGGTGATAAAAATGGAACAAAAGAAAATAGACAGAATTTCTGAGCTCACACGCATCTCCCGTGAAAGGGAGCTGACCGAAGAAGAGCAAAAAGAACGCGCCGCATTGCGACGCGAATATATCGACTCCTATAAAGCCTCCTTAACGGGTATTTTGGACAATACCTATATACAAAACCCCGACGGAAGCAAGCAAAAGCTTAAGCCGAGAAAATAATTATTCAAGTAAATTATTATACTGTTTGACAAGCTTAGGTATCTCGGCTACTGTTTCTACTTGCAGCTCGCATTCTGCTATATCGGGTCTTGGCCATTTCCCAACAGTGTTGACGTAAACAGGAACATAACCTGCTTTTCGTGATGCATCAACGTCATTCAGCGGGTTGTCTCCGACGTACATCATGTTTTTAGGGTCAAGTTTTAGCCATTCGGCCATCATTTGAAACGGTACTAATGACGGTTTTGGACAGTTGTATTGACCTGAGACCAAAACACGGTCAAAAATGTTATTTAGCCCCAGCATTTCAAGCTTTTTCTCCTGCAATCCGGGAAGTCCATTGGTGATAAGCCCCAATTTGTATCCGTCGTCCTTGAGCTCGAGGAGCATAGGTTTGGTAAAGGAAAACGGCACGGCGACATCCTCAAAGCATTTGAATACCGCATCGGAGTATTCATTACCATCTATTCGTTCGGTAAATAGCTTGGTTTCGTTTACTATGTATTCACGGACACGGTCCCAACCGTAATAAACACAGGCTTTGTCGGTATTTATCATAATTTCGGCGACCTCTCCATCGGAAAGGCCAGGGTCAATGGGTAGGGTCTTGCGTATCATTTTGGCAACCTCTTTCAAGGTCGCATATCGGTCGAAAAGTGTGTGGTCAAGGTCAAAGATTACCGCTTTTATCAATTATTAACACCATCCTTTGGGTGTTATTATTTTAATTTAAAACTATTTCATTGTCAAGGAAGTCAGCTATGAAAATTATACTTGCAAGCAAATCTCCCAGAAGAAAAGAAATACTGTCGAATTTAGGGTTCGATTTTGAGGTGGTCACCGCCGATACCGATGAATTGTCGGACATCACCGAGCCTGAGTTGTTAGTGCAGGTGCTTGCCGTCAGAAAGGGCAGGACTGTGTTAGACATCCATCCCGAAAAGGATACCTTGATAATCTCGTGTGATACCGTTGTAAGCCTTGACGGCAAGATACTCGGCAAGCCGAAGTCTCCTGAAAATGCCAAGGAAATGCTGCGCATGCTGTCAGGGAAAAAGCATACAGTTGTCAGCGGCCTTGCGCTGTTTTTGAATGGTAAGACTATTTCGGCAACCGACAGCACCGATGTCTATTTTGCCGAAATGCCAGAAAGCTTTATCGAGTCGTATGTTGCCTCGGGCGACCCGTTAGACAAGGCAGGTGCGTATGCCGTTCAGGGCAGAACCTCGCTTTACATTGAAAAACTTGACGGTTGTTATTTCAATGTCGTTGGCCTGCCGGTAAGGCTTCTTGCAAAACTGCTTGAGCAGCTTGGATTAGAGCTTTCCGATCTCATTGATTGATAATATCATTTATAAGCAAAAGCAGTCCGATGGAAGACACTTCGTAAGGAGTTGTCTTCCATCGTTTTTTATAAAAGAAAAAAACACTTTCAACTGATGAAAGTGTCATAGTGGGTTACATACTTTAAAATAATACCTATCTCAAAGATAAATGTATTAAGTGATATTGTGAGACAGGTCTCACAGTGATATTTGACCTTACGGTCAAGTGATATTGAAACCTTGCGGTTTCAGTGATATTATATTCGCCCAAAACTGCCGAAGGCAATATCACTTGGACAAAGTCCAAATATCACTGCAAAGCAATATCACTCGCCGTTAGGCGAATATAACTGAGGCACCTTCCTTACGGAGGGTGCCTCATCGGACTGCTTTTTTGTTTTCAGATTATCGGCGGCTCGGGGGTTCTTCGATATTTCGGAAGAGGCGACTGATAGGGAAACACATCCTCTCGGCTCATTATGTTTGAGTATTCAGCGCTGTTTTCAGCGCAATAGATTGTGTCAACGGTATCGTCGGGCTCTTCTTTTATCGGATCATACTTTTTCTTTTTATCAAGCATAAAAACGCTCCTTTCAAACCTATTGTTTGAGAGAAGCGTTTGTTTATTCCTTATTGATTTTTGTAAATTATTGAAAAATCGACTGTTGAGTCCAATCTTGAAAAAACAACATTGTTATACTCGCTGTCGTATATATATGCTGTCGGAACAGAGAGAACAGGGATTACAGCAGATTCCTTTGAAAGTACATCAAGGCATTGTGCAATCGCTTGGTTCGCAGCAGTAAAATCGTCGGTTTTTGTCAGAATATTAACTGCAGAGTTGTAGGCGTCGTTATTTAGATACAATCCTGAAGTTGGCTCTGAAAATAAGGATAGTATTTCTGTGGCTGTTCCCGATAGCGGAACCAAGGCTAAGGTATAGTCACCTGACCTCACTTTTTCAAGTAAAGCATGCTCGGTTGAAACGGTGGTTATATTAACGTATGCACCCAGATTGCTTTGCCAGCCTGATACTATATTGTTTAATGCTGATTTAATCTCGTCGTTTTCAACTGTTAGCACGCTTATATTTGGCAGTTTTCCGCCCTTGAATTCCGATAAAGCATTCAAAAAATCCTCTCGGGCGCTTACGATGTTCAGCTCAAAGGCATAATCGGGGACAGTAACATTAGCGGGATAGCCCTCTAAAACGGTGCAATCCTTTGGCAGAACAGAGGATGCAACAGTAAAGCGTTGACTCATTTTGATCTCGAAATACTCACGGTGGACCGCTTTGGCGAAAGCATCGGTTAAAAGACGGTTGCTTCCCACAGAAGAGCTTTTGTTAAATACAAGAGCATAATTCTTTTGGTAAAGAGTTTCAACAGTGTATTCGTTCTCGTCAATGCCGTAAAAATCGTTAACACTGTCGGCGGTCATTCCGACCTCCTTGGCCTTAATTCTCTGTATATTATTTTTCCCCGTTGTACTAACCGAAATAAATACATTTTGTGGTATAGAGCTGTCAGCTTCATTGACAAGCGTTAGCTTAAGATGCTTATTTTCGGTCCATTGTGACGGGTAATAATTACCGTTTGTCAAGATGTTCTTACGGCTAAGTCCGTACTTACCCTTACAGCCCTCAAAAAACTCTTGGTTGCAGGGCATGAAGACCGACAGACAAAGCTTTGAAAGAAAGGTTTTATCGGGTTCTATCAGTTTTATGGTAAGTGTGTCCCCGTCAGCGTATACGCCTAAAGCTGCATTACTGTTGCCGCTAACAAATTCGGGTACACCGACGATGTTGCTTAAAAGATCATTGTAGGGCGCTGCCGTCACAGGGTCGGCCGCACGTGAGATGGCAAATAAAAAGTCATCCGCTGTGACAGGGGTTTGGTTTTTCCACTCAGCGTTTTTTAGCTTAAAGGTGTAGGTGAGACCGTCGGCGCTTATCTTCGTGGTTTCAGCAAGGTCAGGAACAGGGTTACCGTCGGTATCCTGTTTATATAAGCCCCTGAAGCAGTTTCTGACCGCCAAAAGCTCTGCATGAGATTCAGCCTTTTGCGGGTCTATGTTTTTAGGCATTTCGTTAACGCCAAAATAAATACTGTAGTTTTCAGAACTGCAGGCAGTAAACAGCGCAGAAAAGCATAACAAAATAAGCCCCAAGGCAAGGCTGAGGAGTCTTTTTACAACCGTATATTTACATAATTTAATATTGTTCATTACACATAACATCCCTTTGAATTTAGTATAGTATGTTCTTTTGCCATCGTCAAGAGGTATATTGAAGAAATATTTTTCATAAATGTAAAGAAAAACACTTGACAGATAGCTGAGATATGTGTATAATGGTCGCTGTAATGAAAAATACTTTACAGAGGTGAGCGTTGTGCCTAAGGACCTGAAGGTAGTTCTTTTACTTGACTACTATGGCGGTCTTTTGCCTGAAAAACAGCGTCGCTTGGTTGAGTATTATTACTGTGATGACCTCTCCTTGGCTGAAATATCCGAGACAGAGGACATAACCCGTCAGGGTGCAAGAGATGCTATTGTGCGTGCTGTGAAAAAGCTTAAGGATTTCGAGAGCACGGTTGGCTTTGCTCAAAAGATAGACACGGTCAAGCGTGAGTTCCAAAAGTTTGAGACTGACCCGACCGATAAGAACAAAGCTTCCTTAAAGGAAGCTATTGAAGAGATGTAAGGCAGGTGTAAAAATTGGCATTTGAAGGTTTGTCAGATAAGCTGGCTGCTGCATTCAAAAAGCTGCGTTCAAGAGGAAAGCTTACCGAGGGTGACCTCAAGGATGCTATGCGTGAGGTACGCTTAGCCTTGCTTGAAGCCGATGTAAACTATAAGGTTGCCAAGGATTTCACCAACAAGGTCGTTGAAAAGAGCATCGGTCAAAAGGTTATGGAAAGCCTTACTCCTGCTCAGATGGTTATAAAGATCGTCCGTGACGAGTTGACCGAGCTTATGGGTGGTGAGGGTGCTAAGATCAATTTTGCCTCCAAGATACCGACCGTTATATTGATGTGTGGTCTTCAGGGCTCAGGTAAAACGACCCACAGTGCAAAATTAGCAAAAAGACTGAAAGGCCAAGGTCACAGACCTATCCTTGTTGGTTGTGACATATACCGTCCTGCCGCTATTGAACAGTTGAAGGTCTTAGGTGAAAAAATAGGGGTACCTGTTTTTGAAAAGGGCACTCAGAAGCCTGAAAAGACCGCTGTTGAGGCTGTTAAGCACGCAAGAGACTACGGTAACGATTTTGTTATTCTTGATACTGCCGGCCGTTTGCATATAGATACCGAGCTTATGGATGAGCTAAAACGCATCTGTAAAGCGGTAGAGGTCAACGAGATACTGCTGGTTGTCGACTCTATGGTCGGTCAGGACGCTGTAAATATTGCAAAGGCATTTAACGAAGTGCTTGAGATATCGGGTGTTATCCTCACAAAGCTTGACGGTGATACCCGTGGCGGTGCCGCTTTGTCGGTTAAAGCCGTTATCGGAAAACCTATCAAGTTTATCGGTACAGGCGAAAAGATCGATGATCTTGAAGAGTTTTACCCCGACCGTATGGCTTCTCGAATACTCGGCATGGGTGATGTGCTGTCACTTATTGAACGTGTTGAAACCCAAATTGATGAAAAAGCCGCTTTGGAGGCCGCTAAAAAGTTAGAGGAAAATAAATTTGATCTGAATGATCTGCTGGCTCAGTTCCAACAGATTAAGAAGATGGGTAGTCTAAAATCCATTCTTTCCATGATGCCCGGTGTGGGTAACAAGGTAAAGGATATGGATATTGACGATAAACAGATGCAGCGAGTTGAGGCAATCATTACTTCTATGACCGCCAAAGAGCGTGCGAGACCTGAGATACTCAATGCATCACGCAGAAAGCGTATTGCCGCAGGCTGCGGACAAAAGGTAGAGGATGTCAACCGCCTTATGCGTCAGTATGAGCAGATGAAAAAGATGTTCAAGCAGATGAATTCCAAGGGTGGTAAGAAACGATTTATGAGGGGAATGCCCAATATGCAGGATATCCCCGACGATTTTAAATTCTGATATTAATGGGTTATTCCATAAATATATATTTTATTTGTAGGAGGTGCAGAAAATGGTTAAGATCAGACTTTGCCGTATGGGTGCTAAGAAGGCTCCTTTCTACCGTGTAGTTGTTGCTGACTCCAGATTCCCCCGTGACGGTCGCTTTATCGAGTCTATCGGTTACTACAACCCTATGACCGAGCCCGCTACCGTTCAGATTGATGCTGAGAAGGCTCAGAAGTGGATCGCAAACGGTGCTCAGCTTACCGATACCGTTAAGGATCTTCTCAAGAAGAACAACGTTCTTTAATCAGATCAGGAGTAAAAAACTATGACAGAATTGCTTGTTACCATCGTTTCCGGACTGGTTTCACAGCCGGACAGTGTGTCTGTTACCGTGGACGAGCCTAACGAGGAGGGTGTCACCGTATACCATCTTCATGTTGCCGAGGGCGACATGGGCCGTGTTATCGGAAAGCAGGGAAGGATCGCAAAGGCTATACGTGTTGTTATGCGTGCTGCCGCGAACCGTAACAACGAAAAGATCGCCGTCGAGATCGATTGATCTCTCGGCGATTTTGGTGAGATCTACCCCTCAAGGCTTTGAGGGGTATTCTGATATATGGAGGTTCTTTTGTGCCGGATAAGTTTTTACAAACGGGAAAGGTCGTCGGAACACACGGTATACGTGGTGAAATGCGTGTAGAGGTGTGGTGTGACAGTCCCGAATTTTTAGCAAAATTCAAAAAGCTTTATACCGATAAGGATGGTTGCGGTATTTTGACCGTAAAAAGCCGTGCACACGGTAATATCTGCCTTGTAAAGGCTGATGGTATCGATTCTATTGAGGATGCCGAAAAGTATCGTGGCAGGGTGCTTTATATCGACCGTGATGACTGCAAACTGCCTAATGGTAGCTATTTTATAACCGACATTATTGGCTGTAGTGCGATTGATAGCGGTTCGGGTGAGGAATACGGCAAGATTATTGACGTTTCGCAGACAGGTGCTAATGATGTATGGCACATACAACGCAACGGTCAAGAATATCTTATTCCGAATGTGCCTGAATTCGTTAAAAAAGTTGACATAGACGAGGGCAAGGTTTACATAACACCGCTAAAAGGAACATTTGATGATGAAGATTGATATTTTGACCCTTTTTCCTGAAATGTGCAATGCAGTGCTAAATGAAAGTATTATTGGTCGGGCTATAAAAGCAGGACATGTTGAAATCAATACTCATAATATACGTGATTTTGCAGGCAATAAGCATAACCGTGTTGACGATGCTCCGTATGGCGGAGGAAAGGGCATGGTAATGCAGGCAGAACCGATTTATCAGTGTTATAGAAGTCTTTTTAGCGATGACGAGCCGAAACCACACCTCATATATATGTCGCCTAAAGGAAAAACCTTTAGGCAGAGTGACGCAGTTCGTTTAGCGGAATATGATAGAATAGTCCTGCTCTGCGGTCATTATGAGGGTGTTGACCAGCGTGTGTTGGACGAAATTGTTGACGAGGAAATATCGGTTGGAGATTATGTTCTGACAGGCGGTGAGCTACCTGCTCTTGTGGTGACTGATGCTGTTTGCCGTATGATATCGGGTGTTTTGCCTGAGGAGGTCTGCTTTACCAAAGAGAGCCATTTTAACGGTCTTTTGGAGTATCCGCAGTACACACGACCCGAGGTCTGGCATGATGTTTCGGTACCCGAAGTGCTGATGTCGGGACATCATATGAACATTTCCAAATGGCGTGAGGAACAGTCCTTGGAAATCACAAAAAAGTTACGTCCCGATATGTTGAAAGATACTACAAAGTAAAAATTTTATTTATATACGATAAAATTTTTACATTGTGTATGTTAAATTTACACAAACCACAGGTTTGTATTTTGCCTTTATTTGTCGCAATACGAAAACTTTATTTGTATAAAAAAAGTAATTGTTGACTATTGCGAACTTTGTGGTATAATGTTAATAAACAAAAACGATATATTGTGTTTTTGTGTCTTAATTCAACAAAATAAAGTGCAATGTCCGTTGGCTGTCCTATGCTGACGGTATCAAATGACATTAAGGAGTAGTTATTATGTTCGTAAAAGATGTTGTCGTTCAGAATCAGGTTGGTCTCCACGCACGTCCCGCTACCTTCTTCATCCAGAAGGCTAATGAATTCAAGTCTTCTATCTGGGTCGAGAAAGAGGAGCGCCGCGTTAACGCTAAGAGCCTTCTCGGTGTTCTGTCGCTCGGTATCGTAGGCGGCACCTCTATCCGCATCATTGCTGACGGCAGTGATGAGCAGCAGGCTGTTGAGGGTCTTGTAGCCCTTGTTGAGTCCGGCTTTGCTGAATAATTTTATATCGAACAAATTCAAAAGCAGTAGGAAGCGATAAACTTCTTACTGCTTTTTCTTTTTACTCCAACAGCATTTTCAGCATACGTTCGGGGTCGGATATAAATGCTTTGGTTACCTTATAGTGCTCTGTATCGCGGTAATCCACAAGGTTTATCCCGTTTTGTGAAAACTCATAGATATCGGCATCGGGGAACGCCATTAAAATCGGCGAATGGGTTGCGATTACGAACTGCGAATCATTTTTCACTAAACGGTCGATCTCGGTGATAAGGGTCAGTAATCTTGTTGGGGATAGCGCAGCTTCAGGCTCGTCCAGTATATAAAGACCTTTTGGGCCGAAACGGTTCTGGACCAGTGACATAAAACTTTCACCGTGTGACTGCCTATGCAGCGACACACCGCCGTAGCTGTTGATAATAAATCCGCTGGCTGCTGGCTGTCTGTCTAATTCATCGATGTTGGAAGCAACATTATAGAAGCTTTCTGCTCTCAAAAAGAACCCGTCTTTGGGTATATCCTGCTTTGAAAGCATGATGTGTTCACAAAGCTGTGAGTGTGTGGCGGAGGTGGAAAAGGTAAAATTCCTACTTCCTCCTTCGGGGTTAAATCCAAATGCTACTGCTATTGCCTCTATCAGTGTAGATTTTCCTGTACCGTTTTCACCGACAAAGAAGGTGACCTTCTTGTTGAATTCCAACTCACCACGGCCTATAAGGTGTTTTACGGCAGGCAAATTACAAAGATACGACCCTTTATCCAACGGTCGGTCAAAGACTATTTTGTTTATATATAATCTGTCCATCATTTTTCCTTCTGTTTTTATGTAGAATCATGTATACGAACACACCGATAAGCGGGAAGAACATACCGCATAGCATTCCGAGCTTCATGCCTAACTGTTCGGGTGTGAGGCTCAAGGCATCGGCAAGCTTTATGGCTGTTGGTAGCTCCAGTGCCGCATCGGTTATAACACCTACTAACTGAGGCCCCACTGATGCGCCTAAGTCACCGCCTGCCGCCATAAGCGCAAACATGAAAACACCGCCGTGGGGGAGTTTGTCAGATGCCACGATCAGTGAGCCCGGCCACATCATTGATGTGCAGAAGCCTGTAAACGCACAGGCCAAAAGACCGACAATGGCTATATTGGACATCGCCGCCGTCAGGTAGCATAACACAGCACCTATAGCTCCGAGCAACAGAACCTTGGTAATGTTTTTGCCTATTTTGGAGTAAAGAGTTCTGCCGATGCCAAGTGCTACTGCAAACATGGCCACACCGAAAATATCACCCCATATTTTTGGTATGCCGAGCGACTGCTCAAGATAGCCCGATGCCCATTGAGCCATGGTGACCTCACTTGCTCCGCCCAAAAATATAGCAATAACACAAAGCCACAGTGCCTTATTCTTCAGCTGATGCAGTGCTCCTGATACTTTTTCGGGTGTTTCCGTTATAGGCATTTGTGCGTTGGAAAAGAGCACAGCAGCTAATATTGGTATCAATGTAAAGCCAAAGACCAGCCATTGCCAAAAGCTTCGACCCAATAACTTTATAAACAAAGTAAATATAACAACGAAAAATACTACTCCCCAAGCATAGACTGAGTGAAGCTTACTCATTTCATGGTCGGGATCATCGGCAGGTAAAGCGGCAATGGTTGGACTTATCAACACCTCACCGAGGCCTGCGCCAAGCGAGAATATAACGGTACCTATCGCAAGTCCAAAATATATACTGTTTGGCATTAACCACGGAGTGACAGCATAAAAAACAATACCCACAGCCGCAATGCAAGGCATTAGCTTTACCGTTAGCGGTATATTGAATTTATGCGAGAAAAAGGAAAAGATCAGGTCGATACCTAACTGTGTCACAAAGTTTATAAGCACCAGCGTTCCCAAAAGGGAATAGGAAATACCATAAAGCTCACGGAAGGTCACAAACAAAAGCGGTGACAGATTGCCAACCACTGACATCGTTATGTTGGACATATAGCAAGCAAGCTTTAAGCGTTTGACATTTAGTTGCATAGAATCAGCCCCAATCAAGCACATATTATCACATGTCTGGTGTTTATTCAAGTGATAAATCGGATTTAAGGTACTTGACAAATCAATGTTTTGAGTGCATAATTCAAAATAAGTATTTGAGAGGAACATGTTATGAAAATTTCGATTTTAACAATTACCCCTGAATTTTTCGACTCATTTTTGAATTCACACGTTATAAAAAGAGCTACAGAAAAGCAGGCCTGCGAGATAGAAATAGTTGACATCAAAAGCTTTGCAAAGGGAAGCTTCAGACATATTGATGATTCACCGTTTGGAGGCGGCCGAGGTATGATAATGCGCTGTCAACCGATATTTGATGCTTTGCAATCGGTTTGCTCTAAAGCTTCACATAAAATACTGCTTTCTCCGAAGGGTAAGAGCTATTCGCAGACTAAAGCACGTGAGCTGGCTGGGTTAGACCATATTGTATTAGTATGTGGGCATTATGAAGGAATTGATGCAAGAGCAGAGGAGTGGATGGATGAGCAAATATCCATCGGAGATTATGTGCTTACAGGCGGAGAATTAGCCGCTCAGGTAGTTACCGATTCGGTTGTGCGCTTGCTTCAAGGTGTTTTAAGAGACGGCTCAGCAACCGAAGAATCGCACGAAAACGGGTTGCTTGAGTATCCGCAGTACACACAGCCGAGAGTGTTTAACGGACAGGCAGTTCCCGAAGTTCTTTTATCAAGGGATAATGCTAAAATAGAAAATTGGCGAACGTTACAGTCACTGTTGTTGACACGTGAGCTTCGACCCGATATGTTTGAGAAATACAAGTTAAGTGATAGAGAAATTGAAATATTGAAGGAATATGAAAAAAACAATTAAAAATCAAATACGAAAAGCAAAAGCCGCAGGTTGGACCTGCGGCTTTTTAAGACAGTAAATGAATTAGTGATAGAAGATATCCTGACCGTCGATCTGATAGATGTGGACGTAATCAACGATATACTTGTTAGAAGTATTCCAATAATCAGCGAGGAGGTCTTCATCTGAAGGCTCTTGATTACTTGTTCCACCGTTAGCGACCGTCATAGAAACGATAACACTCAATGTTTCGTTAAAGGCATCGTAATCGTTATTGGTGATGGAGCCGTTGAATTTGGACGAGGTGTGTAAATCGTCATAATTGTATTCCAACTGAACAAAACCGTCAACGATAAACTTAGCGCTGTTTTCGGTCCACAAGTAACCAAAGGTGTGATAGTTTAAGTTAAAGCCTGCTTCAACACCTGCGTCGGCCTTTTTCTTGCTTTGTCCTGATACCTGATCAAGAGAATACTTATAATATCCCATGTTGTTGGCTGCCGAGGTCGGCCATGAGTGCATGTTGAAGGCGGTATACTGCGCATTACCAAAGCTTTCGTTGATGTCAACCTCACTCGAATAGAAGCCGGTGCCTAACTGGTGTGTTGTATCATGAGATGTCCATGTTGCTGACCAAAGTCCCGTTCCGTGAGGAGTGATACAGCTAACTTCAAGATAGCCATAGCGGTATTCCATCTTACCGTGGGTTCTGAGCATACCGCCGTAGAACATCTTTTCGTCTTCGTTAAAGTCTGCTTCTATTACAAGCTTGCCGTCCTCAAGATAGGTATGATCGTTGGAACGTGTACTCTTCCAGCCTTCCTTAGCTGCGGTTATAGTTGAACCGTTGATTTCATTCCAAACGGTAGTATCAACATCCTCGCCGTCGAAATCCTCAAGGAAGGTGCCACGGTAATAATCCTTGGTAGAGTAGCTGCCGATCTTTTCGGAATACTTGCCGCTTACAATAGTACCTGCGGCAAACGTTGTATTGTTTGCAGCAGCCTCAAGCTGTTTTGTAAGCTCAGAAATAGCCATTGCCAAGCTCTGGGTGCTTCCACCGTCGATATAGATGTTACCGTTACCAAAGCAGTAAGCATAATCATCTGTTGTAAACGAGCTTGTATCTATCTTGTATTGGTTATCACGTGAATGTCCTGTAACATCGCCTATAAAGATGTTGGATTGGTTTGTGTTGGTGCTATCCCATTCACTTTCCTTAATTATGTTGAATTCACAGGAGGTTGTAGTTATACCCTTTATAGTTTCCTGAAGCTTTTCAACCTGCATCATAGCAAGATATGAGAAGTTGTTTGTAGGAACTACAATGTTATGCTCACGTCCGTTAGCATAACCTAATGTATAACCTCCAATAGTGGTGGTCTTTTGTGTATAAGTCTTATCGGCTGCGGTCTCTTTGATAATAACATCATCAAAATAAATCGTAGCTGTGCATGCGGAAGCATCTGAACTGTGCATACCGTCCTGAGCCATCATGATAAGGTAGGCATCGGGTTCATCGGTAATATCTGTACCTTTGTAGGTAAAGGTAGTGGTTACCGTTGTCCATGCGCCCTCTGTCTTGACGGTTGTATTGCCGTAGGAAACTGATTTTCCGCCGCTTATGCCGACATTAGCTTCCTTGCAGCCTCTGAACTGAACGGCTACACCGCTGCTGTTAACATTCTCAATATAATACTTGTAGGTGATGGTGTAGGTGCTGCCAATGGTAAGCTTATAAGGCTTAGGATCAGAGCCATATGAGGATTCGCTCAGTACAAAATGAAGATTTCCTGTGGAGTTATTGAGATTTACCATCATGACCGAATTCTCGGGATCGGTTGGGTCAGTAGCTATCTTAACACGATTGTTATTGGCGAAATTATTGTTAGGATCAATAATAGCTCTATTTTCAAAGGTGTTTATAGCCGCATCATATTTAGCATAAAGGGTTGTGTTACGGCCGGGAATAGTTTTATATGGTCTGTTAAGAGTCTCGTTGTACCAACCTACGAAATTAACACCATCTATGGTGGCGGGATCGGGAATATCATCGCCAACGTTGAAATCGTTATAGATTTCTACTTCACCGTTTTGGTTTAAAGTGACATTTTTAGCCTCGGTATATACAACCACGTCAGAATCAATGGGGAACTCCATTATCCGAATGTTGTCAAGGTACAAATCAAGATTAGAAACCCTTGTTGTTTCTGTAGTATCAAGATAATGAGTGTTTTGAGAAAGAATTATCAGATACGGACAATCTGTAAGCATACCTTCTGTATTCTGAGATGATGTAACAACCAACATAGCAGAACTGCTCCAGCAGTTGACATTAGTCATTGTCTGCGAAGTAAGAGAACCGGTCTTATTGTTGGAGTAACCGATATTGGTTTGTGCTGCGCCACGGACACTCACTCCCTGTTGCGTAACGATGGGATCGTCTGACGAGATGAAGTAATCATACGTAATGAGATACTTTTTGTCAGCTTCCATCTGAATTCCGACATCAGCTCCCTCAACCAAAGAGGGTGCAAAGTGCGTAGTCTGTGAATTGCCGCCAAGCCTGCCACGTATACAGATGTTATCAGCGCCGGTTGGGTCTACCGCACGGTACCATGCAGGTATTATGGATCCGCTTTGGTTCTGATATCGGTTGTTAGGGTCATACAAGCCGCCAATTTCAAATGAAAGTGAGGTCATAGAGTCGTATTTGGCGTAATAGACATCTACTCCGTCAACAACCGTGGTATATTTTGTGGTAAGGGTTTCGTCATACCATCCGTCAAAGGCAAAGCTATAGACATCTCCGTTAACGGTTTCATCATAATCTTCTAGAACAGGAAGTGTGTCGCCAACAGAAAGATCTGTATTTTCAACTATTCCACCGTTAATCAGCTTGACGGTTGATGTGTCATTTAAGTAAGTTGAAATATCGGAAATGACAAGATTGTCAACATAAACATTGTCAATCACATCATTATCCTTACGTGTGAAACGGATGTAAATGTAAGGATGGTCGGTGACATTGGTAACGGTAAACGAGTAGGTTGCCCAATCTCCCTTATTGGTTGCAGTACCACTTGAGCCTGTTGGGGGGATATAATCGGGATAAATAATCTTTGTTTTGTTATCGGTGACGTATATACCTTCCTTTGATACTCCCCATATTTCGACGCCGAATGTTGCGCTTGCCGAATCGGTTTCAGCAAAACGGTAGTCAAATGATATACGGTAGGTGTGATCCTTTTTAAAGGAGAAGCCGTCAGTGTTTATTCCATCACAAATGGTAGGAACAAAGCCGCGGAAATTACCCTCAATGGGTGAGTAAAGCACCATTCCGTCTCCGCCGAACGGATCATTGACGGCACTGATATAGTTTTTATTATTCGGATTAAAGAACGAGCCTGTATCAAAGGTATATGCGCTGTAGCCGTCATATAAACCGTACAGCTTATCAATACCGTTCGGCACAGTGGTGTACTTGGTGGATAATGTTTCGTCATACCAACCCAAGAAATCGTAACGTGCGGGTGCATCCGAGAGAATAGTATTAAGTACAGGTAAGGTATCACCGACGGTAAGGTTGGTCTTTTGGGAAACACCGTTTAAAGAAAGCTCAATACCTGAGTTGATATGTCCTGACTTGATGTTCATTACATAGTACTTTGCGCATACCTCGTTATAAGAGGTCTCACCCAAAGCAAAGTACTGATAGCTGTCGCCCGTCTTGACATACATGGCGGCACAGTAGCGCTGTATGTATGAGGTCTTTCCGGCAGCCGTTGAAAGGCCGACAAGAATAAGCTGGTATGCAGTAGAGTCAAAGCCGACAGAATAAGCTACATCCATCTCGTCCTTGATATAGCAGGCTTTGGATCTGACGTTTGACTGAACACCGCTCGAAAGGTCGTACCAAGAGGTGTTTTCGATGGCATAAACAGAAGGAGTAATTATAAAACCGATCTCGTCAGCGTTTTCCTTAAGGTCATCGCTGATGACACCCATAAAACGAAGACCCGCCGAAAGATATTCGCCGTTGTTTTCATTGGCAGTCTTAGGAAGTCTTACCGAAACTGCGGCCGCAACGTCCTCAAGAGCGGGAACGGCGGCAGGACGGGGATCGATCTCGATCAACTGAATGTTGTCGAAATATACGGTTGCGTTCTGAACGCCGAACATGAAATGAATCTCTTTTTCCCAGAATTTATCATAATCAAATGTGAAATGAACCTCGTTATCCAAGGAGCCCGCATAACTGATTTGGCTTTCAATGGCAGAAAGCATTTCTTCGTTAGAGGTGTCAAAGACAACACCGTAACGCTGCCACTCGGTAGAAAGCTCGAACTCGGAAGCGGTCACAATTTCTCCGTCAATATAGAACTGAACACCTGTATCGTGATTGTGGAGTCCCGAGAAGAAGTAACGGCAGGCCTCACTGTTGGTGTATCGACCGATCATGCTGACGAGCTGCGCATTATCGGTTTCAGACTTAGCGTCGAAGTATACATAATACTTACGATTTTTGATAACGTCCATATCCTCAAAGGTGATACGACTGTTATCGCCGCCAACGAGCTCAATGACCTTGCCGTGATCGGCATCGGAATCATCACAAATCTCAACAGAGGTTATGTTTGCAGATGTGTCCGAGGGGTCTTTGATGTCATTGACACTTTCAGCCTCAAGTGTGTGCAGTGCACTTTCGTTGTACGAGATACCTTGCTTGTTTACGGTACGTGACGAGGCGGTAAAGCATACCGAAAGCAAGCCGAAAAGTATACTGAGTACGAGCAAAACGCTAATAGGTCTTCTTTTCAACATAATTCTACTCCTTTTATTGTATATACAATATTACATAATAATTTTAGCATAATAAGGAAATAAAATCAATACTAAATTTAATTAATGAGCATGATTATTCGGCTTAGTTTACGAAAAAACAAGGAATACGAGTTAAAGGTCAAAGAAGGTCAAATTAATTTTGAAATATTTTTGCAAAAACTATTGACAAATGCAAAAAATATGATAATATATAGTTGTTAGCACTCGACGAACAAGAGTGCTAAATCGAAAGTGGGTGAGAGGATGGAGCTTAGCGACCGTAAAAAAATAATACTTGGTTCTTTGATAAAGTATTATATCAAGACGGGTGAGCCGGTTGGTTCTAAATCGTTGTTGGAGTTAACTGGTCTTGGCGTATCTCCTGCCACCTTACGTAACGAAATGAGTGAGCTGTGTGAGCTTGGGCTTTTAAGTCAGCCGCATACCTCAGCAGGCAGACAGCCAACAAGCGTCGGTTATAGCTTTTATTTCGAAAAGCTGATGAATAGGCGTGAAGTGCCGTATGATCTTCAGCTTATTATTGATAAGATGCTTGCCGATGCTGCTAAGGACCCCGAAAATCTCGCATCTATTGCAGGCCAGCTCTTGTCCGACCTTACGGGTTTTCCAACCCTTATGGCTACCGTAACCAAGGAGGAGACCGTTGTCAAACGTGTTGACATACTGCCAATGGGTCGCAGAACCGTGTTGTTGCTGCTTATCACCTCCGACGGTCAGGCGAGAAGCCGTATATGTCGTAGTGCTTTCAATTTAGTACCTGACGTTTTATCACATTTTGACAAGCTCTTGTCTTTTTATGTTATCGGAACCGAGCTTAATAAGTTCTCCAATCTGCTTTTGCAGGCACTTGTGTCAAGAACAGGAGATCTGTCGCTGTTTTTGATGCCTTTGCTTTCCAGTGTGTTCGAAATGGTAGAGGAGCTACAGTCTAAAAGTGTGCATGTAAAGGGAGAGTCAAACCTCGTAAAGTGTTACACCAATGAAAATGACGCTCGAGCTGTATTAAGTCTTTTGACCAAGCAGGATAAGCTTTTCCCGTTGCTTGCCAACACCGAGGACGATATTGAAATAATCTTTGGTGATCAGACAGGCATTGGTGAATTGGCACCGTCAAGTCTTGTTGTTGCAAAGTACCGTTTAGGTAGTGCGGATATAGGACGAATCGGTGTTATAGGTCCTGTCAGAATGGCTTACGAACAGCTTGTGCCAAGTGTTGAGTATTTTGCTTTAAAACTGGGAACCGTCATGACGCAGGCTATGAGGGATCTTGAAGAATAAAAATGGTTTTTACCGCTTAGCGGTTACAATATATATTGGAAGGAATGTTATTTTTGGCTGAAAAGAAGAAAGATACAGCAGATGTAAAGGAAAAAAAGAGCAAAAAATCTGCTGCTAATGACGAACAGTTGAAAAAGCTTGAGGAAGAGCTGCAGGCTCAAAAGGATCTGTTGTTGAGAACTGCAGCAGAGTTTGATAATTTCAAGCGCCGCACCGAAAAGGAGAAATTGGCCGCCGCAGAGTATACCTCGGCTAACCTTTTAAAGAAGCTTTTGCCGGTGTTTGACAATGTTGACCGTGCAAATGCCGCCGACAAAGATAGTGCCGATTATGCCAAGGGTGTTGAGATGATAGTAAAGCAGCTGACCGATGCCGTAACCGATCTTGGGCTTATTGCTATCGGTGAGGTAGGCGAGACCTTTGATCCTCAGCTACACGAGGCTGTCATGCATATCGAGGATGAGAATCTTGGTGAAAATGTAATCAGCAATGTCCTGCAAAAGGGATACAAGTTCGGTGACACCGTTATTCGTCCTGCAATGGTTCAGGTTGCAAATTAAATCGCATTTAAGGCATTTTGCTTTGAATATAATACAAAAATTAAAACATAAATCTTTTGGAGGTTTTTAATTATGGGAAAAATTATAGGTATTGACCTTGGTACAACTAACTCTTGTGTAGCTGTTATGGAAGGCGGCGAGGCTGTCGTTATTCCTAACGCTGAAGGCGGAAGAACTACTCCGTCCGTTGTAGCATTTTCTAAAACCGGCGAGAGAATGGTAGGTCAGGTTGCAAAGCGTCAGGCTATCACCAACCCTGACAGAACTGTTATCTCTATAAAGAGAGAAATGGGTACTGCTTACAACGTAAATATCGATGGAAAGAACTACACTCCGCAGGAAATTTCGGCTATAATTTTGCAAAAGCTGAAGGCCGATGCTGAGGCTTATCTTGGCGCACCCGTAACCGAGGCTGTTATCACCGTTCCTGCTTACTTCTCCGATGCACAGCGTCAGGCAACCAAGGATGCAGGCAAGATCGCAGGTCTTGAGGTAAAGCGTATCATCAACGAGCCTACTGCGGCTGCTCTTGCTTTCGGTGTTGATAAGGAAGACGATCAGAAGGTCATGGTATATGACCTCGGTGGCGGTACCTTCGACGTTTCTATCATCGAGATGGGTGATGGTGTTCAGGAGGTTTTGGCTACTGCAGGTAACAACCGTCTTGGCGGTGACGACTTTGACCAGCGTGTTATGGATTGGATCGTTGCTGACTTTAAGGCACAGAACGGTATTGATCTGTCGAGCGATAAGATGGCTATGCAGCGTATTAAAGAGGCTGCCGAAAAGGCCAAGATAGACCTTTCGGGTATGACCACCGCTGACATCAATCTGCCGTTTATTACTGTTGACGCAACAGGTCCTAAGCACTACGAGGGCACCTTGACAAGAGCAAAGTTCAACGAGATCACAGCTGACCTTGTTGAGGCAACCATGGGTCCCGTCCGTCAGGCACTTGCTGATTCCGGACTTAACACTTCCGAGATCAATAAGGTTTTGATGGTCGGTGGTTCAAGCCGTATTCCTGCCGTTCAGGAGGCTGTTAAGAAGTTTATCGGCCGTGACCCCTTTAAGGGTATCAACCCCGATGAGTGCGTAGCTTTGGGTGCCGCTTTACAGGGCGGTGTCTTAGGCGGTGACGTAAAGGGTCTTTTGCTTCTCGACGTTACTCCGCTGTCTTTGGGAATTGAGACCATGGGTGGCGTCTGCACCAAGGTCATCGAGCGTAACACCACCATTCCTACCAATAAGAGCCAGATATTCTCGACTGCTGCCGACGGTCAGACCTCTGTTGAGGTACACGTACTGCAGGGTGAGCGTGAGTTTGCAAGGGACAACAAGACCCTTGGCGTATTCAAGCTCGACGGAATCGCTCCCGCACCCCGTGGAATCCCTCAGATCGAGGTTTCGTTTGATATCGATGCCAACGGTATCGTAAATGTTTCGGCTAAGGATCTTGGCACCGGTAAGGAGCAGTCCATCACCATCACTTCTTCGACGAATATGTCTAAGGATGATATTGATAAGGCTGTTAAAGAGGCTGAGCAGTATGCCGCTGAGGATAAGAAGCGCCGTGAAGAGGCCGACCTCAGAAATAACGCAGATCAGCTTGTTTACACCTCTGAAAAGACACTTGCTGATTTCGGTGATAAGCTGACCGATGCTGAAAAGACCGATATCCAAGGCGCTTGCGATGCACTTAAAGAGGCATTGAAGGGTACTGATACTGAAGCTATTAAGGTCAAGCAGGAGGATCTTCAGAAAAAGGTCTATGCCGTTTCCGAGAAGGTATACAAGGCCGCTCAGGAGGCACAGGGTCAGCCGGCAGGCAACCCCAACCCCGAACAGCCTGCTTATGATACAGACCCCAACAATGTCTATGATGCAGACTATACCGACGTTGACGATACAAAGAAATAATTGAATTATTTTAAGGTTTACGGGTGCTTCTGCACCCGTAGACCGTACATATTATCAGGGAGTTGTTAGCACTTGGCAGAAAAACGTGATTATTATGAAGTGCTTGGAGTAGATAAAAGCGCAAGTGATGATGAAATTAAAAAAGCCTACCGAAAAATGGCTAAAAAGTATCATCCCGACCTGCATCCGGGGGATGCTGAGGCTGAAAAGAGCTTTAAGGAAGTAAATGAAGCTTATGAGGTTCTGTCTGACTCGGAGAAGAAATCGAGATATGACCAGTTCGGTCATGCCGGAGTTGATCCCAACTACGGTGCGGGCGGCGGTGCTTATGGCGGCGGATTCGGAGGTTTTGGTGATTTTGGAGACCTTGGCGATATTTTCGGAAGCTTTTTCGGCGGTGGTTTTGGAGGCGGTCAGCGTCGTGCCAATCCCAATGCGCCGAGAAAGGGAGCCGATACCTCAGCTTCGGTCGTACTGACCTTTGAGGAGGCAGCCAAGGGCTGTAATAAGAAAATCAAGGTTACCCGTATAGAAAACTGCGCTGAATGCGGCGGCAGCGGTGCTGAAAAAGGTCACAGTGCTACAACCTGTCCAACCTGTAACGGTTCGGGTCAGATATATGTCACACAGCGTACTCCTTTCGGCGCTATGCAGACCACACGTGCCTGTGACGCCTGTCGTGGAACAGGTAAAAGGATCGAGCATCCTTGTAAGACCTGTAACGGCAAGGGTAGGGTTCGCAGAACGACCGAAAGGGAGATAAATATTCCTGC
>CAYRIX010000013.1:0-47722 GCA_964424555.1 uncultured Eubacteriales bacterium
GTTTATTCCGTAGCTGTCAAACAAAAAGTTTTCAACGATCTCACGCAAATGGCAGAGCTCAAGCTCGCTTTCATTCAAAGTCGCAACCAACGCTTTTATGCGTCGACGGTTTTCAGACAGAGCTGTCAGTGTGACGGTTTCGTCCCCTGAAAAGCCCTCAATACCGTACATTGCGGTTGGCTGAGAAGCTACATTCTCTATTGTTTTTACAACCCTGTAATGTGCCGCCTTGTGAACTAAATTCTTGTTTTGCATTATAACACCTCGTATTTGTGAATTTCATTTCCATATTTGGTATTATAACACATTGTCGCTCAATGTCAATGGATTTTGTGAATATTTTTCATAATTTTGTAAGAATCCATCAACTCTTGTGAAGATTTATACGCATAGTTGTAAACCTCAATCAAGCAATCTCCGTTATATCCGTCTGATTTTAGTTTATCAAAAAGCCATCCAAAGTCAAAATCCCCGTTTTGCGGCAACAGGCAATCCCCTTTATCAGAATGGTCGCTGATATGAACATTAATAATGTTGCCACGCATTACCTCGTACATTTTTTCAACTCCGCAGCCGTCACGAACCGCCTGCTTGACATCAAAAGTAAACTTTATCTTATCGTTGGTAAGCCGTCTCATTTCTTTGACATTTTCGGGGGTTGCAGCACGGTAGCGGTTGACATTCTCTTGACAGACGGTCGTACCGTATTCATAAGCCGCCGCATTCATACTAAGCAAGCGCTCGCAGTATTCGTCCATCGGTATGTGACCTGCGAGACTGTCCCCATGAAGCACCACCGTCCTTGCACCTAATATTTCGGCGGCACGGTAGTAATTCTTATAGTATTCAAAAGAGTCCTTGTAACGGCGTTCATATCCCGAAAACAGGAAATACGGCTCACCAACCGAACCGCACGGATGGAGCGAAACGATATCTATTCCGTAATGCTTGCGAATTCGGTCTAACTCTTTGATAAAGGATAACTTAAGCTCAGAGGGACTGTTAAAGAAGATTTCAGTAGCAGGAACCCCGTTTCCCCCTAAATATTCAAGAGCTTTTTCGGTTTCCATAGGGTACAGACTTGCGGTAGAGATTCCTATCCTCATGTCAGTGTTCTCCTTCGGGTGTAACATACACCGTTTTATTAGTTTTATAAATCACCATTCCTGGCTTAGCGCCCTGAGGCTTTTTGACATATTTTACTCTTGTATAATCCACGGGGACCGATGAAGATCCTGACGCTTTGGAGTGTTCGGCCGCAAGCTTGGCCGCAAAAATCACTGTGCTGTCAGGCAGCTCAGCACCGTCACAGAATACAATAACATGCGAGCCCGGAATGTTTTTTGTATGAAACCACATATCGCCGTCCGATGCGGTCCGTAAGGTCAGTTCGTCGTTCTGACGGTTATTACGTCCAACCAATACACGGTAGCCGTCAGGCGAGGTAAACTCCATAGGTGCGGCCGCTTTTGGTTGCTTTTTACGGTCTTTAGCCAACCTGATATATCCCGCCGCTGCAAGCTCGGACTTGATTTCACACAAATCACTTACCAAGGTCGCACGGCTGAGCTCATCGGCAACACTTTCTAAATACCTTAGCTCGTTTTTGGACGCTTCGATAAGCTCACCCAACATGCTTTGAGCATTACAGCACTTTTTATATTCTTTAAAATAGCGTTGTGCATTTTGGGCAGGAGTCAGGGTTACGTTCAGCGGAATTCTGACCGTTTTCAGCTCAGGGTCATAATAATTCTGCACATCAACATATGGAGCACCGCGTTCAACAGCATAAAGATTAGCCTTAAGCAGTTCTCCGTATATCCGCCATTTTTCACCGTCAGAACACCTTTCCTGCTCTTTTTGCCTGATTGCTATCTTTTTTGAGGTGCGTGCCAACAACGTATTGACAAGCTTTGACAAATCGTTGGCAAAACCCCTTATACGCTCCTTACGGTCACGCTCGGTATAGACCGCCTCAAGCAGGTCGGAAAGGCTGTCGTAATACCTTTTTACTGCAGCATTTTTATATTGAATAATGTCGGTATATGAAAATTCAAACGGTATACCTCTTTCATCTATAAGAGCCGTTGGTCGCACCGCACCAAGTTCTAAACAAAAATCACTTAATGACTTGTTCAAAGCCGAAGTTTCATGCTCGTCCAGCAGATTTGAAAATTTATCGGTATCGCATTCGGCCCGCACTGTGATCTCGCGTGCTATGAGCGGTGAAAATCCATCCACTGTGTTGACCAACGCTTTGGCAAGCGGCAATGAACAGCTCTTGACCTCTGAAATGATATCCTGTGAATCTGTGCTAAACAAATTCATCTTTTGTTGCTTTTCAGGGAGAGTATACACAGCACCCGGCTGTATCATACGTCCGCCCGCCTCGATATCCGAGCGCCTTAAGGAGTCGATTATCCTGCCGTCGCTTCCCACAAGAATGAGATTAGTCTGCTTTCCGATAAGCTCGGTCACGAGCTTTAGTTTGACACGGTCGCCCATTTCATTCGTTGCTTCGAACAAAAGAGTAACGATCCGTTCGAATCCGTTATCCTCAATGCCCGAAAATCTGGCGCCCGACAAATGCTTTCTCATGAGCATGCAGAACATCGGCGGTTCCTGTGGATTTTCAAAGCTGTCAGCTGTGAAATTAAGTCTTGGAGCCGACGGGCGGATACAGATAAGCAAGCGCTTAGCACCCACACCCGAGCGCAACAACAGCACCAGCTCTTCCTTCGAGGGCTGGTGTATTTTGTCAATTCGGGCATTTTGAAGGCCCTCATTCAACTCTTTTTTTAATTGATAAAGAAAAATTCCGTCAATTCCCATTTCAAGCTTCCAGCAATCGGTCGATACCCTTCAACGCTTCACAAAGCATTTCATACATGTCACGTTTGGACTCGACCTTAGCTATATCCTCAGCTAATTTTGCAATAATACGACGCTTACGCTGAATATAGGTAAGCTCATCGGCACCCATATTGTCACCAAGCCGTCCCACATAGTAAAACAGCGGATCGCACTCGGTCACACTTGCTGTAAACACAGCCTTCATTGCGGTATAAATACGTCCGTGAGCCGAAACGGCATTTTCCTTTAATATTGAAAATCCGTTGCGACACAAAAACTCCCTCAGCTCCTCAACAGCAGTCATGGGCTGCAGTATCAGCTCATAACGACCGTCTCTGACCCACTCGGCATCAGCAATGATACGGGCAATAAGGTCACCGCCCATGCCTGCAATCACCACTGTATCGACCTCTTGGGGTAAAACAGCCTTTAGTCCGTCACCCTTGCGGAGTATAATCCCCTCAATGCCTGCTCTTTCTATATTATTCCTCGCATTGAAGAGCGGCCCGTCACTTACATCGCAGGCGAACGCCTTGGATACGATTCCCTCTTTTATAAGAAACACCGGAAGATAGGCATGGTCGGTGCCGATATCGGCCACCCTATCACCATGCCTTATCATTCCGGCTATCTTCAGAAGTCGATTATCGACCGACATTATTTGCTCTCCAGATAAGCGTTGATCTTCTCGAGCAAAGCGTCACAATCGGTTCCGTGGACCTTGCAAGCATCCTCAATAGACTCACCACGTGAAGCGGGGCAACCGAGGCAATGCATACCTATCTCAAAAAAGAACTGAGCAGTTCCTCTGTCCATGTCAAGAATGTCGCCAATAAGCATATCCTTTGTAACCTTCATTTTTAAATTCCTCCTAAATATTTTCAAAAACCATAGGTCTTTGTAGCATAATATAAATGTGTTTAACCAATACCCGACTCGGTATACTTTTTTTCTGCAAAGGATTTAAACCAGCAGTATATAGCCTCACCGAGCTCGTGATAAACAGGGTCGCCGTCATGTGAGCAGAGCATAGCGAAGGTTTGTCCCATACGGCGGACGACCTCGGTTCCTCTGCGGTAGGCAAGATAGTAGAATGAAAAAGCCCCTGAATCGGAAACTGCCTTATAAATGTCGGGCGATAGCCTTTCAAGCTCCGAATTAAAGCTGTTTTCGGCAGTCTGATGTACGACCTCGCTCATTATGTTTTCTTCCATTGCGACAACGACGGCAAAGGTCATCATTACACCTCGTTGCACCGAAAGATTGACATTTTCCGATTCGGCCTCATCAACAGGGAAGCTATCGATGTGTGCGACGACCTCTTTAGCCAGAAGCTTACCCAGCTCCTTAGCCTTCTCCATGCTACCCTTGGCACTTTCGCGGGCATATTCGTCCATTACTTTCTCGTGTTCATTTTTCTTAGGCTTATCCTTGCCGAGTGAGGCTATCTTGATATCCTCATCAAACATTGTATCACCTGACCCTTCATAAGAAAATACTCAACCGTTTTGCTTTGCGGCAGTAAGCGCCTTGGCAAGCTGGTCGGGACATGAGGTTGACTTAAAACCGCACCTTATTCCCTGTAACCGCTCAATGACATCCTCGACCTTCATTCCAACAGCCAAAGCCGACAATCCTTTAAGATTCCCGTTGCAGCCGCCGACAAACTGTACCGACGTCACAATATCGTTTTCGACCTCAAAGGTGATACTACTTGAGCACACACCCTTGGTATTATATGTGTATTTCACTTAAATTCACCCCGAAAATTATCTATCCTTAAACTTATTGCTTCTGACGGGATGACGAAGCTTTCTCAAGGCCTTGGCCTCGATCTGACGGATACGTTCACGGGTAACACAAAACTCGGTTCCGACCTCCTCAAGGGTGTGGCAACGGCCATCCTTAAGTCCGAAGCGTAGACGTATAACAGCCTCCTCACGGGGAGTGAGCGTTTTAAGTACCGAATCAATATCCTCGTTTGTAATGGTCTTCAAAGCGGCGTCATCGGGAGCCAAAGCCTCTTCGTCACGGATGAAGTCCATAAGACGGCTATCCTCCTCAGGACCAATGGGGGTCTCCATCGAAACAGGCTCCTGAGCAACACGCATAATCTCTCTGACTCTTTCGACCGAAAGCTCCATCTTCTCGGCAATAAGCTCCTCGCTCGGCTCGTGTCCGTTTTCGTGCAAAAGCTGACTCTGAACCTTTTTGAGACGGTTTATGGTCTCAACCATGTGAACGGGAATACGGATGGTTCTGGCCTGATCCGCAATAGCACGGGTGATTGCCTGACGTATCCACCATGTTGCATAGGTTGAGAACTTGAAGCCTTTGGTGTGGTCAAATTTTTCAACAGCCTTAATAAGTCCGACATTGCCCTCCTGTATCAAATCAAGGAAGTGCATACCACGTCCGACATAACGCTTGGCAATACTGACGACCAAGCGGAGGTTAGCCTCGGTAAGTCGCTTTTTGGCCTTGATATCGCCGTCGCCTATGCGCTTGGCAAGCTCTATTTCCTCGTCGGGGGAAAGCAACGGAACACGTCCAATCTCTTTAAGATACACCTTAACAGGGTCATCCAAAGAGATGGTGTCCATAGAAGCAACTGCTTCCTCAAGCTTTTCAACATCCTCGATCTCGGCCATTTTCAGGTCGTCATCGGTGGGCTCATCAAAATCGAGATCAAGCAGAGGTGCTTCCATCTCAAGATTTTCAGGAATGTCATCCAGCTCAAGGAAATCATCCTTGCGGTCGGCCTCCTGCTTGGTATAGCTATCCTCTATCAAGCTTTCGTTGGTGGTAAGCTCCTCAGCCTCTTCAATTTTATTGTTCTTTTTGTTTTCCATTCTTATTACCCCTATTATCCCATCCGGTAAAACCGGTTATTTCTTTTTTGCATTACGCAATGCCTTCATGGCCTCGGCCCATTGAGTATCATCCATTTCCGACACATCTGGCTCATCGGCCGCCTTACGCTCGGCAAGAATAACATTTATACTGTCATTCAGCACCTTTTCGGCGTTTTCGTTGGCCGTGCCATAGGTCAGCAGCTTAGTGATGTAGCCTATTTCGTCAGGTGTGAAACCGTCTCCCAATAAAACAAGGTCAAAGCTGTGTCCCGTTTCAAGAATTTCGACGATACGCACAAACAGTCTGCGGTTAAAGTCGGTTAAGAAGTCTGACTGATCAAGCCTGCGTTTTACACTGTCGAGCATATCGGGATGACGAACCAGAACCGATATGACAGCCTCCTCGGCAGCAGCCGCACGCCTGAACTTCGCTTTTTGAGGATTGATCTCGTTTTTCTGAATATTCTGCGATGCGACAATCTCACTCAGTTCACGTCTGACCTGACTGTTTCTCCGCTTATCCTGTGCCATTTTAACAATGTTCAGCAGCCGTTCCTTTGATACACCGTACTTGACCGACAGCTTACCTGTATAAAGATCGGTGGCTATCGGATCATTAGTTGCCGCCAACACCTCGCAGGCCTTATTTAGGTATTTAAGCTTACCGTCGGTAGCGTCAAGGTCAACACCTCTGGCCGCCGTTAAAAGCTTATATTCCAACGAGCTTATAGCACTGTCGAGCAGCTTTTGAAAGCGTGCATTGCCATGCTTTTTAATAAACTCATCAGGATCCTTACAATCGGGCAGTCTCAAAACCCTTATATCAACACCCAGAGGCTCCATAATGCCTATTGCTCTATCGGTGGCCTTCTCACCTGCCGAGTCGGCATCCATGGTAAGCACGACCTGCTTGGTGTACCTTGCCAACAGCCTTGCCTGCTCTTCGGTAAAGGAGGTGCCCAATGCCGCAACGGCATTTTCAAAGCCTGCTTGATGAAGAGCTATAACGTCCATATTACCTTCGACCAATATGGCCTGCTTTGAACAGACTGCCTTAGCAAAATTAAGAGCAAACATATTGTGACTTTTTTTGTAAACAGCCGTGTCCGAGGTGTTTATGTACTTTCCGCCCTGTTTTTCGTTACCCGGCATAGCTCGTCCGCTGAAGCCGATGACCTTGCCGTGAATATTGATTATCGGAAACATGATACGGTTGCGAAAACGGTCATAAGTGATATTTTTACCGAACCTGTCCTTTTTCTCCGATTTTCCCACGAGGTCGGCCGCTGAAATGATATAATCGTTAAAGCCCTTGGATTTAAGATGGTTTTCAAGCGCATGCCAATCATCGGGTGCGAAGCCCAACCCAAAGCGTTTTACCGTTTTCAAGCTCAAACCACGGCCTAAAAAGTAATCAAGTCCTTCCTTGCCCTGAGGGCTCATGAGCACCGAATGAAAGAACCTGCCCGCCTCTGCATTTACGGCGTAGATATCATTTTTCAGCTTTAGCTCCCTGTCATCACGGTTGTCCTCAGGCATCTTAAGCCCTGCTTTCTCGGCAAGGCGGCGGATTGCGTCAATATAATCAAGATTTTCCATCTTCATAGTAAAGGTGATTATATCTCCGCCCTGACCGCAACCAAAGCAATAGTATGAGCCGTTTTCGGGATATACGGTGAATGAGGGTGTTTTTTCATTATGGAAAGGACAAAGACCTACAAGGTTACTTCCCCTTCGCTTGAGAGCAATATACGGTGACAGAACCGACTCAATATCATTGCGATACTTCAGTTCCATCAAAAATTCCTGCGGCAATGCCACCCTTTTCACCCCCGTCACTTAGATCTTACCGCGTCCCATGTCCCATAACAAGGACTTTTAAATCACAAGTTATAATTTCCTTTAATCTATTATTCGCAAACAAACTGTAAAATGCTTTATTTTTCGCTAAAAATCTCAAATATTTATCAATCAGACCTCGGCATAGTCGATATTATTTATCTCAGGTGTCAGTCTGCCGCAAAAAACATCGGCAAACTTAAATCTCAGCGCCTCAAAATCCTCGGCCGTTACCGAAAATCTGACCATAACCTCATGGGTGAAATCACATCCGATAACCTTGCCCTTGCAGTCCTCAATAACACGCTCGACCTGACCGTGGTCAGAATAAGGACAACTGACCTGACAGATACAACACTGACGCATAACCGCTATACCTGCCGCCTCAACAGCCTGTCGGGCCGCCGCAGTGTATGCACGGACAAGTCCGCCCGTACCAAGCAACACACCGCCGAAATATCGGGTGGTCACAATACAGCAGTCAACTAAATTCTGCTTTTTGAGCACCTCAAGTGTCGGCATGCCTGCCGTAGAATGAGGCTCTCCGTCATCCGAAAAGCGGGCGATGTTGTTCTCCCGCAGGATATATGCATAAACATTGTGTCTTGCACCAAAGGTCTCGGCTCTTCGCTTGTTGATAAAAGCAATAGCCTCCTCCTCGGTGGTACAAGGGATAACCGAGCCTATAAACCTAGACCTTTTTTCCTCGTATTCCGATTCTGCCGCCGTGCGCACCGTTTTGTATTGGTCCATTGTGTCACCGCCTGACTTTATATATAGTAAAACCGCAGTTGTAAAGTACAACTGCGGTCAAAGAATTGAAACAATTATTTAGCATCCATGCCAAAACGTTTTTTGAATCTGTCTACACGACCACCGGTATCAACAAGCTTCTGTCTGCCGGTAAAAAACGGATGACACTTGGAGCAAATATCCAAACGGATATCTTTCTTTGTCGAGCGAGTTTCAAACTCAGCTCCGCAAGCACACTTTACAACAACTGTCTCATACTGCGGATGAATACCCTCTTTCATGTTGTCACCCCTCTCCTTTTCTTCACATCAGTAAAGGAATAATACCACAACTTAAGCCAAATTGCAAGTATTATTTTAAAAAAATTGAGATTTTTTTATCAACCGAACAGATCCGCTATATTTTTACGTGCTTTTTCAAACACTTCAACTATTTTAAAACGTGCCTTGTAGCGTTTTGGCTGCTCGACTATTTCGGCTGTATCATCCTCTAAAACCTCCGAAAAATCCTTGTTCTCGGACGTTGCGGCAGGCAAACAGATGCTTGGAAACATAACGCACCACCAGTTGTGCCCCTTGCCCTCACCGATTATGACCCTTAAAGCCTCATAGCTGCCTGCAGGCAGTGAAAAACTTTCATAATTCCTTGTTTCAAACCAGGTTTCGGCAATCTGGACCGTGACAGGATAGTCATACCCACTGTTTTTTATAACCTCTTGAGCAGTATCGGTGAACAGGTCAATGCTATTTTCAGCCAATATGACGGCTTCATCCTCGGACGAGCATTCCTTGAACACGCCCTCGGATACGGTCAGCAGGGCATCCCTGACTTTTAGCTTTAGCGCCTGATCCTCAGCACTGTCGGAGTTGGCAAGTATGTGGAGTCTAAGCACATTTTCACGCACGGCATCGCACTTGGCGTCAAAACCGCAGATACTCAACGTCAGCACCAGTACCAAAGCACAGGCAACCGCACGGATAGCCGCCGAACGGTCAATATGTTTAACAAGTTTTTTAAGTAAAGTCATAAAAACACTCCTATCAATTATTTTCTCAAGGAAAATATTGGCAGGAGTGTCAACGCTTATTCAATTATTTCCACACCGTGCTCACACGGTACCGCAATAAAGCTCTCAAATCCTATAGTGGCAAGTGCTTTTGCGGCAATATCTGCGTTGGCCTCATCCTCGAAAACAAGGACTACCGACGGACCTGCTCCCGAAAGGCCTGAATAAACGGCGCTGTAATTTTTGGCTATGAGTCTAGCCTCATTGAGCATAACGGCATCATTAACCGATTCGAAGCAGTTGTAGGCACCTTTAAAGACCTCTCTAAGCTTACCTGACCTCAAGCCGCTTATAACAGCCTCGGTATCGGGACGGCGAAGCTCTATTTTGGAGTCAAGTGCCTTATACATTTCACCTGTAGAGCCCTTAACACCTTTTTTGGCAACAACAATAAAGCAGTCCGATAGCTTTGGCAGTTCGGTCATTATTTCTCCGATGCCTTCGCACAGCTTGGTACCGCCAACGGCACAAAACGGCACGTCGGCTCCGAGCTTTAACGCAATATCCAAAAGCTCGTCGCAAGACAACGGCTGTTTACAAAGCTCGTTTAATGCTACAAGTGTTGCCGCAGCATCGGCACTTCCGCCACCCAGACCGCTTGCTAAGGGGATATTATTTTCAACGTATATTTCTGCACCCGAAGCAATACCCGTTGTCTCGAAAAATAGCTTTGCCGCTTTAAAACAAAGATTTTCCTCACGATCTATATCCGACCGTGAAAAGCTTACCTTTATTCTATCGGAAAGCTTAACCGTCAATACATCACAAAGTGACACCGATTGAAAAACCGAGCACAGGGTATGATAGCCGTCGGGACGCTTGCCCGTGATATCAAGCGACAGGTTGACCTTAGCATTAGCCTTGATTTTCATTTTTCATCTCTTCCAAAAATTCGCCTATTCTTTTGAGTGCCTCTTTGATATGGTCAACCGAGTAGCAGTATGACGCTCTCACATGACCCTCTCCGCTTTCTCCGAATGCATTACCCGGCACGATTGCTACCTTTTTGGAGTACAACAGCCTCTCGCAGAATTCCTCAGACGACAGACCTGTCGATTTTATGCTGGGAAAAGCATAGAACGCTCCTTTTGGCTCAAAGCACTCAAGCCCTAACGACCTAAAGCCGTCAACCATCAAACGACGGCGCATGTCATATTCCTCGACCATTGCCTCAATATCGGGGCGGCCGTTTTTCAGCGCCTCTATCGCGGCATACTGTGAGGTCGTGGGTGCCGACATAATGGCAAACTGATGTATCTTGGTCATCTGTTGCAATATAGGTCTCGGCCCGCAAGCAAATCCCAAACGCCATCCCGTCATTGAATAGGTCTTGGAAAAGCCGTTGATAATAACGGTTCGCTCCTGCATACCGTCCAGCGAGGCGATAGATACATGGCGGTTGCCTGTGTATGTAAGCTCGGAATATATTTCATCAGAAACAACGGCAATAGAGGTGTCTTTCAAAACCTCTGCAATAGCCTCGAGGTCCTTTCTCTCCATAATAGCTCCCGTCGGGTTGCCCGGATACGGCAACACAAGCAGCTTAGTGCGGTCGGTAATATGGCTTTTCAGTTCCTCAGCAGTCAGTCTAAACTCATTTTCGGCCTTGGTTGAAATAATTACGGGTACACCGCCTGCAAGCTTTACTATAGGTTCATAGCAAACAAAGCTGGGCTCAACTATCAGTACCTCGTCACCTGCACCGACAATGGCACGGACGGCGGCATCAATAGCCTCACTGCCGCCCACCGAGATAAGCACCTCATCCTTGGGATCATACTCACAGCCTATCTCTGATTTCATATAGTCGCTGACAGCCTTACGAAGCTCGATAATGCCCCAGTTTGACGTGTACTTAGTTCTACCGTCCTGCAACGATTTTATGCCTGCCTGACGGATGTGCCACGGTGTCTGAAAATCGGGTTCACCGACCCCCAAAGATATAACATCCTCCATTTCGGCGGCAATATCAAAAAACCTTCTGATACCCGACGGCTTTATCTCGAGCACGGTTGGGTTCAATAATTTATTATAATCAATCAAAATGAAATCTTCTCCCTGTCGTCCTGTATATCGCCGATAAGCTCAATATCAAGCTCCTTGTATCGGCGCAAAATGAAATGAGTAGCAGTGGATACTACATATTTCATAGGTGCCAACTGCTTTGCAACAAACATCGCAACCTCCTGAAAGGTCTTGCCCTTAACAATAACGCAAAGGTCATAGCCTCCCGACATAAGGTAAACGCTTTCAACCTCAGAGAACTTCTTGACCTCCTCGGCAATCTGTTCAAAACCGACATCGGGCTGAGGCTCGACCTTAAGCTCTATAATAGCCGAAACCTTTGCACTGTCAAGACGCTCCCAGTCGATTACCGCCTTATAGCCTCGGATGAGTCCCTCCTCCTCCATAGCAGCAACCTCGGATACGACCTCATCCTCGGGTATACCGCTCATTACCGACAACTCGTGAACGGTGTACCTTGCATTTTTAGAAAGCAATTTTAATAATTTAATGTTCATATTTGTTCTCCTTTAAACTATCTTAATAGACAGCGGTGTTCTGTGCTGATAAAGTGTTACATATTTAAAGCCTGCCGACACGGCCATGTCATACGCCTCGGATATTCTACTGCCTACATCATATGCACTGTGGGCATCCGAGCCGACCGTTATATGCTCGCCGCCAAGCTCACGAAATAGCTTGACTACCTCAAAATCGGGGTGGAAGCTATAGGTCTCGCCATTCATTTGATAAGGCTCACATTTGGTGTTGATCTCCAACGATTTGCCGTTCTGAGCCAAGGTCTTTAAGATTACTTCAAGCCTGTCACGGTACTGCCACAGGTCGAAATTCGCCAATTGTTCGGCGGGATAATATCTCAAAGGATATGTAAGGTGTGCAAGACTGTCAAAGCCGTTCCACTGCACAGTTTCCATTATCTCGTCAAGGTATCTCGGGATGAGACATTCGGGACGGTTATTTTCACGGTTGAAGTCATAATGCCGAAAGCTCTTTTTCTTACCCTTTATTCGGTGCACCGATGCGACAACAAAATCAAACTTGTTTTTCAATATATCCTTAACCGCTTCATCGTCACGGGCGGGTGAGCCAAGCTCGATTCCGCTTGACACGATCAGTTGCCCGTTAAAAACATCGGCCGCTTTTTTTACTTCAAAAGCCGCCTGACGGCAGATGATGTTCTGCTTATCCTTATAGTAATCGATAATATTGCAATGGTCGGTCACAGCTATTGCTCTGAGTCCCTTAGCAACCGCCTTTTCGCACACCAGGGTCACCGAATGGTGAGCATCGTGAGAATTGTCGGAATGCACATGCATATCCATCAAATTTTTGTAAGACAAACCGTCACCTCCTAAAATACACCTATACATAATATATGATACCACTTAAAGCCACTATTTACAAGTATTTATTTGCGAAAAAACCGCCGATATTCACAAGAATACCGACGGTTAAAATCAAGATTATTTATTACGCTCCTTGGCGGCTTCCAGCTTGGTCTGACGGCGTTGCTTGACCTCATCCGAAATAGGATGTATCTCTCCTGCAGCGGTAAGAGCCATGCGGGTAAAGATAGGTCCAAACAACTCATACACCAGCACGGCGAACAGCGTGATGTTACGGATAAGGTTGCCCTCAGTTCCTAACTGCATAGCCGTAGCGCACATACCCAAGGCAACACCCGCCTGCGGCAAAAGTGTTATACCCAAGTATTTAACTATCTGCGGTGAGCAATGTGTCAGCTTGGCACTGCCAGCCGCACCGAAGTACTTTCCAAGTGAACGTGATGCGATATACACAACACCTATGATAACTATAGCCCAATCAGTAAATACGCTGAGTTCAAGCTCGGCACCGCTGATAACGAAGAACAATGCAAAAATGGGTGATGTCCACTTGTCAGCGGCACCCATAAGGTCGTGCGACAGAGGACATATATTGCAGAACACGGTTCCCAGCATCATACAGGTCAAAAGCGATGAAAAATGTATCTGCACGGGGCCGATATGGAACTCGAGCATTGACAAAGATGCGGTCAAAAATACCACGGCAATGGTAAGGTTGAGACGGTTGGTGTTAGAGTTGAACAGCTTTTCAAGCTGAGTCAGCACCCACCCCATAATAGCACCCAGTAAGAGCGAGCAAACTATCTCGATCAACGGATTGACCAGAATAGATATCATATCGACCTCACCGCTGACCAAAGTTTTTGCAATACCGAACGACACAGCGAACGCTATAAGACCGACAGCGTCATCGAGTGCTACAATAGGCAACAAAAGCTTGGTCAAAGGACCTTTGGCCTTGTACTGACGGACAACCATCAGCGTTGCGGCAGGTGCGGTGGCGGTGGCGATAGCTCCCAAGGTGAGTGCCTGTGCCAACGACAACTTGTCAGGCATAATAAAGTGCATTGCAATCAAGGCAACGTCGACCAAAAGCATTGCAACCACAGCCTGCAGAACACCTATGGTAAGCGCCTGCTTGCCCGTCTTTTTAAGGTCACTCAAAATGAATTCATTGCCGATGGAAAACGCAATAAAGCCCAGCGCAACCTCCGACACGACCGACAAAGCCGACACGTCGGTATGGCTGTTAAAGCCAAGACCCGTGATGCCCAAGGCGCCGAGACAATAAGGGCCTATAAGCACACCTGCGATAAGGTAGGCCGTGACCGAGGGCAATTTCAAGGGCTTAAAGACACGGGTCATCAAAAGACCTGCCAAAAGCGCAATGGAAACCGATAACAATACCATAAACTCATCTTCTTTTTGCAATTTACGTAATTAAAACCTGCCGAGCGGTGCAAAAACACCTACGGCAGATTTCAGTTACACATTCTATCACAACTGTTCGTAAAAAGCAAGCATCAGAATTGATAAATTTCTACCAAATGGAATAAACAATAAATTCTTCGCCTTACGGCTCAGAGTGACAAACATAACAAAAACCTTGTCATTCTGAGCGTCAGCGAAGAATCTTTTTTGCGTTGCATAAGAAAACGGGTGGCAAATGCCACTCGCCAAACAAACTTCTGTCTTGAGTTTAACACTTCAGAAAAAATGTCAATAACGAAAAGTTCTCGAAAACAGCAGGACCGTCTCACCAAAGCGGTGAAACAGTCCTGTTTTACATTTTTCACTTCAAATAATCAATGATTTCCTTATCACATTTCTTCCACTTGCCAAAACGGTATCTTATACTGCCAAGCAGAAGCGAAGCTGACATTTTAATACCTTTTTCCTTTATATACCACCGCACCCATTGCAGTTTGCTGTAATCCGCCATATGGGGTTTGAGAAATATCTTTGCCCTGCCGTACTTTTCAAGAAAGCTTTTTATAGCAAGCGGTGACAGCCTTTTAAATTCCCTTGCCGTGATATTTCTGAAAATGGCAGGACGCTCTGACGGCACCACACGGTGGAGTTCGCGGTCGATGCGGTACGGCATACTGTCCCACGAAACCCTATCTTCGGTGAATTTCAGTTTCAGCAGTATCCCTTGGTCGGTGTGCTTTTGCAAGCGTTGGTAATCCGTATCAAAAATGAAGTTTCCGAGAGAATAAAATATCGTCTTATCCCTCGCGGTCTCATAATTCTGCGGAGTGTGAGGATGATGTGCAACGATTACATCCGCGCCGAATTTCAGATATTTAAGGTATCTTTTTCGCACGGTTGGCAACGGAATATCCGAAAACTCCTCACCGCCGTGGACGATCATCACGCACCAACGGTTTTCCCTTTTGATCTCGCGTATCCGCTTTTTGATAAGTGCATATTCGTTCCAACCAAGTATTCCGGGAGTATCCTTTCCTGCCGCAAACAACAGTTTATAACACACGCTGAGCAAGCCAATACCACCTGCTTCTTTTAAGACCGTCGGCCTTGACGCCTCATCAATATTGCCCCCGGCACCTAACGTACGGCAACCGTATGAGGCCGCCAACTTCACGGTATCATCAAGGCCCTGTTCGCCGCAATCCAGCGTGTGGTTATTGGAAAGATTCCAGATATCGCTTTTGAACTGCACAAGCCGTTCGGCCGCTTTCGGGTTGCTGGCATGAGACGGAACCGACGAGCTTCCGCGCGTCATGACAGCATCGGTCAAAGCGCCCTCAACGTTAGGAATAACGTGATCAGCCGAGTTCAGAAAATCACACAGCTCGGCACTGACACATTGCTCATCCGCCCAAGAGTCTTTAAAGTGCTTGGAAAAAGCAATATCCCCCGTAAAAGCAATCTCCGTCATATGTTGCGTTCCTTTATCTTTCCACGACCTGCGAAATGAGGTTGTAGTCGTTGGTCAGGATACAGTCGATACCCATTTCAAGGAATTTTTTGGTCTCCTCGGGGTCATCCGACCAGAAAACGTTACACTTGATGCCATTGGCGTGTGCTTTGTCGATCATTTCCTGATTGAAATAAGGCTTAAAGAGCTGCACCTTCTGGCACTTGCATTCGATAGCACGCTCAACAATGGCCCATCTTTTTTCCTTTGAACCGCCACCCATACAACGGTGGATATCGGGTGCCATTTCGAGGCACAGCTTCATCAGATCGTCGTCACCCGTCATAAAGTAAACATACTGACGGCAGTCGTACTTATCGATAAGGTCAATAATCTTTTTAAGGTTATCGGGGTTGCCGCAGATGGATTTTATGTGAATGTTCATTATGCAATGGCAGGAGAACTTTTTGAGTATCTCCTCAAACTTCAATATCTTGAGACCCTTGTACTTCTCACCCTTTTTAGCACCGAAATCGTAGTTCAAAAGCTCCTCGTAGGTCTTTTCGGTGACCTTGCCCTCGCCATCCGAAACTCTTTCAAGGGTGGAATCGTGCAGCGAAATTATCTCACCGTCGGCCGTCGGCCAAAGGTCAAACTCGATCTCCTCGGCACCCATTGCCACAGCCGCACCAAAGGCAGGCAGGCTGTTTTCGGGAGCAACGGTATTAAAGCCTCGGTGGGCACATACTCTCGGATACGGCATATGCTCATCATCAACACAGATAGCACTTCCTGCAGGACGGTATTTCCACGGTCTTCTGCCCTGCTCGATATACTCATAATGCGCCGCCAACGGGTTATTGAAGCCTGCAGGCTTAAAGTATTTCTTGGTAACGTCAACATTAACGCACTCCATACCGATGCGGCTCTTCATATTGAGCAATATTTCACCTGTGGGGGCTACCACCATACTGCCGCCACCGATATCGGAGCTGACGTCCATCGAGACCGACGAGCGCAAAACGTAGGTGTTGGTGTTATAGGCCAAAAACGCACTCATTATCTCAAGTGCACGGTGTGTGTCGCTACGCTGATGCGAGCAACCGATAACAACATCGAGATTCTTTCGTGCCATATTGGCAAACATCTCATAAAAATAAAAGTCGTAGCAGGTCAGGAAACCGAAACGGATGCCCTCGATCTCAACAACGTCGGGCTCGGTAAACTGAAAAGCGTTGTCGGTATCCTGCTCAGGAGAAGCTACCTCCTTGGGGACGGGATGCTGTTTGAAATATTTATAAACAACGCTACCGCTACGGTCAACAGCATAGGTAGTGTTTATGTATCCCTTTCCGGAATCCCATCGGGCATTGGCAAAAACAAGTGCGCTACAACGCTTGGCCGTCTCGCAAATCTTGTCAACAAATATCTTGTTGAAACGTTCAGCACATTCGTTTTTCTGCTCAACCGTCTTGCAAAGAGCCGGCATATCGCACGACTCAGGCATTACAATGATGTCCATAGATTCATCGCACTTATCGAGCATATCAATATAGCCCTTATAAAACAGTTCCTCAGCTCTCGAGTAATCGGTTGAATATTCAGGTTGGATAATACAAACTTTCATTTTTGACCCTCCAAATGCTTTATATTATAATTATATCTCCATTTTACCATATTGTAAACCACCAAGCAAAATATAGTTGCTATATCGGAGTAAATATAGTAGAATAATAAGGGTGATAAAAATGGATCTGCTTCAACTGCGCTACTTTTATGAAAGCGCTCAAAACGAAAACTTCTCCGAAACGGCAAAAAAGCACTTTGTTCCGCCTTCCTCGGTCTCGGCGGCCGTAAAACGGCTTGAGGACGAGCTTGGGGTGGCTCTTTTTGACCGCACAAGCAATCGTATAAAGTTAAACCGTCAGGGCCGTGTGCTGGCCGATTCGTTAAGCACTGTCTTTTCGGCGCTTGACGGCGCGATAAGCACCATCACCACTGACAGGTCCGAGCCTGTCGAAATAAGTATACTTATACGCGCCAGAAGCAAATGGATAACCGACCTTGCGATAGAATACAAGCAATCTCATCCCGAAGTCAGTTTTCGCATTTCAAATGTGAAGTCGTTGGAGGAATTTAATTCTTTTGATATAATTATCGATCAGCAATCCGATTGGTACGGCGACCGCGAAAGATTTTTGCTGAGTATTGAACAGCTTTGCATAAAAGCGTCCAAAAACAGTCCCTTGGCAGGCAAAACGCTGACCGTGAATCAACTGCGTGATGAGTCTTTTGTGACAATGGGAAAAGGCAGTGCAATGCGCCGCCTTTTGGAGGAAACGGGTCAACGCCACGGCTTCACCCCCAACATCACCATCGAGTGTAACGACCGTCAATGCCTTTTCAGGTGTATTGAGCAAGGAATGGGGTTGGATATCGGGTCACTACGTTCACTCAACGATGACGAGCAGAAAAACATCGTGGCCTTGAACGTGACCGATTTTAACGAGATACAGTCGGTCTACGTTTACCACCGTCCGAGGCCTTCTAACCCGGTTATGAAAGATTTTCTCAGATTTTTAAAAACCAAAAGCAGAACTTAATTTCTGTTTTCCTACGTATTTCCAACTGATTCCTCCGTTTTTCCCAACACTTTCCGCACGGAGGTTGAAACCCCTGAAAATATTTGGTATCATATTGTTCACTGCGGCAAAAATATATTTAAACCGTGATGTCGGGAGGTATTGGAATATGAAGAAGACCGAAATTTTGAGAACTGCAAAAAATATGGCATTAATAGTTGTCGGCACGCTAATCTTAGCCTTCGGCACAGCGGTCTTTATCATACCGTTCGACCTTGTTGTCGGCGGAATGTCGGGCTTCGCTATTGTTTTGGAAAAGGTCATACCCTTTGAGTTTGTGACGGTCGACCTGCTTATTACCGTGATGACGTGGTCACTATTTTTACTAGGACTCCTTGTGCTTGGAAAAGGCTTTGCGGCCAAGACCTTGATCTCGACCGTTATCTATCCCCCGTTCATCACATTGTTTTCTAAATTAGTCGACACCAGAGTGCTTGGCGGAATATTTCATCTGCAAAACTCACCGCATTCCGACATTGTGCTGATAATAGCGGCTCTTTTCGGCGGTGTACTGATAGGCTTTGGCTGTGCTTTGGCATTCATAGGCGGCGGCTCGACAGGCGGCACCGACATTATTGCATTTACAATTTGCAAATTTATTAAACGGCTTCGCAGCTCGGTCGTAATATTTATTATCGACTCGATTCCCATTGCATTGGGTGTGTTTATCCTCAACGATCTCATATTGTCGCTTATCGGCATAATCTCGGTGTTTGTTTCGGCTCTGGTGATCGACAAGGTGTTTGTCGGCGGTCAAAGGGCCTTAACTGCGCAAATAATTTCAGAACAATATGAAAGCATCAGCAATGAAATCATTGACAGATTGGAACGAACCACTACATTAGTCGATGTTACGGGCGGTTATTCAAGACTAAGCAAGAAGATGATAATGGTGACCTTTTCAATGCGTCAGTATTCGGAATTAATGAACATCATAAACCAAACCGACAAAAATGCTTTTGTCACCGTCCACCGTGCTCATGAGATAAACGGCGAGGGCTGGACAAGATAGCTTTTATTTGCTCACCTAAAGCAAAAAGCACCGCATCTTGAATGCAGTGCTTTTTTATTATTGTCTCCAACCGTCCTCATAAAACACATCGGGAGCTTCGTTGAGCCAACCTATATAAAAGGCTGTAGCAGCTTCGATCTCGTTCTCGGAAATATCATAACTGTTATAAAGCATGACATCCCACGGGTATTCCTCGGCCGCTATTAGTTCACGGTCATCGGGCTTGTTAAGGTTTTCCGCACCGTACAGGTAAAGGATGTTGCATGCCACGAGTGATGCTTGCGATCCCGTTTGCTCGGTGTGATCCGAGGTAAAATCGTGGGTAAATATAATACAGTGCTCCACAATATCATCGACAAATTCACTGCCTCGCTGTGGATTTATTCCCATACTGCATCCATTTTTGTTGAACACGGTTATGCAGATGACCTCTCGACCACCGTATTTGTTTTTAAGTGACTCATAAAGCTCATTATCTGATTTAAGTCTAAAATCATCCGCAATATCATCCAACAGGTCAGAAGTCACGTATTCATCATTCGGGTCACCGTTTACCTCACCGTTATAACGTCGGAGAGATTTCTCGACGATCTCAAACTTAAGTCTGATTCTGTATGAATCAGCTTCCTTTTCAAGAAAATCCAGCCCCGGTTGTATCTCATATTTAACGAAATCCTCGATCGATGCACCATCCCAATTACTGACATCATCGCTCATGAAATACAGAACAACGGCAATATCTCCCTCAAGCTTCCTCAAAACTCCCAGATCATAATCAGGACGCAAATTATTTATCTCGGTAAGCTGTTCAGCCGTCAAAGAAACATTGCTTTTGGAATACACAGCTTTATCCTTGTTATAGCTCTGCTCTTTTTTGCACGACGAAAGTACAAACAACATCCAGATACAAAGAACAGCGGCAATCAGCCTTTTCATAACACGACCTCCCACCAAAATAACACACAAGCATTACCGAACACACTTTTGACATCAGAAATCGTATATTAACTTCTGCATTTTAAGTTTACCACAAATAAACTGTATTGTCAACAAAACAAAAAGTGACTGTAAAAAACTCCACTTAGCGTCATTCTGAGGGAAACGAAGTGACCGAAGAATCTTTCTAAGTTCTGAAACATCCAAAATTCAGAGCTTTTAAGATCAGTCACTACGCTCAGGGTGACATTTCAGGAGCTTTTACAGTCCTTTTTTAATAACCAAGCTAATCTAAATCGAGCAACTCGAGTTTGGACATTAGTGTGGATATCTCGGTAGTTTTTTCACTGTCGTTCTTAGTATTTATAGCCAGCTCTCTCTTCAAAAGCTTGCGTTTAGACGGATTAAACACCTTAAACCAACGCTTAACCTGATAAAACGGCATCAGCCATGGACGCTTTTTCAGGTTAGGAAATATCGCCACAAGGTTTTGCTTAGGCAAAAACACAGCATTTAAAAAGCTTTTAACCTTGCTTTTACCCTTTAAAGTCATAATAGTTGCCTTGTTATCTGAGGTTCCAAACACTCCGCCACGGATAATAAACTCTTCAAGGTTCTGCGTCAGCTCGGTATGACTGACATTTGAAAACCACACATCGCACAGCCTTTGACAAGCGTCAGCAAAGCTTTTTAACGAGGCCCTTTTCAATAGCTCATCAAGCTTTATTGTATCCGTCTTCATATCACGGCACATAAGATAAAGATCTATAAACATTCTGACGCCGCATCCGCCGCTCAGCATGTGCTTTGCCATGTGAGCTATGTGGTACAGCATAAACATTTCGGCCGTCATCCGCCTGTGCCCACTGTTGCCGACAGGGACGGTATATTCCCAAACACCGTCGAGCGCTTCGGCCATTTTTTTGTTCACCTTTTCTTCAACCAGATCAAAATGCAGTTCAAGACGCACACCGCTCGGCGAATCGTACGAAACATCATGAAAGGACGCTGTTTTGCGTACGTAATGCAGTTCATCGGTCAAAAGCCCCTCTGCTTTGGACATTTGTGTTTCTTTAATAAGTATATCTATATCACAGCTTGTTCTCATCCAAGGCTCAGGATAAAGCTCACGCACGACCGAGCCCTTGAGCGGCACAAATTCTATACCGTTTTCTTCAAACAGCCTAATAACGTTTGACAGCTCATGCTGCATGGTTTGCGAACGGTATACAGACCTTAGCTGTGCTCTCCTTGCCTCGGCACCTACGCTCTCATTACTTTTCAGTACTCCGTTTTTTAATAAAACATCGGAAACCATCGGCAATATTTTATGCATAGAGGAAAGCTTAAGTACACTCAATACAGTGTCAGGATGGATGCCTGCTTTGACTTCATCGGTCAGATCATAACCGTTTAAAGCACATCTGATTATAGTGATCAACAGCTCCTTGACCTCATTATACACATGCATCCCTCCTTTTAATTTATTTAATCTCTGAAATACAGATCCCTTGTATATACCTTATCCAGTACATCCGATATATCATCATTATAGCGGTTGGCAAGAATTACATCCGAGACCGATTTAAATTCCTCGAGATCCTTTATAACACGGCTGTTAAAGAAGCGGTCATCACGCATGGTCGGTTCGTAAATAACAACCTCAATACCCTTAGCCTTGATGCGTTTCATAACCCCCTGAATAGAGCTCTGTCTGAAATTATCACTGCCTGCCTTCATGGTAAGACGGTAGACTCCAACGACCTTGGGATGCTTAGCAATTATCTCATCGGCAATAAAATCCTTACGTGTACCGTTGGCGGCAACGATAGCAGAAATTATATTCTGCGGAACATCGTTATAGTTGGCCAAAAGCTGTTTGGTATCCTTGGGCAGACAATAGCCGCCGTAGCCAAACGAGGGGTTGTTGTAATGATTTCCGATTCTCGGATCTAAGCCCACTCCCTCTATAATGGATTTTGTGTCAAGTCCTCTCACGGCTGCATAGGTATCAAGCAGCTCCATACAAAGGTTAGACCCGATAAAGCCTGCCGCACCCGTGACAAACACAGTCTTGCCCTTTAAGTCAACATTAGGCGTCAGCATATTCCCTTATACTCCTTCTGAACCTTGTTGTAGCTTTCCAAATTACCTATATCATAGCGTTTGCCCGGCATTTCCATTGCGTAGACCGAGGTCTGCTTGCAAAGCCAAGCGATAAAGCTACCCGGTGCATCAACTCCGCAGCCGCTGTCGATACCCTTTTTGACAAGTCGGGCAGCATCGGCAGTGTAAAAATAAAACGGAGGACAGCACCAGTTTGTGGCAGGTGTCGGCGACTTTTCGGTCATATCCACTATTCTGTCATCGTCATCAACGGTAACAACACCGCACTTAAGCAATTTTTCATGTGAAGGCTCAAAATACCTCATGATAGCTGACGCATTCTTCTTTTTTGTATAGCTTACAAACTCGGTAAGACTGAAATCAAGAAGATTGTCACCGGCAATAACCAGCATGTCATCATCCAAACCCAATTTTTCAATGGCAAACTCAACATCCCTGACAGCGCCGAGCCTTGTTTCGTTTGTTTCGGTACCGTCGTCAACCACGGTTATTTTCTGAGTTTTGCCGACAGCCCATTCCTCGAAATGGTGCGCAAAACGGTGGTTGGAAATAACCACATACTCATCAACCTCACCCGAAGTTTCAATGTCATCGATAAGGTGGTCAAGTATCGTCTTATTCTGTACCTTAAGCAACGGCTTGGGGAAGTTTTCGGTCAGAGGATAAAGCCTCGTCGCATACCCTGCCGCCAATATCAAGCATTTCATATTCTCACTCCGTCAGCACTTTCGCAAATATGTACCGAGAACTTACCGTTAAGCTCGGGGAAGGTTGAAAGATATCTTTCGGCCACCCTTTTAGTGATACTTTCTTCAAATTTCGGGTCAATGAGCGCCATACAGCAGCCCTTAAAGCCCGCACCGCTGAAGCGACCACCGTAGATACCGTCGGTCTCGCACATTATTTCGTATAGCTTCTGAAGCTCAGGCGAGCCTGTTCGTAATTATATATCGAAGAACGCCCACTCTCGAACGACAGCTTACCAAACAACTCAATATCGCCGTTTCTCCATGCTTTGGCACCCATTTCAACACGCTTGAACTCAGTATACCAATGCTCCGCCCTCTTTGCCCAAGCCTCGGGCAGTCGGTCCTTGTACTGCAAATATACCTCATACGGTACATCACGAAGGTTGGTCTCGTTGAACTTGCCGTATTCCATACCCGCTAAGGCCTTTAAAGCATAGGCAGCACTCCGACACTCATCTACACGCATATTGAACTTTGAGCCTGCAAGACTGCGTTCTATTCCGCTGAAGAATATAGCTATCTTATACGGCTTCATATCAGGGTGTGTGGGAATAAGCTCATAGCTGTCATCCTTGGTATCAAGGTATAAAAGCTGGTCTTTTTTACAGTATACCTCACACGACTGGTCGAGCTTACCGCAGGCAACACCGACATAATTGTTCTCGGCGGCCTTGGCGGTCAATATCATTTCGCTTTCAGACAGCTTTATACCATTGACCTTGCACAACGCCGACAGAAAAGAAATAATTACGGCAGCAGACGAGGAAAGCCCACCTATAGGCAAGGTTCCCTCAATAACACCGCAAAGACCAACACTTAACGGATACCTTTGCGCCAAGGTCAAGGTGGCTCCTCTTAAATAGTCGGCCCAATCATTTTGCTTTTCTTTGGGTACCGAGGACACATGAAACTGAGCCCTTTTATCAAACTGTATCGAGGTCAGCTCAATAACGCCGTTCTGTTTGGGTGCATATGCAATATGTACGCCCTTATCAATAGCAAGACCTGTTATCTTGCCAAGCTGATGATCGCTGTGAGCGCCTATCGGACAGATGCGGTAAGGACAAAACGCAATATCGGCAGGAGTACGGTTGTAGCGCTCCTCAAACGTCTTTTCACAAAGCATCAGAACTTTCTCCAAACCATTTTATTTACTACACCTGTGTAGCTCTGAATGATCTTTACTACCTTGGTCGAAACATTTTCCTCAACATATGTAGGCACAGGGATGCCTATGTCTCCGTTTTTGTTCATTTCGACTGCCGTATCGACAGCCTGCAAAAGGCTGTGCTCGTCAATACCTGCAAGTATAAAGCAGGCCTTGTCCAATGCCTCAGGACGCTCGGTTGAGGTACGGATGCAAACCGCAGGGAACGGATTGCCGACGCTCAAAAAGAAGCTCGATTCCTCAGGCAGAGTACCGCTGTCGGAAACGACTGCAAAGGCGTTCATCTGCAGACAGTTATAATCGTGGAAGCCCAACGGCTCATGCTGAATGACACGGCGGTCAAGCTTGAAGCCGCTTTGCTCCAATCTCTTTTTTGAACGGGGATGGCAGGAATAAAGAATGGGCATATCATACTTCTCAGCCATCTTGTTTATAGCAGTAAACAGCGAGAGGAAGTTTTTCTCGGTGTCGATGTTCTCCTCTCTGTGAGCCGACAGCAAAATGTACTTACCCTTTTCAAGTCCCAGCTTTGTATGAACCTTTGAAGCCTTTATATCATCAAGGTTATTATGCAAGACCTCGGCCATGGGTGAACCCGTAACATAGGTTCTCTCTTTCGGCAGACCGCACTCGTGCAGGTAACGTCTTGCGTGCTCTGAATAGGCAAGATTGACATCCGAAATAATATCAACAATTCTTCGGTTGGTCTCCTCGGGCAGACACTCATCCTTACAACGGTTACCTGCCTCCATGTGGAAAATGGGTATATGCAGACGCTTTGCAGCTATTGCCGAGAGACAAGAGTTGGTGTCGCCCAAGATAAGCAGAGCATCCGGTTTTATCTCATTCATAAGCTTATATGAGCAGTTGATGATGTTACCGACGGTAGCGCCGAGGTCATCGCCCACCGCATCCATATAAACCTCAGGGTCCTTGAGCTTCAGGTCCTTAAAGAAAACACCGTTAAGGTTGTAATCATAATTCTGACCTGTATGAGCCAGCACACAGTCAAAATACTCACGGCATTTATTGATGACCGCCGCAAGACGAATTATCTCAGGTCTTGTGCCGACAATGATAAGCAACTTTAATTTACCGTTATTTTGAAATTTAACATCCGAGTAATCCAATTTAATATCCATTATTCTACCACCTCAAAGAAAGTATCGGGTTTATTCGGGTCAAAGCACTCGTTGGCCCACATGACAGTCACAAGATCGTCGGTATCACTCAGGTTTATGATGTTGTGAGTATATCCGGGCAACATATGTACCGCTTCTATTTTCTCGCCCGAGACCTCAAAATTCAGCACCTCATCAGAGCCGATCTTTCGCATTTGGATAAGACCCTTGCCGCTGACAACTATAAAGAACTCCCATTTAGTGTGATGCCAATGCTGACCCTTGGTAATGTTGGGTTTTGATATATTAACACTGAACTGACCGCACTTTTCGGTGCGAAGAAGCTCGGTAAAGCTGCCTCTTTGGTCAACGTTCATTTTAAGCGGAAATGCCACCTTTTCCTTTGGCAGATACGAAAGATAGGTCGAATAAAGCTTCTTGGCAAAGCTGCCGTTCGGTATTTCTGGCATGGTCAAGGTGTTGGATTGGTCACGGAACTTATTTAGCAGCTCTACAATCTCACCAAGCAAGACCTTGTGGGTTACGGGAACAGCACAGTATCGGCCGTGAGAATCAAGCACAAAATCTGCTCCGTCGAACTCACAATGATGCTCCTTGGCCTCTAAGCCTAACAGCATTTCGTCAATGATATCGTCAATGTAGACCAGCTCCAACTGCACCGAGGGATCGTTCACGGTAATGGGAAGGTCGTTTGCGATATTGTTACAGAAGGTAGCCACCGCACTGTTGTAGTTGGGTCGGCACCATTTACCGAAAACGTTGGGGAAACGGTAAACAAGCACCTTTGCGCCCGTTTCCTCGGAGTATTTGAAGAACAGCTCCTCGCCTTTTCTTTTGGACTCGCCGTAAACGCTTCCCTCAAAGCGGCCGACCAAGGAGGCCTGAGTCGATGACGAAAGCATCACAGGGCAGGTGTTGTTATTCTTTTTTAATGTATCAAGCAATTCTGACGCAAAGCCGAAATTCCCCTCCATAAACTCATTGGTTTCCTTCGGGCGGTTAACACCTGCAAGGTTAAATACAAAGTCGGCTTTTTTACAGCCCTCTGAAAGCACCTCATAGGGTGTATCAAGGTCGTATTCGTATATATTTTCGATCTCAATGTCGGGATGCGTTCTGTCCTTGCCGTCCTTTATGTTATTCAAGGCGGCAACCAGATTCTTTCCGACAAAGCCGTTAGCACCTGTAACAAGTATATTCATAATCAATCATCCTCTTCAAAACGGTATTCCAGACCTACCGCATTTAACTCACTCTCATATTGGCTTATATTATCGGGAGTGAGCGACTTTATGGAATTATAGTGCTTTGTCAGCACACCCTTTTTATTGAATGCAGTGTAGATTATGCGCCACACCCAAAGAAAAGGTAAAATACAAGGGACTTTTTTCAAGAAAGGAAAAAGAAGGCACATGTTTTTATAAGGCAAAAACACCTTATTAAACATCCTTGCTATTCTGCTTTTTGCCTTTTGGGTCTTTCTTTGCTTCAAGGCCGACGACATATTGTGTGCTTCGTCGGTGCCGAACGCTCCACCCGAAAAAATAACCTCGGTTATTCTTTTGGTTGCATCGTCTTCCTGTTCACCTGAAAACCACACATTGGCAGTTTTACTTACATTGTTGAAAAACTCCCAAAGCCTTAAGGTCTTTAGCTGCTTTTCAAGATAAGCATTATCAAGCTGTATGCTGTCAAGATAAAGCTTGATGTCAACAAGATGTCTGATTCCGATGCCTGCATCACGGTAGTGCTTGGCAAAATGAGTAATGAGGTAGATCAACTCATCCTCGCTTGACATTTTGTAACACATACCCCTGCCGCAAGCCCTTGCCCTGTTCCAACCGTCGCCAAAATAGGCATAATAGTCCTTATTGTAGGACGGAATAAGACGCTTATGCAGTTCAATGCAAACCGAGTCACGATGCCAGATAAGCTCATGATCGCTTTCTGTATCCTCGGTATACCCAAGCTGAAGCATTATGGGTCTTATCCTGTCATATTGTCCTACATCGATAAGTATGTCACAGTCACCCATCGCACGCATATGCGGCTGGGGGTAAAGTCTACGGAGCAAAACCCCCTTCAACGGCATATACCGTACGGCCTGCCTGTCAAATTCAGACATCAACTGTTCGACATAGCTGTTCTGCTGTTCGGCAAGTACAACACATTGACAGGTCGTTAAAAAGAACTGCTCTTCAAAGTCTGTTGCTCCCTTTGGTTTGCAGTTGATCATTCCGTAGTATATGAGCGGAACGATATTTTGCGCCAAAGCAAAGCTGTACAGCACATTAAAATCAATATCATCAGGCAGCTCATACCTCTCACCTGTCAGAGCACTTTTGACCAGCAGAATGACCGCCTTTTTTGACAGCTCGGCCATTATATATCTCTGCCCATGGCCTTCAGCTCGTCACGAATGTACTGCAAAGATAAAAGCTTTTTCTTAACACCCTCAACATCCAAAAGCTCGGTGTTGTGAGAGTTGAACTCGGTCAAAGGATTGCGCTCGGTGTCGCCGTCCTTGAAGTATTTGTCGTAATTCAGGCCTCGCTTATCGCAGGGCACACGGTAAAACTCACCCATATCAAAAGCGTTGGCACACTCCTCATTGGTAAGCAGGGTCTCGTACATCTTTTCACCGTGACGTATACCTATAACCTTGATCTCGGTCTCGGGGTTGAACAGCTCGGCAACCGCTTTAGCAAGAGTTTCGATGGTACATGCAGGAGCCTTCTGTACCAGAATATCGCCCGTTTCACCGTTTTCAAAAGCAAACAGCACAAGGTCAACCGCCTCATCCAAGGACATAATAAAACGTGTCATTGAGGGCTCGGTAATGGTAATGGGCTTGCCCTCCTTTATCTGCTCGATCCAAAGCGGAATTACACTGCCTCTCGAGCACATAACATTACCGTAACGGGTACAGCATATTTTGGACTTGTCGGCACTAACGGTACGGGATTTTGCAACAATGACCTTTTCCATCATGGCCTTAGAGGTTCCCATTGCGTTAACGGGATATGCCGCCTTGTCGGTCGACAGGCAAACGATATTCTTAACACCTGCTTCAATAGCGGCAGTCAGCACATTTTCGGTGCCCAGAACATTGGTCTTTACCGCCTCGCTGGGGAAGAACTCGCACGAGGGGACCTGCTTTAATGCGGCGGCATGGAATATGTAATCGACTCCGTGCATAGCATTCTTGACCGATGCGAGATCTCGCACATCGCCTATATAAAAGCTGATCTTATCAGCCATTTCAGGCATTTTAGCCTGAAATTCATGGCGCATGTCGTCCTGCTTCTTTTCGTCTCGGGAAAAAATTCGTATCTCCCCGATGTCGGTAGAAAGGAAACGGTTTAAAACAGCGTTTCCGAATGAACCGGTACCTCCGGTGATAAGCAATACTTTATCTTTAAACAAAGACATGATAACCTCTCCTTTAAAACAATATACTTAATTCAAAATAATCTCACAGATCATATCAACTTCTTCGGCTGTCAGGTCGGCATACAGCGGTAGGGTCAGCACCCTTGCGGCAATATGCTCGGCAACGGGTGTTTTGCCTATATCGGCAGTCGGCATCGACTTGTAGCAATCGAAGCTGTTGGTCAACGGATAGAAATACTTTCTTGCAACTATATCGTGCTCTTTGAGCTTTTCAAAAACCTCGTCACGGGTGTATTTATAGCCGTCAAACACAACAGGGAAATATGCATAGTTAGACTTAACACCCTCCTGCTCGGCAATAAGCTTTATACCGCCAACATTGCCAAGCCTTACACGGTAGTGCTCCACAACGGCTTTGCGTTTTGCAATTTCACCGTCAATGTGCCTGAGATTACAAATGCCCATCGCCGCCTGAAATTCATTCATTTTGGCATTTCCGCCGCAGTATACCACCGATTCGGGACCCGTAATGCCGAAGTTTTTGAGGTTGTTCATAAGCTGAACCAATTCATCATCCTTAAAGCAAACACAACCGCCCTCAATAGTATTGAATACCTTTGTGGCATGGAAGCTGAACATTGAAGCGTCGCCCATTGCCGCCGCACTCACATCCCCCTTGAACACACCAAAGGCATGCGCAGCATCGTATATTACCTTTAGTCCGTGCTTGTCCGCAATTTTCTTTATTGCCTCGACATCACACAGATTTCCGTAAACATGAACGGGTATAATAGCAACGGTCTTTTCGGTTATAAGCGACTCAATTTTGGTAACATCCATGGTGTAATCGGTGTCGTTCACATCACAGAATACAGGCACCAAACCGCTTCGGACAATGGCATGAGTCGTGGAAGCAAAGGTAAAGGGCGTTGTAATTATTTCGCTGCCATTTGGGAAATCCATAGCCTCAATAATATTCTCTAATGCTAAGTGTCCGTTAGTATACAGAGCAACATGCGGCACCTTGAGATAATCCTCAAGCTCAGACTGAAGCTGCTTGTGCTTTACACCCATATTGGTCAACCAATGACTGTCCCAAAGTTCTTTAATTTCATTGCAATACTCCTCAAATTCCGGCATTGAGGAACGTGTTACGTTAATAGCCATCTGAGAATCTCCTTAATTATCATTGTCGAATTCAACCTGCACCAACAGGTCATGACGCATTATATCTTTTCCTGTATCATCCAGTACCCGCATTTCATCAACAGCCTTTAGGTGCTTCTTTTGCAGTTCACTTACTGTGTCGGCCTGAACCGTAAAGCCTGCAATGCGGTCACCACTGTTTTCAATGGTATCAAACTCGGCACCCTGCCACTTAAACAGATAGTAGTCGGATATCGTACCGTCTGCCTTAAGCTCTTCAAAGCCCTCTAAGCGGTCAAATCTACCGGGAGAACAGTAAATAAATTCGTTAGCAATAAACCTATTCTGAGGATTGACCTTTTCAACATGGGGCTTATTACCCAACGTCAGATCGACAACCGCAGAGATTACATCAAAGCCCGAAGCCTTTTTGATTAGCAGGAATTTAACTCCTCCGCCCGTTCGGGCACTGAACTCCAAGACCCATGCACGCTTTGAGTCGGTAATAAGCTGTATAAGCATTGGGGAATTCTTTAAGCCAAACGCATCGGCTATTTTTTGAGCAATTCCCTGAACAAGATCGTGTACTTTATCATACTTGTCCTTTGAGTAACGACCTCTGAAAATAACAAATTTATCGTTGTTGGCTATTTTATCAAGTGACGACACCGACAGCACGTGTGCCTGTCCGTCCTCAACATAAACGTCAACACTGAGCTCTTCGCCCACAATAAATTCCTCGACCAATGCCGTATTGGTTCGACTGAAGTTCACAGCATCATTGAAGGCAACCGTCAGCTCGTCAATGTTCTGAACCTTTTTTACACCCTTAGAGCTGTTACAGTCTACAGGCTTTACTATCAGCGGATACTCCATATCCTTGATCTTTTCAATATCAAGTGTGCCCATTATCACATGCTTTGCAGTGGGGATGTTGTTCTCCACGAACACCTTTTTCATGTACTGCTTATTGGTGACATTGAGCGCCGTCTGATAATCAATATAACACGGAAGTCCCAGCATTTCTGAGACCTTTGCCACAGTGTGCAAGGCCTGATCGGTACACACAGTGATAAGAAAATCAACCTTTTCTATTCGGGCCACGTCCGTTATTGCTTCAATATCCAATGTTGAAGCCTGATAAAACTTATCAGCGTACGGCTTTGCAACAGGATTTTCGTAATAATCGGCCAATACGGTAGATATATTTCTGCTTCGCAATTCATTCAATAATGCTATTTGCGGAAATCCTCCCGCCAACACTAATGCTTTCATTTTATCTTCACTCTCTTTTCAAAGCTTTTTATATCTGAGCGGCATATTTATGCACTCTTCTTTTTTCTTAAATATCCTTTCAGCGTAGAAACAAGATACTCAAAGCTCTCAAGTCTTAATACCTTGGAGCCTATTATATATATCAAAGCACCCAAGGGCACCTGAATCAGCAATGTCAGTGCGCTTGACAGTCCAATAAATTGCACAGCATAGACCGAAGCTCCCATTACTACCGACAACACGAGCGACGGAAGTATATCGATCACTTGGTCCAAATAGCTGTATCCTAAAAGCTTTTTATTGGGGAACGCATTGATGAAGCTGCTTAACACAGTAACAAACAATAAGCTGTAAGCAATAGCCTCCACACTTATCCACATTGTAGCCAATAAAACTGCCATGCCAATTGTCTTTTTGATAACCTCAAGCTTTAAGAACATATCGCTTCGTCCCATTGCTTTAATTGCATTAAGGTTAGCCGTATGGATAGGATAAAACACATATGTGAGGCAGAAAACACGCAAAAAAGGTACACACTGTAACCATTTTTCGGTGAGCAGCAATTCCACCAACGGCTCAGCACACATGGCCATTCCGATCATCAACGGCATCATTATATATGTGCTGATCTTTATAGCTCTTCTGGTCATGCTCTTGACACGTTCTCTGTTTTCCTGCTCGTTTGACATGACGGGCAACAAAACACTGTCAATAGCGGTATTGATATTGGTGACTATAAGCTGTGGAAACTGCTGTCCCTTATTATAGTAAGCCAATGCCTCAGAGGTGTACTTTTTTCCGATTATCAATGACCGTATTTCCCTGTACACCGTATCAAGAAGTGCTGAGACCAGCATTTTCCATCCAAACGAGAACAAGCCTTTGAGACGTTCAAAGGAGAATACAAGCTTAGGTCTCCAATCGACCGTCACCCACAGCAACAGCGTGCCGACCGCCTGATTGGTAAGTGTCTGTCCTACCAAAGCCCAGACCCCATAGCCTTTATATGCCATATAGATTCCTACCACAGCCGAAACAAGCGTCGCACCGAGCGTTGAGAAGAAAAACTTCTTGAACTGCAGCTTTCTTGAGATGTAAGACTGCTGTATACCCCTCACACCCGAAATGACCAGCGTCAGACTCAATACCCGTATAAGTGAAGTTAGCTGAGCATCAGTATAAAACTCTGCTATAAAGGGTGCCGCAAAGAACATTGCGGCATACAAGCCAAAGCAGATCAAAAGGTTAAAATAAAATACAGTTGAAAAATCGGTGTCGTCGGCGTTCTTTTTCTGAATAAGTGCGGTACCAAGACCGCTGTCAACAAACACCTGTAATATGGTCGTAAAAACCGTGACCAACGCAACCGTTCCGTAGACCTTGGGGTCAAGCAGACGGGCAAGAACTATGGACACAACAAAGGTAACGCCCTGCGCACCGCAGCGTTCTAAAAAGCGCCATAAAAAATTGTTGATCACCTTTTTATTATCCATTATATATTCGTTCTTCCTATATCACTTAAAAAGTCTGCGTTTTATGTTTATTAAAAACGGTAAATAAGCTTTTATCCGTATTTTCATACGTTCAATTAACGGATATTCCTTGTAAACACTACGGTACTTTTCAGAGAAAATACCTTTAAAATCATCCTGCTCAACCTTATGAGCAAACTCGTTTCTCAGTTTTCGTCTTTGTATTACCGAATCATATTTTTTGTCGGTCTCATCATTCAAAATATCCAGCATCTGCTGTTTTTTCTGATAAAACTCTTTCCTTTTCTGAGAACTCTCCGCCATCCGTTTGGTCCAAGAGCCTGCAACCATAAAGCGGTATACCGACATGCATTCGTTTAAATATAGAATGCCGTTTTTTAAAGCACCTTGAATCTGCAAAGTATAATCAAGCGAAAGGTGCTGTCTGAACTTCATAGGCTCAAGAACCAACTGCGGTTTAAGCATAAGAGAATTGGTCGCAACAAAATCGCCTTCACCGTATATCACATCCTCTGCCTTAAGGATGCACTCCTCCTTAGCAGGAGCGATATGTCGTAGTGTCTTGCCGTTTTTAGCCTTGATAACAACCGTCTCATGGGCACAAATATCGACCTCGGGATGGGACTCGAGAGCATCAAACTGTTTTTGAAGCTTTTTGGGGTCGGTCCAATAGTCATCACCCTCGCAAAGGGCGATATACTTGCCCTTTGCTCTTGGGTACTGATATAAAGCGGCCACCCGCAGTCCTTTTGAAAACTGATTCTCAACCTGATATATAGGCTTGATCAGTTCGGGATATTTGGACTCATATTCTCTTATAATATCGGCCGTGTTGTCGGTCGAAGCATCGTCATGCACAAGCACCTCAAACGGGAAAGAGGTCTCCTGCATAACAAAGCCCTCCAGCGCATCACGAATGTACTTTCCGTGGTTATAAGCATTACAAATAACGCTTACCATGATTTTATCATCAAATGTACTCAATTTGATTCTTCCTCAGTTTGAACACTTGGTTTTTTATGTTTTTTCAAGAAGCCCTTCAGCATACCCCAAAGATACTCAAAGCTCTCAAACTTAAATAGTTTTGAGCCTGCAACGTAAATCAGAATGCCTAACGGAACCTGAATTAAAAGGGTCAGAATACTGCTTAAATTCAAGAACATGACAGAGTAGGTCGCAAATCCCATTACGGCAGAAAGCACTATAGGGGGTAAAATATCAGCGATCTGATGTTTGAATTGGTACTGCAAATGCTTGCGGTAAACAAAAGCGTTTATTACAAGACAGATCATTGAAGCAAAGATGGAGCTTGCTATCATCAGCTGAACGCTGTGACGGAAGGTTAAAAGAAGACAAACGACCGTAACCGATTTACCAATAATGTTAAGTCTGAGTGAAACACCGCTTTTACCTAAGGAATTAAGAGCATGCCTTTGTGCCGAAAGCGGCCAGAACAAACAAATAATTGCTACCAGACGCACATACACGATACTGTCTGCCCATTTATCGGTCAACAGAATTCTTATCATAGGGTCTGCAACGGCGCACATGCCCGCCATAAGCGGTGCACAAACATAAAGGCTGGTTTTCATCGCACGACGCAGGACCTTCAATCCGTTTTCCCAATCAGACTGATATTTTGAAAGCGATGAAAACAAAACGGTTGTTGTCGCACCGTCGACCTGAGTCATAACAAGCGTGGGGAACTGGTATCCCTTGTTGTAGTACGCAAGGTCTTTGCCCGAGTACTGTGTTCCTATAATAATAGAACGGATGTTGTTAAATATCGAATCAAGCAATCCCGAAGCTAACATCTTCATGCTGAAACCAAACATGTTTTTAAAAGATTTGCCCGAAAAAATAAATTTCGGCTTCCATTTGACAATACACCACATGAGAACTGCGGCAACAGCATAATTAACAAGACTTGAATAAACAAGTGCCCATGCGCCAAACCCCAGCAGTGCAAGTATTATGCCCACAACTCCGTGCACTCCGACGCCACAAAGACCGACATAAAAGCTCTTTTTGAATTTGAAATCACGTGCTATCAATGCTCTCTGTACAGAGTACAACGCACCGATTACAATTACAAGGCTTTGCACTCTCAAAAGGGAAGTAAGTCTCGGCTCATGATACCAGATTGAAATATACGGTGCCGCAAAGTAAAGTATGGCATAAAGAAACAGTGAAACACCTATACCCGAATAGAACATTGTGTTAATGTCTTTTTCGGAAAGCTCTTTTTTCTGTATTATTGCCGATGAAAAGCCCGTATTGATAAATACCATTGCAATGTTTGTGAAAACGGTTATCATTGCAACAACACCGTAATCATCGGGTGTTAAAATACGTGCCAGAACCAGCGAAATAATAAAGCCTATGATCTGAGTACCGGCATTTTGAAGGAACTTCCAAATGAAGCCACTTATAGTTTTACTTTTTAAAGATTTATCCATTTATTATGTCTCCTGCTTGGGATGCAGTTTATTTTTTATTGCTTTTAATGCTTTGCCTGTGAAAATCAATTTGATAAAGTGCACGACTCTATACAGGAATACCTTCACAGGATTCTTCTTGGCATGGCCTAAAAGCTTGTCATATTCCCTGCCGAAATGCTTGTCGTCCATAACATACTTCGGGTGCTTTACAGGGAATTCTATTTCATAGGTATTGGCATCAAAAAATTTCGGTGCTTTTGTTTTGTCGGTATAATTAAAATGAGCGCCGACATGGCCAATGTTTCTAATCATATTCTTGGTTGGCATTATTGACATTCTATGAAACAAAACACTGTTTACGGCATGAAAATACTCTCCGCCCGGCTTATGATTGTCAACAAGCTTTCCGTCACAATAGCCCTCGACCTTTTTGTACCAAAACTCGTTCAGGTTATCCTTTAAGCATCGCTTGATATAATCGTTATCGGCGTAATCAAACGGGAACTCCTTATTCGTGCTTGCACGCTTCCATGTGGCAAGACCCCATATCGACCAACCGTTTTCTGAGAAGAAATAATCATTAGGCTCCGCATCGGCATAGATTCCCATGGGATTATGGCCGCAGATCATCTCTATACGCTCGTCATCCTTGTATCTTTCAAGTAACTCTTCACAGAATTTGAAATATGAAACCGCAGGGACCTGATCGTCTTCTAAAAAAATACAACGGTCAACCTTGCTCCATATCAGCTCAGTGCACTTTCTGCTCATGGTATAAAGACCGTTATTATGATCCTCATACAGCTTATATACCGTGCACTCCCAGTCGATCTCGTTATCGAAGATCTTTCGGTTTTGGTATATTGCAGCCCATTCCTTTTCGTTTCGTCCTCCGTCCGAAATAAGGAAAAGCGTACTCGGTCTCGCCTGCTTCAGCACTTCAAACTGTGCTCTTTGAGCTTCCGGGCGGATCCAGATATTAACCCTCACCGGCACATCTACCAAATAATCCTTCATGCGCTCATCCCTCTTGTTGTACATCAACAAAAATCTTTCTCATCTTTTCATAACTGCAAACCTGATCCGGGCTTCTTAAGGTCTCCTTCGCATTCTCCGACAGCTTCTGTCTGAGCTGTTTGTCCTCAAAGATACGGCAGATATTGTTTGCAAGCACCTCATAGTCCTCAAATCTGTGCAAAAGACAGTTCTCGCCATCCTTGGCATATTCCCCTATGCCACCGACAAAGGCGGAAACGCAGGGTGCTCCGACCGTCATCGCCTCTTTAAGGGTGCTGGAGTGGTTTTCAATAGACGAACAGACAGCAAAGCAGTTGACCTTACTCATTCGTTCTGCCATTTCGTCAGCGACAAGTGTTCCTGTATAGGTCACGTTTTCGGTCAGATCAAGATCCTTTATCATCTTGGTTATCAGTCGCTCATACCCGTTTTGCTTGAGCTTCAATATCAGGGTATTGGTTTTTCTGAGTGGAAGTCCCGGAACGTAAAGCTTTACGTCGGGATACTTCTTTTTAACCATACACAGCGCCTTCAAAAGCATATGCAGGCCCTTGACGGAGTAGTTGGACGCCGCACACATTATGGTGTGGGGGATCATATTTTCCTCACTCCAGTTATACTCGGAAAAGCTCTGCGAGATGCTCAACGGCAGATAGTGCGTCTTTACATCGGGGCAAGCCTTCGTGCAGTATGAGACCGTCCATTGATTTTCTGCGATTATGTGTCCTGAAAGACGGATGATCTCCTTTTCATACTCGGCTCTCTTTTCAAAGCCTCTCTTTATCTTACGAAGTGTCGTGCCTGTCAGCACATCTCGCAGTGTTACCGCCGTCTTAATTTCCTTATCGGTCAGACCGGCAAGGTAATACTTACCGATACTGTCAAGTACGCCTTGGATGAACACTACCGACGGTATCTTGCCGTCGGCCGCCTTGAGTGCGGCAAGAGCATACGGAAACTCTGTTCCCCAAATTTCGATGAGGTCGGGCTTTTCGGCATCAATTATCTCTTTCCAGGCCGCTACCGATCTTTCGCTCTTGTAATCATACTTCTCGTTTGCAACCCCTTGCAGAGTATAGTATGTAACGTTTCCGTCTTCAAATTTTGGAAGCGTTACGGTTTTTTCAATGTTTACAACAACTATCTTATCCTCGCCGAAGATAGGTGCCTCTTCCAGCATAGCATCAAGCCAAAGTCCGCTTGTAGATCTCCTGCCAAACCGTTCAAAATGCAAAGCGCCGCAGCATTTATTTACTATCCATAATGTTTTCATACCTATTTCCCCTTTTTATCTATCTTACTGTATAAAACGCCGAAAAACGGAGTCGTTAAGATAAATACATATTTATCAGATTTCGTGTGGCCGCCGCAATGTCACCTGTGCCGATCCTTGGGCGTGCATTAATACCGACAATCTTGGGTTTTGACAAAAGATCACCCTGCTTTAACCGTGATCGTTATTTTGTTCCTTATTAAGGATCAAAACATACCGCATCATAAAAGGTATTGCAAGTCCTAACTCCATTGTCCACAGTTCGGGGTTGAGAACACCGAGAACTACCGCAAGACCCAAGGAAACCACCGAGAAATAATACACCGATGATCCGCTTGCCACGGTCTTGAAAGCTCCACGGAAACTTAAATACATAACTACAACCATGATCGCTCCGAATATGCCCCAGTCTGCCATACTGTCAAGCAAGAAGGAATGACCGCCGCTATTGACGCCTCCAAACGGCACATTGCCGAAAATAGGACTGTTCAAAAACGCTTGTATAGATAAGTCATACTTTTCTTCACGGGCAGATGCGCTTGAACCTGAAGCGGGCCCGCTTCCGCTTCGCAGGATCTCCGCTACATCCTTTAATTTTTCAGATGAGCTTTCCAACAGATCCCATTCGGCCAAAGCATCCAACAGATCGGATGCTAAAAACAGCAAAAACACCAGACCTATAACGATAACACGTATCCATTTTTTTGCCTTGGTCATATCCCCGTGCAACGGGAACAGGTATACCACACACGAAGCCAAAAACAGCAACGCAGCCGTTGTGTACGCACTTTTAAACACGCACAAAGCCGAACACAATGTAAACAATACGGCCAACACCTTGTTCTTTCGGCGCAGCACACACACTATCAACGGATGCAACACGACCAAAGAATATATGAAACCAAATCCACCGATATTGTATTTGTAATAGGTCAGATAATAGTCATCACCCGTTGCCAGTTCTCGGCTTGCATCAGGGAACGTCTCAAGACCTATATATGTCGTTACGGCAGTTATAGCGTAGGTTATAATTATGAGCGGCACTATTTTTTTGATCACCTTATCAGACTTGTTTAAAACAAGCTGTAATCCGACAACTATCGGTATAAAATCCAAAAAGCGCGACCAAAGGTTGTATACAAACTGCACATTGTCAAAGTAGTCTCTTAAAAACGTCATAGCCAAATAAATAACAACTACCGTCGTAAGAGACATACTTAACTTGTACGGCTTAACGGACAAAAACACCGCCGCCACCAAAAACACCATAAGCACCATTGCGACATAGGTGTTCATATACAGCGCCACAATAGGCATTTCCCAAAGCAAATAGAATATCAGCAGTGCACAAATAAAGTCGTGAGATTCTTCTCTTTGGTCAGTCGGATTCAAACTTCTGCTACGATACTCAGACAAAATGTTCCTCCACTAATAAATAAGACGGTTTAAACTAAAATCAATGTTAATGATCACTTGATTCCTCGCAGCAAAGCCACTATTTTTTTGCATTGCTCCCGAGGACTTTTGCATTGTGATACAAATTCAAGAGCTTTTTGGCCCTTTTCATTACGCTCCTCCTCCGAAAGGCTCATCACGTATTTCAACGCATCAACAAAGCCGTTTTCGGTATCTTCAATACGGTAGTAATAATCATCGTATTCGTTGGGAATACCGTCAAGCTTATAACCCAACATTGGCGTTCCCGACGACATATATTCCAAAACTTTTGAAGGGAAACTGTACTTGGTAAACACTTGATTTTTTCTTGGATTCACAAGTAAAGAAGCTGTTTTCTGTGCCGCAATAACTTCACTGTTAGGTACAGAACCCATCAATTTAATGTTGGTTCGGTCAGCGCTCAATGTTTTTATTTCATCAACTGCTGTGCCATCACCGTAAATTATTAATTCCCACTCGGGGTTATCTACTTTGATGAACGCCTCTACAAGGTCAACAACGCCGTACTCTTTTTTTATGCCGCCTGCATATATAATGCTCTTTTTTCTATCTTCAACCGGTGCCGACTGTTGTGATGCACCAGTTGCTATGCCCTCAACAACAGTGTATTTAACTGGTTTTGCAAACCATTCCTTCATCGCATCAGCAAGAAAAACAAAACAGTCAATGTTATTTGTTGCTTTTTTCAAAAGCTTTATTTCTACTGACTTTATCCGCGAACGCAGATTTTTTACTTGTGACGTGCTCATATACTCTGGGAGGTCAGGCACAACAATACAAACCTTTATTTCAGGAAACTTTTTTTTAACATAGTTAGCCAACTGGCAAAACGGAGTTGTCAATGCATAGACCAATAAGACTTTTTGCTTGTTCGATTTTTCCTTGACCCACTTATTTAACACACCTTTGATGTTGATATATTTACTAAAAAATTTATATCCCATCAAGTTACAAAAGCCGATATTTATGTCCCCATTGGCATTTTCGGAGTGTTTAAACTTAAAAGTTGGAATTTTGCACTTTTTATATCTTTTAGGGTAAGATCCAATATACAAAGAGTTGGCAATCTTCACATCTACTCCGTCAATGCTATCAAAGCCTTTGACTATTGCCCATTGAAGTTTATCCGCTGCATACTGCATTCCGCCTATTGAGTCTTTTTGTATTTGGTCTCGGTACTCCTCCGGAAAAAGTCCCATCAAACACAGAATATCCATAATTACCTCTGTCTATTAATTATTTTGTTAATACAATAAATATGGTGCTTAATAACATTTTCATAGGTATGGTTCTTTACGGACAAAGCTGCACCCCATGCCAATCTTTCTCTCAAATCGGAATCATAATACAACATATCAACAAGTTTTGCCAATTCTTCAGTATTATCAACATCATATATGAATCCGTTTACACCATTCTTTATAAGTTCATTTCCTGCAGTGCATTTATTTGAAGAAATTGTCGGTAGAGCATTGGCAAGTGCTTCGTTAACCACAAGGCCCCATATATCTTCGCGTGTCGGAAAAACAAAAACGTCAGAAGCAGCGTAATATTTTTTCAAATCGTGAGGTTTCTTAAAACCGATTATATGCACGTTTTCAAGAGCAGTATCTGCTATAGTCTTTAAGTACTCATCCTCGAGAGGACCGCCACCGATTATATAAAGCTGTGCTTTATGCTTGGTCTTTGCCCAGGCATCAAGCAGCAAATCAAATCCTTTCCGGTGGATGAACTGTCCGACTGTTATGAATGTAACCTTGTCTTCGATACCGAGTTCTTTTTTAAATTCTAATTTTTGCTCTTTTGTATATGGTGTTGTTAGAATCTGTTCTTCAAAAAGAGAGGTGAATGAATGCTTTATTATATTTTGGGGATTTGCACCATAAGTTTTAAAATACTCCACAGCACGTTCACAACCCGCAAAACAAAGAGCAGCCCTCTTGCTATAAAACGTTTTAATTTGTTTTTTAGGGAATTTCGTGTTTATTGCAAGCGCGCCATCTGCATTAAGAATATACGGTATATTTTTACGCATACACTTTCTTTGGACCAAACGCGATAATTTTGCCCACGGGTTGTAGCACAACACAAGGTCATAATTATACAGTCTTTTCACACATCTTTCAAACTCTTTTTTTGTTTCAGCATTATCTAATAAACCAAACTGAAAATCGGCATTCGGTTTATAATACCACTCATTACTAAGATACCCACTACTTGAAGATGTAAAAAACAAATCAAGTTGATATTCTTTAGCAAGACCCTTAAAGACTTCAACCCTATACGGTGCCGGGAAATCAGCTATTGCTAGTATTTTCAAAAAATCTTCACCTCATCAACGGTCTTCCTTATCGTTTCAACATACTTTGCAACACAGACATCCTTGGATGCGTGCTTCATGACATATTCACGACTGTGACACTCAGCCTTTTGGTGCTGTGATTCTTTGGCATTCATTATTGCCTTGAGCAGCTCCTCGGCATTTTCGGGCTCAACCGTCACGCCTGCTCCCGATTCGGCCAGTATTTCTGCCAACTCGCTGTCGGTATCAAATGCAGCAATTATAGGAGTATTACAGGCCATAATGCTCCAGGTTTTACTGGGCATTCCGCTGTTGCCTACACCTTTTTTGCAGGTTATCAGTGCCACATCTCCAAGACTGTAAACCTCAGGCACTCTATCCTGCGGCAAAAGCCCGTTAATAATAACATTTGTAAGCTTTTTCTCCTCAACGGTAGATTTTGCGGCTTCAAAGCCTGCTCCGCCGCCGAAGATAACAAACTGAATATCATTATTATCCCTTAACTGCTCAGCCGCTTGGAGCACTACCTCGGCCCCTTGTGCCGCACCGAAGTTTCCGGCATACACAACGGTAAATTTCTCCCGAGATATATTAAATTCCTCAAAAAGACGGTTGTCCTCTTTTTTGACAGGCTGAGTCTCCTCAACATCTATCCAGTTGGAAACAACCACGATCTTTTCCTCGGGCACGCCCTTGTCCATGATATTGCGCTTCATACTTTCGCTGATAACTATGATTCTATCGGCGTTTTTGTATGTATAGTTTTCGATCTTACGACCGATCTTCCACAGCAGCGAGCCTTTTTTTGTAAGACCCGTTGTGACAAGAGAATCAGGGAAAATATCCTGAAGATTCAAAACAACAGGAATATTCTTCTTCAGCTTTTTTCTTAACTTCTTAGCAACCTTTGCACAGAGCATTCCCTGTGTTGGAGGGGTGCTACCGGCAAAAATCACATCAATATCCTTCAGTTGCTTGCTCTTGCAATACTGAGCAATATTGGTCAAAAAGTATCTTAAAGCCCTTAAAATCGGGTTTCTTCCCTCACGAAACATTGCAAAACGACGTACAACAATGCCGCCATCATTTAGCTCTTCGTACTTTATATGACTATACTGCTCTCTTACCTCTTTCGACACGCCTCTTGTCGGTGTTGCGCAAACAATATTTACGGTGAAACCCGCTTGTATATATGCTTCTTCGAGATCTTTAGTAAGATGAGTGCTTGAAATCAGTTCAGGATGGTAATATGCCGGAAGTCTTAAAAGTTTCATTTGAATCCTCTCGTTGCAGACAGTTAAACTAATAACTTATCTGTTAATTAAAGCTTTGCCGTCAAAGCCACCAGCAACTATCATATTTTCGCCGGTTGTAGAGGTTACCTTAAGAGTATTAAAAGCATAGTTCACTGCTTTATAAAGCTGGTCAAAGTTATCAGCAACAAAATGCATTCTGCAAAGGCTCTGTCCAAGATTACCGATAACTGTAGATTTAACCTCTTCGCCCTCCTGATAAAACTGCGTTATATTAATATTTTCAGGTAAGGCCGAAATTTCTTCCATTCCCTCTATTTTGCCGATAACACCTTGTTTGAGTATTGTTACCACGGCACAAGAGCACTTGTCGTATTGGGGGTTAGCGTATTTCGACAGATCCTTTTCAGACATCTTTCCGGTAAACGCAAAGTTGATAAGGTACTCGACGTAGTCAAGATCACAAATAACCTTCAACGGAATTGAACCCTGACCGCCGCCGGTGCGGTAGCCCATTTCGAAAAAGTAAAATTTTCCGTCCTCATAGAAGGATTGGATGAACGCAGTTCCATTGTGCATGCCCTCTTCATAGAACATTTTCTTTACCTTTTCGTCTACGGTTTCTACGTACTCCTTCAAATACTTTGAGGGGTACACTCCTGCAGCAGTAAGTGGCGACAACCCCTTTTGTTCAGTGTTGACATATCTATCGCCAACCGCACTAAGAAGAATCTTGCCATCCTGCATAACATAGTCAAAATTTACAACTTCGCAACCGCCCATATATTTTTCGACGATTATCTGACTTGTCTTCGAATATTTTTTTGCTTTTTCAACTGCTGCGGGGGTATCATCATAGCTATAGCAAACCGAAATTCCTTTGCTTCCCCAACTGTCTGCAGGCTTGATTATGATAGGATACGGTATATTTGCCAATTGACTTTCGTCATACTGAGGCACAGTACCGACATCATATTTGCGGCACATTTCCTTAAACAAAAGCTTATCGGTGGTTTTCTTTAAGTTCTCTAGGCTTCCGTAAAAATGCAGACCCAGCTTGTCGCACAGTGCACGGCAGGAAAACAGATTTACATCGGAATATCCCGTGAAAACACCGTCAACCTTTTCATCCAAAGCAATCTTATATAAGGCGTCTATATCCGTTGTATCGACATCGTAGTATTTATCGGCAATCTTCTTGGCAGGGGCACCAATAACAGGATCAACAACGATTGTTTTTGCACCCATAGTCCTTGCTGTTTTGACAACGTTGATAGAATAAGCAGTTGCACCTAAAATCAACAAAGTTTTTCCATCATGTCTCATATTATTTTCCTCCTATTGTTTCAGGTACTTTTTCTTCAGATGTACCCGGATTATAAATGTTTTCTCTTTTAATGACCTTTAATACTGTCTTAAACAATATTTTAATATCTAAGCCAAAACTCACATTTTCAACATAAAATTTATCTGCCTCGTATCTTGCATCACCCTGTGCACTGTTGCGATACATCATCTGAGTATATCCCGTGATTCCGGGACGTACCTTCAAGCGTTCTTTTTTTAGATCGGTTATATTTTCAAGTATCTTCGGTGTTGCAGGACGCGGACCTATAAAGCTCATATGCCCCAGAAGGACATTTAATATCTGCGGAAGCTCGTCAACACTTGTCTTTCTCATAAGACGGCCGATCTTTGTGACTCGGGGATCGTTTGCACTGTTGTATGTAGAGCCGTCTGCGTTTCTGATATCGGGTGCGTTGACCTTCATCGAACGCAATTTAAACATCTTAAAAATCTTGCCGTTCTTGCCGACACGCTCAGCATTATAGAACACCGGACCCCTGTCAGTGAAGAATATGATGGGTGCGAAAACGATGATAACAAGCAGTACAAACGGCAATGCTATAAGCGACAAAACAATGTCAAAAAATCTTTTGAAAAAAAGATAAATCATTTTATGTACTCCCCCAAAATCTCAACATAATTTTCTATCACATACTCAACCTCTTCATCTGTAAGGCAGGTGTGAAGCGGTAGTGTTATCTCATTCTCAAACCTCGAATAAGCATTGGGATAATCCTTTATATCAAATCCGAGATTTTTGTATGCAGTGTGCATAGGCAACGGCTTATAGTGAACGTTGCAGGCAACACCTCTCTCGGCCATTTTCGTAATTATTTCTCCACGCTGCTCGTATGTAATATTTGGTATCCTTGTCAGGTATAAATGTCCCGACGACTCATGCGTGTCGTTGTAGTGGTCAAGCACCTCAACACCCAACGGCTTTAAGGCGGCATCGTATCTTGATATGATCTCTTTGCGTCTTTTAAGCATCTCGGGATATCTTTCAAACTGCTTTAATCCCATGGCGGCGGCGATATCAGTCATATTGCATTTATACCAAGTACCGACTATATCATATTCCCATGCGCCGAGCTTTGTTTTAGCAAGAGCATCCTTTGACTGACCATGCAGGCTGAGTAACTGCAGTCTGTGATAGATATCTTCATTGTCGATTCCGTCAATGGTCCTCCAAGTTAGTGCCCCACCCTCAGCAGTTGTCAGATTTTTAACTGCATGGAACGAAAACGAAGAAAAATCAGCTATATTGCCCGCCATAACACCCCGGCGCACAGCACCGAAAGCGTGCGCAGTATCGGCCATAACTGCAATTCTGCCAAGCGCATTCTGAACATCGGAATTCGGCTTAAACAGATGACGTTTTTTCTCGACTATTTCAAAAATACGGTCGTAGTCACACGGCACTCCGCCTAAGTCTACAGGAATGATGGCTTTAGTTCTTTCGGTAATGGTATTTTCTAAAGCGTCATAATCCATTTCATAGCTGTTCTTTTGACAGTCAACCAGCTTTAAGGTAGCTCCTACATGGCATACGACCGAAGCCGATGCGGTATATGTATAAGCAGGCACTATGACCTCGTCACCCTCGCCTACTCCGAGTACCCTCAAAGCCAATTCGGCGCAAGCCGTCTGTGAGTTAAGACACACCGCCTTTTCGGTCCCGACAAATGACGCTACATTTCTCTCTAACCGCTTGGTTCTCGGTCCCGTTGTTATCCAGCCCGAGCGAAGCGCCTCAGCAACTTCATTAACCTCAAGCTCCGAAACATCCGGGGGAGAAAAAGGAATATTCATAATCTTTTTCACCAACCGACACCCTCCTTAAAACATCTAAACCCTCAACAGGCTACAATTAGGCACAATAATACATGGTACTATATACTCTGTTATTGTATCACTAATAACCGTCATTGTCAATGTAATTGAACGGAAAAATGCCAATATATTTCCAACAGTTTATAATTTTAGCACAAACAAAAAACCTTGCTCGTTAAAAGCAAGGTTTTATTATTACAATTCTTATTTTATCTTTTCAAAGGTCTCGAGCCACAGTCTCTTTATTATCTCGTGACCGCAGGGTGTCGGGTGAACTCCGTCTGCCGTCCAATAAGATGGCTCAGCTTTTTCGCAAGCTTTATTGAATGCAGGCTGAAGCTCAATAAGAGGAAGACCGTATTTCTCGGCAATGCGGCGGCAGACCTCTGCTTTTTCGGCAACATCCTTCTGGAAGCGTTCCCAACGGTCAGGGATAGTCTCGGTATCACAGGTAGCAGGACCGTGCAAAACATAAGGTGCGATAATGATAAGCTTGATATCGGGGCAGGCTGCGTATATCTCATCAAGCATCATTGTGTATATCTTTTCAAACTTAGCAGTATCTACACCGTTTTTGTTGTTTATCTCATGCCATGCATCGTTAACACCGATATAAATGCTTGCATAATCAGGCTTCAGATTGATAAAATCCACTTTTATACGGGCATATAAATCAACAATACGGTTACCGCTTACACCTTTGTTGATGAACTCGTAATCGTTCGGGCAATCATGACCCAACGAAGCCTTTACGAGCAACGGATATCCGCTGCCAAGACTCGCAATGTTATCTCTTGCTCTGCCGCAATCGGTGATGGAATCACCCTGAAACAAAATTCTCTTTGACATATTGTCCCCTCCAAAGGAATGCTTGTACAAGTATTTTATATCCTATCGCAATAATTGTCAATGTAAAATCGGATAAAATACCCGCAAGCTAACGCAAAAATTGGGGAGCCCGAAAATAATTTGGCTTGATTTTTTCTCATCGATACTGATATTTATGTCAAAAGACAGCTTATCGATCGTTTAGAACCAAGTACCACTCTGTTGCAGAACAGCATATTATATAATACATCACTTTTAAGGAGGTGAATATAATGAGCGGATGGAATTTTTATAACAACGACAATAACTGTCATGAGAGCGATAATATGAATAGCCGTCAGAGAGATTGTGATGGCCAAAAGCAGTCTTATGGATGTGTCTGTCAAAAAGATGCTTGCATGGACCAATGCTCCTGTAAATCCGATTGTTCAAAATGCCCACCCGGTCCCCCGGGTCCTGTGGGTCCGAGAGGACCGCAAGGACCTATGGGTCCAAGAGGCTTTGACGGAGCACCGGGTCCCGTAGGCCCGCAAGGTCCAGCTGGAGAAACCGGTCCCATCGGACCCCAAGGCCCTGCAGGTGTAGCCGGTCCCGTTGGACCTCAAGGCCCTGTCGGTGAAACTGGAGCTACAGGTCCCCAGGGTCCTGCCGGTGCAGCCGGTCCTGTTGGTCCGCAAGGCCCTGTCGGTGAAACCGGTCCTGTTGGTCCCCAAGGCCCTGCTGGTGCAGTCGGTCCCATTGGTCCGCAGGGTCCTGCTGGTGCTACCGGTCCTGTTGGTCCCCAAGGCCCTGTCGGTGAAACCGGTGCTACAGGTCCTCAGGGTCCTGCCGGTGCAGTCGGTCCCATTGGTCCGCAAGGTCCTGCCGGTGAAACCGGTCCTGTTGGACCCCAAGGCCCTGTCGGTGCAGCCGGTCCTGTTGGTCCGCAAGGCCCTGCCGGTGAAACCGGTCCTGTTGGACCCCAAGGTCCTGCCGGCGAAATCGGTCCTGTTGGACCCCAAGGCCCTGCCGGTGCAGCCGGTCCCGTCGGACCTCAAGGCCCTGTCGGTGAAACCGGAGCTACAGGTCCCCAGGGTCCTGCCGGTGCAGCCGGTCCTGTTGGTCCGCAAGGCCCTGCCGGCGAAATCGGTCCTGTTGGACCCCAAGGCCCTGCAGGTGTAGCCGGTCCCGTTGGACCTCAAGGCCCTGTCGGTGAAACTGGTCCTGTTGGACCCCAAGGCCCTGCAGGTGTAGCCGGTCCCGTTGGTCCGCAAGGCCCTGTTGGTGAAA
>CAYRIX010000014.1:0-46298 GCA_964424555.1 uncultured Eubacteriales bacterium
CTGCCTCAAAGTTTGCCAAAGGAACTGCTCCTTCGGTCTGGGTGTGGTCGATCCAGGTTGCGAAGCGGACGGTCGTTCCCTTTATGCTGTCTGCTATTGTTGCATAAGGGTCCCAATTGGGGTCAGCATAGATGGAGTCGGGATCAACGTCATATGACGTCACTATGACCGAGTTGTTGTTTGATGTGCTCGACGCAGTGTTTGAAGCGTCATTTTTTTCTTTTTCTCCGCCACAGGCAGTTAATGCCAAGGTCAGCATGGACAGTGCCATAATAAGGCAAAGAACTCTTCTGATTTTTGTTTTCATTAGGTTTCCTCCTTTTTGTTTTTTGGCCCTCAGCTTCACGCAGAACGGTCGGCCGACAAGCCGTTCTGCGATCGCATCAGGCAATGCTGATGCTAAGTATAGCTTTTAAAGTATGGTGCTTTACTTGAGAGGGTAAAACTAATTTAAAGGTTGGAGTACTTTCAAAGCTACACTAAAGTAGGTAGAAGTAGAGAATGTCGATTTGTAGCGTAGTGTTCTGACGGTCTACACTTAATACGTTTCTATATTGTTGAATGTTACAAGTTTTTTTAAAAAAGTTAAATATTTTTTCAACTACTTCACAATGCAACCTTGATGATTTGTGTTATCGGGAGTTTTTATTTGTTTTTGTTGACATGATATGACTATTATTGTATAATAGTTATACCCCCAAGGGGTATAACTGTTGTTGGGTGAATTGAATGGATAATACTTGTCAATGTCAAAAATTTAAAAATCGGTCGGAGGAGGAGTGCAAGGCGCTTATTAACCGACTGAATCGTATTGAGGGTCAGATAAGAGGCATTAAGGGCATGGTTGAAAAGAGTGCATATTGTACCGATATTCTGACGCAGGTTGCGGCGGTAAATGCCGCTTTGAATTCGTTCAACAAGGAGCTTCTTGTTCAGCATATCAAAACCTGTGTTGCCGACGATATCAGAAACGGTAAGGATGAGACGGTAGATGAGCTGGCAGCGACCTTACAAAAGCTGATGAAGTAGGTGAAAGTATGCAGCATTATAATGTGACGGGAATGACCTGTGCCGCCTGCAGTGCTCGTGTTGAAAAGGCGGTATTCAAGGTGGAGGGTGTAAACACCTGTGCAGTAAGCTTACTCACTAATTCAATGAGTGTTGACGGCGGAAACGAGGCCGAGATAATCAAGGCTGTCGAGGCGGCAGGCTATGGAGCTTCGGTTAAGGGTGTGCAATCAACACAAAACGCTTCCTATGAGAGTTCGCTCGAGGACAAAACCACACCCAAGCTCAAAAGACGGCTGTTTGCCTCGCTTGGCTTCCTGATAGTATTAATGTACGTGTCGATGGGCCATACCATGTGGGGTTGGCCGTTGCCGACATTTTTTGACGGTAACCCTCTGGCTGTTGGACTTGTACAGCTTTTGCTGACTGTTGCGGTAATGGTCATAAACGGTCAGTTTTTCAAAAGCGGCTTTAAGGCACTTATCAACCGAGCACCTAATATGGACACCCTTGTTGCACTTGGTTCATCGGCATCCTTTGGATATAGTCTGTATGCCTTATTTGCCATGACGGGTGCGTATGTAAACGGAAATACAGTACATGCCCAACACTATCTGCATGAGCTGTATTTTGAGTCGGCGGCAATGATACTGACGCTTATTACGGTCGGTAAAATGCTTGAGGCAAGGTCAAAGGGTAAGACCACAAGCGCTTTAAAGAGCCTTTTGGAGCTTGCACCCAAAACGGCTGTAATATTACGTGACGGACAGGAGGTTACCGTCACTGCCGCAGAGGTCAAAAAAGGAGACATTTTTGTCGTTCGCCCTGGTGACAGCATACCTGCCGACGGTATCGTGCTTGACGGTAACAGTGCGGTCAATGAATCGGCGCTGACGGGTGAAAGTATTCCTGCTGAAAAGACTGTAGGCGACAGCGTTTCGGCCGCTACCGTCAATACCTCGGGCTTTTTGAAGTGCGAGGCGGTCCACGTCGGCGAGGATACGGCACTATCGGGTATTATTAAAATGGTAAGCGATGCCGCCGCAACCAAGGCACCTATTGCCAAGGTCGCCGATAAGGTATCGGGAATATTTGTTCCGACGGTTATTGCCATCAGTGTTGTCACGGCCGTTGTGTGGCTTTTGGTCGGCCAAAGCTTCGGTTTTGCCTTGGCAAGGGCGGTCTCGGTGTTGGTTATATCTTGCCCGTGCGCATTGGGACTTGCTACACCTGTTGCCATAATGGTGTCAAGCGGTATCGGTGCCAAAAACGGTATACTTTTCAAAACCGCTGCAGCCTTGGAGGAGGCAGGACGTGTTGAAATAGCCGTACTCGATAAGACGGGCACTGTTACCACGGGAAAGCCTGTTGTTATGGGAATATATCCTGCCGACGGTGTTACCGAGCAGGAGCTGCTGACGCTTGCCGCTTCCCTCGAGAGCAAGAGCGAGCATCCGTTGGCTAAAGCAATAATGACCGAAGCCGAACAGCATGATATACAGCTCTTTGAGACCGACGGCTTTGAAGCACTGTCGGGTAGCGGACTTATTTGTAAGGTTGACAACAAGCCGCTTGTCGGCGGCAACCTTAAATACATCTCAACCGTGGCCACGGTGCCCGAGGCTTGGGTTACTCGGTCGAAGGAATTGGCTCAAAACGGAGAAACACCACTGTTCTTTGCTAAAGACGGTAAGTTTATAGGCGTGATATCGGTTGCTGATGCAATTAAGGATGACAGCGCACAGGCTATCGACCAACTGCACGGAATGGGCATCAAGGTCGTTATGCTGACAGGTGATAATCAAAACACCGCCAATGTCGTAGGCGAAAAGGTGGGTGCCGATGAGATAATCGCAGGTGTTATGCCTGACGGCAAGGAGTCGGTTGTCCGTGAGCTTATGCAAAGAGGCAAGGTGGCTATGGTGGGTGACGGTATCAACGATGCGCCTGCATTGACACGTGCCGATGTCGGTATTGCTATCGGAGCAGGCACCGATGTTGCAATAGAGGCGGCAGATGTAGTGTTGATGAAAAACGACCTGAGTGACGTTCCTGCGGCAATAAGGCTCGGCAGAGCGACGCTGAGAAACATCCGTGAAAACTTGTTTTGGGCATTTGTTTATAACTGTATCGGAATCCCCTTGGCGGCAGGTGCGTTTATATCCCTGCTTGGTTGGGAGCTTAACCCGATGTTCGGTGCGGCGGCTATGAGCTTGTCGTCGTTCTGTGTTGTTACCAATGCGCTGAGGCTGAATTTTAAAAACATCCACAGCGCAAAAAAGGATAAAAAGAAAAAATCGCATTCTAAGAAAAAGGAGAACGAAAAAATGGAAAAGACTTTAAAGATCGAGGGTATGATGTGTATGCATTGTGAGGCTCATGTTAAAAAAGCTCTTGAGGCCTTGGACGGTGTTGAGTCGGTCGTTGCAAGTCACGAAAAGGGAATTGCCGTTATAACCTTAAGTGCCGAGGTTTCGGATGAGCTGCTCAAAAAGACCGTCGAGAACGAGGGCTATAAGGTACTGTAAACACCAATGATTTTTTTGAAAGGGGGGCGTTGCTCTTGACAGAAGTCTATTTATATGAAATATCTGATATTGGTGACCGACCTATAGATAAGCTGCTGAGCCTTGTGTCACCTGAACGCAAAACCAAGATACAGCGCCTTAAAAAAGCATCAAAGCAACGACAGTCTTTATTTGCTGATGTTATGCTTCGGGCGGTATTGTGTGACCGTTTAAGGGTTGATAATAGCGTATTGAGATTTTCAGCCACCGATAAGGGCAAGCCTTATCTTGTTGAATATCCCAAGACCTATTTCAATGTTTCACATACCGACGGCTTGGTGGCGGTTGCTGTTTCCGATTCAGAGGTCGGCGTCGACGCTGAAGCTATAAGGGATATTGACCTACGACTTTGTCAGCGCTTTTTCTCACGGTCAGAGCAGGATTTTGTCATGGCAAAGGAAGAGGGCAGGCTTGAACGCTTTTACCGTGTGTGGACACGCAAGGAGGCATATGTCAAGCGCTCGGGTGATGGACTCACCATGTCGTTGCAGTCGTTTTCTACGGTCGGTCCTGATGATGGGGAGCTTACAACCTTTACGGTCGGTGGCTACACCGTATCGGTGTGCGGTGACAGTGAGCTGACGGTCATATCATCCGCTGAAAGCCAACGGCTTTTAGAGGAATTTGCACACAAATTTTGCCTTTAATTTCATTGTAATACGGCAAAACTGCAATTAGTACTTGCAAGAAATTTCTATTTGTGCTAAAATAAACCAATATACGAGCACTATGGTGTTCGAAAAGGGAAAATACATATTCCTGTTGATCTCAATAGCCTAAGGGAGGGGAGTAGTTGTGCCGACTCCTACAAACGAATCTGTGAAGCAAAACAGCCGCAATAAGATATGGACGGTGCCCAACGTGCTGTCCTTTGTCAGGCTTGCGCTTATACCGTTAATATGTCTTGTGTATTGCGTTAAGCATGACGGTATACTGGCGGCAGGTATTCTGGCCTTGTCGGGACTTACCGATGTTGTCGACGGCTTTATCGCAAGACGTTTCAATATGGTGAGCGATTTGGGCAAGGCTCTAGATCCGGTGGCCGATAAGCTGACGCAGGGTGTTGTGTTGCTGTGTCTTGTGGGCCGTTTCCCGCACATGTTGGTAATCGTTGCTCTGCTTCTGGTTAAGGAGGTCATAACAGGTGCGGTTAATCTGCACGTTGCCAAAGTAACAGGTCTTGTACATAGTGCCGAGTGGCACGGAAAGGCTACTACCGTCGTGCTTTTCGCAACGATATTTTTGCATCTTGCATGGTATGATATAACCTTGAAGGTTTCGTATATTGCATCGGCGGTTTGTTTAGTGGTGATGCTTATTTCGTTCACACTTTATGCCGTAAAAAACAAACAGCTATTAAAAAGGTATGAACAGGAAAATAAAAAAACCGACTGTTGAGCAGTCGGTTTTTGCTTTATACTGTCCCTTTAATGATTTCGGTCACTTTGTCGGTTACATTGATAGTTTACTGTAAAAAGCATGACGTTTCGATGAGGTTATTGTGAATTTAAAATAAATTTTTGAAGTATATTTACAGCATTAGCTGTGACTGCTGTGAACGGTATTCTGACGGAGTGTAGCCTGTTGAGGCTTTGAAGGCTCGGCTGAAGTGATATATGCTTGAGTATCCGCAGTCTTCGGCAACCTGACTTATCGGGAGTCCTGAGCTTATCAAAAGCTGCTTGGCTTTAGATAATCTCAACTGAATTATGTATTGCTTGGGCGAGATACCGAGTTCGTTTTTGAAAAGTCTGCGCAGGAAAACCTCGCTGATGTGTGTGATATCCGCCAATACTGCAATATCGAGTTGAGGGTCGGAAATATTGTTCTCGATATGCTCCACAGCTAACGCCAATGTGCGGTTGTGTTCATACGGTTTGGTTTCGGAGGCTAAGCGGCTAAGTATTGAATAAAAAACGGCAAGGGATTTGATCCTGCAAGTGCTTTTTTTCAGCAAGTCCAAATGCTGCAGCGTGTTATAATCGTTGATGTACGGGGTAAGATTTCCAAGCTTTACCGTGTAGAATTCGGTTGGGCAAAAGCTATCGGTGGCATAAAAGTTGATAACAGGAAACTCTCCCGATTCATTGCAATGGAGCATATAATTCTGACCTTTTGGCAGTAAAATTGCGTGGTCAGGGTCGGAAACGAATTTTTTTCCGTTATGCGTATAGGTTAACCTACCTGAAAGACAAAATGAAACTGCATAGGCGAAACGGTGGTTTACGAACAGCGTTTCGCCTTTTGTACGTTTAACGGTGGTGAGAGAGCCTAACTTGCTGACTGTGAGTTCTTCAAAAGGGTTTATTGCCATTTTTTATCCCCCTGACACTTTTATAATGGTTATAGAAAGTCGAAATAGCGCTTTTGAGCACTATTTCGACACCAAATCGTAGATTTGGTTACAAATTTTCAAAGAAAATTTGGCTATACCCATTGCAATGAATATAGAGCAAATTCAAATTTTAGTGATTTGAATTTGCATAAGCCGATTTAATCGGCTTATCGAAACGCTTTTCAGCGTTTCGATATTCTATAATCATTATAATGGTTATTATACTGTTTTGATTAAATGATTTCAAGATAAACGGCTTAAATAGTTTCGAAAATGTTAAATAAATATCGGTTTTTCGATTTACAAATATTGATTCGTAAATTATACTTTAATAGAGATGCTCGATGACGATCGTAATGCAATGAAAATAGTATAATCAAGGTAGAAAGGTTGATTATTATGGAAATGGAATTTAAGAATAAAACGGCAATTATCACGGGTGGAGCATCGGGAATAGGCTTGCTCTGTGCACAAGATCTGGCAGAAAAGGGTGCCAACGTTCTGATGGTCGACATCAATGAAGAAGTGCTCAAGGAAAAGTGTGCCGAGATAAATGCAAAAAAATGCGGTGCTGCGGCCTATGCGGTCGCCGACGTGCGATGCTACGACTCGGTCGTAAAGGCTGTGGACGGTGCGGCAGAGCAGTTCGGAAGCGTTGATTATCTTATCAACTGTGCAGGCGGCTGTGAGCGCCGTTGTAACCGTTATGAAGGCAGCTGGTTGGATACGCCGCCCGAAATTTTTGATTGGGGTATTGATGTCAATTTAAAGGGCCCGCTTTATTTCTCACAGGCGGCTATGCGTCATATGGTCAAGCAAAAATCGGGTGTTATCGTCTACCTTGGCTCGATATGCGGTGAGGAGGCCAGCCGTGATGCTATGGCATACTCTGCCTCCAAGGCAGGTTTGATGCACGGCCTGACCAAGTCTATGGCACTTTTCGGTGCACCTCACGGCGTTCGTGCGGTGTGCGTGTCACCAGGTCCCGTATTGACAAGAGCCAATATGGCAAGCTTAAAGACCTTGATGGGTAGAGCCGCTGAGCCTCAGGAAATCGTCGATTTCATTTTGTATATGATTTCCGACAAGGCAAAGTTTATCACGGGAACAAATCATTTTATCGACGGCGGAAGAATCGCCATGACAAGAGGGTGAAAATTGTGGCAAAATTTTTGAATCAAAACAGACCGTTACTTACCGTAATGCTTGAGTGCCAAACTCCCGAGGTTGTCATGGGTCGTATAAGAAACGCCAATGTTCTTGGCGCAGATGCATACGGACTTCAGATCGAGTCTTTAATGCCTGAATATCATACACCCGAAGTGTATGAAAAGCTGTTTGCCGAAATGAAGGGCAGACCGTCTTATGTCACCAATTACAGAAGCAAGTCCAACACAGGTCTTACGGATGACCAACTGGCCGAAGGGTTGATAACTCTTGCCGAAAGCGGTGCAACGCTCATTGATGTTATGGGTGACTATTTCTGCCGATGCCCCGGTGAGTTGACCGATAATAAGGAAGCCATCGAAAAGCAAATGAAGCTTATTGACGAGCTTCATAGTAAAGGCGCAGAGGTGCTGATGTCGTCCCATATTCAGAAGTTCACACCTGCCGAGCGTGTGCTTGAGGTTGCACTTGAGCAAAAGCGCAGAGGTGCTGATATAATCAAGATCGTCACGGGCGCCGAAACAATGGAGCAACAGATTGAAAACTTAAGAATAACCGACCTTTTGAAGCGTGAGCTTGGTGCACCGTTTTTGTTTTTGTCGAGTGGGGTCTGCTCACTTCACCGAAGACTCGGTATTGAGCTGGGCTGTTGCATGGCGCTGTGCGTATATGAACACGATGCGCTGTCCACACCGTTACAGCCGCTGCTCAGCATAATGAAAACCATAACGGATAAGATCGATTTTTGAGTATTATGAAGCGTTGTGAAACCTTAGAAAATACATTGTCGGTTTATTGTCTTAAATATGCCGAGTCGGTGTTGCCTCAAAACATGGTGTTTTACGGTGGGGATAAAAATATTAAAATACCCATTTCCTTTAGCGTATATCTGATCAAAACGAAGGATAAAAACATACTTGTTGATGCAGGGTGCGACACAATGCCCGGGTTTATAATGAAAAGGTTTTATTCACCTGCGTTTGTCTTGCGTTCGGTCGGTGTCACCTCGGACGAGATAACCGATGTTATCATCACGCATTCGCATCACGACCATATTGAGGCGGTCAGGCATTTTAATAATGCCGTTATTCATATTTCAAGTGCAGAATATGAACAAGGGAAACGCTATATTCCCGACGGTGTTAAAGCGAATGTTTTTGAAAATGAATACGTGTTTGATTCGCAGCTCAAGGTTATTGAATGGGGCGGACACTCCAAAGGCTCTGCCATCGTTGAGGTTGAATCGGATTCAATCACTCATGTTTTATGTGGGGATGAATGTTATATTAATGAATGTATAACCAAGAAAATTTCCACGGGAGCATATTGTGATTTAGAAAAAAGCCGTGCTTTTGTTAAAACATACAGCGGCAAAAAATACATTGTGCATACCTGTCACGACGCACCTTTAAAAACAGAAAGGATAATATGAAATGAAAGCAATTTTGGTTGGAAAAAATCAGGAATTAACTTGGTCAAATGTACCCGATCCCGTTATCAATGAGGAAGAGGTGCTTGTAAAGATTCATTATGCGGCCTTGAACCGTGCCGATCTTATGCAACGAGCAGGTGACTATCCTCCGCCTCCGGGTGCCCCCGAATGGATGGGTCTTGAGGTTTCGGGTATTGTTACCGAGGTTGGCCCCGTTGCCGCCGAAAAGGGACACTTCAAGGTTGGCGACAAGGTATGTGCACTGCTTGGCGGTGGCGGTTATGCAGAGTATGTTTCAGTTAAGTATGATATGCTTATGCCTATCCCTGATAATTGCTCGATGATCGAGGCTGCCGCTATGCCCGAGGCCTTTGCAACGGCTTATCTTAACCTCTTTATCGAGGGTAAGATCGAGGAAGGCAACACTCTTTTGATGCACGCAGGTGCAAGCGGATTGGCCAGCGTTGTTATCCCCATGGCCAAGGCCTTTGGTGTACGTGTTATCACCACCATTATCGACGAGGAAAAGCGTTCGGCAGTTAAAAGCTTGGGCGCCGATGTTATCATCAATACCAAGACGCAGGATATTGCTGAGGAACTGAAAAAGCAGCTTGATGAGGGTCATTCGGTGGACGTTGCCATTGACTGTTTGGGCGGCGAGATGATGGGCAGAAGCCTGCATTACCTCACACACGGTGCTCGCTGGATAATGATTGCCGCTTTGGCAGGTCAAATGACCCAAATTGATCTTAAAAACATTTATGTCAGAAACGTACGTGTTATCGGAAGTACGCTTCGCTCACGTAAGCCTGAGGTCAAGGCTCAGATACTTGCTGAATTGGTTGAAAAGGTATGGTCTAAGGTGTCTCAGGGACTTGTTAAGCCTACCATTTACAAGGTTCTGCCCATTACCGAGGCAGAGGCCGCACATGAGTTGCTTAGCTCGGGTGAGAGCTGCGGCAAGGTAGTGCTTGAAGTAGTAAAAGAGTAATAATTAAAATTTGCTTTGAAATCCGTCTTCTCGTTTGGGAGGACGGATTTTTTGTGCGTCTTGTCCGTTCCGTGAACTGTGCCGATAGCATAAGATGTAAGGGTGGACTTGTATCTGCCTGTAAAAGTTTAATGGGAGGGATGAAAAATGAGAAAGGTTCAACTTGTCACGACAACGGCAACCTATGCCAACAAGGCGAAAGCGGTGTTAAAGGCTCACGGTATCTCGGCTGAGGTCAGAAAGGCACAGGGCGGAACGGCGGCAGGTTGTTTGTTCGGCATTGTTGTGTCAGCCGAGCAAGCTGAGCGTGTCAAGCGTATTTTAGAGGATGAAAATGTTAGGATAATATCGGAAAAGGAAGTGCAAACGTGATTTATTTTGACAATGCGGCTACTACGGGAACCAAGCCACCGCAGGTGATAGCCGCTGTTGAGCAGGCACTTAAGCAGTATTCGGTCAATCCGGGTCGTGGCGGTTACGACCGCTCGGTAGAGTGCTCAGAGAGGATATATACGTGCCGCAAAAAGATTTCCGATTTGTTCGGTGCAGACGCACCCGAACGTGTGATTTTCACACCTAACTGTACTGCCGCCATTAATACCGTCATAAAGGGCATATGTCGGTCGGGCGACCATATAGTGACTTCAAGTCTTGAGCATAATGCAGTTGCGAGGCCCCTTTATAAGCTTCAGCGACAGGGCGCCGATGTTGATTTCGCCGAGGTGATATTCGGCGACCGTCAGGCTACCGTACGGTCGTTTGAACGGCTTATCAGACCCGATACACGACTTGTGATATGCACCCATGCATCAAATGTCACGGGAGAAATAATGCCTATTGAGGAGATTGGTGAAATATGCGCCCGAAAGGGTGTGCCGTTTTTGGTCGATGCGGCTCAGACGGCAGGTATACTCAATATCAATATGCAGAAAATGAAGATAGATTATTTATGCATAGCACCTCATAAGGGACTCTATGCTCCGATGGGAACGGGCATTCTTATTGCGCTGGGCGAAATTCCCGATACAATTATCGAGGGCGGTACGGGGTCAATGTCGATAAGCTACGAACAGCCTGCTGACCTGCCCGAAAGATTTGAAAGCGGTACGGTAAATGTTCCGGGAATAATGGGTATTTCGGCGGGTATCGATTTTGTGAATTCGAAGAGCATTGACACCATATACCGCCATGAATTGGAATTGATGGGTTATATTTATGACGGTCTCAATGCTGTAAAGGGTGTAATACTGTATACACCCAAGCCAAAAATGGGACAGTTTGTCCCCACGCTGTCATTTAACATTCGCAGTGTGGACAGTGTTACCGTGGCCGCCGAGCTGTCCAAAGAGGGAATAGCCGTAAGAGCAGGACTTCATTGCGCTCCGATGGCGCACCGAAGAATAGGAACCGTTGATATTGGTACCGTAAGAATCTGCTGTTCGGTGTTTAATACACGTCAGCATGCCGATAAATTGATTAGTGCCGTGAAAAATGTTGTAAAAAGCTATAAAAAAATATAAATTTACTATTGATTATCATGCAGCGTATATGTTAGAATATATCATAGATTATGTCGTGGAAAGGATGTGTAGCAATGGCTGAATTTTTTATTAATGCTTGGGATGTCACCTCGGGCTTTTTTAAACAGCTTTTCATGGCCTTTGCAGATATCCGTTTCCGTGATATTATCGATATTTTGGTTGTAGCATTCGTTATTTATAAAATCATCGGATTTTTCAAGGAAACACGGGCAAAGGTACTGATAAAAGGTCTGCTTTTGCTTCTTGGTATCTGGTTTGTAGCACAGTGGCTTGATCTTATCAGTATTAAGTGGCTGTTGACCAAGTTCTTTGATTATGCCATCATCGCCGTCGCCATCATTTTCCAGCCTGAATTGCGTCATGCTTTGGAGCGTGTCGGTCACAGTAAGCTGGGCAACCTCGGTGTTGTTCAAACCACTGCCGATTCCGAACAGGTGCAAAAGAGCATTGATGAGGTCTCTAAGGCCTGTGCTACGATGCAGGAGCAGAAGATAGGCGCACTTATCGTATTCGAAAGATCTACCCCACTTGGTGAGGTTATTGCTACGGGCACTATGGTCGACGCCTATGTTTCACAGGAGCTGGTGGGTAACATTTTTTATCCCAAATCTCCTTTGCATGACGGAGGTATGGTGATTAAGGATTGCCGTGTGGCTTCGGCAGGCTGTATTTTGCCGCTGACCTCCAATAACGAGTTGAGCAAAGAGCTCGGCACACGTCACAGAGCGGCTGTAGGTATGAGTGAATCGTCCGATGCAGTTGTTGTTGTTGTCTCGGAGGAGACGGGTGTGATTTCGGTATGCACCAATGGAGTGATTACCCGAAATTACAATCAGATGAATCTGCGTGAGCGTTTGTATAAGGAGCTCATCACAGTCGAGGATGAGGGTAAGAAGAACCTGTTTACCCGATTGTTTGGCAAGAAGGACAGCTCAAAGCCTGTTCAACCCAAAGAAGAACCTGCCAACACTGAAAACGAAGACCAGAACTAACCGCAAGAATAATTTAGTTTTTTAGAAAGGAAGTGACGGAGCATGAGATTTCATCCAATCGCATTTATCAAAAGGATGTTTGACAACAAAAAATTCCTTGTGACATTTTCGCTTATATGCGCCGTCGTTTTCTGGCTGATAATCGATATTTCCGAAAACCCCATTCGTGAGGTCACCATCTCGGATATACAGATCACCGTCAGCAATCAAAGGGATGACAACGGTACTGAGTTGAAGGTGGTCAGCGAGTATAAGGATAACCTTTCGGTTACGGTGAGCGGTCCGGGATATATTGTAACCACCGTTGAAAAAGAGGATATTATTGTAACAATAAAGCCCTCTACCGATGTAAACAAGCCCGGCACCTACACCATGGATATCAGCGCAACCGTTAATGTTACGGATTGCAAAGTTGTCAAGTTGTCGTATGACTATCTTACCGTTGTGTATGATTATGATACTGTTGCAGATGTTCCTGTAGAGATCGATACTTCCGAATTCCAAGAAATGCTGCCGCAGGACTGTGAGATATTCAGAAGCTTTTTGAAGAATAATGCTGACGGAGCCGAGCTTTCAAATCTCAGCGTTACCGGTCCTTCCGAGGTGATTGGTAAAATAGTAAAAGCGGTTGTTACCCCGACGGTTCCTGACGATGCAACCCCTGAATCCCACAGCTTTGAAGGAACAATTGTATTCAAGGGCTACAATGTTAAAAATGAAGAGTATGAAATTGATGCGTCACAGCTTGTTTATAACACCGATACCGTTGTCAGGGTTATTGTGTATAAGGTGGCTGATGTTGCACTAAAACCTACCTTTACAAACCTCCCGCTGTGCTATTCCTCGCTTGAAGGCGGACTTCCACCCTATAAGCTCAGGAGATATAACGGCAACGCAAGGGCTGATGAGATGTTAACCCACGTCAAGGTCAGAGGTCCTGTTGAGGTTATGGATGAATTAATCAAATCGGGCTTAAGCCTTTCTCCCATTGATTTTATGAAGGTCAATGCTAACAACACTTCGTTTAATGTTTCCTTCGTTTTGGAAAACGGTGTGGAGATTGTTGACGGTACCGAGGAGGTTACTGTAGCGCTTGATCTTGGCTCCTTGAAGACTACAACCGTTGAGGTCGCACCTACAAACATTAAGTTTATTGGTCTGCCTGAAGGTCTGACGGCTACATCGAGCCTTACTAAACCTATCAAGGTGACGTTGTGCTACGACCGTAACGAAACCACGGCGACCGAGGCCAAGAACGGTATATCTTTGGTGGTGGATTGCTCGGGTATTACGACCCCGTCGAGCGTTACCAAGAATATTTCGGTCACAACCCGGTCAAAGGATGTTTTCGCATGGGCTGTTTCAATAACGCCCGATGAAACGACTGTAGTTGTAAAATAAAATTTAAGATAAAACCGACTGCCGAGCCGAATTTTTGGCACGACGGTCGGTTTTTTGTCACGGACAGACCTTTCGCCATAGTATATACAGGGTGATTTTTATGATCGAAACTGTATTGGGAATATTGATAGCAATACTGTGCGTGGCAGGTGCGGTCAGCCTTATCAAATGGGTCGCACTTAAAATTGCTAATTCGGGCGACGACGGGAAAAGGGTTTATGCGGTTTTGCTGGACGGTGAGCAGGCCGACATCCGCTTGCAAATGATGATAGAGACCCGAGATTGGGACAATGTCCTGCAGGACACAAGGGCATTTGCCGTTGACAATGGTTTGAGCCCTGAAATGAGTGAGTTCTGTAAGGCGATCTGCGAAAAACATCGGATAACATATATACCTCAGGAAAAGTATCCGCTGTTTTCAGAATTATTTTTCGAATGAAATAACATATAAAGGACGGTGAGACCTATGGATGAAAGCTTTGAAATGCTTAGCGGCACGGTTACACGTGTTGTATTCAGCAGTGCCGAAACAGGTTTCACCGTGCTTGAGCTTGAGAACAGCGGCTTTAGTGAAACGGTCGTTGGTAATATGCCTGACGTTACGGTGGGAGAGGAGCTTGAAATAACGGGTAAATTCGTACTCCATCCTACATACGGACAGCAGTTTAAGGCTGAAAGCTATATCAAAACACTACCCTCAGGGGCTTCGGCGATACTCAGATATCTCTCATCAGGTGCAATAAAAGGAATAGGTCCTGCCACCGCTAAAAAGATAGTTAAGCTTTTCGGTGACAACACCTTTGATGTCATGGAGAATGAGCCTCACCGTCTGGCTACCATCAAAGGCATATCAATGGCCAAGGCTAAGCAAATTTCCCAGGATATAGCAGGACGTAAATCGTTAAGAGAGCTTTGTATGCGCTTGGCTCAGTACGGGCTATCGGCCGATGAAGCGGTGACGGTCTTTAAAGCATTGGGGGAGACGGCGGCAGAAAGAATAGAGGAAAACCCGTATCTTTTGTGCAAGGCTGAAATAGCCTTTGATTTCGAAAGGGTTGATGATATTGCCCGAAGACTCCAAGTGCCTGAGGACAACCTCGAAAGAATGTGCGCAGGCATATCATACGTTATAAGACATAATCTTGTAAATGGTCACACCTGTCTGCCTCGTGAAAAGGTTATTACCACCTCGGCTAAGCTTTTAGATAGCGATAACGGTCATGTCGATGACGCAGTGGAAGAATTACTTGAGCGAAAGCTTGTTTATTCCGTAACCGTTGACGGTCGGCCATTTGTTGCGTTGAGTGAGCAGTACTTCTGCGAGAAATATATTGCTAACCGACTTTTAACCGAGTTGAGCTTGGGTAACCGTGAAAAGCCGGTATCGGGAAGGGAAATTGAAAAAGCAGAACGGGATTTGGGTATCCGATTTGAGGAGCTGCAGAGAAAAGCCGTCTGCGATTGTGTGGAGTCGGGAGTGTTTATTCTTACGGGCGGTCCTGGAACGGGCAAAACCACGACCGTGAACGGCATAATAAGAATAATGGAAAACCGAGGGCTTAAGGTAGCTTTGGCTGCACCCACTGGACGAGCCGCCAAGCGCATGACCGAGCTTTGCGGCAAGGAGGCTAAAACCATACACCGACTGCTTGAGGTTGGAGCTGCCGATGACGGGAAATCACATGTCTTTGTGCGCTGTGAGAAGAATCCATTGGAGCATGATGTTGTTATTGTTGATGAAATGTCAATGGTCGATGTCGGGTTGTTTGATGCTCTCCTTCGGGCACTCAAATTGGGTACTCATCTTGTTTTGGTAGGCGACTCCGACCAGTTGCCGAGTGTTGGTGCAGGTAATGTTTTAAAGGATCTTATTCTGTCAAACCGTTTTTCGTGCATCAGGCTCAACAAGGTATTCAGACAGGCTATGCAAAGCCTTATTGTTGTTAATGCTCACCGAATAATTAAAGGAGAGCCGTTGGTGCTTGACCGCAAGGATGCCGACTTCTTCATGCTTGAGAGCAAAACACCGCCACGTGCGGCAAATCTTGTGACCGACTTGTGCTGCAGGAGGCTCCCTGAGGCATATAACTTCTCGCCGACCGAGGATATTCAGATACTTTGTCCGTCAAAGAAAATGGAGTTGGGAACGGTCTACCTAAATAATTTACTTCAGCAACAGCTTAATCCCCCGTTAAAGGGAGTGCCCGAGATAGAGATAAAGGGCTTTACCCTTAGAAAAGGCGACAAGGTCATGCAGATAAAGAATAACTACGATATTGTCTGGGAGGACGACAACGGCAATGTCGGTGTCGGGGTCTTTAACGGTGATGTCGGGATATTAGAGGACATTGACGTGGCCAACCGCAGTCTTACCGTGCGGTTTGTTGACCGTGTGGCGGACTACTCTGGCGATGAGGTGCAACAGCTTGAGCTGGCCTATGCCGTTACGGTGCATAAAAGTCAGGGAAGCGAGTTTGACTGTGTTATACTGCCGTTGCTCGATTTTCCGTATCAGCTTAAATACCGTAATCTCTTGTATACGGCGGTGACACGTGCCAAGAAAATGCTCATAGTCGTAGGCAGCCGTCAGGTGCTTGAGGCTATGGCAGGTAACGACCGCAAGACCTTAAGATATACCGCACTCAAAACTATGCTGACCGAGGAAGATGCACAATGAAGCTTTTGGATAGGATCACAGAGATTTTTTATCCGTCAAGATGTCCGTGCTGCGGCAGGCTCAATGACGGTGGTCAGCCCTGCGACAGTTGTTATGATGACCTTATCAAGCAGGCGGTGGTGGGCAAGGTGTGTCGGTACTGCGGACACGAAAAGACCAACTGCGAATGCAGGAGATATCATTATCTGTTTGAGGGAGTTTGTTCTCCGTTTTACAACCGAGGTGCGGCACAAAAGGGCGTGTATATGCTTAAATTTCAAAATGCACCCTATGTGGCGGAGTTTTTCGGCCAACGTATGGCGGATACTGTTTTGAAAAGATTTCCAAAGATCAATTTTGATGTCGTGTGTATTGTTCCGTCAACACGTAAGTCACTGCGCAACAGAAAATATGACTATGTAGAGCTTTTAGGTAAAGAGACCGCAAAAGATCTAAAGCTCCAACTAGATAAAGGGTTGCTTAAAAAGGTGCGTGATACCGAGAAGCAACATAATCTCTCCCATGACAAGCGACAGCAAAATGTTAAGGGCGCCTATAAGGCTTCCAAACGACTCGACGGTAAAACGGTGTTGTTGGTTGATGATATTAAGACAACGGGCTATACCTTGAATGAGTGCGCCAAGCAACTGCGGTTGGCAGGTGCCGAGAAGGTTTATTGTGTGACCGCACTGCTGACATTAAATAAATCTTGTAAACAACCTCAAAATGAAATATAATATAACTGTTAAAGGAGGTGGGCCGTTTGCCCATAGATCTTGCGATTGATTTCGGAACATCCAAAACCGTGCTTTTGTGCGGTAATAAAATTATACTTGAACAGCCTACCGTCGCAACGGTTGACAGCGAAACATGGGAGCCTGTCGCTTTCGGCGAAAAGGCCAAAAGCATGATAGGCCGTCTGCCTGAGCATCTCGAGTCGGTGTTTCCCATTCAAAGAGGAATGATAGCCGATTACGATGTGGCTGAACAAATGCTGACCGAGTTCTTTTCTAATTCGCTCGGAAAGCGTCTTATAAAGCCCCGTGTAATCATCGCCATGCCGTCGGGTGCGACCTCAATACAAAGACGTTCGTTAGAGAATGCGGCCGAAATAGCAGGCGGACGCCGTGTTCAGGTTATTGATTCGGCTGTTGCCGCAGCACTTGGAATGGGTCTGGATTTCACCCAAGCGGGCGGCAAAATGGTGGTAGATATCGGTGCAGGGGTAACCAACGTTGCGATGCTGTCTGCGGGCGGTATCGTTCAGTGTGATTCAGCACCAATCGGCTCGGCCGATTTTGACGATGCCATTATAAAATACGTCAGAAAAGAGTTTAACGTGCTGATAGGCAATTTAACTGCCGAGGAGATAAAAAAACAGATCGGCTCGGTAATGCCGAGAAAGGAAGAGGTCATAATCAAGGCTAAGGGACGCAACCTTTTTTCAGGACTGCCCCAGCTTTTTGAAATCACCTCGACCGATGTGTATTCCGCAATGAAGGATACGGCACAAAGCTTGTTTTCGGCAATAAACAGTGTCATCGAACGCACTCCGCCTGATATAGTTGCCGATATAATGTGCGACAAAATATATGTTACGGGCGGCGGTGCGCTGGTCAACGGAATGGCTGAGCTGTTAAGTGAAAACCTTAACACGGAGGTCTATATTCGCTCGGATGCGGAGTACTCCGTTGTTAAAGGTGCTCAAGCAGCTTTGAAGCAACCTAAACTTATCAAAAACATCGACTATCAGCTCAGAAACATTCAAGACCTTATTTCAAATCTTGAATAACAGTAAGATTTTGGGAAATGATAACGTAAAATCACAGGAGGTATTTTACGTTGGAATTTCAAAAGAGCAAAACCTATGCCAATCTTTTAGCGGCCTTTTCGGGTGAATCACAGGCAAGAAATAAGTATACCTTTTATGCTGCCGAGGCCAAAAATCAAGGCTTTGAGCAGATAGGGAGGATATTTGAAGAGACCGCAAATAACGAAAAGGAGCATGCTGAGATATGGTTTAAGCAGCTTCACGACAATTCTATGCCGACAACGGCCGAGTCCTTAAAGGACGCTGCTAACGGCGAGTGGTTTGAGTTCGACAGCATGTACAAGCAGTTTGCCGCAGAGGCTGAGGAAGAGGGCTATACTGAAATAGCGGCCCTTTTCAAAATGGTCGGAAGTATAGAAAAAGAACACCATGAGCGTTTTAAAAAGCTTATGCAAAATATCGAGCAGGGAATTGTTTTTAAGCGTGACGGGGTCAAGATATGGAAATGTCTAAATTGCGGTCACATCCATGTGGGAGAAAATGCTCCTAAGGCTTGTCCTGTGTGCAAAAAACCGCAAAGCTGGTTTGAAATAAAGGCCGATAATTATTAAATTAAAACTTTTTCAAAAAAATGCTTGCTTTTTTCAGTTGACTGTGGTATTATACTTTAGCATTTGATTTCATCGGTTTCCTTGCCGATGGGTTTGATGCCGTTTAACGACACCAAAGCGGATGGTCCTCTGCTTATTCAGGCTTTACCTGACTTAAGATGTATATAGGCATGAACGTCTGGAACAAATTAAAGGAGGAAATTAAAATGGATTTCGTTAAAGAGATTTCTAAGGGAATGCTTAAGGCTGAGGCTCCCGAGATCAAGATCGGTAGCACTGTCCGTGTTCACGTTAGAATCACCGAGGGTGACAAGTCGAGAATTCAGATCTTCGAGGGAACTGTTATCGCAAAGAACAACAGCGGTATCGCTGAGACATTTACCGTACGCCGTATATCCTACGGTGTAGGTGTTGAGCGTGTATTCCCCGTACATTCTCCTAACGTTGCCAAGGTTGAGACCGTTCGTAACGGTAAGGTTCGCAGAGCTAAGCTCTACTACCTCCGTGACAGAGTCGGTAAGGCCGCTAAGGTTAAGGAACAAATCTGATTTATGCAGCGAAGGGAACAGGGTATTCTTGTTCCCTTCTTTGCTTATTTGACGGTAAAGGAGTGAACATCAATGATGCCTGTCAGAAAAAACAGCAGAAATGTTAAAGAGACCGTTAGCTTCTGGAACGAGGCTTACGAGTGGATAGAGTGTGCAGTAATTACCGTGATGGTACTCGTGCTGGTGTTCACATTTTTGTTCCGTCAGGTTCAGATAGAGGGCAGTTCAATGTATCCAACCCTGCAGGATAAGCAACGGGTTATAGTATCCGATGTGTTTTACACTCCAAAATACGGTGACATAGTTGTTATTTCAAGTGAGGTCTATGATGATACCCCTATCATAAAACGTGTTATTGCCACTGAGGGACAGTGGGTAGATATCTATGAAGGTGTTGTAATGGTGGGCGACAGTCCGGAAGATGTTCAGCCGGTGGGTTATGAGTATGTCGGCAATGTCTACACCGAGGCCGTTATGAGTGGCGGAGTATTCGGCTATTACGAGTACCCAATACAGATACCCGAAGATCATGTTTTTGTGTTGGGAGATAATCGAACAGTGTCATTGGATAGCAGAACCGAGGCGGTTGGTTTGATAAACGAGGATCAGATCCTTGGTAAAGCACTGTTTCGCATCTATCCGTTTGATAGTATGGGAAGTATATATTAAAGTAGGTAAATTATGAGCGAAATGCAGAATATACAATGGTTTCCGGGTCATATGAAGAAAACCGAGCGGCAGATCGAAAAGGTTTTGCCGCTTATCGATGCCGTTGCCGAAATTGCAGATGCCAGAATACCCGTCAGCAGCCGTAATCCGGAGCTGTCGGGTATTATTGCAGATAAACCGAGGCTGATATTGCTTAATAAGTGCGATATTGCCGACAAAGCAGCAACTGACCGTTGGATAAATTATTACAAGTCACAGGGGATAATCGCCATACCGATGGATTGCAGAACGGGCAAGGGTGTTGATAACTTTGTCCGTTCGGTCAAAAATCTTTTAGCCGACAAGTTAAAAGGCTATGATAAAAAAGGAATGACAGGCAAGCCTTTGAGAGTTGCCGTTGTCGGTGTGCCTAATGTAGGTAAGTCTTCGTTTATCAACCGTATGTCCAAAATATCCAAGGCAGGTGTAGCCGACCGTCCCGGAGTGACCAGAGGCAACCAATGGTTTAAAATAGATGACCGTCTTGAGCTTCTTGATACGCCGGGTGTCTTGTGGCCAAAATTCGATGATCCTAAAGTCGGTGAGCATCTTGCTTTTACGGGCGCTGTCAAGGATGACGTTATTGATAAAGAATTGCTGGCTGTGAGATTGCTTGAATGCATGTCTTCGGAATATTCCGACCGTCTTGTCGAGCGTTATAAGGTCGATCCGAGTGAGTATTACGATGCATACGACCTTTTGCAGGCAATAGGTAAGAGACGAGGCATGATGATGCGTGGCGGCGAGGTTGATTGTGAAAGAGCCTCTACCATGCTGTTAGACGAATACCGAGGCGGCAAGCTCGGGAATATTACTTTGGAAATGCCGGAGGAGATGTAATGCCTGATTTTACATATGAAAAAGCGGCAAAGGAAAAGGGCTTTCAGGCTATTTGCGGTGTCGACGAGGCAGGAAGAGGGCCTTTGGCAGGGCCTGTTTGTGCGGCGGCTGTTATTCTGCCTGAGGATTGTGAAATTGATGGGCTTAACGACTCTAAAAAGCTGACCGAAAAGAAAAGGGAACAGCTTTTCGATGTGATAACCCAAAAAGCGGTGGCTTATTCGGTGGCATTTGCTACGGTTGAGGAAATAGAGGAGCACAACATCCTGAACGCTACGTACCTTGCCATGAACCGAGCAATCAACGGATTGAGTGTTAAGTCTGATTATGCACTGATAGACGGCAACCGTGTCCCTAATGATGTGCCCGTTCCTTGTGAAACGGTGGTCAAGGGTGATGCCAAATCATGTTCAATAGCGGCGGCATCTATACTTGCTAAGGTCACACGAGACCGCTTGCTTTTAGAATATGCCGAAAAGTACCCCGAATACGGCTTTGAAAACCACAAGGGCTACGGTACGGCGGCACACTATGATGCCATCCGTCAGCATGGGGTTCTGCCCATTCACCGCCAAAGCTTTCTTAAAAGCTTTTTTGAGGGCAAGTAATGGGCAAGACACAGGCTATAGGTAATTCGGGCGAGGCCTTTGTTGCCGAGTATTTGAAGAAAAAGGGTTACATCATTTCGGCCAGAAACTACCGCTGTAAATTCGGTGAGATAGATGTTATTGCCGAAAACGATGACGAGATACTTTTTGTTGAGGTCAAGACCCGTGCCGAGGGCTCAAGGGTCAGACCTTATGAGTATGTCAATACACCGAAGCAACAGAAAATAATCACAACCGCCAATATCTATTTGCGGCATAACGGCTTCGGACTTAGACCTCGCTTTGATGTTGCCGAGGTTTTTACGTCGCCTGATGGCGGTATGAAGCTGAATTATTTTGAAAATGCCTTTAGTGCGGGAAATTTTCAGAAAACGTGAAAATATTATCAAATGGCTTTGACAAAGAGTGTGTCATAGTGTAAAATGAATAGGTTAAAATGTTCTTTGGCCGATACGGTCGGCGGAATGGAGAAATAGAATGTTATATTTAAGTACCAGAGACGTAAATGTTAAGGTTTCGTCAGCAACGGCGATTGCTCAGGGAATATCAAACGACGGCGGACTTTTTGTTCCTGAAAGTATCCCAACCTTGACCGATGCCGATTTCAAAAGAATTGCCGAGCTTGACTATATCGGCAGAGCTAAAGAGGTCTTAAAGCTTTATCTTACCGATTTTACAGAGGAGGAGCTTGACTACTGTGTCAACGGAGCCTACAAGGGCACCTTTGATAACGATATGCCTGCACCGTTGCATAAATTGGATAACGGAGAGTACATCCTTGAGCTGTGGCACGGCCCCACCTGTGCTTTTAAGGACCTTGCTTTGCAGCTGCTCCCATTTTTGCTTACTACCTCTGCTAAGAAGGTAGGCAAGGGCAGGACGGTTATTCTTGTTGCTACCTCGGGTGATACAGGTAAGGCTGCTTTGGAGGGCTTCAGCGATGTAGAAAATACCGATATTATCGTTTTCTATCCCAACAACGGCGTCAGCCCGATGCAGAAGCTGCAGATGGATACTCAAAAAGGTAACAATGTTTTTGTCTCGGCTATCGAGGGCAACTTTGATGATGCCCAGAGCGGTGTCAAAAAGATATTTACCGATGCGACAGTCAAGGAAAAGCTTCGCAAAAATGGAATGGAGTTTTCCAGCGCCAATTCTATCAACTGGGGTAGACTTGTTCCTCAGATCGTTTATTATGTTTCGGCATATTGCGATCTTTTGAAAGCGGGTGAGGATATTTCTAACGGTTTCAATGTCGTTGTTCCTACGGGCAACTTCGGTAACATTTTGGCGGCCTACTATGCCAAGTGCATGGGTGTTCCCGTGGCCAAGCTTATCTGTGCATCTAACGCTAACAATGTTTTGACAGACTTTATCAATACAGGCGTTTACAACCGCAACCGTGAGTTTTTTACTACTGCTTCTCCGTCTATGGATATTCTTATCTCCTCGAACCTTGAGCGTATGATGTACCATTTGGGCGGTAACAATGCCGAAAGCACTGCCAAGCTGCAGGCAAGCCTTGCCAATGACGGTAAATACGAGATAAACGGCGAGATGCTTGAGAAAATGCAGGAGCTTTATTGGGGTGGTTGCTGTGATGATGCCGAAACCTTGGCAACCATTGCCGAAAAGTTCGGAAAGTACGGTTATCTTTGCGATACACACACAGCCGTTGCTGTTAAGGTCTATGATGAATATGTATCCAAAACGGGTGACAAAAAGCCTACAGTTATTGCCTCGACTGCAAGTCCGTATAAGTTCTCGGCTTCTGTTTTGAAGGCAGTTGACGAGTCCAAATGCTCGGATGATGAGTTCGGTATGGTCGACTCCTTGAGCGAGGTTACCAACACCACACCTCCTGCACCTATCAAGGCCTTAAAGGGTGCAACACCCAGATTTAACAACGTCTGCGAAAAGGAAAATATGATAGACGTTGTTTACGATTTCCTCAAAATAAAATAAAAAAGAGAGGACTGTCGTTATGACAGCCCTCGTTTTGCAAATTTCGATTACTTCATTTCAAATGTGCCGCAGGCAGTCTCTGAAGAAGTTTGTGCGTTGTGATGAATCACCTCAATGTGACCTGCGTCACAGCAGTTATCCTTGGTGTGATAACGGCAGTTTTCAACCTCGCACTTGATACCTGAAATTTTGCAACCGCAATTTTCGTTCATGGTAATGTCTCCTAAAGATAAAGATTTGCCCTTTTGTTTGGACAGAATTATTATGACCGAAAATCAGTTTAATATCCAAAAGGAGGGCGGCAAATGTCGCTGTTTACAATTTCCGATCTGCATTTGTCGCTGTCGGCCGATAAGCCGATGGATGTGTTCTACGGATGGGATAACTACGTCGAGCGGTTGGAGGCAAATTGGAGGCGTGTTGTGACCGATGGCGACACCGTTGTCATTCCGGGTGATATTTCATGGGCGCTGAAATTGGAGGATACGCTTGCTGATCTTAAATTTATTGATGCTCTGCCGGGGAAAAAGATTTTCCTGAAAGGCAACCATGATCTTTGGTGGAGCACCATGACCAAAATAAATGCATTTTTTGATAAAAATGACATTAAGTCAATAAAGTGTGTATTCAACTCCTGCATTGAGGCTGAGGGTGTGGGTATCTGTGGCAGCCGAGGCTGGTTTTTCGACAAACCCCAAGCCGAGAAAAAGGTAATACTTCGTGAAGCAGGCCGACTTGAAGCGTCAATTGCAGCCGCTGAGGAAAAGGGATTACGGCCCATAGTATTTCTGCATTATCCCCCTGTTTACGAGGATTCGCATTGCGATGAGATAATTCATGTTTTGAAAAAGCATAACATCAAAACCGTATATCACGGACATATTCACGGGTCGGGTCTTCACCGTGCCGTGCCAAAGTTCGACTCGATTACCTTTAAACTTGTTTCGTGTGACTGTATTGACTTTACTCCGTATGAAATTATTTTGTGATTTTTGCTTCAGTTTATTGTCATTGTTAATAAATTGACGGTTAAAATCCGCATTAAATGGATATTTTTAATAAATTTTGCCAAATCAGCAAATTTTTTCAAGAAAACTATAGAAAAAAATTCAATAATATGTTATAGTAACATGAGAATTTTTGTGGAGGTCTTAAAATGCTTAAGGAATTCAGTAAAAAAGAAACCAACCGTTATGAGCTGGTTATCACTGTTGATGCCGAGAAATTTAATGAGGCTATCAAGCAGGCTTATCAGGAGAACGGTAAAAAAATCAATGTGCCCGGCTTTAGAAAGGGCAAGGCTCCTATGGGTCTTATCGAGAAATACTATGGCGAGTCGGTCTTCTTTGAGGACGCTCTCAACATAATCTACCCCGAGGCTGTTGATACTGCTATAACCGAGTCCGGATTAGAGTTTGTTGATGATAAGATCGATTTTGATCTCGTTTCCATCTCTAAGGCTGATGGTGTTGAGTTCAAGATCGTTATCACCGTTAAGCCTGAGGTTGAGATAGACGGTTACAAGGGTCTTAAGGCTGAGAAGGTTAAGGCCGTTGTTACCGACGAGGAGATTGATGCCGAGGTCAACGCAGTTGCTGACCGCAACTCCAGAATGGTGACAGTTGAGGACCGTGCTGCACAGATGGGCGACACTGCAGTTATCGATTACGAGGGCTTTGTCGACGGTAAGGCATTCGACGGCGGCAAGGGTGAGTCCTACTCTCTGAGCTTGGGCTCGGGCTCTTTCATCCCTGGCTTTGAGGAGCAGGTCGCAGGTCATAACACAGGCGACGAGTTTGATGTAAATGTTACCTTCCCCGAGGAGTACCACGCTGAGGAGCTCAAGGGTAAGGCTGCCACCTTCAAGGTAAAGCTTCATGAGATCAAGGTCAAGGAAATGCCCGCTATCGACGATGAGTTCGCAAAGGACGTAAGTGAGTTCGATACCTTGGCAGAGTACAAGGCTGATCTTAAGGCAAAGGCTATTGAGCGTAAGACTAAGCAGGCTGATGCTGACGTTGAGAATCAGATCGTAGAGCAGCTTATCGAGCTTGTTAAGGCTGAGATCCCTGCCGCTATGATTGAGAACCGTGCAAAGCAGAGCGTTGAGGAGTTTGCTTACAGACTTCAGGCTCAGGGCATGGATCTTTCTACCTACCTCAAGTATATGGGCGGTAACATCGATCAGTTTAAGGATACCTTCAAGCCTCAGGCAGAGGCTCAGGTCAAGATCCGTCTTGCTCTTGAGAAAGTAGCAGAGCTTGAAACAATAGAGATCACTGAGGAAGAGCTCAATGCCGAGTTCGAGAAGATGGCTAAGGATTACAATATTGAGATCGACAAGGTTAAGGCATCGGTTCCCCAAGACGATCTTAAGAAGGATCTTGCTGTTCAGAAGGCTATGGACGTAATCAAGGCTGCCGCAGTTATTACCGAGGTAGACAAAAGGACAGAAAAGACCGAGGAGAAAAAGCCTGCCAAGAAAACAGCAGCTAAGAAGACCACCAAGAAGGCCGACGCTGCTGAGGGTGAGAAGGCTCCTGCCAAGAAGCCTGCTGCTAAGAAGACCACCAAGAAGGCAGACGCTGCTGAGGGCGAGAAGCCTGCCAAGAAGCCTGCCGCTAAGAAGACCACCAAGAAGGCAGCAGACAAGACCGAAGAATAATTTTTCGGTACTGTTTATAATTGAAAGAACGGTTGCATACTATTTTCTGTGGTTATGCCGCCAAGTTTTGTAACCCTTAAGCGGCGGAATTTAAAAGAATTCTGCCGCTTTGTGTATTTTGGGCATAGCATTATGCTCTGCGGCTTATAATGTTAGCCTATCGTCCTTGCCGCCGGACGGTAGGGAGTATACCAAGGCGGCGGAAACGGAGAATAATTATGAGTTTAGTACCAATGGTAGTAGAACAGACAGGTGCAGGAGAGCGTTCTTATGACATTTATTCACGTCTTTTAAACGACCGCATTATTATGCTTTGCGATCAGGTGAATGATGCCACGGCAAGTCTTGTTATTGCACAGATGCTTTATTTGGAGGGTAAGGACCCCGATAAGGATATCAGCTTTTATATTAACAGCCCCGGCGGAAGTGTTTCGGCAGGTATGGCAATTTACGATACCATGAACTATATAAAGTGTGATGTCAGCACCATCTGTATGGGTATGGCTGCTTCTATGGGTGCATTCCTTTTGTCGGCAGGTGCCAAGGGCAAGCGCTTTGCACTCCCCAACAGCGAGATCATGATACACCAGCCCTTGGGCGCTGCTGAGGGTCAGGCAAGTGATATTATTATTCATGCCAAGCACATTGAGCAGACTCGCGAAAAACTCAACCAAATTCTGGCCGCAAATACAGGTAAGCCCATAGAAACCATTCGCATTGACACCGAGCGTGATAATTTCATGTCAGCGAAAGAGGCTATGGAATACGGCTTGATCGATAAGGTCCTCGAAAAAAGATAATTTCTGGAGTATATAATGCCTAATAACAATAATAGAAACCATCCCGTCTGTTCGTTCTGCGGACGCACGGAAAGTGAGGTAGACCACCTTATTGCAGGAAACGGAGTATTCATCTGCGATGAATGTATTGAGGTGTGCCACTCGCTGTTGCTTGAGAATGATCTTGGCCCTGCACGCAAGCCGAAGACTCAGCAAAAGCAGACGAAAAAAGAGGATTTTAAGCTTCCGACCCCTGCCGAGTTGAAGGCTCACCTTGACGAGTATGTTATCGGTCAGGATGATGCCAAGAAGACTCTATCCGTCGCTGTTTACAACCACTACAAACGTATTTTCTGTACCGAAAAGTCTGATGTCGAGCTTGCTAAAAGTAATGTGTTGATGCTCGGTCCTACAGGTGTCGGCAAGACCTTGCTTGCACAAACCCTTGCAAGATTTCTGGACGTGCCTATCGCCATTGCCGATGCCACCACATTGACCGAGGCAGGCTATGTCGGTGAGGATGTTGAGAATATCCTGTTAAGACTTATTCAGGCGGCCGACTTTGATGTTGAAAAGGCTGAAAGAGGCATAATCTACGTTGATGAGATCGATAAAATAGCTCGCAAGTCGGAGAATGTTTCGATAACACGTGATGTCAGCGGTGAGGGTGTTCAGCAGGCACTCTTAAAAATACTTGAGGGTACTGTGTCCAATGTTCCTCCTCAGGGCGGCAGAAAGCATCCTCAGCAGGAGTTTATCCAAATAAATACCACGAACATCCTCTTTATATGTGCGGGAGCTTTTGACGGAATCGAAAGAATTGTCGGTAAACGCATGGGAGAAAGTGGTATCGGTTTTGGAGCTGACGTTAAGTCTAAACAGCAGATGGAGTCTGAAATAACCTCAAGAAAGGTTATCCATCACGATCTTGTCAAGTTTGGTCTTATCCCCGAGCTTGTGGGACGTCTGCCTGTAATTGCTTCGCTTGACGCAATGGATGAGGATACCCTTTACCGAATAATGGTCGAGCCTAAGAATTCTGTCATCAAGCAATATGTCGAGCTTTTTAGAATGGACGATATTGAGCTTGTGTTTGAGGAAGAGGCTTTGAGGCATATTGCCAAGGTTACGGTTGAGCGCAAAACAGGTGCCAGAGGTCTTCGTTCGATAATCGAGAATATACTTCGGGATATTATGTATACCGCTCCGTCTGATAAGACTATCAGCAAAATCACCATTACAAAGGATTGTGCTGAGGGTAACGGCAGTCCACGGGTGGAGAACAACCGCAAGCCGAAAACCAAAAAAGACAGTGCGGAAATTGATATTCCCGTTGCATAAATTCCACATAAAACAGCAGTGCTTTGACTGCTGTTTTATTTTATACTTAAAAATTATTTTGTGGTTGCAAACATCATAAAAACACCTTACGTGATAACTTGAAAAACCGCATAGAACAAGCGTTTCGAGGCAAATTATAACAATTTGTGACAAGAGGGTTTTGACATTAGTTTCCAACGTTAAATATTATGTGACAACATCAGAAAATCTACTGTGCAAAACCTCTAAAATGCATGATTGCCATTGGTTATTTCGACAAAAATATCGTTCACCACTCGAAAACATTTGATTTTGCTTTGATGTAGAGTTATAATTATTTTGTAAAAAATAAAGTGAGCGGTGATGATATGCCTGAATTTGTTATCAGTACAGAGAGAAAGCGATTGATAGGTGATCTGGTAGAACGCTTGCCGAGCATCCGCAAGAAGCTTCGTCTTTCACAGGACGACCTTGGAGTCATGGTCGGAAAAAGCCGTCAGAAGATATCAGATATCGAACGCCATGCCGCACCTATGGGATGGGATACCTATCTTGCCACGTGTACCATGCTTGAAATGCTTGGTGCTTTCGATGCCGAGAATGATGCTTGGTATTTTGCCGATAAAAGTATGTGGCACAAAACGCTGTAATCGAAAATCAAAAGAAATGCCGACAAGGGAGTCCTTGTCGGTTTTCTTTTTGCTTCAAAATGAGAATTGTTCTCATTTTGTGTTGACTTTGCGTGAAAATGTGGTATACTGTTCAAAGTGAGAATCATTCTCAAATTCGGTCGGGAGAAAGTTATGAAAAAGGAATATAAAACAGGGCAGAAACGAGCAGTGCTGGATTTTTTCAAAAGTAATTGCGACCGCCATTTTTCAGTGGCCGAGATTACCGATGAGGTATGTAAAAACGGAGCAGGCAAAAGCACGGTTTACCGTCAGATATCAAAGCTTTTGGAGCAAGGGGTCATACGTCGTTTTGAAACACCCGACAGTGCACAGTTCGTGTACCAATATGCCGATATACACGATGACTGCGACAGCCATTATCATTTGAAATGTGTTAAATGCGGACGGCTTATTCATATGGAGTGCCCCCATTTAAGTGAGGTCAGTGAGCATATTAAGACAGAACACAACTTTATTTTAGGATTCGGCAAAGCTGTCCTTTACGGTGAGTGTACAGATTGTGCAGCCAAGGTGTGAGCAAATGAACATGATGAAAAAGTTATTATGTCTATTGCTCGTTTTTCTGTTATCCGTGTTTTTTATTGGCTGCAGTGAGCAAAGTGATGAAGAATCAAGGCTTTCGGTTGTTTGTACGGTATTTCCGCAGTATGATTTTGTAAGGAATATTACAGGAGATAAAGTCAGCGCTAAAATGTTGGTGCCACTAGGCACAGAAAGTCATGATTTTCAGCTTGAAAATCTGACGGTGTCCGAGCTTAAGACGGTAGCTGCCGCTGACCTTGTTATATATGTCGGCGGTGAATCGGATTCAGATTGGATAACCGAGCTGCGTCATACCGTGAAAGGGAACGCACGCTGGATAGCCTTGACCGATACAGTTGATACCTTATCAGAGGTTATCAGCGGCAGTATGGAGCATGTTCACGAGGATGCTCACAGCCACGAGGATGAGCATGACCACGAGCACGACGCTTATGATGAGCACGTGTGGACTTCTCCCAAGCGTTCGGTCGAAATAGTTAAAGCTATAACAGAAGTACTCTGCGAGCTTGATTCGGATAATGCGCAGTATTATAAAGCTAATTGCCAAGCGTACGTTTCAGAGCTTCAAAAGCTCGATGAGGAGCTTTTGAAGGTGGTGAGCGATGCAAAAGCCAAACGACTCATTTTTGGAGACCGTTTCCCGTTTAGATACCTTTGTGACGATTACGACCTTGATTATGATGCGGCATTCCTCGGTTGCTCATCAGGGGTCGACCCGAGCGTTGCACAGATAACCGCACTTACCAAGAGTGCGCTCGAGTCAAATACTAAGGTCATCTTTTATATGGAAAACTCGGATCCTGTATTTGCTAAGCAGATAGCAAGTGCAGTAGGAGGGAAGGCTGAGCTTCTGCATTCTTGCCATACCTTTTCAAAGCAGGAGCTCACAAACGGGGCTGATTATGTATCGGTCATGAGAGAGAATATTAATAAAATATCGGAGGCTTTAAAATGAGCCAATTAAAAATAAGCGAGCTTACACTCGCCTATGATGGGAAAGCGGTAGTAAAGGAGCTTTCCTTTGAATTGGATAAGGGAGAGTATCTTTGCGTCGTAGGTGAGAACGGAAGCGGAAAAAGCACGCTGATAAAAAGCATCTTGGGACTTGTTAAGCCGATTAAGGGACAGATAATTCTTAAAGACGGTGCAGAGCGTGGTTCGATAGGCTATCTTCCTCAGCAACAGTCTGCTCAAAGGGATTTTCCGGCTTCGGTAAAGGAGGTCGTAATGTCGGCCTTTGCAGGAAGCACCCGACTGCCGTTTTATGCAAGAGCCTTAAAGCAAAGGGCCAAGAAGAACATGGAGCTACTCAATATATCAGCTCTTGCCGACCGTTGCTACCGTGAACTATCGGGTGGACAGCAGCAAAGGGTGCTGCTCGCCCGTGCTTTGTGCGCAACCGAAAGCATGCTGTTGTTGGACGAGCCTGTGAACGGGCTCGACCCCAATGCGGCGAAGGAGATGTATTCGGTTATTGATTCTCTTCACAGTCAGGGACTTACGGTGGTCATGATAACCCATGATGTGAAGTCGGCGGTCGAAAGGGCGGGGAAGATACTGCACCTTTCACACGATAGCTTTTGGTTTGGCAGTACCGCAGATTATGTTTTGACTGATTTGGGTAAAAAGTTCATCAAAGGCGGTGCGGTATGAGTATTTCATTTGATTTCAGCGTTTTTTCAGGTCAGTATTTCAATACATCGGTAGTTGTCTATGCTTTGATAGTCGGTGTTATGACCAGCCTTTGCTCGTCGGCCTTGGGAGTGAATTTGGTGCTCAAACGCTACTCGATGATAGGCGACGGACTTTCTCATGTCGGCTTTTTGGCTTTGGCTATAGCCGCCCTGTTTGAGGTGGCTGACGAAAATGTCATCTATATAACCATTCCAATAGTTACCATTGCCGCATTTTTCCTTATGTGGTTGAGCTCGGGAGGTAAATTGAAGGGCGATGCCGCTACGGCACTGGTGTCAGTAGGAACGGTGGCTGTAGGATACATTATATTCGGACTTGCCGAGGCAGGAGCGGCTGAGGTCTGCTCGGGACTTTTCGGTGCGTCGGTATTGACTATGACCGACTCCGATACCGTGCTCTGTGCAGTGCTTTGCGGACTTGTACTGTTGTTATATATTTTGTTCTACAACCGTATTTTTGCAGTTACTTTTGATGAAGAGTTTGCAAAAGCGACGGGTGTAGGCACCAAGCAATGCAATATGCTGTTGTCGGCACTGACGGCCATAACCATAGTTGTCGGGATGAAGCTTTTGGGCTCGCTGATGATCTCGGCGGTTATTGTTATCCCCGCTGTGTCGGCTATGCGTCTATTTAAGACCTTCCGTAAGGTCGTTATCAGCTCAGTTGTCATATCGGTGCTTTGCTTTGTGTTGGGCTTTTTATTTGCCGTGACCTTCGTTATAGAAAAGCCCGACAGCTATATGTCGGGAACGGTCATGCTGCCTGTCGGTGCAACGGTGGTCTGCTTTAATATTTTGGCGCTTATTTTGACTACCGTAATTAAAAAGCTGCGTCAAAGCACAAAAGTTGCGTGCTGACACTTGATTTTGGCGAATGATGTGTTAAAATATATCCTAAACAGTTGTGAAAGATGGGTTGATAATGTACAGGATAGTAGATAAGAAGGCTCTTAACCCAACCGTTACCATGATGGAAATAGAGGCTCCCTTTGTTGCCCGAAAGGCCGAGGCGGGTCAGTTTATAATTCTCCGTGTCGACGAAAACGGCGAGAGAATTCCCTTGACCGTGGCAGGCTTTGACCGAGAAAAAGGAACCGTGAGGATAATATTTCAGATAGTCGGCGCTACTACTGAAAGGTTGAATCACAAGAATGTCGGTGAGTTTATTCAGGATTTCGCAGGCCCGTTGGGTGTTGCCACCAAGACCGAGAGTTTGAAACGGGTGCTGATAGTGGGCGGCGGTGTCGGATGCGCCATTGCACTGCCTATTGCCGAAAAGCTTAAAAATCAAGGCGCCAAGGTCACGTCCATAATCGGTTTCAGAAATAAAGAACTGCTAATATTAGAGGATGAGTTCAAGGCTGTATCGGAAAAGCTGTTTGTCATGACCGACGACGGAAGCTACGGACGGCAGGGCAACGTATGTGTGCCGTTGAGTGAAATGCTGTCAAGCGGCGAACGCTTTGACGAGGTAATTACCATAGGACCGCTTGTTATGATGAAATTTGTTGTTGAGGCGGTGCGACCCTACGGTATCCCGTGCACCGTTTCCATGAATCCTATTATGATTGACGGAACAGGTATGTGCGGCGGTTGCCGTTTGACGCTTAACCGCAATGGTGAGAGAGTAACAAGGTTTGCCTGCGTAGACGGACCTGATTTTAACGGCTATGAGGTCGATTTTGACGAGGCCATGTCGAGAGGCACAATGTACCGTGACTTTGAACGTCATGCCTACGAAAAGACCTGTAACCTCTTCAAGAAGGAGGTTAAGTAAAATGAAGCCAAATATGAGTTTAACCAAGAATGCCATGCCGTCTCAGGAGGCTGAGATCAGGGCTCATAACTTCTGTGAGGTTGCATTAGGCTATGATGAGGCAACGGCTGTTGACGAGGCATTACGCTGTCTTTCTTGCAAAAACCCTTTGTGCGTTGCAGGCTGTCCTGTTAATATCAGGATCCCCGAATTTATCGAAAAGGTCAAGCAGGGTGATTTTGAGGCGGCTTATGACATAATCAGTGAGACCTCATCATTGCCTGCCGTGTGCGGCCGTGTCTGTCCTCAGGAGACCCAGTGCGAGGCTAAATGTGTGCGAGGTATAAAGGGTGAGCCTGTCGGTATAGGTAGGCTTGAGCGTTTTGTTGCCGATTGGCATAATGCACATTCCGATAAAGCACCTCAATGTAATGAAAGCAACGGAAAGAAGGTCGCCGTTATCGGCTCAGGACCTGCAGGGTTAACCTGTGCGGGCGATCTCAAAAAGCTTGGCTTTGAGGTAACGGTGTTTGAGGCTCTGCATTTGGCGGGCGGTGTACTTGTTTACGGTATTCCCGAATTCCGTTTGCCAAAGTCTATTGTGCAAAAAGAAATAGATAATCTTAAAAGAATGGGTGTCAGCATTGAAACCAATATGATTATCGGTAAGACACTGACGGTCGATGAAATATTCGAGATGGGCTTTGAGGCCGTGTTTATCTCTACGGGAGCAGGCCTGCCTAACTTTATGGGTATACCTGGAGAAAGCCTTAAGGGTGTTTACTCGGCCAATGAGTTTTTGACCCGTTCTAACCTTATGAAGGCTTATAAGGATGACCCCGAAACGCCTGTCATGAAGGGCGGAAAGGTCGCTGTTGTGGGTGGAGGTAATGTCGCTATGGATGCGGCAAGAACTGCTTTGAGATTGGGTGCCGAAAAGGTCTACATAGTTTATCGCCGCTCAATGGAAGAGCTCCCTGCACGACGTGAGGAGGTCGAGCATGCTATTGAGGAGGGAATAGAATTCCGTCTTCTTAATAACCCTGTTGAGATACTGGGCTATGAAAATCCCGATGATAAGCGTGACCCCCAAAACGGCTTTGTTACGGGCATGAAATGTGTTAAAATGGAACTTGGCGAGCCTGATGAAAGGGGTCGCCGCAGACCCGTTGAAATGCCTAACAGCGAATTTATTTTGGAGGTCGACACCGTAATAATGTCGATAGGCACATCTCCTAACCCCTTGATAAAGGCCACCACTAACGGACTTGAGGTAAACAAAAAAGGCGGAATCATTGTTGATGAGAGTACGGGCAAGACCTCAAGGGATGGGGTTTATGCTGGCGGTGACGCCGTGACGGGTGCCGCTACTGTAATTTCGGCAATGGGAGCAGGCAAGCTCGCAGCCAAGGCAATAAATGAGTATCTGATGAGAAAAGAGGCATAAAATATGGACGTAACTGTAGGAATTAAGGGCACTGTAAAGCAGTCTGTGAATGACGGCAACACCGCCGCAGCTGTTGGCTCAGGCAGTCTGCCTGTTTTTGCAACACCCATGATGATAGCTTTAATGGAAAAGGCTTCATGCGTTGCATTAGAGGGGCACCTCGATGACGGCAACACAACGGTCGGTACTTTAGTGAACGTTGAGCATGTTGCGGCAACTCCACTTGGTATGGAGGTCACCGTGACAAGTACTGTTACTGCGGTTGACGGCAGGAAGATTAGCTTCCTTGTTGAGGCTTTTGACGAAGCAGGACTTATAGGACGCGGCGCACATGACCGATTTGTCGTGAATTCTGAAAAATTTACGGCTAAGGCCAACGCAAAAAAACAATAGCTTAAAGGTGAACTAAAAACCACTCGTTTCATTGAAACGAGTGGTTTTTAACTATAATCAAGGTTACAGGCTGTCAATATATCGGCAGGCGTTGATGGCGGCAACAGCACCGTCAGCAGTAGCGGTGGTGACCTGTCGCACTGTCTTTTGACGGCAGTCGCCCGCAACAAATACACCGGCTGTTTTGGTGAAGCATTTTTCGTCGGAATCAATATATCCGTTCTTGTCAAGATCGGCAACGTTTTTGAATGGGTCGTTCTCGGGAACAAGACCGATTGCAACAAACATACCGTCTAAGGGGAGTTGAGTTTCGGTGTTGTCAGCAGTTTTTAAAAGAGTAATTCCGCTGAATTCGGGAGTGTCATTAATAGCCTTGACCACAGTGCCCAAAATCACCTCAACGTTGCCACGCTTTGCAAGAATCTCCTGCAAGCGCTGTTCACCCGTGAGGAAATCGAGATTTTGGATAACATACACCTTTTTTGAGGTTTCTGACAAAAGAATAGCCTCTTGTAAAGCACTGTTTCCGCCGCCGATGAGAGCAACCGTTTTGTTGGCATAAAAGGCACCGTCGCAAACGGCACAGAACGAAATGCCGTCGCCGATAAAGCGTTCCTCGTTGTCTAATCCCAAATGGCGGTGCTGTGCGCCTGCGGCAATGATGACAGATTTAGCCATATACTCGTTACCGTCCTCGGTAACGACCACCTTGGTGGCACCGTTGTCCTTGATCTCAAGTGCGTTTTCGATCTCGACCTCAGCACCTTGAGATAATACCTGCTCGGTCATTTTGTCGGCGAGCTCACTTCCGCTGACCGATTCAAAGCCCGGGTAGTTCTCGACCTTGGGCGAGAAGGTTATCTGTCCGCCAAAGCCTGCCTTATCAAGGATGAGGACAGTTTTGTTGGCGCGTCGTGCATAGATGGCGGCAGTAAGCCCCGCAGGACCCGCACCTATGATTACTATATCATACATAATTCGTACCTCGTTATATATTATAAAATGTAGGGAGCGATACCCTTGTCGCTCCGTTGATTAAGTCATTAAAGCGGAGCGACGAGGTTACGACTCGCTACGCTCGCCATTACCCTTTTGTCCGCTTTGCGGACATTTCCCCTATCAGGGGAATCTCATCGCTCCCTACGAATAACAAATAATAAATGGGAGGGCGCAGAGGCCCTCCCCTACGAGAGTTGATTTTGAAATTAAGCGTTAGCCTGGATAAACTTCTTGATGCCCTGAACCATAGTGAACTTCTCGAGCTCACCGTTCTTTACAACAACAAGGGTTGGAGCCTGCTTGATGCCTAAGGATTCGGTCAAAGCGACGTTCTGCTCGGCCAATACCTTCTGATAGCTGATGGCGGCCTTGTCAAGCAAGGACTCTGCTATCTTACAGTTGGGGCAGGTTGCCGACTTGAAGAGGTAGATGCCGTCAGCCAAAGCGGTGGCCTTTTCTTCACAAGCACAGGCGGCAGTCTCTTCCTTAGGTCCGTTGTGGGTCAGCTTAGAGGTGGCGATGTTATAGGTCTTACGCTCCTTGTACTCCTGCGACTTACCGTCGTTCCAGTTCTTAACGGGACGGTAGTAACCGGTGATACGACTGTAGACCTCGGTTTCTCTGCCGCATTTGGGACAGGTGTACTGCTCGCCTGCAATATAACCGTGATCTGAGCAGACCGAGTAGGTCGGAGACAGGGTGTAGTAGGGCAGACGGTAGTTCTCTGCAATCTTGCGGATAAGGTCGGCGGCAGCGTGCCAATCAGGCAGTTTTTCACCAAGGAATGCGTGGAATACGGTACCTGAGGTGTAAAGGGTCTGCAGCTCGTCCTGAATGTCAAGAGCGGTAAAGATATCGTCGGTGTAGCCAACGGGCAGGTGAGACGAGTTGGTGTAGTAGGGAGTCTCGCCGTCCGAGGCACATATAATGTCGGGATAGTGCTTGCGGTCGTGCTTTGCAAGACGGAATGAGGTGGACTCGGCAGGGGTGGCCTCAAGGTTGTAAAGGTCTCCGTACATCTCCTGATAGTCGGAAAGTCTCTCACGCATGTGGTTGAGAACGGCTTTTGTGAACTCCTGAGTTTCCTTGTGGGTCATATCCTTACGTAACCACTTTGCGTTAAGACCTGCTTCGTTCATACCGACAAGGCCAATGGTCGAGAAGTGGTTGTTGAAGGTGCCGAGGTAACGTTTGGTATAAGGATAGAGTCCTTCGTCCAAAAGCTTTGTGATAACGGTACGCTTTACTTTGAGCGAACGAGCCGAAATATCAAGCATGTGATCCAGACGCTTATAGAAGTCAGCCTCATCGGTTGCAAGGTAGGCGATTCTCGGCATATTGATGGTGACAACGCCGACCGAACCGGTGGATTCACCGCTACCGAAGAAGCCACCTGACTTCTTTCGAAGCTCCCTGAGGTCAAGTCTCAAGCGGCAGCACATCGAACGGACGTCCGAAGGCTCCATATCGCTGTTGACATAGTTGGAGAAGTAAGGAGTACCGTACTTCGAGGTCATCTCAAACAACAGCTTGTTGTTCTCGGTCTCGGACCAGTCAAAGTCACGTGTGATAGAGTAGGTGGGGATAGGATACTGGAATCCACGGCCGTTGGCATCGCCCTCGATCATGATCTCGATGAAGGCCTTGTTGACCATATCCATCTCTTTTTTACAGTCGCCGTACTTAAAGTCCATACGCTTGCCGCCGACGATGGCATACTCGTCCTCAAGGTCGTGAGGGACGGTCCAGTCGAGGGTGATGTTGGTGAACGGAGACTGAGTACCCCAACGGGAAGGAGTATTAACACCGTAAATGAAGGACTCAATGCACTTCTTAACGGCATCGTAGCTCAAGTTGTCAACCTTGACAAACGGTGCAAGGTAGGTATCGAAGGATGAGAATGCCTGAGCGCCTGCCCACTCATTCTGCATGATGCCGAGGAAGTTTACCATCTGATTGCAAAGGGTTGCAAGGTGCTTGGCAGGGGCAGAGGTGATCTTGCCGCCGACACCACCCAAGCCCTCTTCAATAAGCTGTTTTAACGACCAACCTGCACAGTAGCCGGTCAGCATCGAAAGGTCGTGAATGTGAATATCAGCATTCTTGTGAGCCTTGGCGATCTCGTCGTCATAGATTTCACTCAGCCAATAGTTTGCGGTGATAGCACCCGAGTTGGAAAGGATAAGTCCGCCGACCGAATAGGTGACGGTGGAGTTTTCCTTAACACGCCAGTCGGTGCTCTTAACGTACTGGTCAACGATCTCCTTGTAGTCTAAGATGGTGGACTTCATATTACGGAGCTTTTCACGCTGACGGCGGTACAGTATGTATGCCTTGGCAACATCTGCATAGCCTGCCTGAACAAGCACGGTTTCAACACTGTCCTGAATATCCTCAACGGCTACAATGCCGTCCTCGATCTTGGGCTCGAAGTCTGAGGTTACCTTAAGTGCCAGAAAATCTACGATGTTGTCGTTGTACTGACGCTCACAGGCCTCAAAAGCCTTTTTAATAGCTTCGGAAATTTTTGCGATGTCAAAATCTACGATTTTGCCGTCTCGTTTGTTTACACGATACATTTTTCTACTCCCCATTTCTTAAAATTTCTTTGAATTTTACTTTGCCTTGCTGTATATCAACCCCGAATTTCCGCTTCGGGAATTACTGCCTTGACCGTGTTTAAAATCTCATCCATCTCTTCGTCCGAGAAACCGCTGCAACCGTCACCCAAAATATCACCTGAGTCCCTGTATTTTTGCAGGAAATACTTTTTAGTGCCCTTTATCCATTCCGCCGTTTTCCTGAGATCCTCTACAGAATGTATACCTTTTACAACGGTGGTACGAAATTCATACGGAATGCTGCCGTTTTTTAACAGCTCAACACTTTTTTCTATTTTTTTAATATCAATATCAACGCCTGTGGCTTTGCCGTAGTTCTCCTTAGAACTTTTTATATCCATTGCAACATAGTCCACGAGGTCTGTTTGAAGCAACCTTTCAAGTCGGTCAGGAAGATACCCGTTGGTGTCCAGCTTGACCGAATATCCCAAAGCTTTGATGTTTTTGATGTAATCCTCAAGGTCGGGCTGAAGCAGAGGCTCGCCGCCCGTGATACAAACTCCGTCCAAAATGCCTTTGCGTTTTTTGAGGTACTCCAAAACCTCGTCGGCAGACGAGGAGTATGCATTGGGGTCGTTCACAAGACTGGCGTTATGGCAAAAAGGACACCTGAGGTTACAGCCGCCCGTAAATACGGTGCAGGCCATTTTACTTGGAAAATCAAGCAGAGTCAGCTTTTGATAGCCTTGTATGTTCATTGCTGTGCCCTTTCTAAAATCAAATCAGATGCAAACACACCGAAAGTACAGGAGGTCGGTGCATTTTACAGTTTAGCATAGATATTGAAACTTGTCAATACCAAAAACACAAGATATTGTGTTTATACAAAAAGTATATAAAATCGCCACCGATATATTGTTGTCGGCAGCGATTGGTGTATGATTATTCAAGAATACACAGATTTTATTACATAAAGTTGTTCATACTGTTATTCATAAAGTCGTTGTTCGTGGATATGGATGAGTTTATGAAATTGTCGTGTGTTGATATTGAGTTGTTCATGAATTCATTATGCATTCTTATATGCTCGCGATGTGCAATATCGTGCATCATCTCGGCCTGACGCATAAAATCGTCATTTGAATTGCTTGCAAAGGTATGGCTGTATGATTTACATCCGTAACGGTGATTGCTTTTAGCTTTACCTTTGGAACTGAACGATAAAACGATGTTGCTGACTACTTTAAAAAGAATAGTGAATACTGCGATGCCGAAGATAACGAGAAAAGTGATGAGGAAGAATGAATGTGACATAAATTTTAACTCCTTTTTGTTGTTATTGTAAATTAAGGGGAACGGGGGATTCATTTGGCTTTATTTTTTTGAGATTTATTTATAAATTTTTCATTCAGCATAAATCTCATAAATCTAACCTTTTTAAATGGCATCGGATGCAGTTTTTTGTCGTTCTCGAAGATATAGTATAGGTTGTGGTGCATCCGGTCATGAAGTTTCAGAGTCATAAGCGTTGTCCTTTCTTTAAATAATAAAGATAAATCCCCTTTATCACTGTTTTTTGTCTTACAGTAATAAAGGGGATTTAAAATGCCGTTCGGTTTTATTTTTTTAGTAATAAAAATTTTATATTCTTACATTTATGATACGAAGGCTTTGGCTGTTATTCTGCCAGCATTATCTCAGCAGGAATAGTTATACTGAAATAAACGCTGTACTGATAGTGACCGTCAACCTCAGCGCAGTCGAGTTCGATATTAAGGTATGAGCCTTCCACAGCTTGTTGTATCGGCCTGAGCTTCAAGCCGGTGTCCTCGTCCGAAAGCTTGTCAAATATATCGCTTGCGGTGGGGGAGGCGCTTAGATACTGATTGCCAAGATAAGCTTCGGTTTCGTCTGCGGTCAAGGTATTAAACTGTTTTATATCTTGCTCAAGCATCGTCAGCACTTCTTCCTTGGTCCTGAAGTCCATATTGATATTGTACGACAAGCTGAAATCGGATTTCATTTCGGTTGTGTTGTCAAAGGTGTAATAAACTGAGGTATAGCCTCGGTTGAAAAGCAGGAAATCCTCACTGTCATAGTTATATCCAAAGATATCAATCAGGTCAAAATGATCGGATACTGCATGTGCGGAGTATATGGCACTGCATTCCTCGCCACCCTCATAATCACCCGAATATCCGGCCTGCGGCTCATCCTTATAGAACTGTATTACATTGGCTGATAACTGTTTTAAATTATCTATTCCTCCGCTTTTTCGGTTGGTATTATAGTAGAAAACAACAGGCTTTCCGTTAACGGTGATCTGCGGATTGTTGGATTGCTCGGCAATAAGGAAAAGGTTCTCCTCAGGGGTGGCGCCTGTAAGATTGAGTGCATTGTAGGTATCACGGAAAACATCAAGATAGTACCAGAACAACGACTTATCAAGCTCGGCATTTATAACGACCTCGCCATTTATTCCTGTGTCCCAAAACGCACCTGTTAAACGCTTGACGCTCTTAGGAATCACGGGTGCGGTCTGCAGACGTGAGCACTTGTAAAAGGCCATAGAGATTGAGGTGACTGTTTCGGGAATGGTGGGTGCTGAGACCATATTTGAACAATTTTGGAATGTACAGAAAAGGTTATTGATGGTCTTGCCGTTGATTGAACGGACGATCTCTCCGTAGGAGCTCTTGGTACGGTCGATAACAGCAGGAGTCCAGCAGCCTAAAATATCATCAAGCGTCACACCGCTGTCTCCTGTATCAAAGGTCTCGTCAAGATTGATCCAACTATCAGTATATCCGTCGCTACCGTCAAGGTCTTTTACGAAAATACATTCGTAGCCGTAGTAGTAGTCACCGTATTGAACCTTATCACCTTTGGTGCAGGTTTCGGGGAAGCTCTGTCCCGCTGTGAGTACCGTTCCGTCATAAAGTGTGTATGTACATCCCTCGGGAATAACACCCTCCAAAACGGTTAAGGTCTCTTCGGCGGGACTGCCAAAGACTTCGACTATACTGCTTGTGCTCACCGAACTATCATCGTTACGGTTGTTGTTATTGTTATTATTAGCAATAATGACTGCTGCAGTTCCTCCGCCGACAGCGATAATGGCGGCGGTAATGCCTGCGATTATTTTGGTGACCAAGGGCAAGGCGGCTATTTTGGCGCCGATACCTGTCGCCGTGGCGGCAGTAGCGGTAACGGCGGTCGAAGCGGCTGTGGTTGCGGTGACACCGGTAGCGGTGGCTGTTGCAGTAGCAGTAGCGGTAACTGTAGCGCCTGCGGATGTGCCAACCGATATGGACACCGAAGCACCTGTTGCGGCGGCAACACCTCCTGCGAGTATTTCGGCAGAGGCCAAAGGCAGTGACTCGATACCGCTTTCCAAAGCCCAGTGAACAAGTGGAAAGAAGGGGAAAGCATGCAGCTTGATGCCGTTTTTCTTCTCATATGCCTCAACCGATGCTTTGATAGCCTTTCTTGCATAATTCAGACGGCTTTTGACTGTTCCCTCCGAAACGCCTTGGATCTCGGCTATCTGCTTGACCGAAAGCTCATCGAAGTAGTACATCATAGTGGCGCTTCGCTGTTCCTCCGAAAGCTCGTCCAATATCGAAAGAATGGTTTTTCTGAAATCATCCTTGTCCAATGCCTCATCGGGAATGAAGTCGGCATTATCCTCCTTGACGGTGTCGAAAATGGTCTCTCCGTCCTCATTTTCGTCCACCAATACATCCTTTTTCTTTTTGAAATAGCGGGTGCATTGATGATAGGTGATCTGCTTCATCCATGTGACAAATGCGGCAGGCTCCTTGAGATTGTGCAAGGTGTTGATGATCTCAACAAAAGCCTCTTGGGTGATGTCACACGCAAGGTCACCGTCTTTCACGGTCTTTAAAGCAAAGTAGTATACATCATTATAAAATGCATTGAACAGTTGGTTCAATGAGTTATTGTCACCCTGCTGTGCCGCAGTGACAAGCTTTACTAATTGTTCACGTTCCATATATCCTCTACCTCTTTTATGTTGTGTGGGTTTTGGGAGCTTTACCACCAATCTCCGACTTCGATCTCTACCTCATTGCCTGTTGCGGTCTGCGAGGAATTTCCATTGCTTGAATCGGTGTTTGTCTCAGAGCTGCTCGATGTACTGCTGTTATTGGAGCTTGCGGTATTGCTCGGGTTACTTGCAGTATTGCTCGCATTATTGGCGTTTCCCGATGTATTGCCGTTGTTTGAACTGTCGGTGATATCGGAAGCACCGAGGTTGCCGTCGGGCGTGAGCTCGGAACCGTTTGAGGAGTTTGCATTATCCGAATCGGATGCAGCCGACGAGGACGAGGGCTTTTGTGTTTCGGAAATGTTTTTGTCGCTGTCCTTGTCCTTGCCGCAGGCGGTGATGCCGAAAGCAAGTAACAGTACAACTGTCAAAGCAATAAGTTTTTTCATGTTTGTTTACCTTCCTTTTTTATTTGCTTACAATTATTTAGGGGAAATAGAGAGATATTTGGTTTTAAAAATTTTAAAATTTATGTCAAATTTTAATTCAGCCGAAGGGAAAACCAAAATGCAGTTCGGCTTCTTCACATTATATCATACTTGGCGTGTTAAGTCTATTGATAATGTAAAAATTGAAAAAATTTTCAATTAAAACTTGACAAATGAGCAAAGCGGTGTTATAATCTCACAAAAGCGTTGAAGATATTAAGTTGGAGCGGACTTCTTTTCAGAGAACTGTCGGTCGGTGCAAGACAGGAAAGATAAGCTTTAACTGTCTCATATCTGAGCTTGATGTCTGAACTGTTTTAGTAAGATGTCACGGTTGGCACCGTTATTGGCCGCAGGTTTGTTAGAACCTATTGAGTGGTCGTGTATTACACGGCAATACGGGTGGTACCGTGGTTAATGCTTTGTTAATCATCCCGCAGAGACATAGTCTCTGCGGTTTTTTATTTTCCGCAGAGCGAAAACTTTTATATAGGAGTATTTGTTATGAAGAAAATTACAGTAACCGATCTGACCATTAAAAATGCAGCGGCCAACAAGGCCTATCAGCTTTCCTTCCGTGATAAGACCAACCTCGCAAGATGCCTTGATTCGGTAGGCGTTGATGCTATCGAGCTTGCCGCAGTCAAAAACGTTAAAGAGGATACCGTCGTAAACCGTACCATTGCAGGCATGATGAAGAACTGTACGGTTAAGATCTCGGCAGGCATGACCGCAGAAAGCATTCAGGATGCATGGAACAGTATAAGCTGTGCCAATGATCCTTGCCTTCGTATAACTGTTCCCGTTTCAACGGTTCAGATGGAGTATCTTTACCATTTAAAGGCTCCGAAAATGCAGGAAAAAGTGGAGGAGCTTATCAAGCTCGCCAAGGCTATATGTGAAAAGGTTGAGCTTGTGTGCATGGATGCCACCCGTGCCGACCGTGAGTTTTTGAAAGCAATTTGTGCCACTGCAGAGCAAAGCGGTGCCGTTTCGGTAACACTTAGCGACGATGCAGGTGTTATGATGCCTGAGGAGTTTGCTGAGATGGTTTCTGACATAAAGTCGGTGTGTGGTATAAATGTTTACGTGATGCCAAGTAATGCTATAAGCATGGCTGCCGCCTGTGCAGTTGCCTCTGTAAAGGGCGGTGCCGATGGTGTTGAGACTTCAGTGTCGGGCGATTGGCTTTGCGCCGACAGCTTTTCTGATATCATGCGCCTTAAGGGCAACGATATTGGTGCAGAGTGTTGTCTCAATGCAGCAGGAATCCATCGTGAGCTTGACGAGGTAAGAGCAATACTTAACGGAAAGGGTGGCTCGGTCGCTGTTTCATCCGACAGCACCTATTCAAATGTCAGCCTTACCGCAGACAGTTCCTTGGCTGATGTTTGTGAGGCAGTTCGTGCTTTGGGCTATGAGTTGTCTTACGAGGACAGCGGTAAGGTGTATGAGGAGTTTAAGCGTGTTGCCGCCAAGAAGAGCAGGATCGGAATCAAGGAGATTGATGCCATCGTTGCCTCTGCCGCAATGCAGGTGCCTTCCACCTATCATGTTGAGAGCTATGTTATCAACAGCGGTAATGTTATCAGCGCTACCGCCAATATTGTATTGACACGTGACGGCGAAAAGCTGTCAGGCATCAGTACCGGCGACGGTCCTATCAATGCCGCATTCCTTGCTATAGAGCAGGTTATCGGACACCATTATGAGCTGGATGATTTCCAGATACAGTCGGTGACCGAGGGTCATGAGGCTATGGGCTCGGCCATCGTTAAGCTTCGTGACGGCGAAAAGCTCTATTCAGGCAGCGGTGTTTCAACCGATATTATCGGTGCAAGCATACGTGCCTATATCAACGCACTTAACAAGATAGTCTATAATGCAAAATAATTAAGTGAAAACTATTCTTGTGATAAAGGTGATTATATGAAACTGTCATTTTCAACTAAAGATAGCAACTCTGTGAGATTTGCCGATGTCTGCAATCAAGCATTGGACTATGGCTTTAACGGCTTTGAAATATATGATATAGAGTCTGAGGTTGCAATCGAAAGCAATGGCTTATTTAACTCTGTCGGTGCCGCAGGTGCTAAAAGAAAGCTTATTAATCGTCATTTGTCGGTGCCTGCACTTACGTATCCCAAGGCTGTCGGAAAAAGTGCCGACGATACAGCATTGCTTCGCCGCTACATCGAAGAGGCCTCCTATGCCTCAATTCAGAACGTCATTGTGACTCTGGATGACGATGCAACTAACGAAGAGATAAAGGCTGTTCTTGCTCCTGTGATGCCCGATACCGAAAAATTCGGCGTCACACTGCTGTTTGAAACGGTCGGACGCTTTGCCAAAACACAGAACGTTATCGATATTATCAACATGTTTTCTGTGGGCTCGGTGGGTGCCTCGTGGAATATCCGTGAGACCTACTTTAAAGCAAATGAGGACGCTGAAAAGACTATTCAGGTCTTGGGCGCTTATATTAATAATGTGAGAATAGGCGATATGAAGGACGGTAAGTCTGTACTTATCGGCGAGGGCGAGCTGCCTGTTGAAGAGTTTGTATTTGCACTGAACTCACTAAATTTTGAGGGCTTTATCTGTGTTCTGACGAACGATGAAATAAGCGATAACGATATCGTGTTCACACATTTTGTTAATTATCTCAGAGCGGCCGCCAAGGAAAACGATACCTCACGCAAGCTCTATTATAACCGTGCAGGCACAGGCACCTTCCCTTGGGAGAAGTTCATAACCGTTGATAAGACCTTTTCCGAGGTGCTTGATACAATGGTGGATTATTTCCCCGACCAGTATGCATTCAAGTATACCACCTTGGATTACACAAGAACCTATAAAGAGTTCCGTCAGGATGTTGACAGGGTTGCCGCCGCTCTTATTTCTTTGGGTGTAAAGTCGGGTTATCACGTGGCGATTTGGGCAACCAATGTTCCTCAGTGGTATCTTACCTTTTGGGCAACCGTTAAGATCGGTGCTGTTTTGGTTACGGTCAATACGGCATATAAGCTTCATGAGGCTGAGTATCTGCTTCGTCAGTCGGATACGCATACCCTTGTTATGATCGATTCCTGCAAGGACTCCAACTATAAGGAGATCATTGAGGAACTGTGTCCCGAACTTAAAGATTTGACACCCGGTGATCCGTTGCATGCCAAGAAACTGCCCTTTTTGAAGAACGTCGTAACCGTCGGATTCGATATGGAAGGCTGTCTTGAGTGGGATGAGTTTATGGAACGCAGTGACCGTGTTCCCGTGGAGGAAGTTTACCGCCGTGCCGCCGAGGTCAAGCCCGATGATGTGTGCAATATGCAGTATACCTCCGGAACGACCGGCTTCCCCAAGGGCGTTATGCTGACCCACCGCAATATCGTAAATAACGGTAAGATAATTGGAGACAGAATGGATCTTTCCACCGCCGACCGTATGATGATTCAGGTTCCCATGTTCCATTGCTTCGGCATGGTGCTTTCTATGACCTCGATGATGACCCACGGCGGAACACTTTGCCCGTTGCCATACTTCTCGCCTAAGTCATCGTTGGCCTGCGTTAATGATGAGAAGATAACCTGCTTTAACGGTGTTCCTACCATGTTTATCGCAATGTTTGCCCATGCCGATTTTGCCAAAACCGATTTCTCGTACATCCGTACGGGTATTATGGCAGGTGCAAACTGTCCTGCCGATCTGATGCGCCGTGCCGCCGACGAGATGAACATGAAGGAGATAATCAGCGTTTACGGTCAAACCGAGGCCTCTCCCGGATGTACCATGGGCGAGGTCAACGAGGATA
>CAYRIX010000015.1:0-45513 GCA_964424555.1 uncultured Eubacteriales bacterium
AAATCTAAAATATGACTTAATCGACTATGCTTTACAGCTGCGTGATTGTGTTTTATGCTCAGTCCAATTTCCCAATCAATTTTCTCTCTTCGAATAACTATGTCTCTAACATCTCCGCTTTTACCAGTTTCATCATTCCTGAACTCAAAAACAAGGGTGTCACTATCATCTTCTTCCATACGAGGCTCTAATTCTAACACCACATTAACCGCTGAATTAGCCGAAGCCAAAAACAAATCTCTTTTATTTTGACTAATTGCATTCCACGCCCTTTTATTTGTGATTAAACTCGAATTACTAACAATGTGGGTCTTTCGTGTTGGCTCAAGCGTATCAACCAAAGCGGTAAGCCACGCATACTCGTATGCTCTGCCATTGTCGTTGCTATTTGTACTCATTATTTTTCCCTCCTATTTGTCCGATACCAACAACTTTATCGCCCTTTCCTTCCAAGGTAAGTTTAATTGCTACAGCGATTTCATAAGCAAGATTTACGGGCACAGCGTTTCCTATCATTTTATATGCATCATCTGTGTATCTATATATAAATTTAAACTCATCCGGAAACCCCTGCACTCTAGCAACTTCTCTTATTGTCATCCTACGATACAATTGTTCGTACCCTTTTACAAATTCTCTTTTATTTTGAGAAATGAATTTCATTTTAGGCGCTTGAGGATGAATTTGGCATTGACGTCCTGAAGCCTGAACAGTAAAAGCTTGCTCGTCCCACGCCTTAACTCTGTTTCTACTCATAAAAATTGGCGAATATGAACCTGTAAAATATTCATTGTTGTTAACGGCTAAAGGGTTATGACTATTTTTTGCTCCAGAAGGAATAGCAGTAAATTGCAAATCCCATATAACATCCCTCAAAGTGAGTTTTTTGGAATTTTCTTTAGTTGAACCTTCAGGGAATTTAAACTTTAAACCTAAATCACTTCTAAAGCCTATATAAAAAACCCTTTTTCTCTCTTGTGCTACACCATAATCTTTTGCATTAACCAATGTAACAGTTACATCATAACCGCACTCTTTAAACATAAAAATAATGTTTTTTACCGCCTCCGAATGTCTGTTTGATAACATCCCACTTACATTTTCTGCAAGGAAAAACTTTGGACGTTTGCTTTTTAATATTCTTATGTAATCGTAAAACAACTGTCCTCGAGAGTCTTTTATACCCCTCAAAGAACCCGCTTCTGACCACGATTGACAAGGTGGTCCGCCAATAATGCCATCAACCTCATCTGGGAAATCCATTTCATCTATTTTTCTTATATCACCCTCAATAAGTCTCGTTTTTGGGTGATTAGCCTTGAATGTTGCCCAAATAGTAGGGTCATATTCATTAGCAACAGAAACTTCAAATCCAGCACGTTCAAATCCTAAATCAAGGCCACCACAACCACTAAATAAACTAATAAGTTTCATATTAACCTCATCTTTAAAAATTATATATTTAATTTTAACACACATTCGTTGACAAATCAATCCGTTTTATGGTACTTTCAAAATTACACAAAAAATCCCGATTGCTGTGCAACCGAGATTTTGGCACCCCCTGCGAGAATCGAACTCACAACTAACCCTTAGGAGGGGTTTATTATATCCATTTAACTAAGGAGGCGGATAATACTTATAGTGATGCAATGGAGGGGTTTATTCATACGGCGCAGCCGTATTGCGGTTCTCGGGACCCGTTCAAAATCTTTGATTTTGCAAACGGGTGAGGTTCGCATATCCATTTAACTAAGGAGGCGTTTCTTATTAAACTTTTGAACTCATATAATATACAATATTTATGGCGTTTTGTCAATAGAAACGAAAGGAATAAAGTGAAAAACAGTTGTTAGGGTTGATTTTGTTGTACTTATCGAAATAAGATAAAGTGTTAATGTGAAATTCATTTATATTAAAGTTGAAATATCACAATACCATAAACTTTACATCACAATACTATTTGTAATTTGAATTGTTTTATGATAAAATCAACTAAAAGGAGAGATGATCATGAAGAGAATGCTTGTTTTACTGTTGGCTGTGGTAATGTGCCTTGGTCTATTTGCAGGCTGTGGTTCTGACAGTGACGATACCGCTTCTAAAGCTGACGGTGCGGTCAACGATTCAATTTTCTATAAGGGTAAGGTCAGTTACGTAACCGCTGACGGAGAATCGGTTTACAGAATCATCCGTCCTGACGGTGATGACGAGGTAACTATGGCGGCACAAACCGTTTTTAAGGCAATCAAGAGTAGCATCAATGTTACTGCAAAGAATCAGACCGATACAAGCGACGGTACCGATATTTACGAAATACTCGTAGGTAACACCAACCGACCTGAGACCGCTACCGTAAAGCAATATCTTAAGGAAAAGCTTGGCGGACGCTATGAGGATTATATAATCTGTTCTATCGGTAAGAAGATCGTTATATATTCACAGAGCTATTCAAGTCTTGAAAGTGCGGCACAGTATTTTGTTGAAAACTTTGTAAAGGCTGAAGGCGTTGACGGCGGTATAGTATATACCGAGAGTGCTAAGGGCAATTATGAAAGCATCACCGTGAACGGTGTATCTATCGGTGATTTCAGTCTTGTCCGTCCTCGTTTTAATTTCTCTTATCTTTCCGAGCTTGAATTAAGGGAAACGGTCGAAGCCGTTTACTCAAAGGCGGGCTATATGCTCGGCATTATTCATGATGAAAATGCTGAGGCTAGCGAGTATGAAATAATTGTCGGCAACTGTAAGCGTGACGGTGTTGAGGAAATAACCGATACCGATACATACAAGATAACGGTCAGCGGCAAAAAAGTATATTTAAACGGCGGAAGTGCTCATGCTACCGCAATGGCTGTGTCGGAATTCTGCAAAATGCTCACAGGGGACATCAAGGATTCCGCTTCGGTGACAGGCTCATATGCCGAAGCTATCTCAAAAGACAGTGATACGGAAACGCTTCGTTACGCTTGGGGTGACGATTTTAACGGAAATGCGCTTGATACCGCCAAATGGTATCAGTCGACCGAGAAAGAGTCTCAGATTGCCGGTGAAAACGGCAAGACCAGTGTTCGCTCAACCAACCCTAACGATGTTTTTATACACGACGGAAAGTTCCATATTTGTGCCCGTCAGGATGAAAACTATTACTATGGCGGCAGAATCACTTCTCAGAAAACCATGAGATATAAGTACGGTTATCTTGAAATGAGTGCTGTTTTGCCTCACGGAACCGATTTTTGGGTGGCTTTATGGGCCTGTGGTGACGCAGGTCAAGCAACTGCAGATCAGTATAATATGTATCCCGAAATTGATGTTGTGGAGTGCTTTGGTAATTCTGCAATGTATTACGCAAACTGCCACAGTTGGCCGACTATTTTCGGCGAGCAGGCAGGCCTGCAACACACCTCGCTTGATGATACCCATGCTAATGAAAAGAAATATCAGTGCCCCGATAGTAAGCTGTTGACCGAACAGTTCCATACCTATGGTATGATGTGGACACCCGATGCCATGACCTTTGTTTGTGACGGTGACGATTATTTCACCTATACCTTCAGAGATGATAATGAAGACAAGAATACCTTTAATCAGGAAATGTATCTTATTATCAGTATGGCTCTTGGATTTGAGTCAAGCTCTATGTCGATTAACGATGCTACTGCTGAGGATTGGGCAAACACCAATAAGTATATCGTTGATTGGGTCAACATTTATCAAAAGAACGACGGCAAGAGTTATGTCAGAGCTTATTGATTAAAATTTGTCAGAGTTCGTTGCAATACTCACAAAATTACAGCACCACCGAATTTGGTGGTGCTGTAATGTTATGCTATCAGGTCAACAACAACATATTCGCTTATGCCTTGGGTACGGATGGGGAAGCCCCAACCTGCAAAGCCTGATGAAACGATAACCATTGTATCGTCTGCTTTGTACTCGCCGTAAACATATCCGTTATACAAAAACGACATCCAACCTAAAGGCAAAATCTGCCCACCGTGGGTGTGACCCGAAAGCTGAAGGTCGGAACCGCAAGCAGTGTTACCTTCAACATCGTTGGCCTGATGGTCGGCCACAAGGATAAACCTATCGATATCGACATTTTGTAACAACTCGGCAGTGTCAAGACGTTCGTTTTTAGCACTCAGATCCTCACGTCCTACCAAAAGTATCTCATCACCGAGCTCAACACAATTTTCTTTCAGGATGTTTATACCGTTTAGAGTGATGGTATCTGTAAGCTCCTGCTCAGTGTACTCAGGGTCTGAGGTATATCGCTGTCGGTCGTGATTGCCATAGATGAAATATGTCCCATAAGTGCTCTCAATACCGCTAAGCGTTTGGAATACCTCATACATTTCCTGCTTTGAGGTACCTTCCTCAACGATATCGCCGCCCAAAATCACTACATCGGGGCTGAGCAGGTTTATTTCATCAACCTTTTCTTTTAAAAGGTCAGGGTCCTGAATGGTACCGTAATGTGTGTCGGACAGAAAAACAACACGGTAGTCTTTTGACAGTTTGTCAGAATTTACGGTGTAGAATGTTTGATGAACAGTGTTCATATTGAAGTAGCCATAGGTGAACAAAACCGCAATTATCAGCAATGGCACGATCCCACAACGGTAAACTGCTCTTATCACTGAATAGGCTGCGGCTTTTTGATAGCGTTTTATAAACGGTCTTATTATGCAACACATCAACTCACCTAAGCCCCACAAAGCAAGCAGATGAAGCACAACAAGCATGCCTATTCTGAAAACCATGCACAGGGCCGTAAGTATGACGGCAACAGCGGCACGGATGATTCTGAATTTTGTACTTTTTATATTGAACTTAAAAAATTGAATATATTTGCCTGAAAGCCAATATATTCCGAAGGCAAACAAGCCCAGAATTAAGATGAATAATACGATCAAAATATTCACTTCCTTGTACAAAATACAGTATACCACATTTGTGTTTTGGTAGCAATAATTGTTGACAGAATTTATTGATTGGTGTATCATATTTAATTAAGGAAGTGACAGGAATGCATATACTTATAGTAGGTCTTGGTCTTATCGGGGGCTCGATAGCGAAAACCTTAAAGAAGACTTCCGACTGGAAGATCACAGGCTTTGATATTTCACAGGAGACCCTGCAGGATGCTGTTAGACTCGGTGCAGTTGATTCGGTTTGGGACGGTGCGACGTCAATCGATGCCGATTTGACTGTGCTGTGCATGCAACCGACTGTATCTTATGAGTTCCTTAGTTCACACATATCGCTTTTGAAGAAGTCTTCGGTTGTGACCGACGTGTGCGGTGTTAAGGAATGGGTTGTTGAAAATTGCGGTAGGCTCTGCAATGAAAACGGACTTCATTTTGTCGGCGGTCACCCTATGGCAGGTAAAGAGAGAAGCGGCTTTAAAAATTCGGATGAAAACCTCTTTAACCGTGCAAGCTATATATTGACTCCTGTTGAGGATACCGATGATAATGCCTTAAATACAGCTAAAATGTATGTTGAAGCACTAAAATGTGCTAAGCTGACCGTGACCGATCCTAAAACACACGACAGGCTTATAGCCTTTACCTCACAGCTCCCTCACATAATAGCAGGTGCGTATGTGAAATCTCCGTCCTGTCTTGATCGAAAGGGCTTTTCGGCAGGCTCTTTTAAGGATGTTTCCCGTGTTGCCACCGTTGACGAGCGTCTTTGGACCGAGTTGTTTTTGAAAAATAAGGACATGCTTTTGCCTGAGATAGACGGTCTGATAGAGCATCTTACCGATTACAGAAATGCTATTGTAAGCGGTGATGCCAATGCTTTGAGCGAAACGATAAGACAGGGTAGAATAATAAAAGAATATGACCTTTTAAACACCGATGAAAGGAAATGATAATATGGTCAACCATGCAATGCTGATGGATTTTTATGAGTCCACAATGGCCAACGGAGCTATCCTTCAAGGGCACGAGGATACCATCGCTTATTTCGATATGTTTTTCCGCAGGGTGCCCGATAACGGCGGTTTCGCCATTATGGCAGGACTTGAGCAGCTTATAAATGATCTTAAGAATTTTAATTTTTCAAAAGATGACATAGAATATATGCGTGAGCAGAAGCTGTTTGATGAAAGGTTTCTGAAGTATCTCGAAGATTTTAAATTTACCTGCGATGTATGGGCCGTCCCTGAGGGCACACCTATATTCCCACGTGAGCCGATAGTTACCGTCAGAGGTCCCATCATGCAGTTGTTCTTGATCGAAACGCTTGTGCTTCTCAACATTAATCATCAGTCTCTTATCGCAACTAAGGCCAACCGAATAGTACGTGCGGCTCAAGGACGTTCGGTAATGGAGTTTGGTGCACGCCGTGCCCACGGTGCGGATGCTTCGGTTTGCGGCGCCCGTGCAGCATATATCGGCGGTTGTGTCGGAACCTCGTGCGTAAAAGCAGGTAAGGATTTTAATATCCCTGTTTCGGGCACTATGGCACACTCCTGGATACAACTGTTTGATACCGAGTACGACGCTTTTAAGGCCTATGCTGAGGTCTACCGTGAAAAGTCACTCTTTCTTGTTGACACCTACGACACCCTTAAGTCAGGCATTCCTAATGTTATAAAGGTTGCGGACGAGGTGTTGAAGCCTATGGGCTGCCGCCCTCTCGGCATCAGAATCGACAGCGGTGATATAACCTATTTGTCAAAAAGAGCAAGAAGGATGCTTGATGATGCGGGTTATCCCGATTGTGCGATATGTGTTTCAAATGCGCTTGATGAATACCTCATCCGTGATATGCTGATGCAGGGTGCTAAGGTCGACACCTTCGGTGTGGGTGAGCGTTTGATAACAGCTTCAAGTGAGGCGGTTTTCGGCGGTGTATATAAGCTGGCAGGTGTTGAAGACAGCGGCGGTAATATAATACCTAAAATAAAGCTATCCGAGAACACGTCAAAGATAACCCTGCCCGGCTTCAAGCAGTCGTGGAGACTGTTTGACAGGGATAGCGGCAAGGCCATTGCTGATGTTATCACAATGCATGATGAGGTTATTGACGATACCAAGGAATATGAAATTTTCGACCCAGAGTTTACATGGAAGCGTAAAACGGTTCACGATTTTATAGCGAGACCCTTACAGGTGCCTGTTTTCGAGGGTGGTGAGCTTGTGTACAGGTGCCCGAGTGCAACTGATATACGTGATTACCGTGAACAGCAGGTGGAGTCGCTTTGGGAAGAGGTACAACGCTTTGAAAAGCCGCATAAATACTATGTCGACCTTTCTCAAAAGCTATGGGACCTGCATCATCAAATGATAGGCAAGGTTTCGAAATAAGAATAACTAAAATCACTTGTCATTCTGAGCGTAGCGAAGAATCTTTGAAGATACTTCACTTCGCTTGGGATGACATTTATTTTTAAATGATAAATACGTAAAAAATATTTCCAATCCATTAAATTTCGGAGATTATGGTTGAAAAAACAGATGGGTTGTAGTATAATCTCTAAGATACTACCGTGAGGCAGTGTCCAGTTTCGTAATTTCTTAAAAGGATGAAAGTTAATGCCGCAAAACGATACAATTTTTAATATGCCGACAATGGCTATGCGAGGAATTGTTGTGTATCCTAAAACCGTGGTGCACTTTGATGTCGTCCGCAAAAAGTCTATTGAGGCACTTAATATAGCAATGGCAGGCAACCGCCGTATTTTCTTGGTTACTCAGCGTGATATTGCCGTTGAAGAGCCTACCGAAAATGACCTTTACACGGTTGGCTGTGTTGCTAAAATACGTCAGATCGCCCGTGTTAACGGCGATGCCGTACGTGTGTTGGTAGAGGGCTGTTATCGTGCAAAAATGTTGGGACTTACCGCAACTCAGCCAGCCTTATATGCTGACATTGTTAGAATGATAGACGAGCCTTTAAAATGCCGTGAGGTATATAAAGAGGCTCTGCTCAGAAGCGCCAAGACGGCGTTTGATGAATATGCCCGTGTTGCACCTAAGGTCTCACCTGATGTTATAATGTCGGTCGTTGCGGCTGAGGATATGGGCTATTTGGCTGACTTTATCACCCACAATATGCCTGTCGATTACGATGACAAGCAGTATATTTTGGAGCAGTTTGATACTAAAAAGCGTCTAAAACTGGTTATCTCCTTGCTTAAGCGTGAAAAGGAGATAATGGGTATTGATGCTAAGATCAACGAAAAGGTCAGAGCAAATATCGACGAAAACCAACGTGAATACTACCTGCGTGAGCAGATAAAGGTGATAAATGAGGAGCTTTACGGCAACTCGGGTACCGAGGATGAATGTGATAGGTATTACGCTAAGATCGATGCTCTAAAGGCATCCGATGATGTCAAAAAACGTCTTCGTGAAGAGGTCGAACGCTATCAGAAAATGCCGTCGGGCTCGCATGAGGCTACCGTTGTGCTCAATTATCTTGATACCTGTCTTTCCTTGCCTTGGGGCGTTTATACCGATGCGAGGATAGATCTTGCAAAGTCAAGAAAAATACTTGATAAGGCTCATTACGGACTAGAAAAGGTTAAGGAGCGTATATTAGAGCTTTTGGCGGTACATACGCTTGTTCCCGATGTAAAGGGTCAGATAATCTGTCTTGTCGGTCCTCCCGGTGTCGGCAAGACGTCTATAGTCAAGTCGGTTGCTGAATGCATGGGCAGAAAATATTCCCGTGTTGCTTTGGGCGGTGTCGGTGACGAGTCCGAGATAAGAGGACATCGTAAGACCTACATAGGTGCAATGCCCGGTCGCATTATCAATGCAGTGAAAACGGCAGGCAGTGCCAATGCGGTCATTCTGCTTGACGAGATAGACAAGCTGGGCTCGTCATATAAGGGTGACCCTGCTTCGGCCATGCTTGAAATATTGGACAGCGAGCAGAACTCTACCTTTTTTGACCATTATGTCGATATGCCGTTTGACCTTAGCCGTGTGCTGTTTATTACCACCGCCAATGATGCGGGCAGTATTCCTGCACCGTTGCTTGATAGAATGGAGCTTATAGAGCTTGGAAGCTATACCCGAGAGGAAAAGTTCCAGATAGCCAAGCGTCATCTTGTTAAAAAGCAGATGTCAGCCGTTGGACTGACCCCTAAAGAGCTGAAATTCACCGATGAGGCAATATATAAGCTGATCGATTCCTACACCCGTGAAGCAGGTGTCCGACGTCTTGACCGCAATTTAGGCTCAGTATGCCGAAAGTCTGCCGCAAGGATAGTTTCGGGCGAGAAATCGGTCAGAATAACTCCGACAGTACTGCATGAAATGTTGGGAACCGAAAAGTATAAGCCCGATGTTTTGCAGAAAAAGGACGAGGTGGGACTTGTCAACGGTCTTGCATGGACAAGTGTCGGCGGTGAGCTGCTCCAGATGGAGGTTGTTTGTGTACCCGGCACCGGTAAGCTTGAATTGACAGGCTCATTGGGTGATGTTATGAAAGAGTCGGCACACGCTGCTGTGACCTGTGTCAGAAGCCGTGCCGAGGTATTGGGCATTGATAAGGATTTTTATAAAAATCTCGATATCCATATTCACGCTCCCGAGGCTGCAGTTCCTAAGGACGGCCCTTCGGCAGGTGTAACTATGGTTACAGCCATTGTATCGGCTCTGACGGGGACTCCCGTAAGACGTGACATTGCCATGACGGGCGAGGTCACCTTAAGAGGCAGGGTAATGCCCATTGGCGGACTTAAAGAAAAGTCCATGGCCGCATACCGCAACGGCATCAAAAAGGTGTTTATTCCGCTCGAAAATCTGCCTAATCTCGATGATGTTGACCAAATAGTTAAAGAGAATATCGAGTTTAAGGCCGTTGAGACCATTGATGACCTTTTGCCTGAGGCATTGGTTTCTATGCCGACCGTCAATGCTGAAGAAAAGGCATTTTACAGCATTACAAAGGCAGTAAATACTACTAATTCTGCTTTACATTAAGCGGTGCAGGAGAATTGATATGAACTACAATAAGGCCGAGTTTGAGACCTCGGCAGGCACCTCAAAGGGCTTGTTGCCGTCTGACAGACCCGAGGTCTGTTTTTCGGGTCACTCCAATGTAGGTAAATCTTCCTTAATAAACAAGGTGTTTAACCGTAAATCATTTGCGAGAACCAGTAATAAACCAGGGAAAACGGCTACCGTAAACTTTTTTAGGTGCGAAAACATCCGACTTGCCGATCTGCCCGGTTACGGCTTTGCAAAGGTATCCTTTAATGAGCGTCAGCGATGGGCAGAGCTGATGGAGGGCTATTTTTCTCAAGGACGCAATATACAGCTCGTGTTCCAGCTTATCGATGCACGTCATAAGCCTACCAAGGATGATATTGATATGCTGCACTTCCTTTGCGACAATCAATTCCCGTTTGTGGTGGTGCTGACCAAGATCGACAAGCTGAAACGCACCGAGCGTGAGAAAAATCTTGTAATGCTTCAAGAGGAAATGAGTTTTATAGGGGATATACCAATGATACCGTTTTCGGCTGAAAACGGTGAGGGCTGTGATGTGATTCGCAGTCTTTTGGATAGGATAAACGAAGAGGGGAATTTACAGTGATAAGCGAAAGCGTTGGTGTAAACGGCCAAGGATACCTGACCTTCGGCGGCGCCGATTGTGTTGAATTGGCCGAGCGTTTCGGTACACCGCTTTATGTATTTGATGAAAATCTGATAAGAAAGACCTGCCGTGAGTTTAAGGCTTCTATCGATAATTTCTACGGCGGAAACGGACTTGTCTTGTATGCAAGCAAGGCTTTCTCCTGCAAGGAAATGTACCGTATTATACAGTCCGAAGGCTTGGGCTGTGATGTTGTGTCTGCAGGTGAGCTTTATACTGCTCTCTCAGCAGGCTTTAAGCCTCAAAACATCTTCTTCCACGGTAACAACAAAACCTCTCAAGAGATAGAGTATGCGCTAAAAAACGGTGTCGGCAGAATAGTTGCCGACAATATGACCGAGCTTGAGAATATTGAAAGAATAGCTGCAAGCCTTTCGGTCAACGCCGAGATCATCCTGAGAATAAAACCCGGCATCGATGCTCATACCCATGCTTACATCAGCACGGGCCAGATCGATTCCAAGTTTGGCTTCGCCTTGGAAAACGGTGAGGCAATGGTTGCCGTCAAAAGGGCTTTGGAGTATGAAAATATCAGGCTGTGCGGTCTCCATTGCCATATTGCATCTCAGGTTTGTGAGACCAAGCCGTTCCAAGAGGCGGCAGAGATAATGCTACGATTTATGGCCGATGTCCGTGAAAAAACGGGGGTTACCTTGTCCGAGTTAGACCTTGGCGGCGGTTTCGGCGTAAAGTATATTGAGTCCGACTCTCAGATACCTTTTTCCGAGTATATGGAAAAGACCGCTGTTACCGTAAAGGCCAAGGCAGAGGAATTGAATTTCCCTGTGCCGAAGATATTTATTGAACCGGGCCGTTCAATAGTTGCACCCGCAGGTCTGACGCTTTATACCGTGGGCAACGTCAAAACCATAAAGGATGTCAGAACCTATGTTTCTATCGACGGCGGCATGGGCGACAACCCACGATACGCACTTTATCAGGCTGACTACACTGTTGAGATCGCTAACAAGGCATCCGAGCCCAAGGATTTTGTTGCTACCGTTGCAGGTAAGTGCTGTGAGAGCGGTGATCTTATTCAGGAAAATGCCAAGATGCAGAAGCCTGAGGCAGGGGACATAATGGCAGTGCTGACAACAGGTGCTTACTGCTACTCCATGGCAAGCAACTATAACCGTATACCAAGAGCCGAAGTGGTTATGGTCAGGGACGGTGAGCCGAGAGTTATAGTTAAGCGTGAGACATATGAGGACATTGTCCGCAATGATATTTAACGGATGGTGACAGTAATGCGTGATGATATTACAAGTATCCCTATAAGCGAGGTCTTTGAGCCTAAGGATGGCTGTCCCGTGTGCCGACTCCGTGATATTTTAGAGGAACGCTCGGTCACATATATAACGGGTGCGGCTATGATGGAGCCTGATGTCCGTATTGAAACCAATAAAAAAGGCTTTTGCCATCATCATTATACGCAGATGCTGAAAAACAGCAAGCAGTTGACCATTGCATTGATTATGCACAGTCATCTGGCGCAGATAGCCAAGGACGGTGTAACCCGTTCTCCTGCAGGACGCTTCGGTAAAAAGGAACCTATTAAACAGACCTGCTTTGTTTGCGAAAAGCTTGACCGCAATATGGAGCACATTATAAATAATATATGTGTTCTTTGGGAAAAGGAAAAGGAGTTTAGAAACCTCTATTCCGAACAACCCTTTATATGTCTTGAGCATTGTAAAATGCTGACGGCGGCCTCGGGCAGTATTTCGGGCAAAAACCGTAAGGAATTCCAAAAAATTACCGAAAGGCTGACCTTGGAGCATCTTGTTGAGCTGGCAAACGATCTTCAGCATTTTTGCAATATGTTTGATTATCGCAGTAACGGTGAAGAGGATTGGGGCAATTCTAAGGATTCGGTCGAGCGTACCGTTCAGTTTTTGACAACAAGAGAAATCGATTAAAAGAAAATGACAGAGCGCTTGCTCTGTCATTTTTACATGCTTTGTTTTCTAATGTAATTAAAAAGGTATTGCTGAGCAATTCCTGCATACGGTGCCGCACATTCGGGGAACCTGCCGTTAAAATATTGCTCTAAAGCTCGTTTTATCCAAACATCCTTGGGTAATGCGTCGATACGCTGAAAGCCAAACAGCAGTGTGCAGTCGGCAACCTTAACTCCGACACCTGTTATCTTCATGAGCTCAGCACGAGCTGTATCGGTATCGGCGGTTGATATAAGGTCAAGGTCGATGCCGCCGTTAAGGTATTTTCTTGCGCCGTCGATTATATATCTCGCTCTGAAGCCCGAACGGATGGGAGCAAGGTCTTCAGGCTCAAGTGCGGCAATTTTTTCAGCGGCAGGGAAGGTGAAACTGCCTTGTTCCAAGGGTTCGCCGAAGTTTTCACACAGACGTTCAACTATGCCCTTTATACGGGGAATGTTGTTGTTCTGTGAAATTATAAACGAACACAAAGCCTCCCATTTATCCTGCTTTAGTATTCTGATACCGCTGTTGCTTTCAGCAGCGTTTTTTAAAACCTCGTTCTCTGAAATGATACCGATTATCTTACCGTAGTCACGGTCGATATCAAGATAATTACGCCAAATTTTTTCATATTCCTCAAGTGAGCAATCGTAAAGTATTATGGTTTTGTCATTTTTGCCCACACGAAGCTGTCGGCCCATGGCGATTCCAACCCAAGAGCTATCATCAAACCTCTGCCAGCGAAAGGCCTGACCGCAATCAAAGGTCTCCTCAAGGCCAAAATGCTCAACACCGCTGATAATAACATTTCCATCCTTTTCAATGGCTTTGGGCTGATATTTTACCATGAGCGTTCACTCCCTTTTTGTTATTAATTATACATTAAATGTGTTAACAAATCAATCAAATGCTGTCAAGCAAATTTTTCTAATAATTACAATTTGTAGGGTTACATAATACCGTAAATTATGTAAATATCGGTCGAAACACCTTGTCGGCGACTGAGTTTTTCGACTTTTCCACAGAGTTATCCACAAATATTATGTAAACCTAAAGTTACAAAACGTATTATTTTCAAAAAATGTTAAAAAATCTCTTGACATTGTATTAAAGACAGTTTATCTGTCAAACATAATCCCAAAACCTAATATTGGGAGGAAAATATGCTGAGAGGTGTAAATAAAAGAATAATCGAGATCAATGATACAGGCAGTGATATGTTTGAAAAAGCGTTGTTCTTTATCAAGGCTAATGAGGTGCCTGATGATGCAAAGCTTGAGACAGAGGCACGACGTATCATGCTGTCATATATGACCGACAGCCGTGACAGTAAGCGTATCAGCCTCCGATATAAGGATATGCGTGCGAAGAGACTTAAGATAACACTGGCGGTAGTTGCGGCAATGTGCCTGATTGGTGTTGCCATTGCACTTGTTCTATTGTAAAGGAATAGACAAAGCTTATAGTCGAAAATTTATTCAAAAAACTTTATAAAACTATTGACAAACGCAATAAATATGTTAAAATGGGACTATAGGTTTAATTACCAAATTAGGAGGATTATAGTTATGAAAAAATTATTTGCTCTTCTTATCGTTGTTGTAATGTTGGTTGCATGTGCTCTTACAGGAAGTGCTGCAATTTCTGCCAGCGAGAAGAAAATTGTCGACGCTCTCTCTGAGGAGATTACAATGGCCAGTGGTACAGTAGTTGCTCTTCCTGATCGTTACATCAATCAGGCTGAGGATTACCTCACCAAGGCTGACCTCACTGATGCTCAGGTTACTGAGATTTTGGGCTATATCGAGGGCGCACGTAAGGTTGTTGCCGACTCCGAGGCTGCAAGCCTTAGCGAGGAAGAGGCCGCCGTTAAGAATGAGGTTGTTAAGTATGCTAAGGAAGCTGCTAAGGTTATCAACGCTGAACTCAAGGTAACCAAGCTTGACGTTGCAGGCACTAAGGGCGAAGTAACCGCTAACTACAAGGTTTCTTTGGTTTTCAACGCTAATTCTACTGTTGAGGGCTATACCGAGGGTACCGTTATCGAGCTCAGCCTTTCTAACGACGAGATCACTCAGACCGGTGCTGAGGGTAACATGACCGCAACCGTTATCGGTAGTGTTCTTGTTATGGCTGCTGTTGCATTTGTAGTTGTTGCATCCCGCAAGAAGGTTTCTTCTAAATAATGAAGCGCAACACCTCTAAAACAGGTAAAGTAATTAAAAGATTAACGGCTTTCATAGGATTGCCGTTAATCTTTGTTTTTATTGCCTATTTTGTAATTTATCTCGTCGCTAATCCTGTTATTGCACCAGCGGCATCTTTATTGTCCATGCTTATCGGAGACAAGGAGCCATCATTTACCTCTTCAGAGATAGTAGAGGATGTACAGCTTGATTTTGTAAGCATGGAAGAAGAGCAGGCCAATACGATTTTTGTTGATGACATTGATCTACCCAACATTGGTGAAAAGTATGCGCACATAACCATTGAGGGTACAGGTGTAGATTGTGATGTGTATTACGGTGACTCAAAAAAGATATTGCGAAAAGGTCCCGGACAATACGAATGGAGTAAATTACCCGGCTTTGGCAGTACAACGTTGGTTGCGGCTCATGTAACGACTCATTTTAAGGGACTGCAATATGTTGAGATCGGCGATATAATACAGTATTCAACCACCTACGGTGCGTACGAGTATGAGGTTACAGATATTAAAATAGTCAAGGCTTCTGAGGCTTCATCGGTTTATGACCTCAGAGCTGACTATGATAATCTCGTGCTGTACACCTGTTATCCGTTCCATTCGGTTGCTTTCCGCTCACAGCGATACTTCGTTTGTGCTAAAATGATTTCTGGACCGAAGATAGATATTTATGAATAATGGGAGGCGGTAGTGTGAGCATCATTGAAAAAATAGCCGCTGTTTTCCTGTCGTTTCTCATTGCACTTTTTGGTTTTGCGGCGGCGGTGTGCGGAATTTTGAGTTCAACCTTTGCCGATCCTGAGTTTATGATCGACGTTTTGGATGAACACAATTATTATGAGCCTATCTTTTCCGAGTATTGTGAAGAGGTTGAGGATTTTGCCATCCCGTCGGGTGTGGATGAAGGTGTATTTTCGGCTGTTATCTCAAAGGAAGAATTTATAAGCGACATTCAAAACATCATAAGAAAGGCTTATGAGAAGGATTCGGGATATGCCGGTTCTGCGCTGAATTATGATGCGGTCTATGATCGGTTTTATAATTGTCTGGTTGAGGTTGCGGTGGGTAAAGGCTTCACCGTTGATGAGGAGCTTATTCCTGCGTTGGAAAACGTATCCGAGCTTTGTGCCTCGACCTATGAAATATATGTGACCGTTCCGTTTATTGATACGCTGGGTAGCTATGCAACTGAGTTTGATAGGTACTTTTCGATCGGAGCGTTGGTAAGCGCTTCAATGTTTATCATACTTATTGCCTTAATGTGCATATCACGAAAATGGCGAAGCATCAGCCCGCATATCATATCAATATCGTTGATATCGGCCGGTCTCATGCTTCTTGCCGCCCCGTTGGCAGTAATAGCTTCGGGTAAGATTAGACATTTGAATATAGAAATAAAATCGCTTTATTCATTTGCGGTCGGATATTCGGAGAACCTGCTATACACCTTTATATATGCAGGCTCCGTTATATTGGCTTTAGCTTTAGTTGTTATTTTATTGACAGCAATAATTAAATCAAAATACAATAAACTTTTAAAAAAGAGCACCTGACGGTGCTTTTTTATACACAAATTTACATTATTTATTGACCCAATGTGACAAAATATGACTAACGAGGGGGTGTATAATTATCTCAAGGCGGTGGGGGAATGACGGTTTATGTTGATGTATTGATGTTTATCAATACGGTTGTAAATTATCTGCTGATATGTGTTACAGGTGTCTTTATTCATAAGCTGCAAAATGTGTGGAGAAGGCTTTTGGGCAGTTTTTGTGCGGCCCTTTTTTCGCTCTACATATTTTTACCGTCTCAGCCGTTGGCAATAGAGCTTGTTATGAGACTTCTGTCGTCGTGCGTTGCCGTGCTTATTTGTTTTGGCTTTCATAATCTGCGCTCGTTTTTAAGAGCCTTATCCACTTTTTTTGCGGTGTCATTCATTTATGCAGGACTTATGGCGGGCATATGGATGCTTTTTGAACCGTCAAAAATGTCGGTCAATAACGGTGTTGTCTATTTTGATATTTCACCGCTGTTGCTTATAACGGCGTCTTTTGTGTTCTATATCGTTATCGTGGTTGTAAAAAAGCTTACGTCAAAGCAGGCAGAGTTTGCCGAGCGTTGCAGTATTACCGTTTACTTCGGCCAAAATCAAGTGAACGGCACGGCAATGGTTGATACGGGGCATACCTTGAATGATGGCTTTTCCGAGAGTACAGTGATGATAGCTGATAAAGTTTTTGCGGCTAAGCTGTTTGGAAAGGATGATACCGACAGCATGATGACCGTCAGAGTGCCTAAATCACCCAATATTGCTAAAGGCTTCAGGCTGATTCCCGTTAATACCGTTTCGGGAGACCGATTATTAACGGCAGTTAGGGTAGATAAGGCGGATATACTCTGTAAAGGCAAGACCTACCGTTTGGTAAAGCCGACAGTGGCCATAAGCGAAGCCGAGCTGAACGACGGATATTCTATAATAATCCCCCCCGAAGCATTAAGTTTGTAAGGTGAAAGTATGAAAATTATCAGTACAAAGCTACATATTATAATCAGGAATATATTAAAAAAGCTTGGGCTTATAAGCTCAAGCTATTATATCAACGGCCCTGAGACTCTGCCTGCACCGTTAAGTGCCGAGGAGGAGGTCGATATGCTGGCGTTACTTAATGGCGAACGCTCTGAGTTTGCCAAAGAAAAGCTGATAGTCCACAATCTGAGGCTAGTGGTGTATATTGCACGTAAATTCGATGCCGCAGGTGCTTCGGTCGAGGATCTTATTTCGATAGGTACTATAGGATTGATAAAAGCGGTCAACACATTCTGTCCCGAACGCAATATCAAACTGGCAACCTACGCTTCAAGGTGCATAGAAAACGAGATTCTGATGTATATGCGTAAGACCACTGTGCTTAAAACCGAGATATCTATTGATGAGCCATTAAATGTGGATTGGGACGGAAATGAACTGTTATTGTCTGATATATTAGGCAGTGACGGTAATGAGGTTGGCGGCAGGGTAGAGCAGGAGGACGAAAAAAGGTTACTGAACGAACAGATTGCCAAGCTCGATGACCGTGAAAGAGAAATAATGAATATGCGTTTTGGCTTAGGTGGCGAAAAAGAACATACACAAAAAGAAGTGGCCGATATATTGGGAATTTCTCAGTCATATATTTCTCGCCTTGAAAAGCGTATTATTGCAAGACTTAAAAAGGAAATGGAAAAATCATATATATAAAATAAACCACCGAAACCGTTTTTGTTGCTTACGGCTTCGGTGGTTATTTTAGTCAGTGGATAATACTGAGACTGAAAATTCTTATACGGCCTCCTGAGTCACGGCAAATTGCACCGATGCAAAATAATCGACAATGCCTTGGGCTAAGGCCTTGGCGCAATCACTGTTGAAGTCGTCCCTTATCATGTCGGAGTACTCATCGGCATTGGTGATAAAACCGTTCTCGGTAAGTACTACGGGGCAGTCGGTTTGACGGCAGGTGTAGAAGTAATGCCATTTTACACCGCTCCACTTACTGACCTCGTAAAGGTCAGCTTCCTCAGTTGCTGCGTAGATCTTTTTGGCCGCATCGGCTGAAAAAGCGTTAAAATGATATGTGTTAAAGGCTCTCGGGGCGGAAGAATCCGAGGCATTTCGATGAATTGCAATACAGAAATCAGCCTTTATATCACGGAGCAATCGCATTCGTTCATCAGAGGAGGGGTTGCTATCATTGTCATACCTAGTCATATATACCTTGGCGCCTAAGGCTTCAAGCTCGGCCTTAAGCTTTTCGGCAAGTATGAGGTTTAGCTGTGATTCGTTGTAGCTTCCGTGACTTCCGACCGCACCGACATCACTGCCTCCGTGTCCGACATCTATTGCTATTACTATACCGTCAAGGCGGTATCCGTATCCGTTGGTGGCGTCGGCGGTTATCTTGGCAGGGTTAAGGAAAGAGAATACGAGCTGACCCTGTGCGTTATATTCAGCACTCCAGCCGTAGAATTTCCCTGTATTCTTTAAGTGTAGTCTCAAGGTGTAGTCGGACTCGTTTTTTATCCACTCAGCACTCTTAAATACGGGATCGTTCGCAGGTATGATGACCTCGCCTGCAACCAGTGTTGTGTAACAGAAGGTGATATCGACATATGAGTAGGTGGCTGAGGTAATGGTATAATCTCGACTGCCTGCATTTTCATTTTTGTAGGCTTGGGGTTTCAGGTCAAAGCGGAACGGAGCCTTCCAAAGCGTATTTAGGGTTATTTGCGTATGACGACCCGTGTTGCTTACACCTGCAACACCTATTGTGTTGTGGTCGGGCAGGGTGCCCTTGTAAACCTTTAAGGTTGCAATACCTTTTGAGGAGGTCTTATAAACCATGTTGCCGTAGCGCAGGATCTTCATATAACCGCCGCTCGAATAAACATCACCTGTTGAGCAGTAGTCGACGGTTCCCTCGGGCAGATAGTTATTGGTTGGACGTGAATAGTCACTGTCATCAGTGGAGCTGAAGGTCTCGGCCTGCCAGTTGATTATTTCAGCAATATAGGTACTGCCCACGGATGTATATTTTCCGCTTGAGGGCATTTGCCAAGCGTCTCCGCCTGAGGGGGCGGCATAGCCCGACGAGGTTGACGAAGTGCTGTTATCCGACGAGGAGCCGTTGGATGAGACCTGAGAGGATGAAGACGAGGGAGTTCCCGAAGAGCTACCGCTTGAAGAAACATCGACCGACGGAGTTACTGTGCTTGACGGAGCACTTGGCTCACTCGGGATGCTCGGCGTACTGCTCGAGGTCGAGGTTTCGGACGAGGAGTCCTCAGGCTCTTCCTCTTTTAGTATAATTATCTTGCCGCCTGTTTTGGTTTCCTTTCCGTATTGGGATTCGGCAACAAAGCTTATTTTGCCCATGTCAATATCCTCATCAGGGGCAGATGGGAGTATGATTCGTCCCGAATAGGTGCTGTATTCTCCTGTAGGATATCCGTTTTCATCCAATATCGGATTTTCGGTGAGTTGGACCTCCAGTTCACCCAGAGCGGCTAAAACCTTGCTGTTTGAAAGTGCGGTACAACTAACCAGCAAAATAGACTCACTCGGAAGAGATTGCTTATTTGTCGGCGATATTTCCTTTATTATTGTACGTTTATAGGTTATGGTTAGGGTTTCTTGTATACCTTTATGCTCTATTACAAAGGTGTTTGCTCCATCCTTCAATGAGAGGTCGGTAGAGAAATATCCCAGTTCTGTTCTCTCAAGCTCTTTGCCGTTTAATGTGAGTTTGAATTCAGGGTCGGAGGCGCCCGAAAGCAAAACCGTGTTGCTGCTGGTTGTAAAGATCTTTTTCTCGGGCTTGGAGATGGTAAGCTCACGCAGTATGTAGCTGTCGGTTATCAGGTCGGCAAGGTACTTTTTGACTGCGTCACGGCTTTCGGTCTTGTCGTTGGCAAAATCGTGCCAGCCGTCAATTATAAAGCCCGATACCCCTAAGGTCTTAAGTGTCGTGAGCTGTAAAAGTATCTGGTCGGTCTGCTCCCAGCCTTCTTCACCGCTGCCTACTTTGTCGTATGCAAGTCTGCAGAACACTTTGGAGGTATCACCTAACTCAGTGCGCCAGCCTTCAAAATAGGTCATGAAGCTTATATCGTCCGAGGCGGTAGAGTACGGGTCGTAAACAATAACAAAATCGGCAAATCCGCCGTCAAGCCATTGCTTTGGGTCAAACACAGCAGCTTCTGGCATTTCTGATTCGTTTATCTCAAAACCGACACTCAATGTGGGGTCAGCCTTGTTAACCGCACTGTATAAAGCCTTTACCGCCTCATTAAGCTGTTGTTCTTCAGATTTTGTGTCTTCGCCCGACTCCTCAGGCAAAAGATAGCAGTTTTTAATTAAAACAGCATCCGAATAGCTACCGATATCATCGTCTGACAGCACGGTGCATGTTTTAGCTATATTTTCATTGCCGTTAAGACCGCTTTCGTTTAAAGCCAATACATCAAGTGTGGTTATGACTTTGATTCCTTGACGTTTGGCATAGGTGTAAAATTCATTGAGCAGAGCGCCAACAGGAGCAGGATACAGCTCGGTCTCAAAAACAAGACCGTCTTTATAGTTGAGCGTAAGCTCTATGGAATCAAATCCGTCAGCCTTGATGCTGTCTATCATGGCCATAGCACGGTCTACAGCTTCCTCGTGTGTAGCCTCGTCTATAAGGAAGTCGACCCCGGGTGTTACAGAAATACAGCGAAAGCTGTCGAGTGTCACCTTTTCAATGGGCTCGGGCGTGACACTGCTGATGTCGGACGGTGAGCTGTTGCTTGCAACGGTATCCTTATCACCGCCGTTGCCGAACAATGAAAAGATACCCACCGAAGCTGCTGATATCACAATGGATATCACCAGCAGTATCGGAATGACTATCCTTAAATTAATTTTTGATTTTGACGTCTTTTCGTTCATTTCTTACTCCTGTTTGGTCTGCTTTAATGCTTCCTTAAGATTTGCGTACTGAGCTTGTGTTAATTGATTTTGGCTTGTGACGGTGGAATAAGAAAAGATAAATACACCGTTGCAGCCCTCACTTTTGGCATCAAGTGTTTGTCTTGCCAGAATATCATTATCGGTCTGCCATTCGGTAGTGTTTGCGTCAACAGTACCTATTTTATAAGCGGCCAAGCCGATATATATCTTTACTGAGGCTTTGCGTTTTATTGACATCCACCGCTCAAGCACGGTGCTGTAATCAGCAATCGGATGGTCATACCCAAAGTATATTTGAGGTGCTATGTAGTCAATATAGCCCGTGGTATTCATCCACTTGGCGATATCGGCGAATTTTATCTTATAGTTGTCATCAGAGCCGTTCTGTGATATGTGATAAGATGGGCTGATGCCAAACTGAACACCGTCGTCGATGGCTTTGACTGCACCATATACTCCTGAAATGAGAGTGTTGACATTGGCTCTGCGCCAATCTTCAAGCGAAATTCCTCCGCCGTAGTTTAGGTATTCGGTTTTGTCGAATTCTTCATCCACCGTATTTACAAACGGATAGAAATAGTCGTCAAAATGTATGCCGTCAACATCATAATTCTGTACGATCTCCCGAACACCGTTGATTATCAGCTTTTGGACCTCAGGTACCGACGGATTGAAGTAAAGGCCGTTTTTGTAGGTTAGTACATATCGGTCGTTATCGGGGTCGTTATCGTTAAGCCACTTCCTTGCAGGGTGGCTGTCGGCCAGTGTGTTGACGTTGGTCGTACTACTGGAGATTCGGTATGGATTGAGCCATGCGTGGAACTGTAGGTTACGGTCATGGGCGGCCTTGACCATATATTTTAATGGGTCGTAGTTAGGGTCTTTTCCTTGTGTCCCCGTAAGATATACACTCATAGGGAAGTAATCGGAATAATAATAAGCGTCGGCAAACGGACGAACCTGACAAATGACCGCATCGCAGCCTAACGCCACGGCATCGTCGAACATTTTATTTATCTTTTGCTTAAAGGTGGCCTCGGTGTCGCTTCTGAAATCAAGCTCATAGTAGGCATACCATATTGCCGAGGTAAACTGCGGCGTCGGCGGTGTCACAGTGCCGTTTGACGAAGTATTGCCTGATGAAATATTGCCTGATGAAGTGCTGTCCGATGATGTAATATCGGAAGTGCCGGATGACGTACTGTCTGAAGAGACATCGGAGGAGCTGCCTGATACGGTGTCGGACGATGCATCCGATGTGTCGGATGAAGCTTGTTCTAAGGAGGTTGATGCAATATAGCTGCTGTTGGTCGAAACGGTGTCAGAGCTTGTGCTGAATTCCGAATTATAGCTGTTGGTGCCTGAGCTGGTTTGAAGTTCGGAGACAAAGCTATCGGAACTGCTGACATTGCCTGACAGCGCACCACGGTCATTTTTTACTAATATGATGCAGGCCACCATTGCCAGTGTGTAAACAGCGGCAATAATGAGTGCGATAAGTATTACGGTAGCACGTTTCATTCTATGTGAGCCGTACAAGTCAACAGCCTCCTGAAAATTAGTTGAAATACATATATAATTATATTATAATATTAAGGAAATAACAATACCAAATTGAAGAAAACGAGTGTTAATATGACAGTATTCGACTATTATTTTTTGGGATATTTGGCATTTATATCCTTACTTTCCATAATATTGGTAATAACGGATAAATCCAAGGCACGTAAACACCGTTACCGAATACCCGAAGCGGTGCTTTTTCTGCTTGCCGCATTGGGAGGCAGTGCTGTAATGTATCTTACAATGTGTCTTGTGCGTCACAAAACGCAGAAGAACCGTTTTGTTTTCGGAATACCGTTCATTTTCTTCCTGCAATGTATCTGTGTGTATTTGATTTACACATATTGACAGGTTTGCCTATTGACAAATACGGTGATAGGGAATATAATGAATCAAACAAGTTAAATATTGTCTTCAGGGCGGGGTGAGATTCCCCACCGGCGGTAAGGTGTTTTTAATACCAAGCCCGCGAGCGCTAAGCTGATTTGGTGAGATTCCAAAGCCGACGGTACAGTCCGGATGAAAGAAGATACATAAAAGCGCAATTTTGTGTTTTTGTTCCGCCTTGGATTATTCAAGGCGGATTTTTTTGGAGGTAATTTTATGGTGAAGAGTAAGATAAACGTAAGAGGTATGGTTGTAACGGCAATTATGAGTGCGTTGGGGTTTGTACTGATGATGCTGAATTTTCCTATTCCTATAATGCCGGGTTTTATCAAATTTGATTTTTCAGAACTGCCTGCTATTATCACATCATTTGCATTAGGACCGTGGTACGGTGTTGGCGTTTGCTTTTTTAAAAATCTTCTGCATCTGATTTTTAATACATCAACGAGCGGTGTAGGAGAGCTGTCCAACTTTCTTTTGGGTGCAATATATGTGTTGACGGCAGGTTATATATATAAACGCAATAAAAGCTTCAAAACTGCAGTTTTAGGTACAGTGGTTGGATCGGTAGCGATGGCTGTGTTGGGCGTTTTTACGAATTATTTTATTGTTTACCCATTTTATGCAAAAGTATTTATGCCTTATGATGTTATAATCAGTATGTACACTACAATTTTGCCAAGCGCCGATTCGTTGTTGAAGGCCTTGTTGATCTTCAATTTGCCGTTCACATTTGCAAAAGGCATGGCAGATGCGTTGATATGCTTTTTGTGCTACAAAAAACTGTCACCGATACTTAAGGGAAATAGGTCTTGACATTTTTCGTGTTTGTGATATAATACCATTCGGAAATTGAATACGTCCTTATCAAGAGTGGTGGAGGGGTCCGGCCCTGTGAAGCCCGGCAACCTGTTTTATACAAGGTGCCAAATCCGGCGGTTTTTACCGAAAGATGAGGTTTTTAAGCCTGCTTCTTTCGAGGCAGGTTTTTTGTTTGTTTAAAATGAAAGATATATAAAGGAGAAGAATTATGGGAAAATTTTTGTTTACGTCCGAGTCGGTCACTGCAGGCCATCCCGATAAGGTGTCGGACAGCGTTTCGGATGCTATTCTTGATGCGATTATTGCACAAGACCCCGAGGCACGTGTTGCTTGTGAGACCTTTTGCACCACAGGTGTTGTCACCGTTATGGGTGAGATAACCACCACTGCAAAGGTAGATATTCCTAAAATTGTCCGCAAGACCGTTTGTGATATCGGATACAATTCACCGTCGCAGGGCTTTGACGGTAACACCTGTGCCGTTATGGTTGCTTTGGACGAGCAATCGCCCGATATTGCAATGGGTGTTGATAAGTCCTTGGAGCTTAAAAGCGGTGAAGAGGACGCATACAATCTTCACGGAGCAGGCGATCAGGGCATGATGTTCGGTTATGCTTGCGACGAAACTCCCGAATTGATGCCAATGCCTATTTCTTTGGCACATAAGCTTGCTAAAAAATTGACCGAGGTTCGCAAGGACGGTACCCTGGGCTACCTTTGCCCCGACGGTAAGACTCAGGTCACCGTTGAATACGTTGACGGTAAGCCGAAAAGGGTAGAGGCGGTCGTTGTGTCAAGTCAGCACAGTGCCGAGGTTTCGTTGGAGACCTTGAGAGCCGATATCCTTGAAAAGGTCATTAAGCCCATTATCCCTGACGGTATGATGGATGATGAAACTTTAGTTTACATAAATCCGACAGGACGCTTTGTTGTGGGCGGTCCTCAGGGAGACACAGGCCTTACGGGACGTAAGATAATCGTTGATACCTACGGTGGCTACGCACGTCACGGTGGCGGAGCTTTCAGCGGTAAGGACCCCACAAAGGTCGACCGCTCGGCCGCTTATGCCGCACGTTATGTTGCTAAAAATATTGTTGCCGCAAAGCTTGCCACCAAGTGTGAGGTAGAGTTGGCCTATGCTATCGGTGTTGCCAAGCCTGTTTCGGTTATGGTCGATACCTTCGGCACAGGAACGGTTGCCGATGAAAGAATTGCCGATGCAGTCAATAAGGTGTTTGACCTTCGTCCTGCCGCAATTATCGACACATTTAATATGCGCACACCTATTTATTCTCAGCTTTCTGCCCTTGGCCACATGGGTCGTGAGGAGTTGGGCGTCAAGTGGGAAAACACCGACAAGGTTGAGGCCCTGATAAAGGCGCTTGACTAATTAGATGATTTAAATATAAAAAAACAGAAACTGCTCCTATGAGCAGTTTCTGTTTTTTTGTTAGTTGAAAAGATGTTTTGCATCCGGATTTATTTTCCTGATTTGTTCAGCAGAATACCGCTGTCGGTCACGGTGACCGACAGAATATCGTTCTTATTGATACCTAACAGCTTTCTTAAGACGGCAGGTACGACAATACGCCCCGTTGCGTCGATTTTGCAGATTGATTTGAATTTTATATCCATATTGTTGACCATCCCTTATTAATAATCTGCACCTATGTCCTTGCCCGATCGCCGCAAAACAAAAAGGTGCGTGGTCGAAACCACGCACCGAAAAACGTTGCTTCGACCTGTTGCTACACAGTACCATTACCCAGCGGATATAGTAATCCAAGCAAACGTTTTTACCAAAACGTTTACCGCTGAGAAATGTGTTCGGTTTCTGTGTAGCATATTCATATTAACATAATATAAATTAAAACGCAAGAGAGAAAAAAGTATCGTTTTGCCGAATTTTGAAAACTTCTCGACAAAATGCCCCAACATAACCGTATTTGCATCAAAAAATACGCTTTTACGCCGATTTGTTATTAAGATACGGTAGGTAACTCTTAAAAAGTATTGCAATAACAGATGATTTGGGGTAAAATATGTAAAGTTAATAAATTCCAAGGAGAAATATATGATAATCTCTGAAAATTTTCCTTATACGCATGAATTCTTCAAGATATTTGAAGACCTGACCAAGATACCTCATGGCTCGGGCAACACTGCCGAGATTGCAAAATATTGCTATGATTTTGCAATTCAAAACGGTTGCGAGGCGGTTATCGATAAGGTTGGTAACGTTATTATAAAAAGAAAAGCAGGTGTTGGCTTTGAGAATGCTCAGCCTGTTATCATTCAGGGTCACCTTGATATGGTGTGTGAAAAAACTCCCGACAGCGAACATGACTTTTTAAAAGACCCATTGAAGCTACAGTTTGACGGGAAGTATATTTCCGCAAAGGATACCACTTTGGGCGGTGACGACGGTATTGCGGTTGCCTACGCTTTGGCTTTGGTAAAGGATAAAGAACTACAGTTTCCGCCGCTTGAGATTTTGCTGACAATGGATGAGGAAACGGGTCTTTTCGGTGCGGCAGGACTTGACGGCAGTATGTTAAGCGGTAAAAAGCTTATCAACCTCGACTCCGAGGAAGAGGGGATTCTGCTTTGCGGTTGTGCAGGCGGTTTGACCGCAACCGTTGAGCAGGAATTCGCTTTAACCGAGGTCAAGGGCAATACTGTAAGGGTCACCGTTAACGGACTTAAGGGCGGTCATTCGGGTTGTGAGATACATCGCCGCCGTATTAATGCGGCACTTTGTATGGCACGTTTACTCAAAAACAGCGGTTGTGAGTTTAGTCTTGTGTCGTATGTCAGCGGAACAAAGTTCAATGCTATTCCGTGTGTCTGTACAGCCGAGGTCATCGTTGACGATGTTGATGGATTTATCTCCGCTTTAAACCGTGAGCTTCAAATAATAAATAAGCAAAAGGTTTGTAATGAGGATAACCCTCAGCTTGAGACCAAAGTAGGGCAGGGCACAAGCTTTGCTTTAAGCCATGCCGACAGCCGCCGCATCATAGATTATCTCTGCACAGTGCCCGACGGAGTTATCAGCGAGGGTGATACAGGTGTAATAACTTCTCTCAATACGGGGGTCAGCACGCTTGAAAACGGTGATTTCCATTCTGAGGCGCTTATCCGCAGTATGGTAAATTCAGACCTTGATGTAATAGCCGAAAAGGTGACCGCCGCCGCAAATTCGGTGAATTTCAAAACCGACTTTTCCGACCGCTATTCTGCTTGGGAGTATAAAGAGGAGTCTGCCTTGCGTGACAAGATGGTTGCGGTTTACCAAAAGAAATTCGGCAAAAAGCCAATAGTCAGCACCATTCACGCAGGCTTGGAATGCGGCATTATTTCTGATAAAATAGTTGGTATGGATGCCGTGTCGATGGGTCCCGATATTTTGGATGTTCACACCGTCAACGAGCGTCTGGATGCAGAAAGCAGTATACGTTGCTTTGAATACCTTGTCGACATTCTTAAAAGCTGTTAAAAAAGAACGCAGTCTCAACTCAGAGACTGCGTTCGCTTTGTTATATGCTTATTTAAAGTAGATTTCTTCTCCGTCCTTCTGATAAAGGGCAACATGGTCGACCTTCATGACCCACTTGAACGGCTCTTCAGTTCCGTCCATGCTGCAACCAAGCTTTCTTGCAGGGGTGTAGAGGTATTCAGACAAAATGAAGTAGATGGGAAGTCTGAAGGTGTCGAGGTTGACCTCCTTGTTCCAAAGGTGCTCAGAGCCTGGGGTGAGTGGTGCGTGGTAATAAACCTCACCGTCAACACCGAAATCTACGTAATCGGGATTCCAATCCATAAAATAGGTGTGCGTCTCGGTGCGCAAGACCTCGGGCTCACTCTCGAAGGTGTGGCTACGCTCGGCACGGGGAACTGTGCCGTCGTTGGAGGCGTGGGGACCCCACTGGTGAAGGTTAGCAACAACATTTCGCTCACTTCCAAGCTGTTCGACCATGTCGAACTCTGCGCCTGAACCGTCCTTAGTCTTCTCAGTAGATACGAACCAGTAAGCGCCGCTGTTGCCTTTATAGAAAGGAATCTGCGCCTTTATCTCAAAGTAACCGTACTTGAACTCCATACGGTCCTTGGTGGTCAAAAAGCATGGTGTGTAATAGGGCTTGTCGTCAACGACATCCTCGGGTGCGACCTTAGAGGAGAAGAGAACGACCCGACCGTCCTTCACGTAGTAGGTCTTGTCCGACCACTCCTGATGGATGTCTGCAACATTCCAAGCGACGGGTGACCATATTTCCTGATCAATGTCGTCACCGTTGAAGCAGTCGCCCCAAACCAGTTTACGGTCACCCTTAGTCTCGGGGATGTCCATATTTGTTCCGAATCTTTTACTCATAAAAATACCTCCTTATGCCGTTTGGCATAATTGTCTACCGGTACTGTATGAATTTTTGTGCAGCACCGGTCGGATACGCAGGTTGTCTGCAAGTTTCATTATATTTAGAGCATTAAAAAATGTCAACAAAAATTAACAAGGATTTTTAAAATATAGTGATTAAGCTTTGAAAATTCAACATATATTCAATTCGGAGGGATATTATGGAACGAATTACGAGCTTTATAAAGAAACATAAGACTAAAATAGGATGGGTCGTGCTGACGCTTGTTTTGGCCGGTGTCGGTGCCTTACTTTCAGGAAACTACGGCGTGTACGAAAAATATCAGCAACCGCCGTTATCACCTCCTGCTTGGCTGTTTCCTGTGGCTTGGAGCATTTTGTATATACTCATGGGTGTGGCGGCAGGTATGGTGGCAGAATCACGTGATCTCGACAAAGGTATGGCTTTAAAGCTTTATCTGTTACAGCTTGCGGTCAATATTATGTGGCCTATCATCTTTTTCCGTTTTAATATGCCGAAGTTTGCTCTCTTCTGGCTATTGCTTTTAATAATAACCGTTTTTATCACTTACAAAAGCTTCAGTACCATAAATAAAACAGCAGGTAGGCTGTTGCTGCCGTACATTCTATGGTGCTTATTTGCTTTCTATCTGAACTTCGGAATTGTCGTGCTAAACTCCTGAAAAATAAATATTTTTATAAAAATTTCCAAAAGTACTTGATTTTTTGAAATAACATGCTAAAATATATATTAGCACTCGAAGTTAAAGAGTGCTAATTCAGAATTAAACATAAAATTACAGGAGGTAATTATTATGACAATTAAGCCTTTGGCAGACAGAGTTGTTATAAAATCTGTTGAAGCAGAAGAAACCACCAAGAGCGGAATAATTCTCGCAGGTGCCGCTAAGGAGAAGCCTCAGGTTGCTCAGGTTGTTGCAGTCGGCCCCGGTGGACTTGTTGACGGTAATCAGGTCGAGATGTATGTCAAGGTCGGTGACAAGGTCATCACCAGCCAGTACGCAGGCAACCCCGTAAAGGTTGACGGTGTTGAGTACAGTATCGTACGTCAGTCCGACATTCTTGCTATTGTTGAATAATTTGGAGGTAATTTATAATGGCTAAGGAAATTCTTTTTGGCGAGGATGCCAGAAAAGCTTTGCAGGCAGGCGTTGATAAGCTTGCCGATGCTGTCAAGGTCACACTTGGACCCAAGGGCAGAAACGTAGTTCTTGATAAAAAATTCGGTGCACCGCTTATTACCAACGACGGTGTTACCATTGCCAAGGATATTGAGCTTGACGATCCGTTTGAAAATATGGGCGCGTCTCTTGTTAAAGAGGTTGCTACCAAGACCAACGACTGTGCAGGTGACGGTACTACTACTGCAACCGTTCTTGCTCAGGCACTGATAAGAGAGGGTATGAAGAACGTTGCCGCAGGCGCTAATCCCATGGTTGTTAAAAAGGGTATCTCAATAGCTGTTGATACCGCTGTCAAGACGGTCGTCGGTAATTCCAAGAAGGTTAACGGTGCTGACGATATCGCACGTGTTGCTACCATTTCTGCAGGTGACGAGTTTATAGGTAAGCTGATTGCCGAGGCTATGGATAAGGTCTCCGCAGACGGTGTTATCACCGTTGAGGAGTCCAAGACTGCCGAAACCTATTCCGAGGTTGTTGAGGGTATGCAGTTTGACCGTGGATATATCACTCCTTACATGGCTACCGATACAGATAAAATGGAAGCCATTATTGATGATCCGTTTGTTCTTATCACCGATAAGAAGATCTCCAATATTCAGGAGATCCTGCCTTTGCTGGAGCAGATGGTACAGGGTGGCGGCAAGCTGGTCATTATCGCTGAGGATGTTGAGGGTGAGGCTTTGTCTACCCTTATCGTTAACAAGCTCCGAGGAACCTTTACCTGTGTAGCCGTCAAGGCTCCCGGCTTTGGTGACAGAAGAAAAGAGATGCTGCAGGATATTGCCATCCTTACAGGCGGTCAGGTCGTATCCTCAGAGCTTGGATACGAGCTTAAAGAGACCTCTATTGATATGCTCGGACGTGCACGTCAGATCAAGATCGGCAAGGAGAATACCATCATTGTTGACGGCGCAGGCGATTCTAACGAAATCAAGAATCGTATCGGTCAGATCAGAAAGCAGATCGAGACCACTACCTCCGACTTCGACCGTGAGAAGCTTCAGGAAAGACTTGCAAAGCTTTCGGGCGGTGTTGCAGTTATAAAGGTCGGTGCCGCTACCGAGGTTGAGATGAAGGATAAGAAGCTCCGCATAGAGGATGCTCTTGCCGCAACCAAGGCTGCAGTTGAAGAGGGTATTGTCGCAGGCGGTGGCGTTGCTCTTGTCAACGCTATCAACTCGGTCAAGGAGCTGCTTGGCACGGTTGAGGGTGACGTTAAGACAGGTGTTGCTATCGTTCTTGCCGCATTGGAGGCTCCCATCCGTCAGATCGCATATAATGCAGGTCTCGAGGGTTCTGTTATTGTTGATAAGATCGTATCCTCGGGCAAGGCCAATTTCGGCTTTGATGCTTATAATGAGACCTACACCGATATGATCGAGGCCGGAATCGTTGACCCGACTAAGGTTACACGTTCTGCGCTTCAGAATGCCGCATCGGTTGCATCTATGGTACTCACTACCGAGTCTATTGTTGCCGAAAAGAAGGATCCAAAGGCTGAGGCAGCCGCTGCTGCCGCTGCCGCAGGTGCTGCAGGCGGTATGTACTGATAAATTGTATAACGCTTAAATTGACCGACCTTGTTGAACAGGGTCGGTCTTTGTTACTATAATACACATTTTGGTCGAACGTTTACTCTTGACCCAAGAACGATGTTGTGGTATAATTCATAACTAACGATACAAGAGGGCGAGGTGTTTGTATGGCTGATAACTTAAAGACTATTGCAACCAACAAAAAAGCATTTCATGACTATTTTGTTGAGGAAAGCATGGAATGCGGTATTGAGCTTTGCGGCACCGAGGTCAAATCTATTCGCCGTGGCGGTGTAAACCTTAAAGATTCGTGGTGTGATATTGACAAGGGCGAGCTCTTTGTAAAGGGTATGCACATAAGTCCTTACGAAAAGGGTAATATCTTTAACCGTGAGCCTTTGAGGGTCAGAAAACTGTTGTTGCATAAGAAGGATATTAACCGCTTGTTTGGTGTTATTAAGCAGACGGGTCTTACGCTGATACCTTTATCATTATACTTTAAAGGCTCACTTGTTAAGGTTCAGCTTGGTGTTTGCCGAGGTAAAAAGCTGTATGACAAGCGTGCCGATATGGCCAAAAGATCGGCCGAACGTACCATTGAGCGTGAGATGAAGGAAAGGAACAGAGAATGAGATACGAGATAATCCGTTTGAAGGATATTTATCCTGTTATTGATCGTAACGGTGCCGACCCGACACTTGAGGTGATGGTACAGGAGGTTCATAAACCAAAGTATGCCGAGCAGAAAAGACCGTCGGTGCTGATTTGTCCGGGTGGCGGTTACGGTCATACATGGACAGGCGAGGGTCAGCCGGTAGCGTTTGACTATTTGGCGGCAGGCTGTAACTGCTTTGTGCTTCACTATTCGGTCAAGCCTCATATCTTTCCGCAAGCCTTGATTGAGATAGCTTGTGCCGTTGATTATATCGTATCAAATGCGGAGGAATTCTGCAGTGATGCCGAGAAAACAGCCATTATCGGCTTTTCGGCAGGCGGTCATGCGGCGGCAAGCTACTGCACTCTGCGTAATGACCCCGAGGTATTGAAGCTTATACCTGAGCCTAAGCCCGTGCAGGCGGCAATTTTGGGTTATCCTGTTATTTCGGCTGACGGTCCGACACATATGGGTTCGTTTAAAAATCTGACGGGCAAGGATGCACTGACAACTGAGGATATTGAGCATTTTTCGCTTGAAAAGCACGTTGACTCTGAACTGACACCCAAGACCTTCATTTGGGCGGCATCGGATGATGGCTCGGTCAATCCTGTAAACAGTTTAAAATATGCTCAGGCTTTGGGGGAAAGACAGATACCGTACGAACTGCACATTTTCCCGAGCGGTGGACACGGTATCACTACCTGCAAGCATGGATTAGTGTCCAACCCTCAGAGTGATGCCATGAAGCATAATGCTGTCTGGTGCGAACTGGCTGTAAAATGGCTCAAATCAGTGTTTGAGTTTTAATTTATCCAATGAGGTAGGGAGCGACGTCCTCGTCGCTCCGAACCTTTCAAAATATGAGGGGATGTAAAGGTTTCGACAGGGATCTTGAACTGCGATAAGCATGCAGCGTTACGGGAACGCTTTGAAAACCGAACTTTTTAAAAATAACTGACAAAAATACAGTTGCTTACGCAGCTTAATTAAGCTGCCGCTCTGCCCTTGAGTACCGTGGCAAGGGACAGAGCGTCGAGAAAGCGGTGAACGTGAGCGAAGGTGGTCCTCGACCCCGCCACGGATAGAGGATACCGAGCACCAAAGCCTGTTTGCCGGCGTTGGTGTAAGGGAATTTTAATAGACAGAATAAGCATGTAGAAGGTTACAGGAATAGATTTTTGGACGCGGGTTCGATTCCCGCCATCTCCACCAAGAAGAAAAGACACTGCCGAAAGGTTGTGTCTTTTTTCTTTTAGTATGTTGAAATGGCGGGAATCGAACAAGGAGGGAGAAAGCCTTTGGCTTTCGGAAGAAAACAGTCCGGTGGACTGTTTTCGCCGACGTGGCAACGAGCGTAAGCGAGGCGATAGGCGCAGTAGCGCCGGGAAATGACCGCCATCTCCACCAAGAAGAAAAGACACTGCCGAAAGGTTGTGTCTTTCTTTTTTTAAGTATGTTGAAATAGCGGGAATCGAACAAGGAGGGAAAAATAAAAAGGCTCCCTCCTCAGAGGGAGCTATGCTTATACCATAAACACATACATCAAAGTACCGGTTACGATGAGGAGAATGCCGCAGATTGATTTCCACGACACCTTTTCTTTCAAGAAAAGTGCGGCCAAGGTGGCAGAGGTGGCTATACTCATTGACGTGATAGCCAAAATCGTGTCGGTATGACCCGAATGATACGCTGTTCTGAAGCAGAGCCAGCTTAAGGCCGCTGCAAGTCCCGAAAGGATGATAAACATAAATTCACTTGCAGGTATTCTTCCGATGCCGTGCTGTAAGCCACGGATAAACACAGCAACAAGTGATGCAACAAGCACTACGGTAAGCATCAGAGTGAGGCTTAAAATACCGCTTTTGACCGAAACCTTGAAATCGGCAAGCAGGTAGGTGACAACCGAAGCTAACGACGACAGTATTCCGAAAATAATCCATTTTCCGCCGCCTGAACGTGAACGCTTGGTGATAACAAGAATTATACCTACGACAATCATCGTCATACAAATGATCTGTATGTAATAATCCGAGGCGTACCTGCTGATGAATATTGTCGCAATCAGCAGCACCGTGGTCAGCTTTTCGAGTGCCGAAACGCCCGTGACCGAGCCCGACCTCAAAGAGATGTGATAGCAGAGAAGAGCGCTGAAAAGGGCAAGCCCCGACAGTATCAGATAAAGGAACGATGTTCCGCCGATGGCAGGTATATAGGCATCAATATCATTGACGAAAATGAACACCCACATAAAAATCACAACCACCAGTGTTCTCAAAGCTGTTATGACGCTTGAATCGGCTCTTTTACTGCCGCATTTTACAAAAACCGTTGACAACGACAGCAACAAAGTTGCCGCAATAGTATATAAGACCCACATAAGAGGTACTCCTTTCAAACAGGGCTTCTAAAAAATATTATACATTATCAAAGCTGTGCTTTCAACTAAAAAGTTCGCCTTGGGTAAGGTTTGTTTGCCTGAATTGGCTGTTAATGTAATTCAGGACTTGTTTTTTGTTGCCCGACCATAACGGTGCAATAAGCTCACGCTTTGCACCGTCGCCCGTAAGACGGTGCACTATCATGTCTTTGGGTATTCGCTTTATGCAGCCGATCAGCAGCTCAGTGTATTTTTCCAACGAGGGGAGGGTAAACAGACCGTTTTCGTAATCTGCTGCAAGTGCAGTGTTTTGAAGTACGTGTAAAAGGTGGAATTTTATGCCGTCAGCACCCGAACGGCCTATGTAATTTGCAGTTTCAAATATCATTTCATCGGTTTCGTTCGGTAAACCGATTATCATATGCGTAACAATCTCAATACCTATAGCTTTAAGGTCTTTCACAGCTTTGTCAAAGATGCATAATTCATATCCACGGCGGATATAATCGGCGGTGGTTTTGTGTATCGTCTGTAACCCCAATTCGACCCAAACGGGTTTGATCGAGTTGAGCTTTTCCAAAAGCCTCAACACATCTTCGGGTAAACAGTCAGGCCGTGTGGCAATCGATAATGCCACCACATCGGGATGGTTTATAGCCTCGGTGAATAGCTTTTCAAGATAGTCCACAGGTGCGTAGGTGTTGGTGAAATCCTGAAAATAGGCAATATACTTGCCGTTCTTTATCTTGGCTTCTACACGGCGCTTGGCTTTTTCTATCTGCTCTGTTATGCTGTTGCTTTTAGCTTCAGCAAAATCACCCGAGCCGTGTGACGAGCAGAATATACAGCCCGTTGAGCCCACGGTGCCGTCACGGTTAGGGCAGGTCATACCGCCCGACAAGGCAAGCTTATAGACCTTACAGCCGAAGTTTTCCTTTAAATGCTCACTTAAAGAGTTGTACACACCTACACCCCCTAATATATTTGATAATTATTATAATTCAAATTTTATACAAGGTCAAGGATGTTGACAAATGAAAATAGGTTGACAAATTGAGCGAAATTTTATACAATCATTGTGTATGGAAGTGGGTGTTTTGTATTGAAACATATATTTGTTGTCAATCCTGCCGCAGGAAAGCAGGATGCTACTGAATATGTAAAAAACGCTGTCAAGGATCTTAATATTGATTACGAAATATATTGTACTAAATGTCAGGGTGATGCCACCCGATATGTTGAAGAATTGGCTGAAACAGGTGAGCAATACCGTATTTATGCCTGCGGCGGCGACGGTACCTTTAACGAGGTCGCATCGGGTGCAGTCGGAAAGGAAAACATAAGTGTATCGGTTTTTCCTTGCGGAAGCGGTAATGACTACATAAAATATTACGGCTCGGTTGACGAGTTTAAGGATGTTGAAAGCCTTATAAACGGAGTTGGCAGTAAGATAGACATGATGAAGGTACACGGGCGTTACGCCGTGAACTTTGTTCATTTCGGATTTGATTCGGCCTGCCTTATGACAATGTCTAAGGTGCGCCGTAAGAAAATAATCGGCGGAAAACACGCTTATACGACAGGTATTGTCACAGCGCTGATAAACGGTATGAAGCACAACTGTACCGTGAAGGTCGACGGTCAGCAGATTGGAAAAGATAAAATGATACTCTGCACCATTGGAAACGGCAAGTTTGTGGGTGGTAAGTATAAATGTGCGCCACGTTCGGATAATGCCGACGGATTGCTTGAGATATGCCATGTTAATCCCGTCTCAAGACTAAAGGCGCTGACCCTTATCAAGGCTTATGAAAAAGGAACTCACCTTGAGGACAAACGATTTGACAAGTATGTTAATTATACAAGAGGCACAGTCGTTGAGGTTGAGTCGACCACCGACAAGGATATGCATTTTTCCATCGACGGAGAATTGAATTTCGCTAAAAGCTTCAAGGTTGAAATATTGCCCTGCGCAGTTAATTTCATTGTGCCCCGAAGGATATATGACAAGTTTTCTAAAGAAAAAGGAGACGAAGCAGTTGTTTATTAAACTTTTTGCTGTAGTGGCGGCATTGACAGAGGTCTTATTGGTACTGTTTACCGATTGGGTAAACGGCTGGAAGGACGCTTGGATACCTATAGTTTTGTTTTTAGGCCTGTTCTTCGGAATGATCATCGCCTATATTTTGATGATTTTTATTATTTCACTTTTTCTTGCCGTCAAAAAGCCTAAGGATAAGCCGAGCAAGGTGTGTAAGTTTTTTATTGATTACACAGCTCAGGCTGTGCTGACCTTTTTCAGAGGTAGCTACAAGGTAACGGGAATGGAAAAGATTCCGACCGACCGAAGATTCCTGTTTGTCTGCAATCACCGTTCGGGGTTTGATCCGTTTGCCAGTGTTCCTGCGCTCAGAAGGTATAACATTTCATATATCTCTAAGCCCGAAAACTTTAAGATACCAATGGTCGATCCGTTTTTATCACATACCTGCTACATGACCATTGACCGTGATAACGCAAGAAATGCTATGAAGACCTTGCACAAGGCCACTGAATACGTGAAAAACGATATCGTCTCAATTGGTATTTACCCCGAGGGTACTAGAAGCCGTAGCGGTAAATTGCTTGAATTTAAGGACGGCGTTTTCTATGTGGCAAAAAAAGCAACTTGCCCGATAGTTGTTGCTACGGTGCAGAATGCCGAGAATGTCTTAAAGAATTTCCCGTGGCGACGCACGGTCGTAAAGCTTGATGTATTGGCGTGTATTGAGCCTGAAAGCTTTGAAAAGAAATCCACACATGAGATAAGCGAAGAGGTTCGCGGTATGATGCTCGAACATTTAGGAGAATAAGTAAAACAGAAGGACCGTGCTTTGGCACGGTCCTTAATTTGTTATTTTTGAAGTTCTTTAAAGCTGGGATTTACTTTGTCCTTGTCTGAAAGGATTAATTCCATATCGGGTGAGATGGGCCAATCGATTCCTATGTCAGGGTCGTTCCAAGCTAATCCGCCCTCATCGTTGGGATGATAGAAATCGTCGACCTTATAAACAAACTCCGCCTCGTCCGACAGTACCACAAAGCCGTGGGCAAAGCCTTTCGGGATAAAGAACTGACGCTTGTTTTCAGCACTCAAAATCGCACCGATATATTTACCGTAGGTGGGACTTGCACGGCGAAGATCGACAGCAACGTCATACACCTCGCCTCTGATGACACGTACAAGCTTTGACTGAGGGTATTGCTTCTGGAAGTGCAGTCCTCTTAAAACACCTTTTTTAGACATTGACTGATTGTCCTGCACAAACTTCACGTCAATACCGCCTGCGCAAAAATCGTTGTACTGATAGGTTTCCATGAAATATCCTCGGTCGTCGCCGAAAACGGTCGGTTCAACGATAATTACACCCTCAATATCGGTTTTGATAAAGTTGAATTTACCCATTTTATCACTTGTCCTTGTACATCTTATCGTAATACCTCTGATACTCACCGCTGGTGACATTCTTGACCCAATCCTGATTATCGAGATACCATTTGAGTGTCTTTTTAATTCCCACCTCAAAGCAGGTTTCGGGATACCAGCCCAAAGCATCCTTGATCTTCTGGGGGTCGATACCGTAGCGGCGATCATGACCCTTACGGTCGGCAACGTATTTTATCATATGCTCGCCGACGGTTTTATCAACGTTTTCTTTAATGTATTCGATAATGGTCTTGACAATAAAGATATTGGGACGCTCATTATGTCCACCTACATTATAAACCTCACCGTCAACACCGTCTCTGATAACCATGTCGATAGCCTTGCAATGGTCGTCAACATACAGCCAGTCTCTTACCTGCATGCCGTCGCCGTACACAGGCAGATCCTTATGCAGAAGAGTGTTGTTCATAATAAGTGGAATGAGCTTTTCGGGGAACTGGTACGGACCGTAGTTGTTGGAACAGCGTGTGATGTTTATAGGTAGCTTGTAGGTGTCGTGATATGCCTTGACAAACATGTCGGCAGCGGCCTTGGAGGAAGAATAGGGAGAATGGGGACAAAGCGGTGTGGTCTCCATAAAGAAGCCTGTTTCGCCCAAGGAACCGTAGACCTCATCGGTCGAGACCTGATGGAACTTCACACCCTCACGGTAGGTGTCATCGCCCACCGTCCATGCGGCCTTAGCGATGTTAAGAAGATTTACGGTGCCTAAAACATTGGTCCGGACAAAAATATCGGGATCGGAAATACTGCGGTCAACATGGCTTTCGGCGGCAAAGTTTACAACATAATCCACAGTGTTTTCGTCAAAGATCTTTTGAATTGCTTCACGGTCACGTATATCGGCCTGAACAAAGCTGTAGTTGGGGTTGTTTTCGACCGACTTAAGATTTTCGAGGTTGCCTGCATAGGTCAGAGCATCGACATTGATGATCTTTACATCTGTATACTTATTGAGCATGTAGATGATAAAGTTTGACCCAATAAAGCCGGCGCCGCCTGTTACAAGGTAAGTTTTCATAAAAATTCTCCTATTCTTTAAGGCCGACGGAAGCATTACCGACAAGCCTTATATTTGTTTTTATATCAAAGCTTAAGATAATTCGGCTGACTCAAGCTTTTCAATATATTCCTTTAAAGCTACGGTCCATTCACGCATGGAATCGCCAACAGTCTCACGTAGACGGCGGTTATCAAGCGATGAATAAGCAGGCCGCTTTGCGGGACGGTTCGACTGCTCGGTAGTACAGGGGGCTACCGTACATGGGATATTGGAATATTCAACTATTTTTTTAGCAAAATCAAACCATGTGCATTCACCGGTGCCCGTGCAATGGTAGATACCGTAATGCTCGGTTGCGGCAGCAAGCAAAATATGGTATGCAAGATCGTCACAGTTGGTGGGGTTGCCTCGTTGATCGTTAACAACAGTCAAGCATCCCTTTTCCTTTGCTACACGCCTGATGGTTTTTACGAAGTTGTTGCCGACAAGACCGTATAACCACGATGTGCGGAATATAAAGTGCTTTTTAGTGGCGGCAATTACTTTTAATTCGCCGTTGCGCTTTGAAGCACCGTATGCTGTTACAGGGTCGCACTCATCATCTTCGGTATAGGGCACATTTGCATCGCCTTTGAAGACGTAGTCGGTTGAAACATGCACCAGCTTTGCACCAGTGGATTCAGCGGCTAAAGCAAGGTTTTCGGGCCCCAAGGCATTTACCGCCTCGGCTAATGCTGTGTCGGTCTCACAACCGTCAACATTGGTCATGGCGGCACAGTTTATAATAAGCTCAGGCTTATCCTTTGCGATAAATTCAGTCACAGCGGCTCGGTCAGTGATATCAAGTGTGTCGATGTCGAGCGCAGTTATACTGCAATCACGGTAGATATCGGGAATTGCGCCAAGAGAATTTGCACCCTTCTTCAATAGGCTACACAAGGTATTACCGAGCTGACCGTTTGAACCTGTTATTAGTATTTTCATTGCTTTACCTCGTTTTTCGGTGTTTCCAAAGAAATTTAAGCATTGAGGAAATGTGGATCAAAAGATATTTTATGCTTTTGGCACTGCTGCGCTCCCACTCGTGTATAACATGAAATTGCGGCAGGTACATAACCTTACCGTGGCTTTTGGCCCTTAAAGTCAGGTCAGCATCCTCCATGTACATAAAAAAGCGTTCATCAAAGCCGCCCATATTGCGAAAAGCCTCGGTCCTTATTACCGCAAAGCAACCGCTGCATTGGTCTATCTCACAAGGCAGGGTAATGCTTTTGTCCTCCATGGTGTACTCAATGGCTTTTTTCTTAAAAAACGGAGTGCGTCTTGCTAACAGATATATAAGCTTGGGGCGTAATTTGGGTAAATGCTGTTCACCGCCGTCAGGAAAGAGCACCTTGGGAGTTGCAAGCACAACATCGGGATGCTTGTCCATGTAATCGCAGATATCGGTCAATACATCGCTGTCAAGCCTTATGTCGGGGTTCATGATGCAATGATATTTAGAATCGAGCATAGGTATAACCAGATTGTTGGCTTTGCCAAAACCGAGATTATCTCCGTTTTCGGTAAATGCGGCCGTTTCGTCGTTGCTGAGCACAGCCGATTTCGTGTTGTCGGTTGAGCCGTTGTCAAAAACATATAGTTTGTAATCTACACCTTTAGTATACTCTTTGAGCGTGGATACAGCGGTGCCTATTTTATTTTCGCTGTTATAGGTTACAATGCAGACCGAAACCGTATTGGTATATTGCATACATGCCTCCGTACCGATATATACATTTCCTCTTGTATTCTACCACACATTCCCCACGAATTCAACACAAATTTAAGTATCGAAAAAGATATCGTTTACGTATTGAAAAAAGATATCGCAGGTGGTATAATAAACAAATAGTCTGATTTCGGAGAAATTGCATGAAGATACGTGATCTTAGAAGAAGCATAATAGATGACTATGCGGTCATTCCTTTCCTACTGTGTGGCGTGGGACAGATGACGGCTTTTTATCTCGTGCGACTGATTAACCGTCTTGTATACGGACCAGTTGAGAATTATTTTGATATAACCACTAAACTCGACAGGATAATACCTGTTGTTCCCAAATGGGTCATAGTTTACATACTGAGCTATGTTTTTTGGTTAGTAAGTTATCTTTGGGTATCGAAGGAGAGCAAGGAGGTAAGCAACCGTTTTCTCACTGCAGATATGTTGGGTAAGGTTTTGTGTGCCGTGATTTTTGTTGCTTTTCCTACCACTAATACGAGACTTCCTTTGCCGTCTGAGGATTGGGCAAGACCTGTTTTGGAGCTTATATATTTTCTGGACTCGCCCGATAATCTTTTTCCCTCGATGCACTGTTCGGTAAGCTGGTTTGCGGTGAGATATGTTTGCAAAAGTAAAAAGATACCTATGTGGTATAAATGTGTTTCGGTTGTAATGACGCTGTTGGTATTTTTGTCGGTGCTGTTTACCAAGCAACACGTTGTTATCGATATTTTCGGCGGCATTGCCGTGGCCGAGCTTAGCATCCAAATATCGGAAAGAACAAATCTTTATAAGCTTTATGATAAATTGGACGTAGTGGGTAGTTTTTATGACAGAAGAGATAAACGAAAAGCTGAAAAAGGAAGAAGATAAGCCCTATTTAGGCCACCGCCAACGGGTGAGAGACCGATTCCGAGCAACGGGCTTTGACGGAATGAATGATTATGAAAAGCTCGAATTATTGCTGATGTTTGCAATACAGAGAAAAGATACCAAGCCTATAGCTAAACGCTTGATAGAACGGTTCGGGGATATTGCAAGGGTATTTGAAGCGACCGAACAACAGCTTTGTGAGGTAAAAGGTCTGACACCAAATGCGGCATTATTACTCAGAATGATAGTTCCTCTTCTGGAAGAATACCATAGCATTAATGCAGAGAGTAGGGCGGTTACCGATTCTGGCTCATGTGCCAGAATGCTTTGCGAAAAATACAAGGGCGTTATGCAGGAAAAGGTCTTTATTGTTTGCACCGATGCCGCCTGCAAGGTACTTGCCATCGAAGAGGTTTGCGAGGGAGATATATCAAGCGTCAACGTTAACTGCCGACGCTTGGTTGAGATAGTACTCAAATACCCGAGAACGGTAGCTATAATTCTGGCACATAATCATCCCGGAGGTCTTGCATTGCCCTCGAGAGAGGATATATTAAGTACTGCAGAATTGTTTAAGACACTGGGGTGCATGGGTATAAACCTTGTTGATCATATTGTTGTTGCAGATGATGATTATATTTCGATGGCTCAATCGCCAAAATTCAGCGGTGTGTTCAGACGTTGAATGTAAAGTTATAACGTAATCAGGTGACAACAGTGCAACATTATAACATTGTTCAAATTTTCATTGACAAAAACTGAGAGTGAGTTTATACTATATAGTAGTGTATTGTAACAGTAGGTCAAGCTTGACCGTGAAAGAGGAGTATTTTGATGATTAAAAATATTAAACGTTCCGTTACAATTTTTGTGGCAATCTGTCTTGTGTTGTCAAGTATGGTAATTACATTAAGTGTAAGCGCTGCAGAAAAAACGCTGGCCGTCACTGTCGAGTCTAAAGACGTGATGACAGGTGAAACGGTTGAGGTAGACGTATCCGTCACTTCTAATCCCGGTATTACAATGCTTAGGCTTAAGCTTGAGTATGATACCGATATGCTCACACTTACCAATGTCGCCGATGTTGAGTTGCTCAGCGGAGCTGTCTTGAGTGATACATACACTTCGCCTTATTACCTTGTTTGGAAGGATTCCTTGGCTAAGACCGATAATACTGCAACAGGCACTATCGCCAAGCTGACCTTTAAGGTTTCTGATACGGCTGTGGATGATGATACTGCCGATGTTAAGGTTTCGCTGGTAGGTGCTAATGATATTCTTGATGCCGATCTTAATGCCTGCGCACTTAGTGCTACTAACGGTGTTTTGACTGTATTTAATGACGAACTTAAGGATGTTATGCCTGAAACATATGTAACCAATCCTGAGACATCCATCCGTCTTGAGGAGGCAGATGCCGACCCGTATGTCTCGGCAGGTATCCGCTTTAAGGGAACCTTCTCTGAAGCTCAAATGGCGGATGCTGTTGAGATAGGCTTTGCCGCTGCCCCTACCAAGGCTATATTAAGTGATAACGATTGGTATCAGTTTGATGCCAACGGAAATATCAACAATTCCATCGCAAAAACCGTAACCTGTTATGACGCCTCAAGCGGAAAGCATGTTGTTTTCGATACAAATATTCCCGACGAGGGATGCAGATCCTACAGACTTATTCTTACAAATCTTTCCACAAAAGATGGGGAAAAGCACTACGATCTGGAAATAGCGGTCGTTATGTATGTAAAGACCGAGAGCGGTTACACATATTATAGAGTTGGCTCTACGACCTATCAAGACGTATATGATTATTGCGAGGCCAACGGAATGTTGCCAACGTAAAGCTCTAATTAAATTTGAATAGTGTTAACCTTGGAGATTTTAGAGTAGGTTTTGCATTAATGTATTGCATTATCTTTATTCTCCGTGCATATTTTGTTTAAAGAGAAGCGGTACGTTTCCCGTGCCGCTTCTTGTATTTTTTGAAGTGGAGTATTATATTATGGATAAGCTTTTAGCTCTTTTTAGTGATTTTGGTCCTGTTTCGATAGTTTTGAGATTGGTGCTTGCTGCCTTGTTTGGCGGTCTTATCGGTAGTGAGAGAGGCCGTCACGGTCGTGCAGCAGGTATGAGAACACATATATTGATCTGCCTCGGTGCGGCTATGACCTCATTAACGGGCCTTTATATTGCACATATCGGCGTTGACGGTGATATTTCAAGAATCTCTGCTCAGGTTATTTCCGGTATAGGTTTCCTCGGTGTAGGTACAATCCTTATTCGTCATAATTCCATCGTAACGGGACTTACCACAGCTGCAGGTATGTGGTCAACCGCCGCAATTGGTATCGCTGTCGGCTACGGTTTCTATATTGGTGCAATGCTTGCAACAGCTATTTGTATTTTTACTGCAACTGCATTAACCCGTTTTGAGAGGCAACGCAAGAACGTTACTCATTTTTATGCCGAAATTACCGCCGATAAAAATACTGATAATATTGTTGAAACTATCCGTTCTATGGAAGATGGCGACATTGCGGTCGATATAGTTTTAGCAAAAAGCAACAGCACCGGCCGACTTGGACTTATAATTGACGTTAGAAATCCCAAGTCACCTGAAAGTTTTAAAAACAAGATCAATGCTATTGAGGGTGTCTGCTTGGTTATTGAAGAAAAGATCTGAATTTTAGCTTCCGCATTCCGATTTTTGTCGGGATGCGGTATTTTTTTATTATTAAATAAATGAAATATTTTTCAAAAATATGTTTAAATTTAATTCTCGAAAATTTGTTTAAACATATACTTGAAATATCGGCGATGATATGCTATACTTATTAAAAGGGAATAAAAACAATAAAATTTAAGTGCAATTTATGTGCAGTTTGCACAATAAGATATCTGTAAATATATTCACCTCAATATATTTCAATTTTTTAGCAGAGGATGGTCAATATGAAACAGTTCGACATTAACAAAATCAAAAGCATTGCGCTTCTCGGTCACGGTTCGTCCGGTAAAACGACCTTGGCCGACTCTATGCTTTATTATGCCGGTGTTACCGACCGTATAGGTAAGACTGCTGACGGTTCGGCAACAATGGATTTTGACGCCGAGGAGAAAAAGCGCAGCGTATCGGTTTCTACGGCAGTCTATCAGTTGGAATATAAGGAAAATAAGATAAATCTTATAGATGCTCCCGGTCTTTTCGACTTTGCAGGCGGCGTTAGTGAGGCACTTACTGCGGCAGACAGTGCCATGATCGTGCTTTCGGGTAAATCAGGTCTCAATGTCGGTGCACAGATTAATTATGATCAGGCCAAGGCGGCAGGTGTACCTGTTTCGTTCTTCATCGGTAAGCTTGATTCTCCAAGAGCTTATTTTTACCGTGTTATTTCTACTCTTACTGCACACTACGGTGCTGTTGTTTGTCCCGTTGTTATTCCTTATGTTGAGGGTGAAACGGTTGTATCCTACGTCAACCTTATCGAAGGCAAGGCGTATAAGTGCGACGGTGTAAAGACCACCGAGACCGATATGCCCGAGAGTGATGACATCAACAACATGCGTGATGTTATGCTTGAGGCAGTTGCCAGCGTTGACGAGGCTTTGATGGAAAAATATTTCGGCGGTGAAGAATTTACCCCTGATGAGATAAAGGATGCTCTTAAAAAGGGTATGGTTGCAGGTGACATTTGTCCTGTGTTCGGTGGCATTAACCAGACAGGTGAGGGCGTAGGCCTTGCCGTTGATATACTTGCAGATATTGCTCCTTCGGCCGCTGACCGTGAGTATAAGGTCAAAAACGGTGATGCTTTAGGTACTGCAAACTGCAACCCGACCGCACCTGCTACTGCAGTCGTATTCAAAACAATCGCCGACCCGTTTGTCGGAAAGCTTTCGTATTTTAAGGTTATTAACGGTAGCGTTAAGGTCGACATGAAGCTCACTAATATGCGTACGGGCGAGGAGGAACGTCTCGGAAAGGTAATGTGGCTCAAGGCTGGTAAGCAAGAGGATGCCGATGTTATCAACGCAGGAGATATCGGCTCGGTGGCAAAGCTCGGAAACGTCAAGACAGGCGATACCCTCTGTGCCGCAGGTTCGACCGTAGAGGTCGTTGCGGCCGAATTCCCCAAGGCTTGCCTCTCAATGGCCGTCAAGGTGTTGAAAAAGGGTGAGGAGGAAAAGGTGTC
>CAYRIX010000016.1:0-43183 GCA_964424555.1 uncultured Eubacteriales bacterium
GATGATATGCAATTCCTACGGAATTGATGATATACAATGCTCCGCATTGATTTATCTCCGCTTTTATGCTACAATACACCCAAGGCTGTAATTTAATAGATAAAGAGTCTGAACACAGTAACGAGGTGGAAAATCAAAAAGGATTTCTGTCTTGCGTGAAAACGAGAAAGCATATTATTTGCTTGAAATATAAAAGCTGTATAAAAAGGTGACGTTATGAAAACAGTTGAGCTTCTGCCGAAAAGAGGGAATTTCTACAAAGTGAATTTGCACACTCATTCAACCTGTTCGGACGGAAATTTTACACCATTGGAGTTAAAAGAATTATATTTGTCGAAGGGATATGACGGAATTGCTTGTACAGATCACAGAAAAAGCATTCCTCACCCTGAGCTTACCGATGAGAAATTTGTGGTCATCACGGGAACTGAACTCGATTTCAGTCAAAAGGATGAAAAAGGTAATCTTTTAAAGGCGGTTCATCTGAATGCGATTTCTTATGACCCCTATGCAAGCTTCACAATATGTAAGTATGCCGTTGGATTATAAGCTAATCAACCAAATGATCGAGCAGTTAAAGAAAGATAATTACTTTGTTGTGTTGAATCATCCTGTTTGGTCAAATATGTCGAGCGATGAAATTGAGAAAATTCACGGCTTTGATGCAATGGAGATCAACAATTCCATAGCCGTTATGTTCAACAATTTCTCTGATGATTCTGCCCTTTACGAATACTATTTGCGTGCGGGAGGTAAGGCGATTCCTATTGCGGCAGACGACAGCCATAAAATTTTTGACGATGGGTCGCCCTTTGTGGAATACGCCAAGTCTTTCGTTGCGGTAAAGACCGATGAGTTGAGCTATGATGCAATCATGAAAGCGCTCTCCTCAGGCGCTTGTTATTCCTCGACGGGCCCTGAATTTAAGAATCTTTGGTTAGAGGGCGATATATTACATATCGAATGCAGTCCCGTGTTCGGAGTGTTTGTTCACGGCAAATGCTTGGATAAAAAAACACAAGCGGTAGAAAAAGACGACAGTATAACAGAAGTCGAGCTTGATATTTCGCAGTTGAGAGAAAGCTCACCGTATTTTTGGGTGCGGCTTAGAGATACGAAGGGTGGAAAAGCCTGGGCGACACCGTATTGGTTTGATTAGATTTTTAGAAAACCTGATATTCCTGAGCTACTATTGGGCAGGAGATATAAAACAAAAGCACTACAAGAGGCACATTTCGTAAGGGGGTGTGCCTCTATTATTTCGATTTAGGCGAGTAATATTGCGCACCAAGTGATATTGTCAAAATCATAACCCCACTTGGGCTGATTGGATTGCCGATAAGCTTAAAATAAAACGGTTATTATAGCAATCAAAATTTGAAAAATCAACCCTAATTCGGAATGTTCGGCAAAACATAGAAAACATTGTAAAACATCACCAAAATTTCTTCTCAAATTTGGTGATGTTTTTTGACTTAAAAACTGTACTTTTTGGACGAAAGGATTATAATAAAAGGGAACAAAGCATACACTTTGTTCGGACAATCTACAAACCACCTTATACCGGAATTCGGTCACAAAAAGAGGTGCATAACATGCTTCAGTTAAAATGGGTATGGAAAAACATGGCCGGCAAGCGGCAATATTTCGTTATCGGTATGATACTCGGAATATTTACCACGGCCCTGCAGGTTGTAACACCGAAGCTTACGCAGGTCATAATCGACAGCGTCTGGAACGGTGACGGCAACACTGCTTTATTCATTAAGATTCTGGTCGCTGTCGTTGGCGTAAAGCTAATGCGGACGGTGGCACGTTTTGTAATGACCTGCTTTTTGGAGATCGCTTCCCAAAAAGTTCTTGTCACCATTGAGCGAAGTCTGTTTGCCAAGCTTGTGACTCAGGATCCGGATTTTTTTGACCGCAATCGCACGGGGGACATCATAACGAGAGCCACGAGCGACCTTGATTACATACGCCACGTGATCGCAGGTGTAGCCAAGGAGGCTTTGGATGCAGTTGTTCTCTTTTTGAGTGCTATCGTACTTCTTGCTACGATGCACATCGGCCTTACGGTATCAATGGCGGTCATTTGTCCGCTGATAGTTATTCTCACGTTGAGATATTCGAAGTATATTCGGCCTAAGTATGTTGAACTGCGTAACCGTTCTGCTGCGATCAACACCATTGCACAGGAAAATATTTCGGGCAACCGTGTTGTCAAGGCCTTCTCGCGTGAGCAGTTTGAGGAAGACCGTTTTGAGGAGTGCTGCGAAGGTTATGCCGAATATAATATCCATATCGCCGTAAAGCATCAGCTTTTTGCGAGGGTCATTACCTTTATCACCGATCTGCTCGGCGTTATCTTGATTGCCGTGGGCGGCTATTTCGTAATTACCACGAAGGATATGTCGGGAATCCGGCAGTTGACTCTGGGTGAACTGGCGGCATTTTCGAGTATGCGTTATATGCTGTCGACACCGTTGCAGACGGTCTCCAACACCGCCAACAGTTTGCAGCAGTTCTTTGCTTCGGCCGATAAGGTTATGGAGATATATTACGACGAACCGCTCATCGGCGACCGTAATGACTGCTACGATACCAACGAGCGTATCGAGGGTGCCATTAAATTCGACAAGGTCTCGTTCTCGTTCGGTGATAAAAAGGTCTTTGAGAATATCAGCTTTGAGATAGCGCCCAATGAGACGATAGCCATTATGGGTCCTACGGGCTCGGGCAAGACATCGCTTATCAATCTGCTTTGCCGTATGTACGAACCCGATTCGGGTCACATTTATGTTGACGGTATCGATGTGCATATGTGGAAGCTATCAAAGCTTCACAGCTCCATCGGTGTTGCGATGCAGGATGTTTTCCTGTTCTCGGACACCATCAAGGGTAATATTTCCTACGGCAACCCCGATATTGAAAGCAAAAAGATGGAGACCTATTCAAAGGTTGCCGATGCCGACGGATTTATCAAAAAACTTGATGAGCAGTATGATACTGTTGTTGGTGAACGAGGGGTGGGATTGTCCGGCGGACAAAGACAGAGAATATCCTTGGCCCGTGCTTTGGCGGTACAGCCGCCGATACTGGTGCTTGACGATACCACCTCGGCTGTCGATATGGAGACCGAAAAGCACATTCAGGATGAGTTGCAGAAGCTTGACTTCAGCTGTACCAAGATAATTGTCGCACAGAGGATCTCGTCGGTGCGCCGAGCCGACCGTATATTCATACTTAACGGCGGTAAGCTGGAGATCGGTACACACGACGAGCTTGTACGCAAGCCCGGATATTACCGTGAGATCTGCAAACTGCAGAGCATTCCCGACCTACCCGAGATACCCGAAGAGAACGGAGGCGGTAACTGATGCAAAAGCTTAAGAACAACAAAAAAATAGAGCGCAACACCTACGGTGTTGATGAAAAGTTGGAAAAAGAGTTTGATTTTTCGCATCTTAAACGAAGCCTTCAGTACGTTAAAAAATATGCGTGGAAATTGGTATTCGCATTACTATTGGCGTTACTTGCATCGGTCGTTACCCTGTTTGGTCCGCAGATAATCAGTGCTGCGATAGATGAGGGTATGACCGAGGGCGGTGCCCACTACAGTGAAATGAAATACCTGCTGACCCTTGCGGCCGTTTATCTCGGTTGCATCACGGCTTCGGCAGTTCTTACGGCGTTCAGGGTCATCATTGTTGCCCGAGTCGGACAGAACATCGTTCTTGATATCCGCCGTGACCTGTTTCACCACCTGCAAAAATTACCGTTCGCTTATTACGATTCTCGTCCGCAGGGTAAGATACTGGTCAGAGTCACCAGTTACGTTGCCGCTGTTTCCGACCTTTTGTCGAGCGGTCTGGTCAATGCTATCATCGATGTCATAAACATTGCCGTTATTCTGGTCTTTATGCTGACCACCAGCGTTGAAATGACCATTCCCGTTTTGTGCGGTCTCCCGATACTGCTAACGGTATTGTTTATCTTGAAACCCATTCAGCGCAGAGCGTATCAGGTCAACTCCAACAAAAAATCCAACCTTACCGCCTACACCTGCGAGAACATCGAGGGTGTCCAAGTGACCGAGCTTTTTGACCGTGAGGAAAAGAATCAGGAGGTTCACCGCCGCCTTACCCGTGAGCGTTCCAATGCGTGGATACACACCGTCAAGGTCTCGTCGATAGTTATGCTTTCGACCGAAAACATAACGGTCTGGGCGCAGATGGGCGTTTATGCGTTGGCGTTCTTCCTGTTAGGTCCCGAGAATGCACCGGTCGGTATTGTCATTGCGATGGCAAATTACGCATCACGCTTCTGGGCGCCGATCTCCAACCTGACATCGGTCTACAACCAGCTTATTACAACAATGGCCTATCTCGAAAGAATTTTCGAGACTATGGATACCCCCGTTGATATCGATGACAAGCCGGATGCGGTCGAATTACCGCCGATAAAGGGTGATGTTGAGTTCACGAATGTCGCTTTCGGATATGACCCTACCATCAAGGTATTGAAGGATGTTTCGTTCAAGGTCAAAGCAGGTCAGTCGATAGCACTTGTCGGCCCGACGGGTGCGGGTAAGTCGACCATTGTCAACCTTATCAGCCGTTTTTACGATATCGACGGCGGCTCGGTCACCATAGACGGATATGAGGTCAGCGATGTCACGCTTGCCTCGCTGCGTGGACAGATGGGTATAATGCTGCAGGATCCGTTCATATTCTCGGGCACCATTGAGGATAATATCCGCTACGGTAAGCTCGATGCCACCGAGGAGGAGATAATTGCCGCCGCAAAGGCTGTCCGAGCACATGATTTCATAATGGAAATGGAAAAGGGCTACAAAACTCCCGTCCGTGAGCGAGGCAGCGGTCTGTCGCAGGGTCAAAAGCAGTTGATATCGCTAGCCCGAACCCTCGTCCGCAACCCGAGAATTTTGGTTCTTGATGAGGCCACCTCCAGCGTTGATGCAAGAACCGAACAGCTTTTGCAGGAGGCTGTTGACAAGCTGATGGAGGGTCGAACGAGCTTTGTTGTCGCTCACCGACTTTCCACCATTCAGAACTGTGATTGCATATTCTTTATCGCTGACGGAGGAATTGCCGAATACGGCACACACGACGAGCTTTTGGAGAAAAAGGGTCGTTACTACGAGCTTTACACTGCTCAAAGCATTGCAGAAAATTTGTAAACGAAGCAAGCAAACCCTTTTGGAACAACCAACCGCCGAACCACCTGTTTTGGACGGCGAGATAAAGCCGGACTTCAGACCGTGGGAGATAAGGACCGTTCGTCTGTCTTGAGTGTAACCGGCAAAGGCGATTTAGACGAAAAATTTACAGACTGTATTAAAAATTGGCCGATAGGTGTTGACCTGTCGGTCTTTTTTATGTAAAATAGGAGTGTTAAAATACTCGGACGCTCGCCCGTCAAAAGGAGAAGAACATGGCCATACTTTCACCTTCTATTTTAGGCTGCGATTATCTCGAATTGGGAAAGGCCTGTGAACAGCTTGAGGCTGTCGGCACCCAAATGCTACATCTTGATGTTATGGACGGAATTTTCGTTCCCAACATCTCGTTTGGCTGCCCTGTTATTGATTCCATAAAGAAACACACCTCGATACCCTTGGATATCCATCTTATGATCGACCGTCCGTTGCGCTATATCAAGGATTTTGCCAAATATGCATCATTTTTGGGCTTTCACTACGAGGCGGGCTCGGATATAAATGAGACTCTTGATGAGATACATAAGCTTGGCTGTAAGACCTGTCTTACCATCAAGCCTAAAACTCAGCCTGAGGAGATATTTGAATATCTGCCCAAGTGTGACATGGTGTTGGTCATGTCGGTCGAGCCTGGGTTTGGCGGTCAGAGCTTTATGCCAAATGCATTGGATAAGCTTCGTGCACTCAAGGCTGAGTGCCTTGCCAAGGGGCTTGAGGTCCTTTTAGAGGTCGACGGCGGTGTCAATGAGGAAACGGGTCGACTGTGCGTTGAGGCGGGTGCGGATGTGCTGGTTGTCGGCAGTGCCCTGTTTAAGGCCGAGGAGCTTGGACAAAAAGCCAAGGAATATATGGCTTTATAGTATTTACATTTTAATTTTTAGAGGGATTATTATGAAAAGGTTATTTGCATTAATGTTAACGGCGTTTATGCTTATCTCATTTGCCGCCTGCGGCTCAGATGACCCGACCGAGGGCGGAAATCCTGCGGTCGAAGGATATGTTGTCAAGAATGACGATTCGGTCAAAATGGGCGCACCTGCCACCCAGCTTGACCCTGCAGCTGTTTACTCAAAGCTCACCTATACTCCTCAGATGTTCTACGGCGATTACCGTCTAAAGGGCGGGGATGCCGCAATCGAGCAGTATGAGAAGGATATGGAATACATTGACTTTGAGGACGAGTATTTCACGAAAATAACTGCAATCCCCCATACTCTTGAGGTAGGACCCAACACACTTGGTCATTATATAACCCGAATCGAAGAGCATAACTGGTTGCGTGCACATTTCCAAAACGATAACGGCAACCTTTACAATACGCTTTGCTCGTATGTGGTTGAGGGAAATAAGTTAAAGCTGACTCCTGTTAAGGAATTTAACGTTGACCAAGAAAATAACAAAATCACCTACTCTATGTGCGATTTTGTTTGGGAGTACGAGTTCAGGTTCTCGGGAGTTGACCTTACCCTTTCGGCAGGCGGCAAGAGTGTCACCCTGTCAACAGGCATTGCCGTCACTGAGGATACCGATTATTTTCATCTTGAGCACTACCTCTCGCCCGATTCCAAGTCTATTGACGGTATTGATCAGATCGGCATGCTTTTTGATGCTGAGGACGGCGAGTACAACCGATTCTTTGTCAAGCATACCGAGCTTGAATATGCAAGCTACGACAAGACTGCGATTGCCACCATCAACAAGAACGGTCTTCTGACCTTTACCGCACCTTGGTCGACAGGCACCAAGACCTATCAGTATGTGTATTTCTACTGTAGTGATGACGGCATTGTTCTGACTGACGGCGCCAATGTCTACTACTACAACGATACCTATTCTGATCGCAACTCCAATATTCTCAACAACTTTGTGACCGAGGATCAGACGGGCAAGCTTGATAATATGTCCGAGTCACAGCTTGAGGCCATTGTTGAGAAGAAGGAGAACCTTATGGATGACCTTGCAAATGCATTTAAGGATGCAGGCATCAGTGTAAGCGTTGATCAGGCATCGGGTGAGATAGCAATGGATTCGTCCATCCTCTTCGGGGGCGATTCGGCCGAGCTTTCGACCGAGGGCAAGGCTTTCCTCAATAAATTCATAGGCGCCTATACGTCTATTGTTTACAATGATAAATACAACGGCTTTGTTTCAAAGACAATGGTTGAGGGACACACCGCTCCCTTGTCAGGCAGTACCTATGAAAGCGGTCTGCCTTTGTCCGAACAGCGTGCCGCCAACGTTAAGGCTTATTGCCTCTCGCCCGAGACAGGCATCAGCTCAGAGCATGTTGCTATATTGAGCACAACACTCCGGGATATCGGCTACTCTAACAGCCGCCCCATAACCGATGCCGACGGCAATGTTGATAAAACTAAATCACGTCGGGTTTCGTTCAGATTCATCATTAATCTTGACTGATATCCCTGCATAATGCCGCACCTAGCACGGCAACGGCGTTTTTAGGGCATATACAGTGCCAATGCTCGGCTGTTTTGGCACGGTCCAGAGCCTTGGTCAAAATACGGTCAGCAAAACCGAAGCAGACCTTTTTAAAGGCGTCGGCTTTAAGCCCTGTTACCGATAAACGGTAACGGCCGTTTAACTCGTAAAGACTGCTTTTAAGATAACGTGTTTTATCGTCAAGATATAATGCTTCACAGGCCGAAAGCATACTGTCGGAGCTGTCAAATTCAAACATTGAACGTCGCTTGACCGACGGCCGTGCCGAGCACTTCAAATAATCGGAGGCGGTGCTGTCGGGAATATACCAGACCTCGCATCCGCCCGAAAACACTGGGTACAATTCAATAACAAAGCGTGTTGCAGTCGAATTAAAGCTCACCTTGGCTGCCGCTGTTTTCAAAAGATACATTAATGCTTTAGAGGCAGGCTCCGATGCCTTGTCAAAAAACACCTTATCAATATTGTATCTTACCGTTTCGGCTTCGGTCAGTGTCACCTTTAATTGGCCGTCAATAACATTCACCGTCATAAAGCACCTCCCAAAAGGGTTATACCATTATATACCCGATGCTTGGCCTCGGTGAAGGCAAGGTATTATTTTTCTCGTCATTGTCAATACTAAGCGAAAGGTATTATGACAAGAGGTGAGAAAATGAACGATACACAAAAACAAAAAAGAAAGGCCACAGGCTTCAGACTTTTCTTAAAGTCGGCGGCATGGACGCTTATCGCCTTTTCGCTTATTGCGATCGGCTTCGTCGGTGCCGAGCTGCTCTTTGGCTCTCTTTAAAATCAAGGAGTTTATCATGAAAAATTACACAGAACTCAAATCAGGCTCGGATGTCAGAGGCTATGCCAGTGACATTTACGAGAACGAGGTCAACCTTACCGATGAGGCGGTCTATGACATAACCGCCGCTTTTGCACTGTTTTTGGCCAAAAAGAGCGGCAAGACTCCCACAAATCTTACGGTTTCGGTGGGTCATGATTCCAGAATCACCGCCGAGCGTATCAAGGCCAAGGTCATAGAGGCTTTGACCGCCGCAGGCATCCACGTTATGGATTGCGGTCTGTCGTCCACCCCTGCTATGTTTATGACCACCGTTAAGGCTGATTGTGACGGTGCTGTTCAGATAACCGCCAGCCATCACCCCGCCGACCGTAACGGTTTGAAATTCTTCCTGCCTACAGGCGGACTTGATTCGAGTGATATTGTTGAGATAATTAACGATGCTAACGAGTCTAAATGCTGTGAGAAGGCTGAAGGCAGTGTCGAAAAACGTGATTTTATGACGGAATATGCCGCTATATTGCGTGAGACCATCTGCAAAGAACTTGGTGTTGAGGAACAGGATCAGCCGCTCAAGGGCTACCATATCGTTGTCGATGCAGGTAACGGAGCAGGCGGTTTTTATGCCGATAAGGTTTTAGCCGCTTTGGGTGCCGACACCTCGGGCAGTATTTACTTAGAGCCCGACGGAATGTTCCCCAACCATATACCTAACCCCGAAAACGAGTATGCTATGGCCTGCATCAGCGATGCAGTGCTTAACTCTAATGCCGACCTCGGCGTCATCTTTGATACCGACGTTGACCGAGCAGGCTGTGTCGATCCCGACGGTGTTGAGATAAACCGTAACCGTCTGGTGGCATTGGCCGCCGCCATCGTGCTCGAAAACGAGCCCGAAGCCACCGTTGTTACCGACAGTGTCACCTCCTCGGGACTCAAGGAGTTTATTGAACAAAGCTTGGGCGGTAAGCATCACCGCTTTAAAAGAGGCTATAAGAATGTTATCAACGAGGCCGTCCGTTTATGTCAAGAGGGCATTAATGCACCCTTGGCGATAGAGACCTCGGGCCATGCTGCCTTGAAGGAAAACTACTTCCTCGACGACGGTGCATATCTTGTAACCAAGATAATTATTAAAATGGCAAAATTGGGACGTGAGGGCAAGAGCATTTCAGATCTTACTGCCGACCTCAAAATGCCGCTTGATACCAAGGAAATGCGATTTGATATCGAGGTCGAGGAGTTCAAGTCGTATGGAGAATGCGTCATTGAGGGACTTCAGCGTTGGTGTGAGGCCAAGGCTGAGGAGGACGGCTACATAATTGCCGATGATAACCGTGAGGGCATCCGTGTCAGCGTGGATGACGGCTGGTTCTTGTTGCGTCTTTCGGTGCACGACCCTGTTATGCCTATGAATATTGAAAGCAACCAAAAGGGCGGAGTTAAAAAGATACTTTCCAAGATAGCCGATTTCTTCTATAACTGCCGTTTCCTCAACACCGATGCCTTAAGAGAATACCTTAATACCGCCGAGGAGCAGGAAGACTGATGAAAAGCAACCTTAAGGGTAGCATAATGCTTGGCATTGCTACCGTTATTTGGGGCACAGCCTTCGTTTTTCAGGAGGAAGCCGCACAGTATATCGGCGCCTTTACCGTAAACTGTCTTCGATCGGTGGTCGGTGCAGTTGTGCTGATCCCCGTGGTGCTTATTATGAAGCATTTGCGTGTCAAAAAGACAGGTATTCCCGAAAAACTGTTGACCAAATCGGCGGTTTTCGGCGGAATATGCTGCGGCGTTGCTCTGGCCGTCGCCGCAAATCTTCAGCAGATAGGCATTGAGTTCAACGCAGGATTGACAGAGGGAGACTCGGGCAAAGCAGGCTTTATTACCGCCATGTACATAATTTTTGTGCCGATAGCTTCGGTCTTTGGTGGAAAAAAGCTCAGATTTTCAATGATAACCGCTGTGCTTGTGGGCGTTTTGGGATTGTATTTTATCAGCGTTAAGGACGGCTTTACCGTAGCAACGGGCGATATTTTTCTGTTGCTCTGCGCACTTGCGTTTACGGGCCATATTATGGTGGTCGACTATTTCACCTCACGTGCCGACGGTGTTACGCTGTCACTCATACAGTTTGTGACTACCGCCGTGGTTTCGGGTGTGCTTATGCTTGTTTTCGACCGTGATACCTTGTCGGTGTCGAGCATCGTATCGGCCGCATTGCCTATACTTTATTGCGGTGCAATGTCGTCGGGTGTTGCCTACACATTGCAGATCATCGGACAGAAATATTCCGAGGCCACCGTTGCAAGCCTTATTATGAGTCTTGAGTCGCTGTTTGCAATGATAGCTGCCTGTGTGTTTTACTCGAAGCTCCCCGATACGAGGGAGGCCATAGGCTGTGCGTTGATGCTGATAGCTATATTCGTTGTCGAAACACCCTTTGCCGACCGACTGTTTAAAAGGGTATTTAAAAGGAAGCTTCGTGTATGACGGATTATCGTATCATACGTTCTGATCGCCGAACGTTGGCGCTTGAGATAAAGCGCAACGGAGAAATAGTGGTACGCTCGCCTATGCACACGACCGTTACCGCCATTGCCGAATTTGTAAGTTCACACAAGGATTGGTTGGAGAAGAATCTTAAAAAGGTGCAGGAGCGTAAAAATCCATGGGACGGACTTTCAAGCGAGGATATAGCTCGACTTAAAGCCAAGGCTCGGGAGATCTTGCCGCAAAAGGTAGAGCATTTCAGCCGTCTTACAGGGCTTAAATGCACGGGTGTTAAAATAACCGGCGCCAAGACACGTTTCGGTAGCTGTAACGGAAACAATTCTATATGCTTTTCGTATTATTTGATGTGCTATCCCGAGCAGGCTATCGACTATGTTGTCCTGCATGAACTGGCACACACTAAATTTCATGATCATTCATGGAGATTTTGGATGTTGGTCGAATATTATATGCCCGATTATAAGGAACGCCGAAATCTTTTGAAAGGATGAGCATTTTGGAACCAAAGGACTATATTGTTTCAAAAATAGAGGGTGAATACGCATATCTTCATGACCTGTCGGGTCGGTGTGATGAGGATGTGTTTATTGCCATGGCACTTCTGCCGCCTGATGTTGATGTGGGCACTAAGCTGCATTGCGAAATGCTTCAGTATACCGTAATTGAATAATACCACGAACGGTCTGTACAAAAACGTGCAGACCGTTTGCTATAGCCACATAAGCATTGACTTGCTGTGAGATTTGTGATAAAATCAAAGAAAATCCACATGCTTATCAAAGGGGACGATAGCCTTGAATATTATTGATAGATTAGAGTTTGTCGGAGAGGATACACGTAAGCGCAAATTCCTTATGCCGAAAGCCGTTGTCAAGACTACGGGATTGGTTAAGGATGCCGATAATCTGCTTATAAAAAAGCCTTTGCAGATAGGCCTTTCAGAGCCTTGCATCACCGAAATGGAGAGTACCGAGACCGAAAATGCCTCGGTCATTCTGGACTTCGGTTGTGAAATGCAGGGCGGTATCCGCCTGCTTGTACCCAACCTCCCCAAGGAGGTTTTGTACCCCGAGGTGCGCATCACATTTGGCGAGTCCTTGAGCGAGGTCGAATCGATTGTCGGTAGCGACACCTCAACAAACGACCACTCAACACGTCAGTTCACGGTGCCTATTCCCTGCTACAGCGACACCGAGTGGGGTCAGACGGGCTTTCGTTTTGTTAAGATAGAGCTTATGTCCAAGGGCACTAAGCTCCGACTCAAATCGGCGGTTGCCGTTTTTGTGTACCATGAGCTTGAGTATAAGGGCAGCTTTGAATGTGATGACCCCGAGGTCAACGAGATATTCGACACCGCCGCTTACACCGTTCACCTCTGTCTGCAGAATATGGTGTGGGATGGCATAAAGCGTGACCGCCTTGTGTGGATCGGTGATATGATGATCGAGACAATGACGGTGAGGGATCTGTTCGGCAGGGTAGAGCTTGTTGAGAAGAGCCTCGATTTTGTGCGTGATCAGACACCGTTGCCCAAATGGATGAACAGCTTTCCTACCTATTCTATGTGGTGGGTGCTTATCCTGCACGATTGGTTCAAGGCAACCGGTAATGTTGAATACCTTAACAGTCAAAAAACCTACCTTAACGGACTTATAAAACAGCTTTGCGATAATGTTACCGACGAGGGCAAGATGACCTTCCCCGGCTATTTCCTCGATTGGCCGACCCGAGACAACCCTAAAAAGGAGGCCGCTATTAAGAGCCTTCTTAAAATGACACTCAAGGCAGGTATTGAGCTGTTACAAAAGCTTGAGCTGTCTACCGCCGTTGATATTGCCGAGAAATGTATCGAAAGGCTTGACAAAATGCCTATGGACGGCGGCAATGCCAAGCAGATAGTTGCCGTTCAAAGCCTTGCGGGCGATATCGACCCCGCCGTTGCCGCCGAGATAATTGAAGAGGACGGTATCAAAGGCTTTTCGACCTTTATGGGATATCACCTGCTGGCGGCTTTGGCCAAGGCAGACCGTTACGAATCAGCCTTAAAGCTTATGAAGTCGTACTACGGTGAAATGCTGGGCAAGGGTGCAACGACGTTTTTTGAGGATTACGATCCCGAGTGGAGTGAAAATTCCTCAAAAGTGGACGCCATGCCTCAAAACGGTCAGCGTGATATTCATGCCGATTTCGGTGCATACTGTTATAAGGGGCTAAGACACAGCTTCTGTCACGGCTGGTCGGCGGGTCCCGTGCCGTACTTAATGGAATATGTATTGGGAGTCAATATTGAGGACGAGGGCTGTAAAACCATCCGCTTAAAGCCTCACCTTGACGGACTTAATTGGGTCAAGGGCAAATTCCCCACACCCTACGGAGTGGTTTCGATCAGTCACAAGCGTCTGCCGGACGGCACGATTGCTACCGAAGTTGATGCTCCCGAGGGTGTAAAGGTAATAATTTAAAGAAAAATCCCACAATTTTTTAAAATTCGTCAAAAAATTTAACAAAATGTCTTTATCTTTTCTGAGGTATGGTGTAAAATAGACTTGGAATATCAGGTTTATTTTTAAGAGGTGGATTATGGCAAACAAGATCAGAATTACCGTTGGCGGTATCGACTACATCATTTCGTCCGAGGATGAGGAGACCTATGTACGCAAGATAGGTGACGAGCTGAATATGAAGCTGGATACCTTAGCTCGCAGCAACCCTTATCTTTCGACTGCGATGGTAGCCATTCTTGCGGCTTTGGAGTACTGCGATAATGCCAAGAAGGCAACGGCTGCTTCTGAAGAGGCAAAAGCGGAGTTTAAGCGTGTTTCAGAGGAGCTTGCCTGTGCAAGAATGGAGATCGACGGTGCTCGCCGTGAGATAGAAAGACTTAACCGTGAAAACCGTCAGTTAAGACTTGACAAAAGCGCGTTATGATCGAGGTTTTAGCCCCCGCAGGCAGTCTTGAGAGCTTTGAGGCTGCGGTGCGCTCGGGTGCCGATGCCGTATATTTCGGCTGCGGTGATTTTAACGCCCGACGCAATGCCAAAAATTTCACAACCGAGGATATGCGGTACGCAGCAGAATATGCAAGGGTCAGAGGTGTTAAGACTTATCTGACCCTTAATACACTTACAGCCGACAGCGAACTGTCGGCTGCTCTTCGTGCGGCTGAAACCGCCGCAAGGGTCGGTATTGATGCACTTATAGTGCAGGATCTTGGGCTGATAAGACTTATCAGAGAGCATCTTCCGAATATGCCGATTCACGCATCGACACAGATGTCGGTGCATAGCCCCGAGGCATTGAAGCCTTTAAAGGAAATGGGCTTTGAGCGTGTGGTCGTGGCACGTGAGATGGATAAAGGGTCGTTGCGTTCTCTTTGCCAAGAGGCTAAAAGGCTCGGGCTTGAGGTAGAAGCCTTTGTCCATGGTGCGTTGTGTATGTGCCTGTCGGGTCAATGCTATTTAAGCAGTATCTTAGGCGGTCGAAGCGGTAACCGAGGTCTTTGCGCTCAGCCCTGCCGCTTGGCGTTTGGTGTAAAAAACGGCACAGGTCACGATCTGAGCCTTAAGGACATGAGTTATATTGCCCACATCGCTGAAATGGCCGAGATGGGTGTAACCTCGTTTAAAATAGAAGGCAGAATGAAACGGCCCGAGTATGTTGCGGCGGCGGTGTCGGCGGTGCGCTCGGCGGCTGACGGGCGAATTGTTTCACCCGAAACTCAGGAGCTTTTGTCGGGTATCTTCTCACGAAGCGGCCATACCGACGGTTATTATCAAAATAAGCTGGGTCGTGAAATGTTTGGCATCCGCACCGAGCAGGACACCGAGCTGTCGGCAAAAATGATAAATCAAGCGCATGAAATATACCGTCATGAGTATAAAAGAGTACCGCTGAGGTCTTATGTGTCGGTCAAAAAGGAAAGTGCTGTGGAGCTTACGGTATCAGACGGTGACAGCAATTCGGTCACGGTATCGGGCAACACACCGCAAGCGGCCGTAAACCGCTCTGTTGACAGTGATTTCATTACACTTAAACTTAACAAAACAGGCGGAACGCCTTATCTGTTTGAAAAAATCGAATGCGATATAGCCGATGGTCTTTCGGTCAGCGCATCGGAGCTTTCCGAATTGCGCCGAACGGCTTTTGACCGTTTGACCGAGCTTAGAGCCGAATATGACGGGAAAAGGGCAAAAGACAGCACGGTTGATGAGTATCGGCCGTTCGTGGGCACATCAGCCATAAAGACTATAAAGACGGTGGCTCAGTTCCGTGATGCTTCGCAGATACCTGATGAGCTTTCGGGTGTTTCGGCGGTGATACTGCCCACAGAATGCGATTTTTCTAAAATAAAGCTGCCCGACGATGTTGAGCCTATCGCCGATATACCGAGAGGAATACTGCACTCGTCCGACAAGGTGCTGAGTGATCTTACAGATGCCAAGCAAAACGGTGTGAGGGCGGCGGTCTGCGGAAATTTGGCAGCATTTACATTGGCTCAAAAGGCGGGGTTGATACCCATTGCAGGTTTTGGGATGAACATTTTTAACTCTGAAAGCGTTGCGGCTGTGGAAAGCATGGATGCTAAAGCAACCGTTCTTTCGTTCGAAATGTCGGCCAATGACATTTTCCGTTTAAACTCAAAAATTCCGCTTGGAATCATCACCTACGGACGTCTTCCTTTGATGCTTTTCCGTAACTGCCCCTCAAAAAACGGCAACGGTTGTGACCAATGCGGCGGACACGGCCTTTTAACCGACCGAAAGGGTGTCACATTCCCCGTGATGTGCCGAGGAGAGTTCTCCGAAATGTTCAACTCACGACCCTTGTGGATGCTTGACCGAAAGACCGAGCTTAAAAATCTTGATTTTGAGTTACTTTATTTCACCGACGAATCAAAGGAACGCTGTCAAGAGGTGCTTTTGGCCTGCAGAAACCGTACAAAACCCGATGTTGAGTTTACTCGCGGTCTATATTACCGTGAAGTTTTATAAAATTTAGTTTAAAAGAGGTAATTTTAAAATGAGAAAGAAAAGTTTTAAAGCAGAATCCAAACGACTGCTCGATCTCATGATCAACTCGATCTACACAAATAAGGACATTTTTCTCCGTGAGATAATCTCCAACGCCAGCGATGCCGTGGATAAATTGCACTATATTTCGCTGACCGATGAGTCCGTACGTGAAAAGTGCTCAGATTTCGGCATTTTTATTGCCGTCAACAAAGAAGACCGCACCGTTACCGTTTCAGACAACGGTATCGGCATGAACGAGAAGGAGCTTGAGGAAAACCTCGGCACCATAGCAAAAAGCGGCTCACTTGCCTTCAAAAAGGAGATGGCCGAGAGTGATAATACCGACGGAGCTGACATAATCGGTCAGTTCGGCGTCGGCTTCTACTCGGCCTTTATGGTTGCCGATAAGGTGACCGTCATCACCCGTAGGTATGATTCCGACACGGCGCTTAAGTGGGAAAGCTTGGGTTGTGACGGCTACACGGTCGAGGAATGTGAAAAGGCTGCCGTCGGTACCGATATCATTATGCACATCAAGGATGATACCGACGAGGAAAAATATTCGCAGTATCTTGAGCAGTATACTATAACCGAGCTTATCGGCCGCTATTCCGACTATATCCGTTACCCCATCAAGATGGAGACCGAAAAGACCAAGAACGTGGCCGCCGAGGGCGAAGAGGCTAAGTACGAAAAGGTGCGTGAGGTCGAAATCCTCAACAGTATGGTGCCCATTTGGCAGAGGTCAAAGTCCGAGGTATCGGATGAGGAATGTGCCGCATATTATAAGGAAAAATTCATGGATTTCAACGAGCCGTTGCTGACCGTCCGTGTCAATGCCGACGGACTTGTTTCCTATAAGGCGATGCTTTTCGTTCCCTCCAAGGTGCCTTACGGCTACTTCACCAAGGAGTTTGAAAAGGGCTTGCAGCTTTATTCCTCAGGTGTCCTCATAATGGACAGGTGCGAGCAGCTGTTGCCCGACCATTTCCGCTTTGTAAAGGGTGTTGTTGACACTCAGGACCTGTCCTTGAACATTTCCAGAGAGCTTCTGCAGAATGACCGTCAGTTAAAGGTGATTGCAGGCAATATTGAGAAAAAGATCAAGTCCGAGCTTTTGAAGCTGCAGCAGAATGAGCCCGAAAAGTATTCGGAATTTTGGCGCAATTTCGGAATTCAGATAAAGTACGGTGTCGTCAGCGACTACGGTTTCCATAAGGATGCCGTCATGGATCTGCTGGTGTTCCATTCGTCCGAGTCGGATAAGCTGACTACCTTGAAGGACTATGTCGCCCGAATGAAGGAGGACCAGAAGTACATCTACTACGCCGTGGGTGACTCGGTTGAAAGAATCGCCGCCCTGCCTCAGACCGAGCTTTGTCGTGACAAGGGCTATGAAATGCTGTATTTGACCGACGATGTTGACGAGTTTGTAATGTCGGGCATCGGCAAATTTGAGGATAAGGAATTCAAGGCCGTTGATGCCGAGGATTCGGGACTGTTATCCGATGATGAGAAGAAAAAGGCCGAAGAAACACGTGAAGCCAACAAGGAGCTTTGCGAATTTGTAAAATCGGCTATAGGCGATGAGATTGCTTCCTGCGTTGTATCGGATAAGCTGAAATCTAAGCCTGTTTTTCTGTCCACTACAGGTCCCGTTACCCTCGAAATGGAAAAATATTTTGCAATGATGCCCGGTGACGAGCAAAAGCCGGTAGCCTCAAAGGTATTGGAGCTTAATCCCGAGCATCCCGTATTTACCACCCTTAAGGACGCTTTTGAGAACGATAAAGAAAAGGCCGAAAAAATTGCCAAGGTGCTCCACACCTCGGCACGTCTTATCGCAGGACTTCCCGTTGACGATGCAGTCGCTTATTGTGACATTATCTGTGAATTCCTCAAATAAGGAGAACTAAAGATGCTGATCTATGTTAAGTATTTTTTGACATGGCTTTTGTTCATGGCTCTTATTGCAGGAATAACTCTGCTTGTACCCAAGCTGGCTCCCAAGATCGATAAATGGCGTGCCGAGAAGAAGGCTAAGATGAAGAGGGAAGAGGAGCTTATAAGCACACAGGAGGAAGAGGCTTCTCAACAAGCACAAACCGACGGTGTATCGGTTGAAGATGCAGAGAAATAGCGTCAAATACTGCAGCACCGAAGCTTTTCTCAATTTATATCAAAATATAAGGGGCGGATACAATCCGCCCCTTATATTTTGCATATTTTTTTATAACGGTTATAACTGTTATATAAAGTTACCATATCAAGAATCAATTCCTTGAAAACAGATAGTCTAACGATACCTTTAGCACCTTTGAGATTGCGTCAATTTCAATGTCTGTAATAGCACGCTCACCGTTTTCGATACGTGATATTGATCCACGACACACATAAACCGCCATTAATTCCAACTGGTTTGAAAGCTGTTGCTGACTTAATCCGGCATTCAAGCGTGCTTCTTTTATTCGCTTACCTATAATATTAAAATTTTCGTTTTCGACAATTCTTTTCATAAAATCAATAGTTCGTAAGCTTGTTACTTTTTTGCCCATGTCAGAGGCGAGAATGTCAGTAACAAGGGGAAAATTTCAAGACGGCCTAACAGCATAGCCATGGATAACAACCACGTGGATGCATCGGAGTAAGGAGCATAGCTGCCCATTGGGCCCACAGCGCCGAGTCCAGGTCCGATATTATTAAAACATGCGGCGGTTGCGGTAAAGGTGGTCTCAAAGTCGAACGGCTCGAGTGATAACATCAACAGTATGATAAAAAAGATTATCATGTAAACCACAAAGTAACTGCTGACCGAATGAAGCGTTGGTTTGTCGAGTGTTTTGCCCTCAAACCTCACCGAATTAACCGATCTCGGGTGTATCATGTGGCGGAGGTCACGTTTGACGGCCTTGAACATCAGCATAACACGGGAGACCTTTAATCCGCCTGCCGTAGAGCCTGCACAGCCGCCGATAAACATCAGCACGACCAATATCATTTTTGAAAACTGAGGCCAAAGGTTAAAATCAACCGAGGAGTAGCCCGTTGTGGTGATTATGGACGCAACCTGAAACGCCGAATGGCGTATCGTGTCAGAAAGGTTATTATAGACATTGGCCATGGTCGTTGAGATGTTTATCACGATGGCCGCCACAGCAACTGTAACAATGCCTAAATAACACCACAGCTCACTTGATTTAATTGCTGCTTTAAATCGTCTGATGAGGATAAGACAGTAAAGGTTGAAGTTTATGCCGAACAACAGCATGAACACCGTAATGATCCATTGGCTGTAGGCACTGTAGCCGCCGACACTGTCGGCCTTGATGCCAAAGCCGCCCGTACCTGCCGTGCCGAATGAGTGAAGGAGACTGTCAAACAAATTCATGTCGCCGCACCACAGCAAAACCGTCATCACTACTGTCATTGCTATATACACAAGGTAGAGTATCTTGGCGGTATCCTTAACCTTGGGTGCGACCTTGCCGACAATAGGTCCCGGCATTTCGGCACGCATGATGTGAACACTCCGTCCAGATTCCGACGGAAGGATTGCCATGATAAACACAAGTATTCCCATTCCGCCGATCCAATGTGTAAAGCTTCGCCAGAAGAGCATACACTTGCTTAAAGTCTCAACCTCGGTCAATATAGAAGCTCCCGTGGTGGTGAAGCCGCTGACCGTTTCAAAAAATGCGTCGGTGTAGGACGGTATCTCACCGCTGAGATAAAACGGCATTGCACCGAAAAGCGAAATCACTATCCATGACAGCGCAACTATTGCGAAGCCCTCACGGGCAAAAAGGGTTCGGTTGCTTTTTTTGAAAAGCATGTTAAGACCCAAACCGAATAAAAAGGTTACGGCGGCGGTGACAAGAAACCACCAAGTCGAGCCTTCGCCGTATATCAATCCGACGGCAAACGGCAGTAGCATGAGGATGGCCACGATCGTTAATATCCGTCCGAGCATATAAAACACAAATTTTTTATTCATGATGCAAACCTACTTCAGAATGTCGTCAAGGTCGCCAAGTCGGTGCTCAGACGAAATAACAACCACGCTGTCACCTGACAGTATCATATCATCACCTGCAGGGATAACGGTTTTGTTGTTGCGGATGATGCCTGCAATAAGTATACCTTTTTTGCTCTCAAGCTCTTTTAGAGGAATGCCGACAACCTTTGAGTCGGATTTGACATTGAATTCAAGAGCCTCGGCCTTTCCGTCGGCTATCTTGTAGAGCGTCTCAATATTACTGCCCATTGAATTTTCGAGTGCACGGGCATAACTAACTATAACATCGCCAATTATCTTCTTGGGTGAAACAACACTGTCAAGACCAAGGTTTTCGGCCATGCCGACAAGCTCGTCACGGTTGACCTTGGCGATGACCTTGTCAACGTTCTGGTTTGACGCAAAAATGGACAAAAGTATATTTGCCTCATCCATATTCGTCAAAGCCACAAAGGCATCTAGCGAACCGATGCCCTCTTCAAGCAAAAGCTCCTGCTGTGCTCCGTCGCCGTTTAAGATGACGGCCTTGGGTATAGCCTCACTTAAGCGTTCGCAAATCTCGGGGTTACGCTCGATTATCTTGACCGAGCCACCTGTTTCAAGCAGCATTTCGGCGAGGTAGTGGGCAGTGCGACTGCCGCCCAAAAGCATGACGTTTTTGGCCTGCTTTTTGTATGTTCCGAGGCTTTTGAAGAGCTTTTGAAGCTCGGACGGTGAGGCGGTCATGCCTATCCAGTCACCGCTGGATAGTTTGAAGTTACCGTCGGGAATGAAAACCCTGTCTTCACGACGGACGTAGCAGACCAGCACCTTAGCCTTGTATTTTTGCCGCATTTCCATAAGGCTCAATCCATCCAGAACTGAGTCGGATTTGAGACGGATCTCCATCATTTCAAGATTGCCTCTTGAGAATGTCTCGATTTTCACAGCGGATGGGAATTTCAGTATTTTATAAAGCTCTCGTGCTGCCAAAAGCTCAGGGTTTATGCACATAGAGAGCTCAAGATTGTCCTTCATAAAACCAAGGCTCTTGTCATTGTATTCAGGGTTTCTGACACGGGCAATGGTGTGCTTTGCACCCATTTTTCGGGCCAAGAAGCAGGCGAGCATATTAAGCTCGTCCGAGCCCGTGACCGACACAAACAGGTCGGCGTCGGAGGTGCCTGCCTCGTCTAATATATCAGAGTCGGCACCGTTACCGCAAAGCCCCATAACGTCGTAAACATTAGCAATCTCATTTAAAAATCCTGCATCGTTATCAACTGCCACAATGTCGTGACCCTCTGATACAAGGCTGGCTATGATGGTTGCACCAATGTTGCCGCAACCCACTAAGATTATTTTCATAAGATCCCCTCGATAAAACATTATGCTTGGTTATTATTATACTATATTTCCTGCAATAAATCAACATTGCAAAAAGGAACGGACAATGAGAATTGTCCGTTCCTTTTTATCTGTCCTTAAGCGGTTTGTATTCAATGTCGGATTTAACATTGATATATGCAGGACGTATTATTTTTCCTGCGTTCTGGATCTCTTCTATTCGGTGAGCACTCCAGCCTGCGATTCGTGATACGGCAAAGATGGGAGTGAACAGCTCACACGGTAGCTCAAGCATACGGTAAACAAGTCCCGAGTAGAAGTCGACATTCGGGCTTACCCCTTTGTACATCTTGCGCTTTTCGGCAATTATCTCAGGAGCAAGCTCGGCAACCGTCTGATAAAGCGCAAACTCCTCATGACAGCCCTTTTCGAGCGAAAGTGCTTCGGCATAGTGCCTTAAAATATCGGATCTCGGATCGGACAGGGAATATACGGCATGACCCATTCCGTATATCAGACCCGCTTTATCAAAGGCCTGTTTATCCAAAAGCTTAACAAGATAATCCTTTATCTGACCCTTGTCACGGGTGTCGATGCTCTGCTTCATATCATCAAACATCTTGACCACCTTGATGTTAGCACCGCCGTGGCGAGGGCCTTTGAGCGAGCCTAATGCCGCCGATACTGCTGAATAGGTGTCGGTACCCGAGGACGTTACGACATGTGTGGTAAAGGTCGAGTTGTTGCCGCCGCCGTGTTCTGCGTGGAGCACCATTGCAAGGTCAAGCAGCTTTGCCTCAAGATCGGTAAATTCACCGCTTTCACGAAGGAGACTCAGCAGATTTTCGGCAGTGGAATATTCGGGCTTAGGAAGATGTATAAACAAGCTTTTGCCTTGATGGTAGTGTAAATACGACTGATAACTGTAGACGCTGAGCATCGGGAATACGGCAATGAGCTGCATGCATTGGCGAAGCACGTTGGCAACACTGATGTCATCGGGATTGTCGTCATAGGCATACAATGCCAGTACTGAACGGGAAAGAATATTCATCATATCCTTGCCGGGTGCTTTGAGTATCATATCACGCACAAATGAGGTCGGAAGTGAGCGGTAATCGGACAACTCGTTTGAAAACTCGGTCAACTCCTCGGCATTTGGCAGTTCGGAAAACAGCAGGAGATACACTGCCTCTTCAAAGCCGAAACGGTCATCAGAGCTAAAGCCCCTGACAAGGTCACGAATATTGACCCCTCGGTAACACAGCTCTCCGTGGCAGGGCACTGTATTACCGTTTTCATCCTTTTTCTTGGCGGTTATCCGCGACACCTCGGTCAAGCCTGTTACAACACCGTTGCCGTTCATGTCACGCAAGCCTCGATTTACATGATGCTGTGAATACATCTCGGGTGCGATGCGGTTATTTCCACAGGATTTCTCGGCCATTTTTTCAATATAAGCTGTGATTTCGGAGTAGGAGTTTTTCAATTTTGTACCTCACTTTTTAATGGGATTTGTTTTTACTTATATGTAATATTTTACCACAGATTTCATTCTAAATCAACAGCTCTTATGTTAAGGATGTGTTAATATAAGCAAAGGAAAGAGCTGTTGGTTCCGCTGGACTTTCTAATCACTTTGCTGTTTTTGGTATGCGGCAGGGGAGACACCTATTTTTGCCTTGAAGACCTTACTGAAGTAAAGGCGGTCTGAAAAGCCTGTTTGCTTTGCAACGCTGTCTATATCATATCCCTCCTGAAAAAGCCGGGCAGCTTTTTCAATGCGAAGGCTGTTAAGGTATTTCATAGGACTTAGCCCCAAATGGTATTTGAGCTGTTTAATTAGCCAACTTTGGCCGATATAGTTCATTTGAACCAATGTTTCAAGATATATTTCCCCGTTATAGTGCTCTTCCATATATTGAACGGTACATTAAATTAATAACGTACAAAATATTGTTGATTTTAAGCAGAAGCGGGTATATAATTACCATATAAATACATGTTTTGGCGAAAGAGGTTGTTTTTATGGCTGTTTTGAAAATCTTAGGATCTTGCTCCGGAACTGAGCCTATACCTAACCGCAGGCATACATCGGTCGTGTTAACGGCAAACGACCGCAACTATTTCTTTGATGCGGGAGAGAACTGCTCGATAGCCGCTCACCTTGGCGGCATTGATGTATGCAATACCCGTGCTATATTCATTTCGCATACCCATTATGACCATGTTGGCGGTCTAATGGGTCTGTTTTGGACCTTCAGAAAGCTTTACAACCGATATAAGACCCCTATTGCCGACGGTGAGATCAAACTGTTTATTCCCGAAATCGAGGTTTGGGAGCACATACACGGCGCACTGAAATTCTCCGAGAATAATTTTAACATCAATTTTAAAATTACGGTCGATACACCTCGGCTTGGCACGTTTTATCAAGACGAAAACATCAAGGTGACCGCATTCGAGTCACACCATTTGCCGCTTGGCTGTAATGGTCATATACGTTCTTTTTCGTTTAAGATTGACGCAAAAGGCAAAACGGTCGTTTTTTCGGGCGATGTTAAGGGCATGGACGATCTTATAGACACGGTGGGAGACGGCTGTGACATTTTGCTTTGCGAAACGGGTCACCACAAGGTGAGCGACGTTTGTGCATTTGCCGAAGCTCACAATGTGGGCAGGCTGATACTCATTCACCATGGCCGTGAAATACTAGAAGAGCGTCCAAGCGTTAAACAGGCCGTTGATGCCTGCAAAATACCTGTCGAAATGGCTTATGACGGTTACTCTTTGGAGTTTTAACAGCATTACAAAACACAAGCGGCAGTCGATGTAAATCGACTGCCGCTTGATTATTATTCAAGATATATTGGATTGGTGAAGAACAGAGGCTTAGGCTCGATTTCGTTCGACCACACCTCAAGGCGAACGGGACAGCAATCATACTGACCCTTGGTTACTGAAAATGCCAACTCAAAAGAAGTAGTTGTAACGGTGTGCTGTTCAAAGACCTCGCCTGCACGGATGATTTTAAGCAGGACGGGTTCGGTCAGATGGGTCAGTTTTACATAGGCTTCGACCTCACTGTTGCATTTCAAGGTGTCGCCTATCGTAGCGTTGCCGATCTTGAACTCCCATTTCGATTTCCAACGAATTGGGTTGCCAAGGCAAATTTTACCCTTTCGCATCGATCGTTCAAGAGTCTCCTGCACACGGTCACGGGCAAGTATCCAACTGCCGAAGTTGTTGCCGTCAAGCCATCCCACCTTGGAATTATGGCTGTCGCTGTCACCGTAGCCAACCAGCTTCAGACCTCGGATGGCCAATTCGTCCCACACCTTCATATGCTCCTCGATAGAAAAACCGTACCGTCCCTCGGGGAAGCCGACCTCAAGCAGCTGTGCGCCGCCGAAACGGGTCTCAAGCCCAAGAGACACCATATCCCGAATAGCCTTTTCGTGTTCTTCGGGCGGAGTTTTCTTTAAATCGCTGAACATGTGGTTATAAGCGAAGGTGGCATCCTTTGATTGCAGATATTTTGCACCTGTCTCATCCGATCTTACATAACCTGTCTTGCTGTAATCGGTAACAGGCACGTAGGCCGAGAAGCAGTTCTGATGGTGACCGTATGACATCTCAAAGCCCGAGCAGACAGCAACGCCAAAGCGTTTGGCAATGGTGTGGCCCAAGGTCTTCTGGCGCTTTCTAACATCCTCCGCAACGTATTTTCGGCCAATGTGAAAACGCTTTACCCGTATATCCCCTGAAACGGCGGTGACAGTGATATAAAGCAGGGCGTTATCCTGCCCAAAATCGGGGTCAAAGCATAGCACATCATCCGAGATTTTAAAGACATAGACCCCATCCGCCGTTCGCTCGACCGATTTGAACCAGCCGTCGTGTTTGGCGTTACCGATACCGTAGTAAAGGTGCTGAAGTTCCAGGTCCTCGGGACGTTGAGAAAGGGTGAAATCGACCAGTGCCGAAGCGCCCTCCTCCAACGACATTTGCAAGGTCACGGTAACATCGGCAAACAATGACACCTGATGCTTTTTGCCAACACTTTTGAAGGTTGCACCGTCGCCCTCGCTCAGCAAAAGTGAGTATCCCTCACTGTCGGGTACGCTCAGTGCCGGTGTGTCATCGTCTCGATACCAGCCTGCCTTGAGGTCGGATCTGAGAGCGTCGCCCTCGCTTGTCAGTTCAAAGGTTTCAATACAACCTCTGAGTCGATTCATTCTGATATCGTGCTCGGTTATGAAAATGGCATCATAGCCTGCTTTTTTGGCCTCGACCGCATGTGACCGCACGCTCGAAAAATCCTCAGCACCTGCGTGCAGGTGCATCTGTGTCAAAAACCAACGTTCCTTTGACGGTAACCGCCATTGACGGCCGTTTTCGGATCGTAAAATCACCTTATTGCCGTTTTCATCGATCTCGATCTTGTCGTCAAATTCCATAGGTTCGTCGGCAGGAATGCGCAAAAACCGTTTGGTGGCAGTGTCGATGACCGTCCAGAAAAAGTCGCCGTTCAAATATATAGGGCCGCTCTCCAAGTCTTGGGGCGGATAATGAGGATCGAACCTTGCGGTGTGTCCCGAAAGGGCAAAATCAACATCGCCTGCATCCACAAACGGGAAGTGGTCGATCAAAAATTTAACCCCGAAAAGCTCCAAAACGGTATGATTTTGCAAGACCGAAACGTTTTCCTCGCCCTCGATAAGAACGAGGTCATCGTTGTTGCCGTAGGTGAAGATAAGCGGACAGTCGGCTGTTTTCAGTATCTTCATCAGCTCCTTAAGACCTGCTTCATAGGCTTGTCGATCGGATTCAAGACGTCCTACCTTGTATTCATCGGCACAGTCGCCCGTGTGGATAATGCGAGCGGGTCGCACCACTGCTAAAAACCTGCGCAAAGCGTCATACTGACAGGTCGCCGTGTCCGAAATATGCAACACAACAGGTCCTTTGGCCTCTTTGACGAACTTGGCAACCTCGTTCCAATACCGATCTGCGATGTTAAAACGCATCTTATCACCCTAACGATTTTGATATATATACATATAATACCACTTTTAACTTCTCGCTTCAACACTTTTTTAACAGACACAATATTCTGAATTATTGGATGCCGTAAGCAATATCGAAATTAAAGAATCGGACGAGCGTTCTAAAATTCGCCCTCAAAATGACCGATAAGTAAAAACTGCAGTTATTAACCACTGTTTTTGCTTATGTCGAGATTGGACTTGCAAGTGGGACAAACATCGGAGCATAAGTATCAGTAAATTTCGGAGGTGTTTTTCATGTTTTTGTCATTACTTGCGCAGATATTTCCAAATCTTATGTTTCTGTTTTTACACGCAACATCTGGAGGTTCGTTCCCCAAGGCGCTGTCGTCCAAGGCCGAAGCTGAGCTACTGCAAAGAATGGCCGACGGCGACGATTCGGCACGCAAGAAGCTTATTGAACACAACCTAAGACTTGTTGCACATGTGGCCAAAAAGTACTTCGGCAGCGGAGCCGAGCAGGATGACCTTGTTTCCATCGGCACGGTAGGACTCATCAAGGCAGTAGCCTCCTTCAAGCCCGACAAAGGCATCCGCCTTGCCACCTACGCCGCAAGGTGTATTGATAATGAAATACTGATGTATTTCAGGGCTGCTAAGAAGACGGCGCAGGATGTGTACATTTCGGACCCGATTGACACCGACAAGGACGGCAACACCTTGACACTTATCGATGTTATCACCGACAATACCGACATTGTTGAAGACCTTGACCTAAAGCTGAAGCTGCAAAAATTACAGGAATATCTGAAGGACACCTTAACACCGAGAGAACTGACCATAATACGTCTGAGGTATGGGCTGGACGGCAAAAATGAACTGCCTCAGCGTGAAGTTGCCAAAAAGCTCAGGATAAGCCGTTCATACGTCAGCCGCATTGAAAAAAAGGCGCTCGAAAAGCTACGGGCACGGTTTGAAGCTTAGGTTAAAGGTCGATTTGTGTGACAACGGCCACTATTGTTAAATTTTTATCATATTTTTAAATTGCCTATTGATTTTTATGGAGGTATAGTGTATAATATGCGCAAAGTGTTCCAAATGATACACTTTTGAGGTGAAATATGGATTGTTTTCTGTTTTCAAAGCTTGAGGATGCTGACACACAAGAGGTAATGAAGTTTTTAGGTGAGCCCTGCTTCATTACTAAGGGCGGTGAGCTTTACCGTGTAGGCTTTGTGGGTATTTTGGTTTCAGGCAGTGCCAAGGTCTGTCGCACGGGGGATACAGGTAATGCCGTCACCGTGAGGGGTATAGGCTCAGGAGAGGTCTTCGGTGCGGCGAGTGTTTTCGGCGAGTGGAAAGAAGGACGGAGCAGTATAGTCGCCAAGTCAGACTGCTCGGTGCTTTATGCTTCGGAGGACGACCTGAAGCGCATTTTTGAAAAATACCCTACCGTTGCCGTAAACTACATTTCCTTTTTGTCCGACCGCATAAGATTTCTCAACCGACGCATCGATGCTTTTTCGGCGGGAAGTGCTGTTCAGAAGCTTTATGAATACCTTGTGTCTCAAGCTACCGGGGGCACGGTGACCTTGGACTTCGGGCTGGCCGAGCTTGCCCGACGGCTCAAAATGGGTCGGTCAAGCCTTTACCGCAGTCTTGAAGCCTTGCAGGAAAACGGAATTCTTGAAAGAAACAAAAACACCTTTATTTTAAAGTAACACATTGGAGGAATTCAGAATGAAAAAAGTATTAAGTGTAATCAGCCTGATTTTAGTTTTGGTCTTAGCCATGGGCCTTACTGCATGCTCAAGCGATAAAGACACCGCATCAACACCCTCGACCGACACTTCAAGCGTTGATACCTACACCCCCGTGGACATGACGGTTGCCTGCATGACAGGTCCGACAGGTGTTGGAATGGCTAAGCTTATGGCCGATTCGGACGCCAAAACAACCGCAAACAACTATACCTTTACCGTTGCCTCGGCCGCTACCGAGATAAATGCCAAGTTTATCAAGGGCGAGATCAACATTGCCTCGGTTCCTACCAATGTTGCCGCAACTCTTTACAACAAGACCGAGGGCAAGGTAAGAATGCTGGCTGTCAACACCTATGGTGTACTGTCTATCCTTGAAAAGGGCGATACCGTAAATTCTATCGCCGACCTTAAGGGAAAGACGGTCTATTCTACAGGTAAGGGTCAGAATCCCGAGTACATCTTTAAACATATCCTCAAGGAAAACGGACTTGACCCCGAAAAGGATGTTACCATTAATTTCGTTTCGAGTGAGGAGCTTGTTGCCAAGCTTATCAGCGGAGAGGCCGAGATCGGACTTGCTCCCGAGCCTGCCGCCACTACCGTCATGGTCAAAAATGCCGACCTCAGACGTGCTCTCAGCATCAACGAGGAGTGGTCCAAGGTATCCGACACCCAGCTTATGATGGGTTGCGTAATTGCACTTGATTCTTATGTCGAGGCAAATCCCGAGGCCGTTGAGAAGTTCCTTGAGGAATATTCGGCTTCTATTGAGTTTGCAAAAACCAATGTTGATGAGGCCGCAAAGCACTGTGCAACCTATAAGATTGCCGCTTCCGAGGCCATCGCTAAAAAGGCAATCCCCAACTGTAATCTGTGCTATGTTACTGCCAACGATATGAAGACCAACGTCAACGGATATTTCGATGTTCTCTTCACCGCCGACCCCACTTCTATTGGAGGAGCGAAGCCTCAGGATGATCTCTACTACATCGCAGAGTAATTTGAAGAAGTTTTTCTTAAAAGCATTAAAAATAATTGTCGTGACCGCCTTCTGGATATTAGTCTGGGAGGCTGTGTCCCGTTTTGTTGCAAGGGATAACGAGTCGATGTATTTGCTCTTGCCACGGCCCATAACGGTTTTTAAAACGTGGCTTGATATCGCCTTTACGCCCGAATATCTCGGAGCAGTCGGCAGGACGCTGATAAGGGTGTTCCAAGGCTTTTTATCAGGACTTATGCTGGGCTTTGGATTTGGAATAGCGACCCATACCGTAAAGTTGGCCGATATGTTTTTGTCGCCCCTGCTGAAGATGATACGTGCTGTGCCGGTTGTCGCAATAACCATTTTGTTTTTTGCTTTGTTCGAGAGCGATGCACTGCCCACCTCGGTAGTTGTTCTGATGGTTACACCGCTTGTATGGCAGACCACCCACGACGGCTTGTCATCGCCGCAGACCGAGCTCATGGAAATGGCAAAGGTGTACCGCATAAGCCCGTTTAAGGTGGTTGCCTTTATAAAATTGCCGTCAATGCTGCCGTCGTTGCTTACAGCCGCAGTCAATGCACTTGGACTGGCATGGAAATCAGGAATTGCGGCAGAGGTCATCTGCGAGCCTAACGTAGGTCTTGGCACCATACTTATTGAGGGCAAGGGCATGATAGATTTCAGCAGCGTTTATGCTGTGACACTGACGGTCGTTATACTCAGCCTTATAATCGAGGTCATGCTCAAGTCCTTGTGTAATCGTTTTGCGGAGAATAGGAGGAACGACGCATGATAGCCTTAAAAACAGTCAGCTTCTCCTACGGCGAGCGGAAAATTTTGACCGACCTTGATTTAGAGGTAAAGGACGGTGAGTGTGTCTGCCTTAAAGGACCGTCAGGTTGCGGTAAGACCACCGCACTGAGGCTTTTGCTCGGATTGTTGACCCCTGACAGCGGAGAAATATCGGGCTGTGACAGTCCGTCGGTCGTGTTTCAGGAGGACCGTTTGCTAAACGGCTTTTCCTTAAAGACCAACATACTGCTGCCGCCTCTCACCTCTGAGCAGCAGGCCAATGCCGTAAGGCTTCTCAACGAGGCCGGACTCGGTGATGCGTTGAACAAAAAGGTGCGCAATCTGAGTGGAGGCATGAAACGCCGAGCCGCCATTGTCCGTGCTGTTGCGTTCGGTGGCGATGTGCTTATTCTTGATGAACCGTTTAACGGAATCGACCGTGACAATAAGCGGATAATGGCCGCTATGATAAAACGGGAATTCCTTGAAAAAGGCAAGCCTGTTCTTATGGTGTCACATTTAGATGAGGATGCCGAATTGTTGAATGCCAAGATATACGAGCTTGAAAAGCATGTATAAAAGCCGACAGCATAGCAATAAACCGTAACTTTAAAGTTATACCCCCTGCACATGAGAATGTTATTTACAATATGCTAAAGCTATGATAAAATTATCACAACAAAGCATGAGGTGATGTTTTATGGTAAAAATGCTTAGTATCGGTAACAGTTTTTCTCAGGACGCTTTAGCCTACTTCCGTGATATGGCAATAGCTGCCGATATCGATGTTGAGGTTTGGCATCTTTGTATCGGCGGTTGCTCGTTGGAGCGTCATTATAATAACATGATTGCCGACATTCCCGAGTATACCTTTGGTATAAACGGCGAGGCTAAACCCAATGCCCGTTTGTCTGAGATCATCGAAACACGGCAGTTTGACATTGTGACCATTCAGCAGGTCAGCCATATGAGTGGTCTGTATTCGACGTTCCACCCTTATATTGATGAGCTTGTCGCATATATAAGAAAGCATCAGCCCAATGCCAAGCTGTGGTGGCACAAAACCTGGGGATATGAAAAGGACAGTACTCATTCAGGGTTTGCCGCATATTGCAAAAATCAGGACGTGATGTACGAGGCAATTTGTAAGGTTTGTGACCGAATAGTAGCTGAAACGGGATTAGACGGTGTACTCCCCTCAGGGGATGTGGTTCAGGCGCTTCGCGAGACTCCCGAATTCAATTATCCTCAGGAGCCGAGTCTGTGCCGTGACGGCTTCCATATGCACCTTCTGTACGGCCGTTATGCTGTTGCCGCAACATGGTTTGAAACTCTGCTCGGCGGAGACATCACAACCAATACCTATCTACCGCCTCAAGAAAAGGTGGGAGTGTTGGGTGACGGAGCCCTTCACCGTATCGAGGTCATACGAAGGACAGTGCACAGTATCTGCTCAAAATAATTGTGGTTTAATAAAAAAGCCTTCCGCAAAGCAATGCTTTACGGAAGGCTTTTAAGTTTGATTTTAGCCCTTCAAGGCTCTTTCAAGCCATATGGCACCGATGTCCATAGCGGCATAAAGACCGACCTTGTCACTCTTTTTGACAATTCGGTCCTTCATCTTGAGATCCTGATCTGACAAAAGAAGATGAACCGAGACCTTGTCTGCAACCTTGATATCGCCAACGTCCTTGGTGGAGTTTATCTTTATCATAACGATATACTTATCCTCAGAGTTGCCGTAATAAATAGTGTCACCGCACCTTACCATGGGCTTGCCCTTATAGGTCAGAAATTTATCAGCCATTGCGTTTCCTCCTTATATTAACACTAACAAAAACTAAATCTACCACAGTATTGTATCACAAATCCCGTGGGATGTAAAGACCGTTGTTTTACTTTTTCGGTTGACTTTATAATAATATGGTCGTAAAATATTTTTGTAATCATGTTAATCAAAATCAGGAGGAAATCATGAAAATAGTCATTACCGATGCCGATACGGTGACAGGCGGCGATATTTCTTTTGAGTGCTTTGATCGCTTCGGCGATGTGACCGTTTATGGGCTCACCTCACCCGAAGAGGTGGCCGACCGTATTCACGATGCCGATATAGTGCTGTGCAATAAGACCCCTATGACGGCCGACAGCATGAAAACGGCCAAGAGCTTAAAGTATATCGGCCTTTTTGCTACGGGCTTTAATAATATCGACCTTGAATATACAGCATCCCACGGTATTACTGTGTGCAACGTACCGAGCTACTCGTCCGAGGCGGTAGCTCAGCAGACCTTCGCACTGCTTTTGGAAATAGTCAACCGCACACACGATTACAACGATCTGGTCACACAAGGCGACTGGGTAAAAAGCAGAACCTTTTCATTTTTTCCGTTACCGATCTTAGAGCTGTCGGGTAAAACCATGGGAATTGTGGGCTACGGCAGTATAGGTAAGCGTGTGGCCGATATAGCCAAGGCATTTGGAATGAAGGTGCTCGTTTTTAAGCGCCGTCCCATTTGCGACCCCTCGGTCACACAGGTGACCTTTGAGGAGCTGCTCAAAGCTTCGGATGTGGTGTCGTTGCACTGTCCGTTAAATTCCGACTCGGCCGACATGATGAATGCTGCCGCCTTTGCTTTGATGAAGCAGGGAAGCGTCTTCATCAACACAGGTCGGGGCGGTCTTGTCGATGAAGAGGCTTTAAAGGAGGCACTGCTGTCGGGCAAGCTGTTGGGAGCAGGTGTCGATGTCCTTCGACAGGAGCCGATGTCACCAGACTGTCCTTTGAGAGAGATCAAAAACTGCATCATCACACCCCATGTTGCATGGGCAGGTCTTGAAACACGAATAAGACTTATGGGTGTGGTCGAATCCAACATCCAAAGCTTTCTTGACGGTCGGCCCGTAAATACCGTGAGGCCGTAGCTTTGATTGACTTTTGGGATTTTGTGATATATAATTACAACAGTAAATATCTTTTTGGGAGTGTACGTCTATGAACCTCAAACGATTATTAGCCATAGTAACGATAGCTGTTTTATGTGTGCTTTGTTGTGCTTGCGGCGGCGATACCGACTCTGACGGTGATACGGCATCGTCAACGCCTGTCGAAAGTCAGAGCACTGATGCTTCTTCCAAAGAGGACTCCAAGACTTCGGCTGATGCAATGTTGACCGTAAAGGTCAAAAAGGGCGATATCACACAGTTTAAATCCAACCGTCCCTATGACGAGAATAAAGAGGACATATCGCTTATCCTTATAGTAGGCCAGTCCAATTTCACCACAAGCGTCGGTTTTTCGAGTGAGTACGGCGGTGTTATGAACGGCAAAATACATAGCTTTTCCGAAGCCCCCGTGTTACCCAAGGCAGGAACCTGCTATTCGAGCGGATACCGAACTGCAATAACAAGTCTTTCGGATGACCGTGATATGTCCAAGCTTTGTGATACAGCCAATCTTACAAAAACCTTAGGCGGTGTTACACCCTCTTTCGGAATAAAGTGGCATGAGCTGACAGGCACTAAGGTGGTTTTTGTTCAGACCGCAGTGGGAGCTGTCGGTGTGCACGAATGGACCCCAAATTCTGAGGATTACATATGTGAATGCAACGAGAATGCAAAGCTTTATCAGGGTGCCGTTAACGCTTATAAAACCTCGTATGAGGCTCTCAGCCAAGATTATAACATTGTTTATGCTGGTTATCTTTGGAATCAGGGTGAGCATGAAGAGGTCTTTGGCAAGGCCGAATGTCAGAGTACCGTTAATAGTGATGAGTCGTACTATGCCGCATACAAGAGTATGCACGACGGCTTTATGCAGGAGCTGGGCCTCGATTTCGGCGGCATTTCGGTAGTCCGTGCAGATAAGGCAGGAAAAACCGCTCAGGACAGCATGTCACTTACCACCGCACGAAATGCACAGTATAAGCTTTGCAACGACATTGACAATCTGTTTATGGTCTCGACCATGAGCGAGACCTGTTCGACCGATGTCATGGATCAGACCAACACCATCCACTATTCTCAGATGATATTTAACAAGATGGGTGCCGATTGTGCGGAGAATCTTTATAAGTGTCTTGGCCTGTCTGCGACACCTAACGCATTCGACGGAATTCAGCTTTATTCCTCGGCAGGACTTAAGATTGCTGAGTTTGATAAGGATGGAAAGTCGGTCGGTGAGGCGGTTATTCCGAAGGGCAAGCTGACCCAACAGATTCTTGTCAAAAACAGCGTGCTTTGTACAAACTACAAAATTACAGGTTTTGAATTTATTGCCGCCGACGGCACCGATCTTTCTGTATTTGTTGACGAATACGGCGCATTTGATTGGACATCCATAACCGATGCCAAAACAGTAAAATCGGTCGAAGTAAAATGCGTTATTGAATAACTAAGCATAAAAAAGCACCTTGCGTAAACTCAACGCAAGGTGCTTTTTGTATGTCTATCTGTTCATCTTCTCAAGCTTTTGCTCATGCGTCGATCATTCAAAAACATTCCTGTCAGTTTGGGAACTTTGAAGCGTTCGGAAAACAGACTGCATTTGCACAGAAAAAGATAATACACATTCAGTCCGCAGTCGTGCAGGGTCTCAAAATTACCCTGACCCTTTGAAATGATGATATCGGCATTCTCTACGGTCGTTTTTGCCTCCTGTGACAGCCTTTCAAGGCAGGTGCCTGCAATATTGGTGCCGTTAGACATTACCGTAGCGATATCGGTAAGTCCCACGGCCACAGCATCCTCGTGAGTTGCATCGTTCAGCACTGCCTCACCCCTTACCAACACCGTGACCATAAGACTTGGAAAATGCTGCTTGATCTGTTTGATAAGCAGCTTGTCCAACACAACTTCGCCGCAGTTGTCGGTCAGATATACAAGCTGCTTGGCGGTTTTAAGGTCGGTTATAAAATTATTATATTCTTGTTCGTCCAACGCAATATTTTCGGCGTCAGTCAACAATTTTGAAAGCAGGTCTTCATTCACGCTGTCCATCGCACCAAAGTCGATATAATTACCCAGCATGGCAAACTGTACCGCCGTCTTTAATGGGTCGTGGGAAGCGGCCGTCTTTTCGGCAACCTCAGACTCCTTTGACAGCATAAGCCGATTGAAGTGCGTTTTGATCTCGGCGAAATCATCCGTAAATCCAAAAAATTTATTTTTTAACGCCGTTGCAGCTGCGACTATTTCTGGGGCAGATACACAATTGTCGGCATCGGCGATAATTTTTAACAGCTGCTTTGCAAAGCTCAGCTTAATCTTTTCGTCGGTCGAGGACGGAACCTTGCCGAGAAATTTATTCAATATACAGTTGATACACTGTGTGTCAAATCTTAAAATGCCCATTTACTCACTCCTAAGTGTTATACTGCAGTTTAAAGCTGCGAGGTGAACAACCTCGCACGGCGGGTCACTTCCTCGTAGTCGCCCTCAAATATCGCCTTTTTGTCGGCAATGGCGGTGGCAACACCGATACCCGACGGCGCCTGCGTCTAAGTATCAGCTCAAAAACATACGTCTTTCCGCAAGCAGGCGGAGAAGCAACCAATATCAGTTTTTTATTCATACGGGGACACCCCTTTTTGAAAGTGTGCTTATATTATATTTCCGCTTTACGGATTTGTCAATTCAAATAAAGGGTGAGCTTAAGCAGAAAGATCTCCCGATTCCGAAAGAAATGGGGAGATCTGCACTTGCAATATAAAAAGCTTTGGCTATATTTCTATCAGCATTACGGTATTGTTTGCAATACTGTCGGCATTTGGAGTCCAGGCCAGCTTTCCGCTTTCGCTCAGCTCATAAACATGAGCCTTTTTCGGGTCAATGCCTTCTATCGTCAGCGGTTGGGTCGAGCCGCTCAGGTTGGCAAGCAACAGTGCGTGGTGGTTGCCGTCTGATGCCGCAAGGGTATACAATCGGTCGACGCTGCACCTGCTTTCCACCTGAGTGCCAAGCTTATAAAGCTGATTGAATGCAACTAACGAATAATACGCATGGATAGGCTTGTGGGTCTTGATATCAAATAACGGGCAATAAGGCGCTGTGTTTGTTCGCATGTCATAGATCATGCAAGCGTTCGTGTGACCGTGCTGCAGGGCGATCATCATGGCCGCCACCTCGGCACTGTGGTGCGCCGTGCCATACTCAAAAGCATACGGGTTCCACTCGTTCAGGTGGGTCTCAATTCCCCCGTAGCCAAGGCGCTCCAGCTCGTTGTGTAGCCACTCGTCCATAACCGCCACACGGCTTACGTCGGCATAGCTGTGCCACGAGAAAAAGTCAATGGGGGCATTGTGCTCTTTTATATACTCAAAAAAGCCGTAGAAAAAGTGCATCAGATTGTTTTCGTGGTCACTCGGCGGTATAGTGCCCACAAGATGGTTCTCGGGATCTATTCTCATTTGGGGTGCTACGGCATAAAATCCGCAGCTTGCATAGCCGCCTATCTTCAAATGGGGGAAGCAGGCTTTAAGGTGCTTGGCCGTTACGGTGTAAAGGTGATAATACTCCTCGTCGGTGCCGCACCACATCATTTTATCCTGTACCTCAGGCTCGTTCCATATCTCCCAATAACGGATATTATAGTGATAGCCGTTTGCCCAACCCTCGGTGTAATGACGGACAATGTGCTCGCAGATGCGTGCCCATTTTTCAGGGTCTTTGGGCGGGAATGTATTATACGGCTTGATAAAAGCCTGGTTTTCGATGGTGATACCAAGTCGGTAATACGGCTCGACACCTGCGTCGATGATAGCCTTCAAAAGATGGTCGGTAAATGTGAAATCATAATTTGCCGCATCATTTTCATTGGCATCAAAATTTCGGAAGATGTTCGGGATATCCACAAAACGACCTCCGCCAAACACCCCACCAACGTCGTGGAGTCTTGAAAAAGGTATTCCTGCTTCGGTCATATAGTGGAAATGGGTTGTAAGACCGACACCGCCAATAGGTGGTTGACCGCCACCGTGCATAGGCTTCATCGGTTTTACCGGTTTGTTAAGCTTGACTGTTACATTTGCCATAACGTCACCTCAGAATATTTAAATTTAAAACCCACTAGTTTAAAGTAAATCTATCATCTTTTTTAGCTCAAGTCAAGGGAATTTATTGCGAAACATTTTCGATTTAGGGGTTGATTTTAAATGCAGCTATAAATTGATAACCTTTCATATTCTATCTGAACGGCACCTTGATACCAAAGGGTCGATACTGTGAGAAATATTGCTCTGTAACAATGTATTGTAAATATAGAAATTTGAATTTTAACCTCACCTCGTTTGCTGATTGTGGTTTTAAGCTCATTATACCTACAGATGGTTTGAGTGTCAAGTCGGTTGGACAGAGTTGAATCCGACGGGGTGGGGTGGGTGAATTTTCAAAAAACCGACCAAAAACCGTCCAAAAAAAGAGGTCTAAACACGAAATAATCGGAATAGTTACGAATTAGTTTAAACACAAAAAACAAAAAGAAAAAGGCTTGACAAGCGAACTTGTCAAGCCTTTGGTCTTGGGTATAGAGATCATCATTCAACCTTTTCACTATTCACTATTACTTATTACGTCCAAAAATCCATTTTATAAAAAACGTAGAGAACAGTGAAAAGTGAAGAGAGAAAAGTGAAAAAGTAAAATCCCCATTCTTACGAATGAGGATTTTTGGTTGCGGGGGCCGGATTTGAACCTTTTCGCACAAAGGCTAAGCCTTTGCTTGCACTCTTGCGGTGCCCAAAATCGTCGGGCGCTCCTGCCCGTCGCTGACGATTTTGACCGCTGCGCCAACCCTTTCTCCCTTCATCCGCCACCGGCGGCGGTCGAAAGCGTTGCTCCGGGAACCCGTCGGCCGTAGGTTCAAACACAAACCACAAACAAGAAAAAACTCGGCACACCAAAAGGTGTTCCGAGTTTCTTTGGTTGCGGGGGCAGGATTTGAACCTACGACCTCCGGGTTATGAGCCCGACGAGCTACCAGGCTGCTCTACCCCGCGATATTAAGTTGTCTTGCGACTGTTTTGTTATTATACTACGTTTATTAGAAAAAAGCAAGTCTTTTTTTTGATTTTGTGAAACTTTTTTAACATCGAACAGTTTTGCTCACTTTAATCATATCCTATGTTAAAATTTTACGAATATTCTTTGGCTGGCTGTAGAAATTTTTATGTTTTTGTGTTACAATAATTAACATACCAACTAACAACAAATTCAAAGGAGGAGTTTTTATGCCGGGACCCGGTGGCGGATCACGTGGCGGAGGAGGATCTCGAGGCGGCGGAGGTGGTTTCCGTGGCGGATCACGTGGTGGCGGTTTCCACGGCGGAGGTTTTCACGGCGGAGGCTTCCGTGGGGGATGGCATCACCGACCGCATTTCGGCGGCTGGTGGCACCGACCGTACTACGGTGGTGGCAGTGGCTGTTTTGGCGGTGTGATGGGAATTTTTATAGTTCCACTTGTCATTATTGTATTTGCAATCTCCATTATCATTTCCTCTTTTAGTACAGCATTTTCGGTTTTCAGCGGTGGCGGACGTCAGGTGGTTTATGATGAAAACTCATTTCAGGATTTTGCCGACGCTCAGTATACCGTGGAATTCGGCAACTCAACTGCCTATGAGGACAATATTCTGCTGGTATTCCTAGCCGACGGCGAAGAGTATTACGATTACTACTACATTGCTTGGGTCGGTGACCATATCGACACCGAGATAAACAATATGTTCGGTAGTAATCAGACCGAGCTTGGCCGTGCCATAGCGGCCTCGGTCAATGAAAAATCCTATAAATATTCGCTCGACTCCAACCTTGCGCAGGTTGTCGAAGCTATGGCTGACCATATTACAGCCACAAATGTAGGCACTTCCTTTACCTGCTTGGAGGAGCACATTCAGGTAGAGTCGCATCTGACCAATCGCACAAGCATCCAACTGACCGAGGATACGGTCAACACCGCACTCAAAAACTTTACCGACACGACGGGAATCCCCATCGTTGTGGTGGTTGAGGATATCACCGATGTGCTTGACGAGGAGATACCTGCCAAATCCATATTTGCCGTAATTATAGCGATAGGACTTATTCTGATAGCTGTTGTTCTCTTCATCTATAATTTCCGCAACCGCAAGGGTGGAAACAAAAAAGATCCTGAAAAAAGACGGTACGACGACCGAGGCAACCGAATATAAAGATGCAGGATAGCAATACTTTGCATAGTCACTATTCAGAATAATAGCAATCGCCCCTCTTTACCTTGCTTTTGCAGATAAAGAGGGGCGATTGCTTTTGTCAGTCTACGGTCACTTTATTATCTCTCCGACACCGCTCAGCACATATTTCGGACGGTAGGGGAACAGGTCAATATCCTCTTTTTTGGTTACACCCGACAACACAAGCACCGTGTCGATATTGGATTCAATACCTGCAATTATGTCGGTGTCCATGCGGTCGCCGATAAAGGCGATATCGGCACTGTGACAGCCCAGAGTTTTTAACCCGTGACGCAGCATCAAGGGGTTAGGTTTTCCCACAAAATAAGCTTTTTTGCCCGTGGCTATCTCGATAGGGGCGATAAGTGCACCTGTTGCAGGCACGATTCCTCGCTCGGTAGGGCCTGTTATATCGGGATTAGTGCCGATAAGCTTAGCGCCCTTCAATACAAGCTCGATAGCCTTTTCGATCTTTTCAAAGCTGTAGGTTCTGGTCTCTCCCACTACAACATAGTCAGGGTTAACATCGTTCATGTATATCTGACGGTCGTACAGGGCCTTGGTCAGAGCGGCCTCGCCTATAACATAGGCGGTACAGTTGGGGTTCTGACTGCACAAAAATTCGGCGGTCGCCATTGCGCTTGTATAAAAATGCTCGGGAGTGACATTAAGCCCCATTCTTTCAAGCTTCATGCTCAATTCGTGAGGGGTACGTTCGGCACTGTTAGTCAGAAACACGAATTTTTTATCATTGTCGGTCATCCAGCTTATAAACTCGGCGACACCGTCGAGAATACGATTGCCGTGATATATAACACCGTCCATATCACAGATAAATCCAACCTTTGATTTTATTGCATCCATGGTCAAAGCTCCCTTGCTGATTGATTTCACTTGATTTTATCACAAATTAACACTTTTTACAAGGGGCAGAAAACATTAATGCTGCTGCACTACCTACCCCCAAAATTATACCATAACCTAAAAGTGAATTTCTTGATGGTTTCTTAATATTGGTTTCACAAAAGCTCAAAGGTACTGCGGTGACTTTTAATTAACCCCTCGTTACGTAGCTTGCTTATCTCGGCCGACAGACCGCTGCGGTCGACCTCAAGATAATCAGCCAGCTCCTGACGGTCAAACGGGATCGTAAAAACAGAGCTGTTTTCCTTTTTAGCCTGCATAAAAAGGTAGGCCAAAAGCTTTTCTCGTGTGGTGCGCTTAGAGGTTATCTCAATGCGCTGGTGAAACAGGAGGGTCTTTTGCGCAAGATCCTTCATCAGGTTATAAATAAGCTGCTGATGAAATCCGCAGTTGTTTTGACAGGTGTGAAGTATGTGCTCGCAGTCGATCAGCATTATTTCGCTCGGCTCGTTGGCAACAACGGTAACGGGTGTTGAGCGTACACCTGCGCAGGCAAATGCCTCACCGAATACCTCCCTCGATAAAATGTTGCCCAATATACTGCGGTTGCCGAAGTAATCGACCTGAATTATCTGAGCCGAGCCCGACAACACGATGCCGATGTGTTTGGCCGGACGTCCCTCCATCAAAATAGTGTACTTTTTGTCAAAGCTTTGTACAGTAGCACCCAGACAACCAAGCATTCTTATTAAGCTTTCCTCGTCGATACCGTTAAAAAGGGTGCATTTTTTTAAAATTTCCAAATATTTTTTCATTATTTTTCTCCGTTTGTTGAATTTTCAACATACTTGTTAGGAAAATTATATTATAATCATTTCAGAAAATCAAGGAGGAATTCTCGTGAAGATAGCATTTTTTGATGCAAAACCATATGACCGTCCTGCTTTTGAAAGATTTGGTGAGGTCGGCGGTGTGCAATTTAAATATTTCGAGACCAAGCTAAATGAGGACACGGTTGAATTGGCAAACGGTTTCGACGGCGTTTGCGTATTTGTCAACGACACTGTCGATAAAGCGGTTATCGACCGACTCTGCGAAATGAATGTGAGGATTGTGGCGCTCAGATGTGCAGGCTTTAATAATGTGGATATGAAATATGCTTTTGGCAGAGTGCATGTTTTAAGGGTGCCGGCCTACTCACCATATGCGGTTGCCGAGCACGCAATGGCTTTGTTGCTCACCTCTATCCGACGTATTCACAAGGCCTACATTAGGTCGAGGGACTTCAACTTCAGCCTTAACGGACTTACGGGCTTTGACCTTCACGGTAAAACCGTTGGAGTTATCGGGACGGGTAAAATAGGCCGTGTGTTTATTGATATCTGCCGTGGCTTCGGGATGAAGGTACTGGCCTATGACAAGTTTCCCGTAAAGGAGCTTGACAACGGCGATACCGTGAGGTATGTTGAGCTTGATGAGCTGTTCAAGGACAGCGATATCATCTCGCTTCACTGTCCGTTGACCGATGAGACCTACCACACGATAAATGCCGATACGTTGGAAAAATGTAAGCACGGAGTCGTTATACTCAACACTTCTCGTGGTGCACTGGTCGATGCCGAGGCATTGCTTCAGGGCATTAAGACGAGAAAAGTAGGAGCAGCCTGTCTCGATGTTTACGAGGAGGAATCTGACCTGTTTTTTGAGGACAACTCGGGGCATATTTTAGAGGACGACACGCTGGCAAGACTTATTTCAATGCCCAATGTCATAGTGACCTCGCATCAAGCTTTTTTGACCGACGAAGCGTTGGAGAATATCGCGGAGACAACGGTCAACAACATTGTATCGTTTTTAAAAAACGGACAATGCCCCAATGAGCTGTGTTACCGATGCGCTGAGGCAAGGGATTGCGGAAGCGGCAAATGTTTTTAAAAGGAGAGTATTATGAAGAGAAAGATAATTAAAATAGATGAAGAGAAGTGCAACGGCTGTGGTGCCTGCGCCGCCGCCTGTCATGAGGGTGCCATTGAAATGATAAACGGAAAGGCCAAGCTCACCCGAGAAGACTACTGCGACGGCTTGGGAGACTGCTTGCCTGCCTGTCCCGTGGATGCTATTACCTTTGAGGAGCGTGAGGCCCCTGCTTACGACGAGTTCGCCGTCCGTCAGGCCAAAATGAAAAAGCAAGGGGTAAAGCTGCCATGCGGTTGCCCGGGAACTCAGTCTAAAGCGTTTAAGCGTGATACCGATACTGCTTTTAACGGCACACCCGTGACGGTTACGAGCCGACTTATGCAATGGCCGTGTCAGATAAAGCTTGTTCCGCCCAACGCACCGTATTTTGACGGAGCAAACCTACTTATTGCCGCCGACTGTACAGCATATGCCTACGGTAGCTTCCACGATGATTTTATCCGCAATCACATTACTCTGATCGGTTGCCCTAAGCTTGACGAGGGTGATTATACCGACAAGCTTACCGCAATAATCGCCAATAACAATATAAAAAGCGTCAAGGTGGTACGTATGGAGGTGCCATGCTGCGGCGGAATCGAAAATGCTGTCAAGAATGCACTTATAAATAGCGGAAAATTCATTCCGTGGCAGGTCGTAACGATTTCTACCGACGGGAAAATATTGGAATAATATTGAATTATACAAAAATCAAGTGTATAATAAATTAAAGCATTATTCTTAAGAGGTGTTAGAAATGTATATAACGGATGACATTAAATACATTGGCGTCAACGATCATAAGATAGACCTGTTCGAGGGTCAGTATACTGTCCCCAACGGAATGGCGTACAATTCATACGCCATTGTGGACTACAAGGTTGCCATTATGGATACCGTCGATGCTAATTTCACACATGAGTGGCTCGATAATATCCAGAACGCTTTGGGTGACCGCAAGCCTGATTACCTTGTGGTTCAGCATATGGAGCCCGACCATTCGGCCAACATTATGAATTTTATGAAGACCTATCCCGAGGCTCAGCTTGTATCCTCTCAAAAGGCCTTTAATATGATGAAAAACTTTTTCGGCACCGATTTTGCCGACAAAAGAATAGTGGTGGGTGAGGGTGACGAGCTTCCTTTAGGAAAGCATGTGCTGACCTTCGTAACTGCACCGATGGTGCATTGGCCTGAGGTTATTGTGACCTATTATTCTTATGACAAGGTGCTCTTCTCGGCTGAC
>CAYRIX010000017.1:0-41657 GCA_964424555.1 uncultured Eubacteriales bacterium
TAGCATTTGATCAGGTATATAAGAATGTAACGGCAAGATTTCCACAAATCGAGACCATCGTAGCAGATTCCGCATATAAGACACCGTACAGTATCTCAACATCCTTAGCTTCCTCAATTGATGCAGGAGCATCGACCATGTTGTCGTTTATGAGGAACTTCTCGGGCAAGGTGATGCTCTCGATATCAGCATCCAAGGTTCTCGGGTCGGTGAGGTAGCCTGTCAAAGCGGCTGCTGCGGCAGTTTCGGGGCTGACAAGGTAAACACCTGCGTCGGCAGTACCCGAACGTCCCTCAAAGTTACGGTTGAAGGTTCTCAAAGAAATACCCTTCGAGTTGGGCGACTGACCCATACCGATACAAGGTCCGCAAGCACATTCCAAAATACGAGCGCCTGCGGCAATAAGCTTGGATAAAGCACCGCAATCAGCCAGCATATTGAACACCTGCTTACTTCCGGGGGCGATACCAACCGAAACTGACGGGTCAACCGTCTTGCCGTCTAAAATAGCGGCAACCTTGAGCATATCGTAAAGCGAAGAGTTGGTACAGCTACCGATAAGCACCTGATCGACCTTCATTTTGCCTATTTCGGTGATCGATTTTACGTTATCGGGCATATGAGGCATAGCGGCCAACGGCTCTAACTTTGACAGGTCGATAGATATCTCCTTGTCGTAAACTGCGTCGGCATCACTTGACAACTCTGTAAAATCTTCTTCACGGTTTTGAGCCTTCAAAAATGCCTTGGTTATCTCGTCAGAGGGGAAGATCGATGTGGTAGCACCCAATTCTGCACCCATGTTGGTGATGGTCGCACGCTCGGGGACAGAAAGAGTTTTTACACCTTCGCCGGCATACTCAACTATGTAGCCCACACCACCCTTAACGGTGAGTATGCGCAATACCTCCAAAATGACATCCTTTGCCGAAACAAACGGTGAGAGCTTACCTGTAAGGTTTACTCTTATCATTTTAGGCATGGGTATGTAGTAAGCACCGCCACCCATGGCAACCGCAACGTCCATACCGCCTGCACCTATGGCCAGCATTCCGATACCGCCGCCTGTAGGTGTATGCGAGTCGGAACCGATGAGTGTTTTACCGGGCTTTCCGAAACGCTCAAGATGTACCTGGTGGCAGATACCGTTACCGGGGCGAGAATAGTAGATACCGTGCTTTTTGGCAATAGACTGAATAAATCTATGGTCATCAGCGTTTTCAAAACCTGTCTGCAATGTGTTATGATCGATGTAGGCAACCGAACGCTCTGTTCTTACACGGTCAACACCCATTGCTTCAAATTCCAAGTAAGCCATTGTTCCGGTGGCATCCTGGGTCAGAGTCTGGTCAATTTTAAGACCGACATCGGTACCCGGAATCATTTCGCCGTCGACAAGATGAGCTTTAATGATTTTTTGTGCAATAGTAAGTCCCAATATTTTCATCTCCTAAAAACATATAGTATTATTATCCTACAAAATTGCCTGTTTGTCAATATTTTAACACAATAAAATCTCAAAACTTATTAAAATTTTTAACAATCTTTATAAAATATCGTTGCGTAATCAATTTCTGCTTGTTTTCTTGTGGGGAAAGGTGTAATATAAAGTAAAGATTTTAGACGGGGTGTTAATTATGATACTTTCATCAACAACGGGTGGACTTAATCATAAATTTGGTTATGAAAAATCAATTGAGATACTGGCAAAGGCTGGATTTGATGCGGTTGATCTTTCACTTAGCTTAATGAGAAACGATGACCATATTTGTAATGCTGATAATTACAGAGAGGTTGCCGAGCACTTGCTTGAGGTTGCAAAGGAAAACGGTGTTTTCTTCAATCAGGTACACGCATATTATCCATCATCTTATGTCGATGACGATAAAACCCAAACGGCATATGACAGAATTGTTAGAGGCATTGAGATAGCTTCTGTTATTGGTGCAAAGGTCATAGTTGTTCATCCCAAACAGCATTTATATTACCCCGAGGGTGACAATGCCAAAATTTTAAAACAACAAAACTACGATTTCTACAAATCTCTTATTCCTTATTGTGAGCAATACGGTGTTACTGTTGCTACTGAAAATATGTGGCGTAACGGTAAGATTAGCGGTGTTATTATGGATAGCACCTGCTCAAGAGGTCCTGAGTTCTGTGAATACGTTGATATGCTTGAGTCAAAATGGATAACCGCTTGCCTTGACCTTGGTCATTGCGGACTTGTGGGTCAGTTGCCGCAGAACATGATCCGTGAGCTTGGTCACGACCGCTTGGGTGCTTTGCACGTTCACGACAACAACGGCCGTGACGACAACCATGTTGAGCCTATGGCACCGTATGTTTCTACCATCGATTGGGAAGAGGTTTGCAAGGCATTAGCCGAGATCGATTATAAGGGTGATTTTACTTTTGAGGCAACCTGTATGTTTAAAAACGCCAACGAGCAAACGGTTGATGCGATTGCCAAGCACCTGCACGACATCGGACGTTATCTTATAGGAAGAATTGAGTTTTATAAGCAGGGTATGTGATGCTTTATTTAAAGGAGTTTTGATATGTTGCTTTCTATAAACACCAGCTGTTTAGAAAAGAAATTCGGTCTAATAAAGACCATTGACATTTTTGCCGAAGCAGGTTTTGATGCTATTGATTTGTCGTTAAGTGCATCGGTTGGTGATAAGGACGGCTTTTTCGCAGGTGATGATTATCTAACCAAAGCAAAAGATGTCAAGGAATACGTTCTTAGTAAGGGTATGTGTGTTAATCAGTCTCATGCCTATTTTCCAACTTCGTTTGATGATGAAGAAAAAACCAAAAAGGCCTTTGAGTATGTTGTAAAAGGAATGGAGATTGCGGCTGCGGTAGGCGCAAAGGCTATTGTAGTACATGCCAAGTGCCATTTAAATTACAGTGTTTACGGTAATCCCGAAAAAATGAAAGAAGCAAACCTTGATTTTTATAGATCGCTTATTCCGTACGCCGAAAGGTTCGGTATTAAGATCGCTATTGAAAATCTTTTTCAATGGAAGAATGCTGTAGGGCCTATTTTGGGAAGATGTGATATAAGCACCTGCTCAAGACCTGAGGAGCATATAGATTATATTGATTCTCTCAACAGCGAATATGTTGTTGCCTGTGTTGATGTCGGTCATGCAAACCTTGTCGGTCAGTCACCGTCGGGTGTTCTGAGAGCGTTAGGCGACCGTGTAAAATGCCTGCATCTACACGATAATGATTCACGTCTTGATACACATATGATACCGTTGACACCCAATTTGAATACAATCGATTGGGAAAGTATTTGTAAGACTCTGGCAGATATCGGATATGACGGTGACTTTACTTTTGAGACTGATGGCAGCTATCAGAAATGCAATGAGTATACCGTCAGAGCTTTAGCAAAATACAACCATGATGTCGGACGTTATCTTATTGACAGGATTGAAAGTTTTAAAACCGTAAAATAGTAATCAGCACCTCGGCAACAGCAATTACCGAGGTGCTTTTTTATAATTCAATATTTATGCTACATACTTTGACACGATGCTCATACCGATCATTAAAGCCGCCAATGCTCCGATATAGCTTAATGAATATATTGATTCTTGAGCTACAGAACGGTTACTCTTTAACAGTACACCGACCGCAGGTGTGCTGGTCATAACACCGCACACCGAATATAATGAATCCGGCGTATTTGATTTAAGAAATCTTTTGGCCGAAATGAAAGTAACTGTCACAGAAAATGAAGTAAATACTGCACCGTACAGCACATATTTAAAATTAAAGCTGTTTATAAACTGCTCACCTGCAGGGATACCTGTTCCGACAAGAAACAGCATCAATCCAAAATTGCGGAATATCTTGAGCGTTGAGTCGGGAATAGTAACACTGTTTTTTAGCATGAAAATGCCTGCAATAAAAGAAACTATTAAAGTACAGGCTGAGTTGCCAATAGACATCTTAAGTAGCAGTGTTAAAAGACTGTTCAGAATGCTCCCGATAGCTATGGCGGTCATTATAGGAATGATGCCGTATAGCTCCAATGATTCGTGAGAGGTGCTGTCTTTTTGAGGTATAATGCTTTTACCGGCGTTAGAATCGGTTCGGTTAAAAAGCTGTACAAACAGTACAACACCCACCACTCCAAATATGTATGAGGAGGAATAGCCTGTAATTGCCTGTGCGGTATGACCGCTATCACATATAACCGTCAAGGCAGGAGTCGAGGTCATTGCACCGCAGAAAACACCTAAAATTGTATAGGCCTCAAAAGAGGTCTTGCCAATTAAAAACGAAGTTAAAAGCATTAAGCTTACTGTAACCATAGCAATACCGAATAATATATGCTTTAAAGCGGATGTTGCGTCGATTCTCAAAAAGGTATACGCCGCCGCAAAGCCGATCGAAGCTATGAAGATTGATGAACCAAGTGACGAAAGCAGTTTAAAGTCTCTAAAGCTTAAATCTATTATATCGGCGGTTATTCCGTTAAGAAAATCTTGACTTGACATTAAAGCACCGAATAATACTGCAACTATAAGAACTGCTGATAGATCAAGGCTGATGCCGCATATCTTGATCTTACCGAGATAATATCCGAGTACTATGATAATGCATGTAATAGTGACAGGGGAGAGCAAAAGCTCAAAAAAAGCTTCAAAAGAATCAGTCATTGTGCTCACCTAAAATTATATTTTGATGTTCATTTTTTTCGGCAGTGTTTGCTTTGCGGTCGGTATTGTTATCTGTATCGGCATCGACCTTGTCCTGACAGGTCAGGAATTTATACATTTCTTCATCATTTCTTAAATATTCTTCCATAATAATTTCTCCTTTTTACTGATTGTGCATTGAGAAGGTGCTTAGGATCCGTTTTAGACACAATATATTTGCTTCGTTAAGAACGATTTGTTTATCGGTCTCGGCAAAGCATATCAGCATTTCAAGCAGGCTTGTCTCTTCCGGATCGAGGAATTTTCGGTCGGTGCGGCAGCCGTCTAACATATATACACCGCCTGTATATCGGCCACACTGTGTATATATCGGCTCAAATCCACTTAAAATGTCTATATCACGTCGGATAGTGCGTTCGGAAACACCGAATTCGTTTGCCAAATTGGTCACTGTATCGTATCTTCGCTTGCTTAAGACATTGAGTAATCCCAGCCTACGTTCGGTAGCTCCCACGCACTTCACCTCCTTTTTGTATATGGTACATTTTCAATCGGACAAAAACCGACCTAGTTAAAAAAGCATTTCAACCATCGGCTGAAATGCTTTGATATATATATAATCCACGAAGGTTAAATTTTGTGACAATTTTCGACAGAAAAATCATAAAAAATGCTCCGCTGTTGCGGAGCACTTTATTTTAATAGGTTACTTCACTGCTGTAGCTCGTAATTGTTTCAAGGTCATCTGCAGTATATACCGTAAATGTAGTTTCGGTGCGATACACACCGGCGTCGGTGAGGTAGTATACTCCATCGCAGCTACCGAAGTCATCGTAGAATACGGCACTGTTGGTTGCTATATCTTTCCAAGAGCTGCCGTTTTTCTTTTGAAGCTTTACGTATATTTCGATCATCAAGACCTCGTCACGGTTTCCGTTGATATTTGAGTTAAAGGTAGCTTTTCCTGTTTCGGTAATATACAAGGTGCAGCCCGCATCGCTGATGTAATCAAAAGCAGGCATAATGCCTGCATCACCATTTCCCGATGCAGCGCTTGCATTGATCCCCAAGGGTATTACGGTTATAATAAAGGTTAAAATCAGACAAAATAATTTTTTCATATATGATACGACCTCTCTTTTCATTGAAATTTAAGAGCTCTTATCATATATATATTAGCCTGTCCTTTATTTTATGCTGATTTTAAAAAGACATGTTGCTGATTTTGAAGAGAACACGGCAAAATACCGATTAAAAGAGAAACCGACTGAATTCAGTCGGTTTCTACTTTTTCTACTGCACAGAGCAGGCTATTTTAAGTAATTCATCCTTGCTTATATTTCCTGAAAGCATATATGAGTAATATTCATCATACCAAATCAGCTTGTGTTCCGATGAGGAAATATAATAATAATATTTTTTACCGTTAAGCTCAATTACCTCATTGTAATTATCCTTGTCAATTTTCTGATTTTGATATAATCTGTCTTGCTTGAAACAGTAATCAATGCCGTTTCCTGACGAGTAGTCTAATTGGTAAAAAGAAGGACTCGAGTACTCCTTTTCAACCTCTGTCCCTTCGGGGCTATACGACGGTGATTTAGGTGTAAACTCAAAAGCATCTCCGTAACGGTCGCTGTCGCCGTCAATAAAAAGTGAGGTGAATTCCTTATACACCTTTGAAAAGAATTCAAAAACAGGAATTCTCACTGCATCAACACTGAATACAGTGGCGAGGAGCAGTGCTGCGATAATGGCGGCAATCGCTATTCGTTTCCCTACAGTGCTGAATATTTTGAAGCTGCGTTTCGGTTTTAACACCGACAGCTTCGCAATTTTTTCATCAAGCTCTTTAGAAAAACTGTGCTCATGCTTGCCGCTGTTTGGATATTCTTCTGCAAGTCGGTTGCAGACCTCGTCGCAAGCCTTTTGAAATTCTTCGCTTTCAAAAATATCATTCTTCTTCACCGTATTCACCTCCGTACCTTAAAATAAATTCCTTACGGGCTCTTTGAAGTCTTTTCCTGACGTTTGACTCGGTTATGCCTAGGATTTTTGCAATATCCTCATTCTTATGTCCGAAATAGAATTTCATCAACAAAACGTCTCTGTATTTCGGCTTCATTTTATAAAGACATTCGACCATTCGCTCATGCGATAGCTTGCTTTGCAGATGCGTTTGAGGGTCCGGCCAGACAGTCATTTGTGCAGTTCTATGCTCGACCGTACCGTCCAATACAACGTTTTTTCTTTTATTATATATCTTTTTTGCAGCGTTTTTCACAACGGTCAACAGATATGCCTTTGTACGGTTGCTTTTGACATCGGTCAGCTTATGCAGATGGTCGGACACGTTTACAAATGCTGTATGTATTGCATCCTCTGAAAGACATTCATCATGAATAATATCATAGGCGGCATCGAACATTGCATGCTTATATTCATTATATAAAATGTTTATCAGGCTGCGTTCGTCATCGTTAAATAGATTAATAAACAGAAGTATCATGCCTGCGAAATTATCATTTCTATCATGGTGAGTAGCTGTTGGCGCTTGTCACAGGGGAGTGCATTCAGTTTTTCGGAAAGCTCGCTAGATTTGTGCAGGTATGCTTTGTCTATAACATCTATTAACAAAGCATCTGAGCTTATTTCCAAAGCGTTTGAAATGCTTATGAAATTTTCAAAGGCAGGGTAGTTTATACCTCTTTCAATGTTGGAAATTGCTATGACACTTAAACCCGTCTTTTCTGCCAATTTCTCTTGTGTGAGGCCTCTGATTATTCGATATTGTCTTATACGCTTGCCGATGTTTTTGTCAACCATAATTCATCCACCCATACTTTAATTTGTTAAGTACCACTTTAATTTAGTATAAGTTGGTTTTGGTAAATTTTACATATAGTAATTATTAATTGCTTAAAGCGACGCTTAATATTTCGACAAAAATATTTGCCTTTCGACTTAGTTCGTCCTGTAATAAGATTGATTTTTGCAAAGTTTGTGTGTATGTTGTTAATATGATTTAAAATTACTTAAATGCTGGGTGATGTTAAAATGAAAAAATGCAATCGGCTGTTTTTATTGAGCTTGGCGATATTTGGCTTTATGATTTCAGCATGTGCCGATAACGAAATACAGCCGACGGGGAATACAAGTACCGTACAGTATACCGCCAAGGATGGATTTTTGGAGTACCTTAAAGACAGAGAAATCGACAGTGATTTATTGTACTTTACTTCCGACCGGTTTGATACAACAAATGAGATGCAGTCCTTTGCGATAGTCGGTTCAAATAATAACTCAGAGCTGATGTATACCGACGGTAAAGAGGTGTCAATTCTTAAAAAAGGACTTATCTTAAAAAATGCTCCGACCGTTGCACTTACATCTACAAAGCCGTTATATCTATTGAGCTGTGTGGACATAAGCGGGAAAGCGGTTTCTTATGCATATACTGTAGCCGACGGTCAACCTGTTGAGCTAATTGGGGCAGGTGAAGAGCTGATGTCAATGGGTAATGATGATTTTTGTACGACTGTCTCACAGAACGACCGATATGCCGTTGACGGTTACATAGACGGACGGTCACAAAAACGTTATTATTTATATTTCGACGGTGAAAAATTTAGAGAATACGGCGGAATTGCTATTACCGAGCCTGAGTTTGCCAAGTTAAATAAAAGCGAAACTGTGCTTAATTCGATTAGGGAATGCGGTTATACAGTTAACGGTTTGATATACCGTGCTAACGGTATTGTTAATATAAATTGTGAAAAGACGGTAGGGAATAGGACTGAATATGAAAACCTGACCGTAAAGATTATAAAGAACACATGCATCTGCATTCCAAGCGGTAACTCTCAGGAGGCTGATTATGTCGGCCGCTCCACCTATGGTGGAAGCTATAAGACTGCAGCGTTTCCGGAAATTGCAACATACCCCGAAAAATTTATTGTTGAATAAGAAAATGTAATTAAATTGTAACACTTTGACTATTGACTGTAAACCCTTAATACCATATAATGGAATTGTAAAAGCAGAAAGGAGCAATACCTATGAAAACAGAATACAAATCTAAAATAATAATTCGCATGTTCAGTTGGATATTGGTTGTGCTTCTGTTGTTTTGCCTAACAGCCTGCGGTGGCGAGGGAAATATAGATAGGACTGCCTCATTCTCAGATGACACTGTGGGTTTGGCCGTTTCAGATGATACAGCACAACACAGCGAGCTGAAATTCGGAACGACCGAGCATTGTACAGTTGTGAACACTGTTTCAAAAAATAGTTTTATCGACCCCGTAATTTATGAATATAACGGCGGAATCGTAAAAATTAATCTTGCATACACAGGTCTGCCGGTCATAGCCGTTGACAGTTATAAAGATACTTATGAATTTAAAAACGGCACCGTTTTGTTCGATGTGAATTTAGAGGATGGTATTAAATATTTTGAGGTGGATAAAAACGGAAAAATCGTAAAAATCCATGACAGTTATCCATACAGATTAGAGTCCTCGCCAAGTGATATAGATCCTTCTGATATCGGCGCCGATATTCGATGCGGTGACGGTATGTATGCGTATTACGGAGACGATGAAAGCTTACTTGGTCTTATGGACAGTTCAGGAAACAAGTTGACTGAGCCGATTTTTAAAGCATTCTTTAATTTTTATCAGGGTTATGCATCGGCCACTTTAGCTAATGACGGCAGTGCTGTTGTAATTGACAAAACAGGAAAAATTGTAGGCGCTTTACCTGAGCAAGGCACTTCTTACGGAGACGGTGTAATCGCTGTTATGAGCGGAGAACCGGGTAGTTATGTGTTTCATATCTACAATGTCTGCGGTGAACTGCTGTGCGAAGAAGGCTTTGATAACATAACCTACTTTAATGACGGAATAGCCGCTATAGTAAAGAACAACAAAATCGGCTTTATAGATGCCGAAGGTAATATTATATTTGAGCCAACGATAGCTTTTGATGAAATCGTATATCCACCGAAAGACAAAGGTTTCTATTTGTCTTTCATGTGTGAAGATGCGTTGGTGGTGCCTATCGGCGGAGAGTTTGCAGTAATATCTATTGAACGTCAATAAAGCAGAAAGGTGGTAAAATAATGAAAACAAATCCCGATTCAAAAGTGATAATGCGAATACTTAGCTGTTTATTGACCATGTTGCTGCTGTTTTGTCTTACGTGCTGCGGAAAGGAAAAAGGAAGTTCCTTAAATAATTCTCCGTATATTTTTGAAGATATTTCCGATTCATATACCGATGAACTTAACTGGACCTATGGCGTTAACGAGCAGGACACGACGCAGCAAGGCGTTGACAACTGGTACTATCTTTATAATGAAGAAACTAACATGAACGGAGTATACGATATAGAAAATTTCAAAGAATGTACATATTCTGAAGAAAAGTTGTGCTGGGTTACTGACAACACCCACGCAAATCCCGGTAGAATTTCGGTCAAGAACAGCAATATTGAATTTCATCCTACCGAATCTGCATCTTTGTCTTTGGCATTCAAAGCACCGACTGACGGTAGCTATTCATTCGAGATAAGTTTTACTGCTGGCAACACCTCAACCACCGAAGGGGATGGTGTGACTGTTTCTGTATACTCTGATAATTCATTGCTTTATATGCATAATATTTCAGATGAGGTTTTACAAGGAGAAACCTGCGAGCTTACTGCAAATATGAAGGAAAATGAATATTGTTACTTCTTGGTTGATCCAAATGAAGACAGTTACTATGATTTTTGCGGTTATGTACGTATCTATGTTTTTCAAAAATTTGATAAGTATGTAAACAATCAAACCTCTTGGGGAATCGGTGAATTCTATAGTAACACCTTTAATCAAGGCAACAATAATTTGTACTGTCTATACACAGAAGAAACCGATACTAACGGCGTTTACCGTATTTCCGAACTCAAAAGTTCCGAATTTACAGCTTCAAGGGTGGATGCCTACACAGGTGAAACAATTGGAAGTTGGTCGCCTGACATTTATAAATCTGCACCTGAAACAGGGCTTTATCTTGAGGAAGACCTGACCGGTGTGATTGGTTTCAAGGCACCTCAAACCGGAATATATACAATAATTTCAGAATTTATCGCAAATCCCGAAGACGCCGATTCCGGCGATGGTATAACGGTTTCGTTTTATTGTGATGAAACCCTCATAAAATCATTACACATGAATGAATATGGTCAAAAACGATACTGTCTGGAGGTTGAACTGAAAGAGGACGAATGCTTTTACCTCTTTGCCGACCCAAACCAAAACAGCGGAAATGATAAGCTGATCAACTTTGATCTTTATATTGAAATAAAATAATATTGAAGTATCTCGGCGAGACGCTCTCGCCGAGATACTTCGTTATATTCACAATACTACTATCATTAAGTAGCTATAATAAGCTTTTTACTCTGTTGCGGAAGTCATCCATTGTTTTACCGAATTTGGTCAACCAACTTTCCGGGTCACCGTGATTACTACCGTAACCTAAATCATGTGACTCTTTGTGACTTACAATTGAATCAACGGACAATGAAAATCTTCTGCACAAATATGCACAGTACTCTACAGCCGCACCGAAAACAGCTTTGTTGAAGTAAGTCTGACAATCACTTGTACTGGAATTTGTTGCATCTTCACATATTTCAAATTGAATATGACTGCTATTGTAACTGCCGTTACTTCCTGTTCCGACACCCCAACAGGCATATTCATAAGGAAGTGTATTAGCTATAGCAATATTTACATTCTTGTCATATCCTATAAATGCATGCACCATTTTACTTACACCTGATTGATTCCAATGGTTATTGTAACTGTTTGTCCCAAACTCTGCAGGGCAATCAACATAACGCTTAATATAAGGATTATTTGCTGCTGTGCTATGAACAACTATACCTTTAGGACCATCAATTATTTCCCCTGTTTTATAGCAGTCGTTTTCGACTTGGTAACATTCAATAATACGATAATTCATCTGTAAACCATCAGTCGTCACCACTCCCGTACCGTACGAATAATACTCAACATCCGCAGTTGTAGCAGCGGCGCTGAGAGTCATGACTGCAGCGTTTTTGGAAATTGCAACATACCCCGAAAAATTTATTGTTGAATAAGAAAATGTAATTAAATTGTAACACTTTGACTATTGACTGTAAACCCTTAATACCATATAATGGAATTGTAAAAGCAGAAAGGAGCAATACCTATGAAAACAGAATATAAATCTAAAATAACAATTCGCATGTTCAGTTGGATTTTGGTTGTGCTCATATTGTCTTGCCTAACAGCTTGCGGTGGGGCTTATTCGGAAAGAGTTGATCAGCCGAACACGAAAAATAATAACTTGTCCGAAAGCAGTGAATTGCCGTCCGATGCTAAATATTTGTTGCTCGAGGTTATGAATAACAAAAAAACATTTATCGCTGAAAATGGTTCTGAAACATTATTCCGAGATTACAAAATCCCCAATGTAACCGACGAGATTCCGATTATTGCCGAAGAATATGCTTTTGTTGATTTAGACGGTGACAATATAAATGAATTGGTAGTAAAATGTACCACGGATTATGGGCTATATATGATTCTGCATTATGATAGCAGTGGTGGCAATGTTTACGGTTTTTCCTTGGGTGCTCGCAGTTTTATGTCTGTTAAAGTTGACGGTACATTTATGGGTAGCGGTGGTGCGATGATAAATGTAATCAGCAAAGTATCGTTCGATAAAACAAGTATGAGTATAGATAATATTGCCGTTAACAATGATGCGGAAAAAATATATGAAGTAAATGGAAGTCCGGTTTCTAAACAAGCTGCAGATGAGTACTTTAGCAGCTGGAACAAAAAGCAACAGCCTATTTGGTTAACGGAGAATATATTTGATTGACATAATACCAAAAAGCCAAGACCACAATAAAACGATTTTGGCTTTTTGGTATTTTCACGCTATTATTCAAGCGAGTGAGTTACGTCAAAGTATTATACCAGTATTCTGCATTTTCTGCACGCAGTTCTTCTCTTCTATATTTTGCCAGTGGTCTTTCATAATTATATACGAATGCGCGTGCAAGATAATCAGGACTACGCGTAGATTGTGTGAATTCTGAAAAAGTTATGTTGTAATTACTAGTTTTTATCCATTGAACACCAGGATTAGCGTATACTTCATATAGGATACGCTTTAATTGTCCGTCGATATCATCGTACGAGAGGCCTTCTTGGGTTGCCCAATCTATGTATTTGGTTGCCGGTGTCCACTGGACTAAGCCAAAACCGACTTTGAAGTCGCCTTCTTTCAGGCCTTGCCAAAGCCCTGGGTTAATTGTACTTTCAATTTCCATATTTCCCAGCATACCGCAAACTGATTGTTTGGTCCATCCTCTTGCCCTTAAGAATGACAAAATGTATTGAGCGTTTACCCGCATTTCACTTTTACTTAAATAACTATTACTGCAATATAGTCCATTTGTATCTTCTGTTGTTACTACACCTGTACCATATGAATAATACTCAACACCCGCAGTTGTAGCAGCGGTGCTGAGGGTCATGACTGCAGCGGTGGTAGCGGTTTCGTCGGTTGCTGTAGAGGCTTCCGTTGTGTCAGCGGACAGTATAGCAATGCTGTCATTGCTTATTGCTATTGCCGCAATACCTGAATTTGCCGCCGCCTGTGCTTCACGTGCCGAGCACCGCCTCCATGCCATATAGCCACCTGCTTTGAGGGTCTTCAGTATCTCCTTGCAGTCTCCCTGAGGCAATGCAACACCCATGTTGTTACAAATTTTTCTAACCATTTTCATTGGCTCATCTTTAAGCGCTTTTTCACGCTTGACCGTGCCGAAAATTATATTATTATACTGCTTTTTGTCCATAATAATTTTCCTTTCTGATTTAAATTCCAAAATTTTTTCAAAACTTCTTCGTCTTTGGCTAAAACCGTATCTACAGTCAAAAGGTCAAATGTAACCGTACCGCAACGCCATAGATCTATGTCTTCCGTATTTATTCCGGAAGGGCAATATGGCTTCCATGCTTTTACTTCGCCTTCAACTTTAGGCTCGGTTGCGCCGAAAGATGCCGCTAAATGCTTCCTGAATCTTACCGATTGAACATAGTGACTGCTTTGACGGTCAAAATTAAAATTCTTAGACGAATCTGTGTTGCCGATAAATCCTACGCAGTATCCTGCATTGACCACAGAAGCTGCGAATCCGAGCATCCAATTGTGATTAATACTCCATTCGGGATTAATATCGGCATAGATTACGATCCCAACTCCTCTGGGCACTCCGAGAGCTTTAGCGGCATCTGCCGCCCGATCGCCGTCTTTAGTGCCATTGTTGCCGGAAATTTGAGCTTCGGTAAAATCATCAAACAAAAGACAGACTGGGCAATTCTTTTCTTTTAAAAATTCAAGCTCATTTTTGGTTACTGCGTTTTCACCGCTTATTTGTCTGCCCCAAAAGTCCGGAAACCCCTTTTGCCTCATTACCCAATCATAGATCGTATAACCGTTTTTCAGCGGTGTGTTGGACGGGATTTTAGAACTAACTCCAAAACTTGTTTGCATAAATGTTTTCCTTTCTTATTTAAAATAGTTTTGAATGTGAAAATATCACAAGTAACAAAGCTTTTGCTATCATCAATTTTCACATTTATTAAGATTTCTGCAGCTGCAAGGCTATTATATCTTATCAGCCGGACAAAACTTGTCCAAATTAAAACAACTGTCCCACAAATGTGAGACAGTTGCTTGTTTATATGGAGCTTCGGTGCGGATAGATCATGCAACGGCGAGCGTCAGAAGAAGAGAGATTATACCGCCGACCACAGCAGAAACGGTAGCTGTGATGATTTGGTTAAACCGCTGTTTAGGCTGATTGTCGATCTCGTCTATCTTTTTTTCGTGACGGGCAAGGTGCTGATTGGTGTGCTTAAGCTCGTTAGCAAGAGTCGCCAGCGTCTCATTCATTGCACGTATCTCATTTTGAACCTTCCGCATATCCGAAATATCACGTTCAACAGTGTTTAAACGCTGTTCGTGACGTTCCAATATGATATTTATGTCGTCCATTAAAATCCTCCTTTCACTATTTTGCAGCCGCAATCATAGTGTAATTGGTTATGGAGTCAAGTAACGGACTATTAAATTAAATTTGGTTTCAAACTTAAGAAAAGAGCGGTCGGATTGCTCCGACCGCTCCCAACACTTAAATTGCCGTTGGATTTATGCGCTCTGTTAAGATTCCGTAACAAATTAATGATGGTTTCAAGTAAATGTTTATATACTGCCAATTAAACCATCCGAATCTGATAAACACAACAGACGTTTTTTGATAACTGCTGATAGTTCGCTGGACTGAGAATACATTATTGCCTGATTTGCATAAGAAGTGGCACCTGCATTATCTCCAAGGTTATGGTTAACATTCGATATAATCATCGCTGCTATACTTTTATACAAAAACTGATCATTTTCTAGCAAAGTTAAAGCTTTTGTTTTACGCTCGGTTAAATCTAAATTATCTCTATTCAATAGTAATGACAAACAATTATCTAGATTACTATTTTGAAAAGATAAGGTATTATCGTATTTTCTGCCAGTTAAATAATCGAAGAGTACCTTGTATTTTAGAATTATATCTATTCTTGCCTCAGTGCGTACAGCTTGATTAACTGTTGAATAATTTGAATAAAACTCAGAAATATTGCCTTTTAAAGCTAAAGTTATAACCCGTTCTAGCTTTAACCAAACTACTTTATTATATTTACTATTTAATTTATTTATGTAACTCAAACTGGCTTCGTGATCGTTTATGTTACGATAGCTCAAAATCTTTTTATACATAAATTTATTTCGTATTATGATATAAACGTCATAAATAATGCGAGTTATTATTATGCTTGACACCAGATAAAGAGTGTGGTCAATCCATGTCATGTTATCTTTTGGTGGAAACAACAATGTGATAACATATAATTCTGCATACCATATTACAAAAATAAGTATTTTTTCAAGCTTAGTATTCATACTCGTTTATCCTGTGAATCGTAAAAATAATATATAGGTTAAGCCGGTACCGGTGAGCCACTCGTTTGCGGGATAAAATTGATACTTCCAAAAGTCACTATTGCAATTACAACAGCTACAACAGCCAAGGTGTTACCTTTTATACTATACTGGTTGTCAATTTCTACGCCGTTTTCATCCTCAACTTTATAACCAACAGAAGCCACAGAATCACCAAATAAATTGGCTTCGATATTTGCATAAAGACTGAAGTCATCGAAATTCACTGCAAGTGTTGCTTCTGCACCTAACCATTTGACATTTACGTCAAAACCTAAACCACCTACTTCGTCAAAACCGATACCGTAGCAGTCTTATAACTTTAATGTAAATATAGTTGACAAGTACTTGACCACATCATCCAATTCTTTCGAATCGCATGATATTCGATAAAGGTTTGGCCCATTAAATACAATACCCTTGCCTGCGAAATGCCCAACACTGAATCTGGCTCCGTAATCACGGTTTATTTCAGATTTCAATCCCTCGAATTCTTTATAATAATTCTTAGCACTCTCTACAGTTTCAAACTCATAAGCAAATATTTCAAACTCACAATCTGCAGTTTTAACGGTTGCCACAAACGACGCTTTATAATTCAAACCTTTGACATATTTATCCTTGGGTGTATCATCAAGTTTGTAGTTTTCCAAGGAATAACACTCTTCAATATCACTGAACATCGGGAAATCATCGATTTTTGACGTTTCAACTAGCACTGAAGCAATTGAGAAAATCAACATTACGACGAAAATAGCAACAGCAATAATACCCAGTTTTTTATTAAACATATAGACTGCTCTTTTCTAATTAATTCTTCAATCAATATGCAAATTTGTGTTACATCTATGGCTTTATCCCCACATCAAAACAGCAAGTACCGAGCCATCACCGTCAATAATGACATACGGTTCCGCTCTTTTAACATTGTCGCACAGCGGTTGTCTGCCAACAACCAACCAACAATCATTTGTTTTGTCGTAGTCAACATTGTAAGGGTAGAACTCAAAAAGATTAATTTGCGGAAACCGTTCTTTTAACACATTGTCGGCGATATTAACCGCATCCTTGCGATTTCTGACTCTTGAAAATTGCGCATCATATGGAAACTCTTCAATACATTCTTGCCATAATTGTTCCGAAACATCAAATCCTCCAACCTTCTGGCCATTTGTTACAAATATAATTACCCAAACGATAGCAGCGGAGAGACTTACGGAAATTACAGATAAGGTTATTTTAAGCCACGCTTTCATAGAATTATCTCCAACTAAATTTTCTTATATCATACGGAGCATTTTCGTAAATGATTTCGCTTTCACCATGAGTTTCACCAGGTACATACTTGCGGACAGTACCGTATGGTGTTGCAACATAGTTTATATATTCATTGTCCTCTAAGTCGTCGCCGGAAAAATCATCTTTTTTTCCTCCGACTTCTAAAGAACCGTGAGTATGTATTTCTGCTACTTTATCATACCACCAAAACCAATTTATCGGAACAGTGCTGTAAGAATTAGTATCACCCTGCTTAGGCTTTACATAAGAATATTTAGTCTCATATCCTACGATTTTATAACATTCAATGTCGCAAATTTTGAATAGTTTAAATCCAAAAATCTCACAGTATACCCCTTCTACTGTTTTCACTCTAATTGGCACTTCAACCTCATAAATAAACGAGGCATATTCTCTCATTTCATCAATAGATTTTGCATTATAACAATTGGCAAAGGCAATAGCAGCATCGTCCATGCTGTCGAATAAGTTACCGTAATCAAGAGTAGCATCGTAGAAATTATAACTAGAATATTGAGGTGTTTCTTCAGCATAATCATACGACATTGTATTAAGAGTATTGAGCATTGCAATACCTTGTTGGTTTATTGTGGGAAAATGTTTGGAAACCGTTCCTGTAGTATAAACCAAGTTGTTTACAGAAATACCGCCGCTATTTCTGTCACTGTATAAACCTAACGGGTCTATATTAGTTACTGGGTTACAATCAGCATATGCGTAGCGGTTGAGTGTTACACCGTCGGAAATAGCACCTCTTACTATGTCAGCGTTAACGAATCGCTTGAGGTCAGGCGAATAATAACGTGCTCTCATGTAGTACAAGCCGTTTTCGTCGGTGATTACGCCATCTCTGCCGTTGTAGAGGAATGGGGTAACGCTACTGCTGCCTTCGGTCAATTTACCGTAGGTATCATATGTGAATATATTGGTAACAACACCATTGATGTTAGTCAATGCAACTGTGCTTCCACGGTAATCGAAGTGGTAAGTTTTAAACGCACCGTTGCATTCCTCACCGATAAGACCCAAGCCATACACATACTTTGTGATTGTTGAGCCCTTTTTCATTACGAGCAACTGGCTCAACTTTGCTACAGTGTTATATACGTATGTTGTGGCCGTGCTGCCGTATACCTTTTTAATACGTGTATTCTCGGCGTTATAGGTATATTTACAGCTCTTAGCCGAGAGCAGTCTGTTGGACGAGTCATAGGTGAGGGAACACTTTGTACCGTCCTGATAGAAGTACAGCATGTTGCCGTCTTCATCAAAGCCTACGTTGTAGCCGTTGTATGATTTCAGGCGGTTATTGGAAGTGTACGAATAGCTGTTTTCCTCACAACAGTTGTCGGTTGTGTAACGGATATTGCCAGCAGCGTCGTATTCATAGCTTTCTTCGTACATATGATTGCCGTAGAGATTGGTAGTCAATTTATGAACTATTCAATTTAGACCATAATAATTATAGCATATCTTATAAAATGTGTCAATATATGACAATAAATAATATTAGTAATTCTTTCGCAAACCGTTAGGAATAATTATCACAATCTGTGTCGAGAGAACGTAAAACCTGTCGAATAAAATCGAGGGTGTGAATAAAATGCACAAACATATTCCTCCGATTTCGCTATGCTCAGCCATCTCCCTAAAGGAAAGGGAGGCAAAAAAGAGCGGTCGGATTGCTCCGACCGCTCCCGATTAAATTTAAAGTGTTAAGATAACGAATCATTATCCGTATTATCTTGCAGAATAATATGTGTACGTTTAATTCGAACTGCTCTGCGTATCTTTATTGCGATAATAATAATATTTTCAATTAATATTCTTACTAACAATACATACACAGTAAAATTAGCGTTTTTTAGTAATATAATGGACGAAGCATAAATGATCAATGAAAATAGACAATCAAACCAAACAAGGTGTTCAAACAACTTATTTTTGTTGATTCTGAATATTGCAATAATCCACATCACCACAAAAACTATAAACAAGAATAGAAACACAAGTCCAAGTTGTGGGTAATCAGAGTATAATCCGTAACCCACAGTAAAATATAGACAATCTCTTGGAGTATGGAAACCATACAGAAATAAAATTGAAAATAAAGATGTATTATACCTAAAACTTAGTATTCCTATCAGAGAAAATATAGACCATACTATAGCAAAGATAACACGCCGATTTTTTGTATGCACACTATTACCCAAATATCTTATTCCACCCTCTCTTTACAGCTTTCACAAAATAATCCCAACTAGAATATCCCTCCTCATCATTATCGAAATCGATATCTTGAGCGGATTTATCTAGCCAACTATAAATATCATGATTTTCCCATTCAACCATTAGAGAATCATCGGTTCTATTCCAAGCTGTGTTGAAATCTTTATCATATAATTGCATAATATTGATAATATGCTCACGAGATTCTTGATTGACGTTATGTGCTTGATATGCATAGAGAACAGGGTTTTTATTTTTAGTAAAATCACCAATCATTATATCAGTTTTACTATTGAACCCATCTGGCTTGTTACCAGGGTTTTCAAAAAACTTCACATCTACATTTACGTAAAAATAAACTTTACCTGAAATAACTTGCGATGTTGTTTTAGTTAAACTTTTCAAAGTCTTCTTGTAGGAATAATTATATACATAATAATCTATATCTCCGTCTACATCTGTATCAACACCTAAATCCCAATGAGTATGACTAGACAAGTTATAATGAATACCAGAGGATTTTTGGCTTTCAATATATTCATATGCTTCCCAAAAAGCTTTAAGTCTCTTTTGTTCTTCCATTCTAGCAACCCATTCATCAAGCGTTTCCGTTCTTGTTGAAGATTTTGAACTAATGGCCGATGATGTAGTCCCATGAATTGCATCGAGACCCAACGGGTCAATGTTGGTGATCGGGTTGCAGTTAGCATATGCATAGCGGTTGAGTGTTACTCCGTCAGATATAGCACCTCTTACTATGTCAGCATTTACGAATCTACGTAAATCAGGCGAATAGTAACGGGCACGCATGTAGTACAGGCCGTTTTCGTCAGTGATTACGCCGTCTCTGCCGTTGTAGAGGAATGGGGTAACGCTACTGCTGCCTTCGGTCAATTTACCGTAGGTATCATATGTGAATATATTGGTAACAACACCATTGATGTTAGTCAATGCAACTGTGCTTCCACGGTAATCGAAGTGGTAAGTTTTAAACGCACCGTTGCATTCCTCACCGATAAGACCCAAGCCATACACATACTTTGTGATTGTTGAGCCCTTTTTCATTACGAGCAACTGGCTCAACTTTGCTACAGTGTTATATACGTATGTTGTGGCCGTGCTGCCGTATACCTTTTTAATACGTGTATTCTCGGCGTTATAGGTATATTTACAGCTCTTAGCCGAGAGCAGTCTGTTGGACGAGTCATAGGTGAGGGAACACTTTGTACCGTCCTGATAGAAGTACAGCATGTTGCCGTCTTCATCAAAGCCTACGTTGTAGCCGTTGTATGATTTCAGGCGGTTATTGGAAGTGTACGAATAGCTGTTTTCCTCACAACAGTTGTCGGTTGTGTAACGGATATTACCAGCAGCATCATATTCGTAGCTTTCTTCGTACATATGATTGCCGTAAAGATCGGTAGTCAATTTATGAACTATTACACTTAGACTATAATTATTATATCAAATATCCAAATATATGTCAACATATGACAATAGAAAATATTAGTGGATTTTTCACTAACTGTTGGAAATATAAATCACAAACCATATCGATTAAACACAAAACATGTCGAATTTAATCGATTGTGTGAATATATCACACAATAATGTAAAAGAAAGAGCGGTCGGATTGCTCCGACCGCTCCCGTGGAATACATAGATTAAAAGAATAACAATGCGAATTACAAAAATATCCCCAAGGTGCACGCAGTTACATAACCTATGCCCATAACGGCACCAAATATTAAATGAATAATAAAGATATATGAAAGTACCATATGTTGGCCATAATGTGATTTTAGCATTTTAATGATTATTATATCGCCGATAATAATCATTATATTTCCTAAAAGTAATACGAGGCTAGCAACCATGCCTTTTATGCTACCGAAGTGTTTTGCTATATATAGCAGTGAAAGTATACCAATAGTCATTCCAGACAATTGCAGAATAAACGTTGTAACACAGCTTAATATCCTATATGACGTTTTATTCATCGATACTCCTTAGTTAAATCAATAAACTTGAGCAACAAACGACTACAACAATTAATGCATAAACAGTAACGCCTGTAGCGTGTATCATTAGGAAATATGACGGTACAATGTGGTGCTTAAATCTATTCTTTATTTTTACAATAATCCAAAAGTCGGCAGATGACATCATAACAGTTCCAACCAATAAAAAAATGCTTGTGATAATACATTTTATATTTGGAAAATATTCGACAATCATTGCAGAAGAAAATATTGCTAAGATAAATCCAACAGAGTATAAAACGACAATTGTGAAAAAAGAAAGAATTAGTGTAATTACACTTGATACTTTCATCATTATCACTCCACCAAATCAGATAGGTAATTAAGTACATACTTGTAGTCAAGAGAAAAGGAAAAATCCATACCGTAAATAAAATATCCTCCAAGACTTATTAAATCAATGTTGTCTTTCATGTCGAAAAAAATAAGTGAAGACATATCACCAGTCTCATCCCATTGTTCAAAGCTTAAACCTGCCTCGAAAATAATAAAGTCGATACTTGCACCCATCTTGTAGAATACATCATCAGTGATACCTTCTTCGTTGATTTTTACCCTAGGCATATTAATTTGAAATGCAATGTCTACACCCATACCATAATAATCTACTTCACCTGCTAAACCAAATCCGGTACCAAATTCAATCTCAAAAGCATTTTTAACAAACTCCCAAAAAGAAACATCATTAGACGAACTGTTTTCAGTACTAGTGATAGTTGTGCTATTTGTTGTCAAATCTGTCGAATCTGAATTATTCCTTGCGTTAGTAGTATATCTTTCTTGAGCAGTTGCACGTGATCTTGCTCTTGCTTCGGCACGCTTGCTCTCAGAAGCGGATGTGCCTCTTGAATCGATTCCTTCAAGACCCAACGGGTCAATGTTGGTGATCGGGTTGCAGTTAGCATATGCATAGCGGTTGAGTGTTACTCCGTCAGATATAGCACCTCTTACTATGTCAGCATTTACGAATCTACGTAAATCAGGCGAATAGTAACGGGCACGCATGTAGTACAGGCCGTTTTCGTCAGTGATTACGCCGTCTCTGCCGTTGTAGAGGAATGGGGTAACGCTACTGCTGCCTTCGGTCAATTTACCGTAGGTATCATATGTGAATATATTGGTAACAACACCATTGATGTTAGTCAATGCAACTGTGCTTCCACGGTAATCGAAGTGGTAAGTTTTAAACGCACCGTTGCATTCCTCACCGATAAGACCCAAGCCATACACATACTTTGTGATTGTTGAGCCCTTTTTCATTACGAGCAACTGGCTCAACTTTGCTACAGTGTTATATACGTATGTTGTGGCCGTGCTGCCGTATACCTTTTTAATACGTGTATTCTCGGCGTTATAGGTATATTTACAGCTCTTAGCCGAGAGCAGTCTGTTGGACGAGTCATAGGTGAGGGAACACTTTGTACCGTCCTGATAGAAGTACAGCATGTTGCCGTCTTCATCAAAGCCTACGTTGTAGCCGTTGTATGATTTCAGGCGGTTATTGGAAGTGTACGAATAGCTGTTTTCCTCGCAACAGTTGTCGGTTGTGTAACGAATATTGCCTGCAGCATCATATTCGTAGCTTTCTTCGTACATATGATTGCCGTAAAGATCGGTGGTCAATTTATGAACTATCCTTGATAGGCTATCATAAGTATACCAAAATTTGGTGCCCTTGTCAAGACACGATTCTGTCGAAATTCGTCCTAAATCGTCGAAAGTATACTTATATCCCGAAATCAGGCTTCCTGTAGACCGTCTTTCAACGCTTGAGGTGATGCGGTGAGCCGTATCATAGGTCGTGGTGGTCACACTCTTATCAGGCTTTACAACCTTGGTTACAAGGTTGTTTTCGTCATAGGTGTACCTTGTCACACGTCCTGCCCAGTCGGTAACCGAGGTCATATTATTGTTGGCATCATAGGTGTATTTAACGGCAGTTCCGTCGGGGTAGGTGAGCTTTATGAGGTTGCCGATCTTATCGTACTCATAACCGATTTCGTTACCAAAAGTATCGGTATACTTTGTCACACGGTTAAGCTCATCATACTCACGTGTAATTGTGCCGTTTTTGTCGGTCAAGCTAAGAGGCTTATTGAAGCTGTTGCAAACGGGACAAAACTGGAGAATACCTGGAAACATCTATAAATCGACTTACATATTATACACGCTTTCGTTATATATTCACCAAAACAAGAATGAAACTAAAACTCCTAATATACCTGCACCGTATTTTGCAATAGTACATCGAATATTAGAATAATCTTCTGAAAACATCCATGATTCAATAGCAGAAATCCTATTCTTAAACAGGGACTCTAATAACGATAAGAATACCAAAAACAAAGCAAGAAGACAATACCAGTTAATTGTTGAAAAGGTTAAGATGATGCGAATTATAACTACTAACGCACATACTATTGGGAAATAATGTACTCTTAGCAAATACGGAATTAGGTATTTGTTAAATACATATACTTCACCTTCATCAGCAGTGTAAGGTTCGTTTGTTAAATTGTTGTGACAAACAGGACATTCGCAATGTGCATCAACTGTCATTTTACATTTTGGACAAAATTTCAATGAACCCACTCCTATATAACATGATTAGCTTATGTGTTTGTGAACTTTAATGATCACTCACGATAATACGTCCATCCCGGTGCAGTTTTATACATTGTAATATTATGCGAGTATATTGTCGCTGCTAATTGTGCAACTTCATATGCACCATTTTCAAGAGTATAAATATCGCAATGATCGTCAGAGCTTTCTATCTTTATCTCTCTTCCATGTTCTGGGCTTATCTATCGGGGTGGTTTAACTTTTTATAAAACATAGTTGCAATTATGACCAAATTATGGTATTTTGGTTATAAGAAATAAACCGATTATAACTGTTTAGGAGAGGTTTTATGGAGTATAAACATAGAGAAAAGTTGACGGTTGATTTAATGAAAAGAGAAATCAAAGAACAAGTCACAAAAGGATTATGGCACTCCTTGATTGCGTTTATAATAATATTACCAATCATGCTTTTTTTCCTGTTTTCATTTATAAAATTTAATGCTTCAATTGTTATTATGGTTATTATGGTTTCTCCTTTTGCTGTAATATTGATTGTTTGTATTTATGTTGTGCTCAAATCATTGAGAGTGATTAGACTTATAACCAAACGCAAATATATTGTGACGGTTGACAAATTGATTGGTTTTGAAGACAAAAAATCAATAAGAGGCAGTTCCTTTACATCGTTTTTCTCTAAGCCGTATAAGTTGCATTTTGCTACCTACGGTGTGTACTATATTCCTGAGAATGAAAATTATAAGTGGTCTAAAATGTATAACATGGACGATAAAGGTGTGTTTGACAGTTCATCTGCTGGTGACGAGTTCTATTTATTTATTATTAATAAAGACATTTTTATTGCTTATAACAAAAAAATGTTTGACTTACAATAACCTTTTTATATTTGCGCTATAATAGCCTCGTATACATCTTTAAACTTAAAATGTGTTTCATTATTTGATATAGCACTAATACTATATTTTGTTTCGCTAACACAATATATTATGCGAATATATTGTCGCTGCTAATTGTGCAACTTCATATGCACCATTTTCAAGAGTATAAATATCGCAATGATCGTCAGAGCTTTCTATCTTTATCTCTCTTCCATGTTCTGGGCTTATCTATCGGGGTGGTTTAACTTTTTATAAAACATAGTTGCAATTATGACCAAATTATGGTATCATGGTTACAGTTAATAGACCCAAATGTTTTTGTAAGGAGAGCCGTTATGAAAAGATTACTGTTGTGTTTCTTAAGTGTCGTGTTGGTGCTGTGCTTCTGCTGTTGCGATTCGGATAGTAAAAACAAACAATCCGATGACAAACCCAAGGTAACAGCCAATCCCGCTACGGATTTTGAGTATCATTTTGACGGTGATTATACGGTCATAGATAAGTATGTGGGTAATGACCTTACTGTCGTTATTCCTGAGGAGATAGAGAGCAAACCCGTAATATCGATAGGACGTGAGGCTTTTAAATTGTCTACTATAACCTCTGTCGCTATCCCCGATTCGGTGGAGATCATCCGTACCGAGGCTTTTGCAGAATGTGACGCTTTGACCGATGTTAAATTCGGCAACAGCGTTACGTACTTGGGTGCGAAATCGTTTTTTAGTTGTGATGCGCTTGAAAAGCTCGAGCTACCGAGGAATCTTATTACCACCGGAGAATACGCAGTTGCAGAGTGTAAATCCTTAAAGGAGCTTACCATACCCAAAACAATTAAACATTTTTATGGTTCTGAATTTGTAATGAACGAGTCTTTGGTGACGATAAATTTTGAAGACGGTATCGAGGGAATACCCTCAGCTTTCAGACAATGTACCGCTTTGGAAACTCTAAAAATCCCTGACAGTGTAAAAGATATCGGTTATGGAGCTTTTGTAAACTGTAATGCTTTGAAGGATGTGTATTTTGCAGGGGAAAAGCCCGATTTTGGCAATGCGTTTATGAGAAGCAACCAAGAAGAAATAAATATGCACTATAACGCAAAGGATAAGGTGCCGACTATCACTTTAGAACGCACAACACCTAATACCTATGATTCTGAAACAAGGGTCAACCCTGCAGCACATTTCCACTACGGACTTGATGCCAACGGTGTTATGATTATTGCACAGTACCTTTCGAGCGACGACACCGTTATTATCCCTGAAACTATCGACGGACATCCTGTTGAAGAAATAAGCGTAATGGCCTTCTTTGCAACCGATATAAAAACTGTTGTCTTCCCAAAAACCATTAAGTCAATCAGTGCTGAAGCGTTTCACGCTTGCAAATCATTGGAAAATGTGTATTTTAAAGGCGATGCACCGAAAAGCGTTTCTTACCATCCCTTTAACATGCAAGGCAAAGACTTTATTGTGTATTATAACAGCGGCACCTCAGGGTGGGATGATTCCCTGTTTGGAGATTTGTACACTCTTGTTGAGAAATGACCTACGATATAAAAAAGTCAGAAAGGAAGATACTATGAAAAAGTTTTTAACTGTCATACTCAGTCTTGCGATTCTGTTGAATTTTGCGGCGTGTAAATCCGGCGACGATGATAGCTCATCCGGTGGCGATACACCTAAAGTAACGGCAAACCCCGCTACGGATTTTGAGTATCATTTTGACGGTGATTATACGGTCATAGATAAGTATGTGGGTAATGACCTTACTGTCGTTATTCCTGAGGAGATAGAGAGCAAACCCGTAATATCGATAGGACGTGAGGCTTTTAAATTGTCTACTATAACCTCTGTCGCTATCCCCGATTCGGTGGAGATCATCCGTACCGAGGCTTTTGCAGAATGTGACGCTTTGACCGATGTTAAATTCGGCAACAGCGTTACGTACTTGGGTGCGAAATCGTTTTTTAGTTGTGATGCGCTTGAAAAGCTCGAGCTACCGAGGAATCTTATTACCACCGGAGAATACGCAGTTGCAGAGTGTAAATCCTTAAAGGAGCTTACCATACCCAAAACCCTTAAACGCTGTTACGATGGTGTTTTTGCAAAAAATGAGGCATTGGTGACGATAAATTTTGAAGAGGGTCTTGAAGTTATTCCGTCTACTATATTTTCCCAATGCACAGCACTGGAAACTCTTAAGATTCCCGCAAGTGTTAAGAGCATTCGGTTTAGTGCGTTTTACGATTGCGAATCATTAAAAGACGTATATTTTGCCGGAAGCAAAAGCGAAATCGACATCGACAGCGAAGCTTTTGAAAGAAGAAACAAAGAAAACATCAATGCACATTACGACGCAAAGGAAGATGTGCCGACTATCACTTTAGAACGTGCAGAACCTAATACCTTTGATTCTGAATCAAGAGTCAATCCTGCCGCACATTTCCAATGTGGTCTAGGTGATAAAGGGCTCATAACAGAGTATATTTCAAGTGATGAAACTGTCGTTATACCTGAAATCATCGACGGACATCCGGTAGAAAAGATAGGCTCAACGGCATTCTTTGGAATGGATATAAAAACCGTTACCTTCCCGAAGACGATAAGAAAAATTATTGGACCTGACACTTTTGGCTTTTGTAAATCATTAGAAAGCGTATATTTTAAAGGAGACGCTCCCGAACTACATCAAAGTTACGTTTTCGGAACCAAAGACAAAGATTTTGTTGTTTACTATGAAGCCGGAGCCGCTGGGTGGGATGATACACCGTTGAGGGAATGGTACACTCTGGTTGAAAAATGAACATTAAACAGTAACGGCCGTCTTTGGTAACACTTAAGGCGGCCGTTAAATTTATGCAAGGAATATTCCGTTATTTATATCTTTAATTCTGTATGTTGTGCCGTTGTTCAACTTTACTATGATATCGTATTCAGTTCCGTAAGCATAATAACGTAATGCCGTTTTGAAATATTCAGGCTCTGAAGAGAGGGATTCATATATTTCGTTAATATTTGTATATAGATCCACAAGCTCATTGAGTGTATCAATAATATCGTCCAATATAGAGGTTAGTGAATCATCAAAAATCTCCCTTATGTCTTCGCCAACCTCATACATTGCTTCAAGAACATTATACTCTACACCATATTTTTCAAAAACATAATATTTTTGTATATCAACTGCTGTATTTATCACATCTGCGGTTGTTTCAAACACATTGCGCCATTGTGGAAAGATAGCCGAAGCTACAACCGAGCCAGCCTCAACGGCTATTTTAGTTACCGATACGACAATTTCTATAAAAGCTTTTAATGCTGTTTCATTATCTATCTTGTGCTTTCCAAAGAGAGCTTCAGATTCCGAAAGCATCTGTTCATAATTAAACTCTTCATTAGTGACAAACCAATTACCGTCATAATCACAATCAAAGTATAGCGGGTCTCTACCAAATATAAATCTGAACCAATCATCTTTGTAATCTGTTTTCCTAATTATATCATTGAGATACTCCTTTTCTCCTATATCAAAAATATATTTTGAAACACCAAACGGATCTATGGCGTATAATAGTTTGATTTCCTCTCTTTCAAATACTCGCAACTCATCTTGTGAATAATTTGGATTTTCGAACAGATTCCTTTTTGAACGATCAATCAATGAATTATTGCTCATATTATTGAGATCAAATATCATATCAGCATCAATGCAATACCATACTTTACCGGTCGAGTTAAAAGTCACTGTTCTATAAGAACTTCCCTTTTCATCCTCTATTCTAACAATATCATGAACAACCCTAACGGTAAATGCATCAACTATGTTGCTGTCATAATCAGCAACGGCTGTGATAATTGTGGTGCCGGGGTAAATTGCGTGTACTAATCCGTTCTTGTCGACGGTTGCTACACTTTCGTTGCTGCTTTCCCACGTTACACCTTTATTGCTTGCATTGCTTGGGCATACAGTTCCTTTGAGCTGAAGCGTCTGGCCCTTTATAACAACATCGTCGTCGGCCGTTATTGTCACAGTGTCCACAGGAATATCGTAGACCTCAACGTTGAATTTGGCAGGATTTTTGATCTCGTCGTGTGAGGCGGTAATGGTTGTGTTACCTTTCTTTATAGCAAATACTTCGCCGGAATAAGGGCCGACTATAGCAATTTTGCTATCATTACTGTCCCACCTTACAATCTTATCGTCGGCATCGGTTGGATATACCGTTGCTGCGAGCTTGGCGGATTCTCCCTGCAGGATCCTGACACCGGTAATGTCTATTGATTTCGCAGGAATATAACCGTCAACACCCACCGTACAGAAGTCCTTTACACCACTGCCGTCGGTTGCGGTTGCATATATTTTTGTGCCGCCTGCACCGACTGCGGTGATTTTTCCTGTTTCAGCATCAACGGTTGCAACGCTTGTATTCTTACTACTCCATGTTACTCCACGGATAGTTGCGTTATCGGGTAATACAGTTGAAGTAAGGGTATACGTATCACCCTCTTTAAGCGTTATACTTGACGGCTCAACTGTGATACTCTCGACAAACCTTCTTACTGTTACGATACAAGCGTCTGCCATATTGCCATCGCTGGTGGTTACGGTGATTACCGCCTGTCCCTCGGCGATAGCGGTCACTGCACCGCTTTCCTCGTTGACCGTTGCAATGTTGGTGTTGCTGCTGCTCCATTTTACGGTTTTATCAGTAGCGTTATTCGGTGATACTGCTGCGGTTATAGTTGCTGATGTCCCTATGTTCATTAGCATACTTTCAGGATTTACCGCTACCGATTCGACGGGGATTTCTCCATTTACGGTGACGCAACAGCTATCCATAGCACCGTTGCCGTCGGTTGAGCAGTATCGAAGAATGTATCGTGGTAAAATAGATAGATGTTTATTACGCTATGTGCACTTGTATTATGATATCATTTTACATTGGTTTCCAATGAACAGGCAAAATCGGTGATGTATGTGGGATTAATGTTGGAATTGCCAGCGAAGCCAATAAATTGTGAAGCAGTATTCGAGTATTCTTGTATATAGGGTTGAATAAAATCCTTGTCATATTTCAACAAATATTTATGTGTGTATTCAAAGGCTTCGAAGTATCCATCTTTAATCAGTTGTTCACATATCTTAATTAAAGTTTCGTTTTTCTTTTTGTACTCGTTAATCTCTTCAAATTCTATAGCAAATGCAACATTATTATTATAAAATGCCACAACATCAAATTCATATCTATATGCTGACTCTATTCCATCAACATTCAATTTGTGTAATTTGCCAGGTTCCTGATTAATCTTTCTTTTGTAAGTTAAAACATCGGCATTGTTGTGTGTTAAAGACACTTCCGTTTGCACATACACTGTGTTTGAAGAGTTGAATCCTGTTTTCCTCTCAATGGTAATAGTGCTATAATTGTCATCAAAATTTTCACTATAAACGTGAGATATTGATTTTTTGCTATCTATATTAATTGATGATAAAACTCCATGAGGTAGTATTAAACTCTTAGCAGAGACAAATAAATACGATAGTATGAAACAGCAAATCAACCTTAAAACAAATTTTGATGCTCTATATAAATTTGAATTTGCTATAGCATGTATTTTAAATATATCATAGTGTATAAAAAGTACTATCCAAAGTATAGTGTTGAATAAGAGGTTTATTAATTGTGTATTGAAGCTATATGATGGAACAGCATTAAGATAGGAATAATCAATACATTTTTTTGAAATATATTCCATATCAGAAATTGCTATATTATACACATGGATTTGCCAACCGATAATACCAAGAAGTAAAATTATTCCAAGTGAAACGGCTATTACAGAGAGTTTGCCACGATGTACTTTATCCGCTGAAAATTGTTTTCTAACTATGTAAAACACTACGAACTGGATTAATATTTCAAAAATCATTGATGAGATCGTACCAATAATACCGGAAACATTATTTAAAAGTAAAATAATAATATCTACTATGATTCTAATTATTAAAGACAGTGGCAATACTCTCTTGAGAAAAGTAAATAAGGCTTTTTTAAAAGAAAGCGCCATGTTTTGTGCCTTGAAAAACCATGTGATTACAAATGTTGTAACAATAAAAAGCGTCAAATTTGATATAGTATATAAAATGCTGTCGGCATCCATATAAATCAAATCTTTGTTTATTAAAGTAAACGACATTGGTCGCAATGCAAATGTAACAATATTTATTAAAAAAATATAAATAAGGTATTCGGCAGAACATAACGCTTTCTTCATGTATTTACTCCTTTGTTTGTTTTATAACTGTTTAACTCAATCTGTAAAACAGTTCCTGAAATTCAGTAGATGCTATGCTAGTTGCTGTTAAGTCAACTGTTGCAAACGGGACAAAACTGGAGAATACCCAGAAACCTTCTCTAACACCGAAAGCCACTTTGTCTTTTGGATAAACAATTGGAGTTTCCGTTATTTCACCATTTTTATTTATCCACAGGTATGATACAGCACCATCATCGTCTTTATGACGTTTATCAACAGTGACTTCAAGGTCATAAGTTGTAAACGTTTCTTGCTCGTTGCCAGTTATTTCTTCGTACTTATTGGCAACCATATTAGTAATGGCGGTTTGTGCAAGAACATTACCGCTATTGCTATAATATGCACTGTCTGGTATGTTTGTAGCATACTCCGAAAACATGCGCTGAGCATCTAAAGAACCAGCTTCAATAATTACTCTTTTCTTGTTATCTGGCGTTTTTTGAAAATTGAATTTGACAAAAGTTTTGTTGATGCTATCATATGCAGAATTTAATATGCCTGCAAACAAGCTTGCGGCTCCAACTTTTGCTTTTACTCCGGGTTCAATCAAAACCGATTTATCAATTTCATTGGTGAAATCTCCAGCAGCATTAAGTCCGGTCTTTTCGTCAGGTAATTCAAAACCTGCAATAAATTTAAACAAATCGAACTCGGCATTAGAGATATATTGGGTATTAATTGTTGTCCAACTCTCTTGTTCCTCGGTGCTTTGAAGATGGTTTGGAACAAAAATATCGTATATTTCATCTTTATATTCGAGGCTTCCGTAGTGACTTCTTGATATAGTTGATTCTCCATCATATACTTCAACCATACAAGTACCTACTATACCGCTTCCGTCAATGGATTGAGCTGTTATTGTTGCAGTTCCCTCGTCTTGAGCAATAACAAGACCACTTGCAGATTTTACGGTCGCAACTTTAGTATCGCTGCTTCGCCAAATAACACTTGGGTTTGTTGCATTTGTTGGACTAACGGATGCCGTCAAACGTACTGACTCGCCTTTATTCAAAGCTTTTCTTTCAGGCGTGATTTTTATAGACTCAATTTTTACTTTCACTGCTATTCTGCAACATCCCGATTTTCCGCTGCCATCGTTAGCGGTCGCAAAAATTGTAGTATTTCCTTCATCTTTTACAGATACAACCCCTTCGTTCACTTCTGCTACAGAGGGATTAGTGCTATACCAAGTAACAGATTTATTATTAGCGTTAGAAGGATATATGGTTGCGTTTAATGTTGCCGATTCACCTATTTTCATTGTTATATTTTTGGGATTAACAACAATAGATTGCACAAAAACGTATTCAACGACATCAACTATACAAGAAGCCATTGCTTCGCTACCATCCTGTGCTGTAGCATAAATAGTTGTTGTTCCAATGCCTTGTGCAAATACCAAACCGCTTTCTGGGTTCACTGTGGCAATGTTTGCGTCTTCACTGCTCCATGTCACACACTTTGTTGTTGCATCCTGCGGACAAATGGATTCGTGTAGAAATATTGAGTCTCCAACGGCAATCGTTAAATGAGAAGGATCAATGTCTATGCTGTCAACAGGAATACGTTTAAATACTGTTACAGTGCATTTTTCAAGTACTCCGCTATTGTCTACGGCATAAGCCGTAATAACTGCAGAGCCTACGGAGTTTGCAACAACGCTACCATCTTTAGATACTTCTACAATACTAGAGTCACTACTATGCCACATAATATTTTTATTTGAAGCATTTGTAGGACACACATTAGCAGTTAGAGTATAACTACTGCCTTCTTCCAAACTCAACGAAGTTCTATCTAATGTAATCGTATCAACATAAGTAAAAGAACTATTTATAACGATATGACAGCTATCCATAGCACCGTTGCCGTCGGTTGAGCAAGCGTTTATGTACGTCATTCCGGGTGCAACCGCACAGACGTTTCCGTAGTCGTCGACGGTTGCTATGTCGTAATTGTCACTTGACCATGCCAATGTTTTGTTTGTGGCATCGGTAGGGCAGACGGTGGCAGATAGGGTGTAGGTGTCACCGACGTTCAGGCTTATAGATGTAGGCTCAAGCTTGACGCACTCAACATAGACCGTAGGGTCGTATACCATAACGCAACAGCTATCCACAGCACCGCTGCCGTCGGTTGAGCAGGCGTTAATGTACGTCATGCCGACCGATACCGCATGTATGTTACCGTATTGGTCTACGGTAGCAATATTTTCGTTATCGCTTGACCATGCCAAGGTCTTGTTGGTAGCGTTGGTTGGGCATACTGTAGCAGTCAGGGTGTAGTTGCCGCCTTTTTTCAGGCTCACCGATGTTCTGCTCAGGGTCACGGTATCAACATAAACCTTACTGCTTGTTACCGTAACTTCACAGGAGTCTCTCAGGCCTGTGCCGTCCTTGGCAGTGGCATAAATTGTGGCAGTACCTACACCTCTTCCGTATATAATACCTGTTTCCTCGTTTACAGACGCAACGCTTGTGTTGCTGCTGTGCCATTTTACATTTTGATTGGTGGCATTCGACGGACTTACGGTGGCATTTGCACCGTAGTACCATTCTCCTACCTTAATACTTACATTACTTGGGGTTACATTTATCGAATGTACATATATCATTTATTTTTCCTCCATTATACCATATAATTTCAAGTTTTCAACTAAAACATTCTATCAACAATAAACTTTTTGTGCTTTATCAAATTAATGTTGAAGGATGTTCGTAAATCGTTGTCATCGTTTATCGGATGACAGTCTCGGCCGTATTGCCACACGGCAATATCGTTCCGAGTTGTGCCTGATGGCGCAAAAGGCTTCCACACATCTGGCTTGATAAGGTGCGTTGTCGTTATACGGTCGTATTCCTTTAGGGTCGGTGCCTTCGCCCAAATTACACATTTTTTGAAAATGTCGGTATCGGCTTGTATTCCTCGGCTGAACTCACGGTCAAAATCCAGTTTTGCGTCTGTGTTTGCCATAAAGCCTGCGACATAGCCTGCACCTTGTATCTCTTTGGCATATCTTTTAAGATAGCCTTTTGTGATACCGTTGCTTTCGGCTAATTCAAGAAATATTGCTGTGTCTTTGGGGATGGAAAGCCTTGATGCGACCAATAAAGCATCATCAGCACACTTCTTGCCATGTTGTTCGGTGTTGGTTGGTTCAGTGTTTAACCATATTGCGGCAATTTTACATGCTTTTGAGTGTAAAAAAGATATTTCATTTACACTAAGCGCATTTTCACCGTTGATGTTTCGCCCCCAATAGGCGGGATAAAGCTTGTTGCGAGACACCCACTCAAATTCAGTCAGATTGTTTTGCAGTATAACATCTGACGGTACTTGCGAGTCAACACCGAACAATAATGTTTCCTGCGTTTTGTTTTCGGTTGCTTGTTCTGATGTCATTTTGTACCTCCTTATGTTAATGTTTTGCAGCTGCCTGTGCAGTGTAGCATTCAATGAGGTCAAAATTGGGGTGTTTTTAGAAAGTTAGTGATAATTTGATTTTACTGCCATTTTGAATCATCGAACAGGAAAGCAAATTTAGCCTTAAACTTTCGTAAAACTATTGCCTTTTTGCGATGTGTGTGGTATAATCCTAAGATGAATTATTGTGGATTATTATGTTTAATAGGCAGGTGACAGAAGTGTACATTTTGGGGATCGATCCGGGCTATGCTATTGTCGGCTACGGTGTGGTACGTTACGAGGGTAATAAGTTTACTCCTGTGACCTACGGTGCCATAACTACACCTGCAGGAATGCCTTTTGTTAAACGTCTTGATATAATATTCAACGAAATGACCCGCATTTTCTCAACGTATAAAATTGATGCTATGTCAATAGAAAAGTTGTTTTTCAATACAAACACTACAACGGCTATAGATGTTGCGCAGGCAAGGGGAGTTATCGTGCTGTCGGCAGAACGAAGCGGTGTTCCTGTATTTGAATACACTCCGTTGCAGGTCAAATCGGCCGTGACTGGCTACGGAAAAGCTGAAAAACGTCAGATAATGGAGATGACACGTATGCTTTTAGGGTTACAGTCAGTTCCTAAACCTGACGATACTGCCGACGCTTTGGCTTTGGCAGTCTGTCACGCACATTCGGCAGGCTCACAGCTTGGCAGACTTAATCTTAATTTGAGGTGATATTATGATATATTCTCTTAACGGAACCTTGATATATTCCGACCATCAGTTTGCGGTTATTGAATGTGGCGGTGTAGGTTATAAATTTCTTGCTTCTACCAAGACACTGTCATCTTTGCCGCCAAAGGGTAAACAGGCCTTCGTCTACACCTACATGAATGTTAAAGAGGATGCGGTCGATCTTTTTGGCTTTGCCGATACGTCGGAGCTTGAGCTGTTTAAGCTCATAACCTCGGTAAATGGGGTAGGCCCAAAGATAGGTATTGCGATCCTTTCGGATTTTACGGTCGACCAATTAAGTCTTGCCATTGCCTCGGGCGATGCTAAAACCTTGACTAAAGCCAGCGGTGTGGGTCTTAAAATTGCTCAGCGTATCGTGCTTGAATTAAAGGACAAGCTGGCAAGCGGTATAACTGTTCAGGCTGATAACGGTACTGTGTCGGCAGCCGATATTGCCGACGGCTCCTCTCCTAAGGATGCCATTGCGGCGTTGGTGCAATTCGGCTACAGCCATTCCGAGGCCTCCGCTACCGTTGCGAAGTGTGATCTTTCCAAGTCTACCGAAGATATTATTAAGCAGGCTTTACGCTTGCTTTCGACCAAGTTTTAACGGAGGGAAAGTATGCAGGAATTTGATTACGAAAGCCGAATAGTAGCCCCCGAATATACTCCAGTGGACAGTGATATCGATACATCTCTACGTCCTAAGATGCTGACCGAGTATATCGGTCAGGATAAGGTCAAGGAGAATCTCGATATTTATATAAAAGCGGCAAAATTACGTGGAGAATCACTTGACCATTGTCTTTTGTACGGCCCTCCCGGGCTCGGTAAGACCACTTTGGCCGGTATCATTGCTAATGAAATGGGTGTTAATTTAAGGGTTACATCGGGACCTGCCATTGAAAAGCAGGGTGACCTTGCCGCATTATTGACCAACCTTAACGAGGGAGACGTCCTCTTTATTGACGAGATACACAGGCTTTCACGCAGTATTGAAGAGATACTTTATCCTGCAATGGAGGATTTTGCGCTTGATATCATTATAGGCAAAGGTCCGTCGGCACGGTCCATACGACTTGATCTGCCGAAATTTACCCTTGTCGGCGCAACGACCCGTTCTGGTCAGTTGACTGCACCGTTGCGTGACCGTTTCGGTGTATTGTTGAGATTAGAGCTTTATACTCCCGAGCAGTTAGCCGATATCGTTACCCGTTCGGCGGGTATTTTAAATATCGGAATCGAGCGTGAGGGTGCTTTAGAGATAGCTTCACGTTCCAGAGGAACACCTCGTATTGCCAACCGTCTGCTTAAAAGAGTCCGTGATATCGCTCAGGTAGAATATGACGGTGTTATTACCGAGGAGATCGCGCAAAAGGCCCTTTCACGCTTTGAGATAGATGAGCTTGGTCTTGACGATTTCGACCGCAGGATGCTGACCACCATAATTAAGACATATAACGGCGGTCCTGTAGGTCTTGATACATTGGCGGCGGCCGTAGGTGAGGACAGTGTTACTATTGAAGACGTTTATGAGCCGTATTTGATGCAGATAGGCTTTTTGTCTCGTACCAACCGTGGACGCTGTGTGACACATGCCGCATATGAGCATCTTGGAATTCCTCACGGTAACTGTGAGTGCGGCGAACAAATGAAATTATAAGGAATCTTTTATGAGAGTAGTATCAGATTTTGATGATTATGAGCTTATAGATGCGTCGGACGGTGAGCGTCTTGAAAGATGGAAGGATATTATCCTTATCCGTCCCGATCCACAGGTTATGTGGCATGGGGAACGGAAAAATCCGTTATGGCGCAACGCTCACGCAAGGTATCACCGTTCAAACTCGGGCGGCGGTCATTGGGAAATGCTTAAAAAGGTACCTAAAGTGTGGAATGTCAATTTTAAAGACCTCACATTCCGTTTAAAACCTATGGATTTCAAGCATACGGGTCTTTTCCCCGAACAGGCGGTCAACTGGGAGCTAATGAGCGAATGCATAAAAAATGCAGGACGTCCCGTACGTGTGCTTAACCTTTTTGCATATACCGGCGGTGCAACGGTTGCCTGTCTGAAGGCAGGGGCAGGCGTCACCCACGTTGATGCCTCCAAAGGTATGGTATCGTGGGCTAAGGAAAATGCTGTCGTATCAGGTGTCAGTGACCGCCCCGTACGTTGGTTGGTTGATGACTGTCTGAAGTTTATCGCCCGTGAGATCCGCCGAGGTAATAAATATGACGGCATCGTCATGGATCCGCCGTCATATGGCCGAGGCCCTAACGGTGAGGTTTGGAAGATAGAACAGCAGTTGGATGAGCTTTTGTATCAAACAGCTCAAATTTTAAGCGATGACGCTGTGTTTTTCCTGTTGAATTCGTATTCGGGCGGAATATCACCCACGATAATCAATTATATGGTTAAAAATATAGTTATCGGCCGTCGCTTGGGTGAGGTCACGACCGACGAGATCGGTCTTAAGATAACCGACCGTGATATTGCGTTGCCCTGCGGTTGTACTACGCTTTGGACAGGTAAATAGGGTAAGCGTTTTATTCAGCTTTAAAAGGAAGTATTGTTTTGGAAACTTTGATAAATGTGGAAAACATCACATTTGAATATGACTCGGAGGATGGCAGTCAAGAGGTTTTAAAGGACTTTTCTGTTACCTTTGAGAAGGGTGCGTTTACGGCTGTTTTGGGACATAACGGCTCGGGTAAATCGACCTTGGCCAAGCTGTTGAACGGTCTTTTGGTGCCGAGTAAGGGTAAGGTTACGGTCGACGGTATGGATACTTCTGATGAAGAAAGGTCAATCGACATAAAAAGAACCGTCGGAATGGTGTTTCAAAACCCCGATAATCAGCTTGTTGCCACCGTCGTTGACGAGGACGTGGCATTCGGTCTCGAAAACCTCGGAATACTCCATGATGAAATGGTCAGGAGGGTCGACGGGGCTTTGTCGGCCGTCGGTATGTCGGATTTTAAAAAGAGTGCACCGCATAATCTTTCGGGCGGACAGAAGCAACGTGTTGCCATAGCCGGTATTATTGCTATGGAACCTAAGTGTATAGTTTTTGACGAGCCGACCGCAATGCTCGACCCAAGAGGTCGGAAAGAGGTTATGGATGTCATTTTAAAGCTTTGCCGAGAGAAGAATATAACCGTTATTCTTATAACCCACTACATGAACGAGGCGGCTTTGGCTGATCGAGCGATTGTACTTGATAAGGGTAAGATTGTTCTTGACGGTAAGCCGTCGGATGTTTTTATGGAAATAGATACTTTAAAGCAAGCAGGCCTTGATGTTCCGCAACCCACCGAGCTGTGTGCTTTGCTAAAAAAATCAGGTGTCGACCTTAAAAAAGGCATTTTGTCGGTCGAGGACAGCGTGGAGGCTATCACTGTAGCCTTATCGGAGGAAGTTTAATGGCGCTTTTAGAAGCAAAAAATCTTGTTTACACCTACGGTCACGGAACACCCTTTGTGACCCATGCGGTCAATAATGTGTCTTTTGCGGTTGACCGTGGTGAGATAGTCGGTCTTATAGGCCATACGGGTTCGGGTAAATCGACAATTGTTCAGCAGTTGAACGGACTTATTAAGCCCGAAAGCGGTGAAATTCTGCTTGACGGTAAGAATATTCATACGGATTTCAAAAAAATAAAGGAAGTCCGTTTTAAAATAGGACTTGTTTTTCAGTATCCCGAATATCAGCTTTTTGAGGAGACCGTTGCTAAGGATATAGCCTACGGCCCCAAAAATATGGGCTTGTCCGAGAATGAGATAAGCGAGCGAGTAAAATACGCTGCTCAATTGGTCGGTCTCGGCGATGAATTTATGGAAAAATCACCGTTTGACCTGTCGGGCGGTGAAAAACGCCGTGTCGCAATAGCGGGCATAATTGCCATGAAGCCTGATGTACTTGTACTCGATGAGCCAACGGCAGGTCTTGATCCCAAGGGAAGAGATATGATACTTTCCCGAATCAAGGAATACCGTGATGAAACGGGTGCGGCTGTCATAATTGTTTCACACAGTATGGAGGATATGGCCAAAACTGCGGATAAGCTCCTTGTTATGAACAAGGGCAGTATAGAAATGTTCGATACTGTGGCTAATGTGTTTTCTAATGCCGAACGGTTGGCAGAAATAGGTCTTGATATTCCTCATGTTACCAAGATAGCTATTGAACTGAATAAAAAGGGATTTGCAATCCCTAAAAATATCTTTACTGTTTCAGAGCTGCATGATGCGATTTTGAAATGTAAAAAAGGAGGTGCCGTAAATGTCTAACGTCACCTTCGGGCAGTTTATTGATACGAATTCCTTTGTTCATAGGCTTGACCCAAGAGCAAAGTTGCTGTTTCTGATAGCTTATATCGTATTTATCTTTATTGCAGGCAACTTTTTGTCCTTAGGACTGTTGTGTGTGTTGCTGATAGTTTCCATGACGGTCTCTAAGATACCTGTTAAGATGTATCTAAAGAACATTAAAGCGATATTGCCGATAATTCTCATAACCTCTTTGCTTAACATGTTTTATACCTCGGGCGGTAAGGTGCTTGTGGATTGGTGGATTTTTACTATCACGACGGATGGCATCTACCGTGCCTTGTTTATGACGTTGAGAATTATTCTTTTAATACTCTCGAGTGCTGTTTTAAGCTATTCAACCTCACCGACATCGCTTACGGGTGCTATTGAGAGTCTTCTGAAGCCGCTGAAGCTTATCGGTCTCGGCGGTGCGGTGCACACAATGGCAATGACTATGACCATTGCACTGCGCTTTATACCCACTCTTATTGAGGAGACCCAGAAGATCATGAATGCTCAGAAGGCAAGAGGTGCCGATCTTGATTCGGGCAATCTTGTTCAAAAGGTTAAGGCACTGTTGCCGATCCTGATTCCTTTGCTTATTTCTTCGGTCAGACGTGCCTATGAGCTTGCAGAGGCTATGGAATGTCGGTGCTATAACGGCGGCAAGGGAAGAACAAAGTTTAGAGTGATGAAGTATTCCGCACGTGATCTTGTGACGTCGATTTTGCTTTGTGCCGTGTTTACAGGCTCGGTGCTTATAAATGTTTATTACAACCAGATTATTTCATTCATTCCGTTTATTTGAATAAGGGGTGCTTTATGCCGAGACATCTGCTGACAATTAAATATGACGGCACAGCCTATTGCGGTTGGCAGGTACAGCCTAACGCTGTTTCAGTACAAAGCACGGTACAAAAGGCTTTGATCGAATTGACGGGCGAGGCTGAGCTTTGGGTCACGGGCTGCAGCAGGACCGATTCAGGTGTTCACGCCAATATATTTTGTCTTCATTTTGACAGTGAAACGGGTATTCCCGATGAGCGTATTCCTTTTGCCTTGAATGTAAAGCTTCCTGATGATATCTGTGCAGTGGATTGTATAAGTGTCCCTGATGATTTTCACGCACGATATTCGAGCATAGGAAAGACGTATATTTACAAAATATACAACTCTAAGACCCCAGACCCTTTCAAGAAGAAGTATTATTTGCAGGTCGACCGACATATTGATGAAGTGTTGCTGAATAATGCCTGCAGGTCGTTTGTCGGTACACACGATTTTAAAGGCTTTTGCTCAACGGGCTCATCGGTTGCCGATACAGTTCGTACAGTAAGTGACTGTCATGCCGAGCGAATAGGTGAGGATGTAATTATAAGTATCACAGCTAACGGGTTCCTATACAACATGGTGCGTATTATTGTCGGCACGCTTTTGGAGGTTACCTTCGGTCGAATTTCGCCTGAGGAGTTGCCTGACATAATTAGCTCCTGCAACCGTGAGCTGGCAGGCCCTACAGCTAAGGCTCACGGACTGTATCTTGATAGAGTGCACTATGATGATAATCTATAATGATTGTTTTTCAATATTAACACGGTCATTACAACTATTTTATAGGAGACAAAGATGGCTACGGAAAGAAAAAAACGCAGGATACGTCTTTTTAATTTGAAAAAGGATAAAAGTGTAAACAACAGAAACTTAAATGGTAAAGGCTCCAAGGCATCGAAAGCATCATCATCCCAAGTTTCGGAAAAAGATAATAGCTCAAAGCTTCGTGTTGTTAACGGTACACGTAAAAAGCGTAAGATCATCAGACTAATTACCTACGGTGTGATTTTGACCGTGATAATAGCGTTGGTTATTATAAACGCATTGACGCCTACAGGTATTGTTGAAGCTTTGCAAAACGGATACAATGCAATGGGTGAGGGTAGCTACCCGATAACAGTGTACTCGACTAATGCTAAGTCATTTTATTCTTGGAACGGTATGCAGTGCATGATCAACGATTCGTTCTTTGAACTGTATAACGATCAGGGTAAGCTTGTGCAGGCG
>CAYRIX010000018.1:0-41004 GCA_964424555.1 uncultured Eubacteriales bacterium
ACAGGTGTAAAGGTTAACGGCGATTCCGTGAGCTTTGCCTTCGGCGAATGTAAAAGTGTAGCCTTGGCACGGTTTCTTGAAAACTGCGATTCAGCATATATAGTTGCCGTATCATTAGGACACGGTGTTGACCGATTGTTGCGCCAAAAGGCGGTTGTTTCAACCATCGAGCAGTTCGTCACCGATGCGGTTGCATCAACCCTTTGTGAGTCACTTTGTGATTATGTACAAAGCATTTTACCAAGCAAAACGACCCGTCGGTTCAGCCCCGGCTACGGTGATCTTCCGTTATCGTTTCAGACGCCGTTGTTGCAGTTTTTGGACCTCAGCGGCATAGCCTTGACCGAATCAAACCTTATGATTCCATCAAAATCCGTAACCTTTATTGCAGGTGTGAAAGAATGAATTTAAGAGAGCTTATAACTAAAAAGAGACTTTACCTTGACGGCGGCACGGGCACGATGCTGCAAAAAAGAGGCCTGAAATCCGGTGAAGGCACCGAGGAATGGAGCCTCACACATCCCGATGAGATAATTCGACTTCACCGTGAATATATGACCGCAGGAGCAGACATTTTCTGTACCAATACCTTTTCGGTTAACTGCCTTAAGCAGGACAATTTTGAGGAATACATTGAAGCGGCGCTCGATTGTGCAAAAAAAGCAAGAGAGGGCTTTGAAAACAAATTCATAGCCTTTGATTTAGGCCCCACAGGAAGACTTTTAAAGCCGTTGGGTGACCTTTTATTTGAGGATGCGGTCGAGGTTTTTGCAAAGAATATTCGATTAGCAAAAAAATACGGTGCTGACCTTATCATGATCGAGACCGTGAACGACCTTTATGAGACCAAGGCTGCCGTTTTGGCCGCCAAGGAAAATTGCGATCTGCCGATTTTTGTCAGCAACGCTTACGGTGAGGACGGAAAGCTTATGACAGGTGCCGATGCTGACACCGTCATAACCACATTGGTATCGTTGGGCGTTGATGCCATCGGTATGAACTGCTCATTTGGACCCGACAAGATGTTGCCCGTCGTCCGCCGTTATACCGAGCTATCCCCGTTACCCGTAATTGTCAAGCCCAACGCAGGTCTGCCCAAGGTTTTCGACGGTAAGACTGTGTTTGACATCGAACCCGACCGTTTTGGAGAGATAATGACCGAGATAGCCGATATCGGCGGTACTATCTTAGGCGGTTGCTGCGGAACGACACCTGACCATATAAAAGCGTTGGTCGACAGCACCAAAGCACTTCCCTATCCCTGCCGCTCGGTTGAAAAACGCACCGTTATTTCGTCCTACACCCACACGGTGGAGTTTGGCATAACCCCCAAGCTGATAGGTGAGCGCATCAACCCTACGGGTAAGAAAAAGATAAAAGAGGCTTTAAGAGAAAAGGATTATTCATTTATCTTAAATGAGGGTATACGTCAGGTCGATGCAGGTGTTCATCTGCTTGATGTCAACGCAGGCCTGCCCGAAATTGACGAGGCAGATGCCTTGTCCAAAATAGTTTCTGAACTTCAAAGTATCACCGACACTCCTCTGCAGATAGATACAACAAACCCCGTTGCTTTGGAAAAAGCCATGCGTATCTACAACGGCAAGCCGTTGGTCAACTCGGTCAACGGAACTAAGGCAAGTATGGATGCGGTATTCCCATTGGTCAAAAAATACGGCGGTACGGTCATCGCTCTGACGATAGGTGAAAACGGAATTCCCGAAACAGCTAATGGACGTTTGGCTGTGGCCGAGGCAATAATCAACGAAGCGGCCAAATACGGCATAGATAAAACGGATATTATCGTTGACCCGTTGACTCTTACGGTATCAAGCGATCCCAAAAGCGCCAAGGTGACCTTAGAGTCGGTCAGGCTTATACGCAAAGCCTTAGGTGTTTGCACAAGCCTTGGTGTATCAAATATCTCGTTCGGTCTGCCCGAAAGAGATAGGATAAATTCAACATTTTTTACAATGTGTCTTAATGCAGGTCTTGACGCTGCCATTATGAATCCTTTCTCTGACAGCATGATGACCGCCTACTATTCCTATAACGCATTGACCGAAAAGGATCTTAACTTTGCGGAGTACATCGCTTCTGCCGAATCGGGTAAGACTTCCGCAGTATCTGTGACAGCAACCGAGACTGTTGACCTCAAGACCGCAATAATAAAGGGTCTTAAGGACTCGGCGGCCGAGATAACCGCCAAGCTCACAGAAACCAACGATCCTATGGCGTTGATAACCGAACACATTGTACCTGCATTGAACGAGATCGGAACGGCTTTTGAACAGAAAAAAGCCTATTTACCGCAGCTGCTCATCTCGGCCGATGCCGCATCTGCCGCATTTGCGGTGATAAAGGAAAAGCTACCCTCATCTGCGGATGAGTCCAAAAAAATCGTCATTGCCACCGTCAAGGGAGATATCCATGACATTGGTAAAAACATTGTCAAGGTATTGCTCGAAAACTACGGTTTTTATGTAGTTGATCTTGGCCGTGACGTCAACCCCGAAACGGTAGCAAATGCCGCTAAGGGAGCAAAGATGGTGGCTTTGTCGGCTCTTATGACCACCACTGTTCCCCAAATGGAGGAGACCATAAAACTGTTGCGCAAGACCTCACCCGACACTAAGATAATGGTCGGCGGAGCTGTGCTTACACAAAAATATGCTGACATGATAGGTGCTGACTTCTACGGCAAGGATGCCATGGAGGCCGTTAGGATCGCACAGGAAGTGTTTGAGTAACATTAAAACCTCAGTTCGACCGAACTGAGGTTTTGTCTCAAAAAAGTTATTTTGTTTTTATAGCTTTCATTAACTCCTCGGCATACACTCTGTAACCCTCGGTGGTGGGGTGAACCTTGTCCGAACTTATCTCGACATCCCAATCTCTCGAACTGATGTATGTAACGTTAGTATACTTTGCTTCGCACTCTTTAGCGCACTTTTCAATGGTATTTCGACGCCAGCCCGAGCCGTCAACCGTGTCAGCCGAGGGCAATAAAAGGTAAATGGGGACATCGGGATAAAGTCCGTGCAGTTTATCGACAAACTTGTTATAGACTTCCATAAACCCTGGTGCATAGGTCTCGTCGGTGAGGTGGTCGTTAGTGCCGATATTCAGCATCACCATATCGGGATACTCTTGGCTCGAGAAATCATACTCGACCATTTCACCCTGCTCGCACGGGTTCTGCAGCATGAAGAATGCCGCCGACATACCTTTAAACGGCTCGTGACCCTCGGGGACATTCACATATCCACGGTCAACACGCAACGCCATACTTCCTTGGGCTATGCAGGTGTAGTCCCAATTCCACGCTTTAGGCAATAAAACGGTGTGTGACACAGGTGAGTGAGAAAGCGAGTCGCCGATAAACAAAATGTGCTTTTGGCGGCTTGGTGCACGTTTTACGTTGCCGTCGGTCTCGACGCCTTGGAAAATCACCGTATTAGCTGTTTCATCGGCTCTGAGTCTAACAAGGCTTTCCTTGTCCAATCTATAAACACCGTTTTCGGACTCAACACATTCACCATTCAGCCAAACGGTATACTTTCCTGCGCCGTCATCCAGCTTCAAAGTAAAATCGGCATCGCAGTAAAACTCAACATAGGGCCTTGTCCAATGTGATTTTTGGCCGTCATCCAGACGCTCCCAACGACCGTGATAGTTAAAACAAGCGTCACAAAATCTGTAAAAGCTCATAAACTTACCACCTTTTCAACAATATCGAGATGTCAGAACAGCGTTGCAACGCATATTCCTGCGATAACTATTGCGGCGCAGACCGACCGCTTTAAGATATGCTTTTCATTAAAGAACAGCTTGCCCGTCAGCACCGTTATAATAACCGATGATTGCTTGATAAGTGTCATCACCGTAACCTGACTCTGAGGGTTCTCATTGGCGATAAACAAAGCCCTGTCGGCAGCAACGAACAGCACGCTTAAAATGATTATCCAATAGTTTGTTTTAAGTGTACCTAATCTTAACGGCACACGACGAGCCAATATGTATGCACCGTATAACAGGGTCATATAAAGCATATACCAGAACTGAAGCTGGGAAGAATCGATATCCCCTGTTACCAACAGCTTTTTGTCCATAAATCCCGAGACTGAATTCAACAAGCAGGATGCCAAAGACAAAACAACATATTTAGCCTTGACCTTTTCCTCAGCATCATGGTGGCCCAAATTCACAACGATTATACCCAATAGCACAAGTGAAAGGCCAACACCCTTAGCCCATGTCATTTGCTCGCTCAAAAACAGCAGTGCTAAAACGGTGGAAAATATCATCCGAGCCGAGTCCATTATACCGTAAAAGCTGACAGGCATTTTTCTTATGGACGAAAAGGCAAATATCCATGCCAAAAATATAACAAACGATTTGATAAACACCCATAAATGATATATCGCAGGTATGCCGAACACATTATGTGAAAACGGTATTGTTATAAAAAAGGCAAGTGCCGTGTGAAAAAACAGCACCTCCATAACACTGCTTTGCTGCAGTGCTTTTTTCTTCAAAGCATCACGTGCGCCTTTGGCCAAACCGTAAAACGCCACGAGAGCTACCCACATTCCCATAAACTTCCCTTGCTTTCAATAAAAACAACTGTCATCCTGAACGTATGTGAAGGATCTAAAAGATTCTTTACTTTCACTCAGAATGACAGACTTTAACTATTGACTGTTGCCTGTGTTCAGATGTTTTGCTCGACATAATCAAGTATTGCGTTGATATCCTCACTGATAAACAAAAGTTCTTTAACCTTTTCCTTGATAAAGCCTGCCTTGATACCTGTGTCAAGCACCGCCAAAAGACTGTCATAGTAACCGTTGGTATTCAACACTGCCATTGGCTTTTTGTGCTGACCTAAATTTTTAAGCGTCAGCATTTCAAACAACTCATCATATGTGCCGATACCACCGGGCGTAATGATAAATGCATCCGCCAGCTCATCCAACAGCTTTTTTCTCTCACGCATGGTATCGGTCTCGATATACTCATCAATGTTATCAAACAAAAGGCCGTCGACATGCTTGCCGTCCTCAACAAAGAAATCGGGCACGATGCCCGTTATCTTCACTCCGCCGTGACGGTGCACACCACGTGCAACAGCACCCATAAGACCCGCACCGCCGCCGCCGAAGACAAGATTGATTCCTCGTTTCGCCATCTCAACACCTAAGGCCTCACCCGCTTCGATGAAGCTTTTATCAATGAGATCGCTTGCAGCTCCGTATACACACAAATTCATAAACACATCTCCCTTCAACCGATGAATTTGCTTCAACTTATTGTTTGTACTTATATCATAGTTTAATATGCCGAAAAAATCAAGAATATTACCAATTAAAATTTTACCTATTTGTTAAAATTCCCTCTTTTATTTCGACAAGATATGTGTTATACTATAAATAATATGAAATGCAAAGTCAGCAGATAAGGAGTTTTCCGATGCTTGGTTTTTATAATTACACAGTTATTCTTACATATTTATCGCTTTGCTCAGGTGTTACAGGAATTTGGTTCTGTATGACAGGTCACCCCGTCATCGCTTCCATTTGTCTTTTGTTCTCTGGCCTGTGCGATGCATTTGACGGCCGTGTTGCTCGTATGAGGAAACAAAGCACCGAACAGGAAAAACGCTTCGGTATTCAGCTTGACTCTTTGTGTGACCTCGTTTGCTTTGGCGTGTTGCCCTGCTTTATAGGTTATGCCGCAGGAATGAAGAGTGCTCTTTATATTCCGGTTTTTTGCCTTTTTGTATTGGCGGCACTCATTCGCTTGGCCTACTTTAACGTAACCGAGGAAGAACGTCAGCAGAAGACCACCGAAAAGCGCAAGAACTATCAGGGTCTGCCTGTCACCTCTTCTTCGCTTATATTCCCTTGCTTTATAATGCTGATATTTATAAAACCTCTTACCAATTATATGCAGTTCATCTACCTTGCCGTGTTGCTCATCACCGCAACGCTTTTTGTGGTCAAGAGCCTTAAGGTGAAAAAACCCGGTTTTAAGGGCATTCTGATAATGGTAGGTTTCGGCACCGTTGTTGCCGTCGTTCTTGCAGCGCTTGTCATTCCTAAGCTGTTGGGTAAAGCATGAGGACCACCGAAAATACAAATAAAACCGGAGCAGGCTCGCTCCGGTTTTTGTATAACACTGCGGTCGGAAGATTGTTGCTCCGTCCGTTAATATGTAAACCCGTTTCGGCTATTGCCGGTTGGTTTATGGACCGACGCATATCCTCTTGGTTTGTCAAAGGCTTTATTAAATCCAATAACATCGATATGAATGATTATGAGGTTAGAAAATTCCGTTCGTTCAACGATTTCTTTACCCGTGGGCTTAAAGACGGTGCACGACCCGTGTCACAGGGAAAGGATGATTTTGTCAGCCCTGCCGATGCCCGACTTTCGGTGTACGACATCACCCCCGAGCGATATTTCACCGTCAAGGGTATTGATTACACGATAGCCGACCTTTTGGAGAACGAGGAGCTCGCAAAAAGGTTTGACGGCGGCAAATGCCTTATTTTCCGTCTTGCAGTTGACAATTATCACCGCTACGGCTGGTGCACCGACGGTGAGGCTAAAGAAACAGTGCACATCAAGGGCAGATACCACACGGTTCAGCCCATCGCCATGCGCCGCTTCCCCATTTTCAGGGAAAATGTGCGTGAGTATACGGTTGTTGAAACCGAAAAGTTCGGCACAGTTGTTCAGATAGAGGTCGGCGCTTTGATGGTCGGCCGAATCGTAAACAACGACAAAAACGGCGGCACCGCACAAAAGGGCGCCGAAAAAGGCAAATTTGAATTTGGCGGCTCGACCGTCGTGGTGCTTCTCGAAAAAGACAAGGTACTGCTCGATGAGGAGTTTATCCAAAATACCGCAAACGACCTTGAGACCAACGTGAAATACGGCGAAAAAATAGGAACTAAATACTGAATTATATAGGCACACGACCCTCGGAGTTTCCGAGGGTCGTGTGCTTGCGTCGCAACAAAAACCAAAGCATGGCTTTAAGCAAAGTAATACCGTTCCCCTGCACACGTGGTGCAGGGTGGCAGATGTATGTAAGTCCTCGGCAAAGCAAAACGCATGAAATGCCCGACGAACGTTGTGAGCCGCACCTCGGATGCCGCTGCTCGACATTGCTGCATTACGTGATGTCAGCCATGCACCGTCTGCCCAAACGGCGGCACATACCCAACAACACAGTATCGTGTTACTTTTGCGTATTTTTGTGTTGCGAGCACAAAATATACGACGTTTTGCAATGCTTGGAGAGAACTAAAATTGGCAGACTTTGACCGCAAATAAAAAACGTGCCAAAGCCACAGAAGCGCTTTGACACGAAAAAATCGTATAGTTAATAAGCCCAAGTTGCCGAAAAGCCTTGAAAGCGGAGAGGAAATGTGTTATAATATCTCTCGGGCGCCGGTTATCCGGTTGTATGGGAGTGTCGTGTCACTTCTGTGCAGGGTCGTCGTATTGCGAGTACGGCGGCCTGCCTTTTTTTATTTGTGTTTAAATTATACATCAAACCGCTTTATTTGTCAATAGCGATACCGATTTTTCAAATATATTGTGTTGAAAGTCTTCCAAAACCGCAAAATATACTTGACATAAGGCGTGATTAGATATAAAATATAAAAGGATGTGTAGATGCATTTTTTCATTATTTGGCGAATTGGAATAATGCTTTTTATAACCCCGGCTGACCCGCGGCCGGTCTTAAGTCTGTGCATTTAGCGCATTTGACTTATTTTAACGCGGTTTATTATATAAAGGAGGTACCGAAAATGTTGTGGTACATCATTGAAGGTGTTGCCGCTGTTGTCGTTGCCGTTATAGCATTCGTGCTCGGCTCGTCACACCGCCGCCGCACCGCAGAGGCCGCCATCGGCTCTGCAGAAGATGAAGCAAGACGCATTCTTAATGACGCCATGAAGAATGCTGAGGCTAAGAAAAAAGAAGCAATATTAGAAGCAAAAGATGAGATCATCAAATCGAGAAATGAGACCGAAAAGGAGCTCCGTGAGCGCCGTGCTGAGGTTCAGCGTCAGGAGCACAGGATTCAACAGAAAGAGGAATCTCTTGACCGCAAGGTTGAAAATCTCGAGGTGAAGGAAAACAAGATAGCTGAGAGGGCTAAGGTCGTTGAGGAACGTCTTCAGGAGGCAGAACAGCTCAAAAAGAGCCAGTTCGATATGCTTGAGAAGATCTCGGGCTTTACCGCAGAGCAGGCCAAGGCTCAGTTACTCAGCATGCTCGACGGTGAGCTCCAGCACGAAAAAGCTCTTAAGATCTCTGAGTATGAGCAGCAGATCAAGGAGGAGTCTGACACCCGTGCTCGTGAGCTTATCTCGATGGCTATTCAGCGCTGTGCCGCTGACCATTCGTCCGAAGCAACCGTCTCGGTCGTAGCTCTCCCCAACGATGAGATGAAGGGCCGTATCATCGGCCGTGAGGGACGTAACATACGTGCTCTCGAAACCGCTACGGGAGTCGACCTGATCATCGATGATACACCCGAGGCAATCACTGTTTCCAGCTTTGACCCCGTAAGACGTGAGATAGCAAGAATCGCTCTTGAAAAGCTCATTGTTGACGGTCGTATCCACCCTGCCCGCATTGAGGAAACGGTCGACAAGGCACGTGCCGAGGTCGAGCGCACCATCAAGCAAAAGGGTGAACAGGCCATGCTTGACGCAGGCGTTCACAGTATGCACCCCGAGATAGTAAAGCTTCTCGGCCGTCTGCATTTCAGAACCAGCTACGGACAGAATGTACTTAACCACTCTCTTGAGGTATGCTACCTCACAGGTCTTTTGGCTGCCGAGTTGGGCGAGGATGTTACCCTTGCAAAACGTGCAGGTCTTTTGCATGATATCGGCAAGGCTATCGACCATGAGCAGGAGGGCTCCCACATCCAGTTGGGTGTTGAGGTTGCCAAAAAGTATAAGGAAAACGATGCTATTATCCATGCTATCCACGCTCACCACGGCGATGTTGAAGCCAAGACCGTCATTGCCTGCCTTGTTCAGGCCGCCGATGCTATTTCGGCCGCACGTCCCGGTGCTCGCAGAGAGAACATCGAAAGCTACATCAAGCGTCTTGAAAAGTTGGAGGAAATCGCCAATTCCTTTAACGGTGTTGAGACCTCGTTTGCCATTCAGGCAGGCCGTGAGATCAGAGTTATGATCAGGCCCGAGGCCATCAACGATGACCAGATGGTGCTTGTTGCCCGTGATATAGTCAAGGAGATCGAAAACAACCTTGATTACCCCGGACAGATCAAGGTTAACCTCATCCGTGAGAACCGTGTCGTTGATTACGCAAAATAAAATATATCCAGTTTTCTTCCGCAGTTTTCAAGACTGCGGAAGTTTTTTTATTGCACTTGTAAAGTGGTATCCTGTATGATATAATTTTTAAAAAGACTTCTTGCAGCGCACATTTTTCACTGCAACGAGGAGGAATAAAATGTTAAACTATATATTCCCTTTTATCGGCCTTTGTATTATGGCCTTGGCGGTGTATTTCGCCGTAAAAAACCGTCACAGCACAAGTCGGTTTATCACCTTTCTTACCTTAGGTATATTCTTCTCGACGGTATTTATGGTACTGCCGACCGATTGGAAAAAGGATGCTTTCTCTGAACCGTCCTACGCAATAGTTTCCTCGATCCTTTACGGACTGAAGACCCTCGGAGGACGTCAGGATGTCGCACAGATAGAGTCCTTGGCTTTACCGTTTGTGCTTAAAACAATCTATATTGCGATAAATTATATATCGTTTGTCTTAGCACCCATTATGGCATCAAGCTTGATAATTTCTTTCTTCGGCGATGCAGGCGAGCGTATGCAGTACTCAGCTCGCTTCTCCGAAAACTGTCATATATTCTCAGAGCTTAATGAAAATTCATTGACATTGGCGCAAGGTATCAAGAGCTCACACAAAAAAGACACAGTGGTTTTCTGCAACACTAAAAAAGCAGACGAAAAGCTTGCCGAAAAAGCTAAGAAATTGGGTGCTGTGTTGCTGTACCGTCCATGTGAGGCTATGAAGACCGACATCAGGCACAAAAACTACAGCTTCTACCTCATTTCCGACAGCGAAGATAAAAATATCAACCAATGTATCGCAGTTATCAAAAAGCACCGTGAGGACGACCGCCACCGTATTACGGTCTATGCCTTTGCTCAGGATGAAACCAATATGAACACGGTAGAAATGATGGACTGCGGCAATGTTGAGATTCGTTTTGTGGATGAGATCGTACTGTTCTGCAATCATCTTATTGATAAGCATCCGCTTTACGAAACTGCAAGGGTGTTGCCCGACGGAACAAAGCTTATCTCGGTAACCCTTATCGGTGCAGGCAGAACAGGAATACAAATGCTAAAGACCGCCGTGTGGTACGGACAACTCATTGGACATCGATTAAAAATAAGGGTTTTTGACAACAAGGCGGACGAAATAAAAAACGAGTTTTTTGGTGCTTGTCCCGAGCTTGATTCGGAGAAGTACGACATAGATTTTATCGAAACCGATGTCAACCATTCAGGCTTTAAAAACAGTATTATCGAGCATGCGGCTGATACTACCTATGCCGTCATCGCAATGGGCGATGACAAGCTGAATATTGCCGCAGCCGACAAGCTACAGGGTATTTTAAGGCACATAAATCGCTTTGAAAAGACCGCTCCCATTTTTGCACGTGTACGGTCGTCTATGATGGCTGAAAATCTTACAAGCAACCAATATCTGGCCGACCGTAATATTGAACTCTTCGGCAGTATTGATATGATATATTCCGAAAAGACGCTGCTCAACACCGAGCTTGAAAAGCTGGCCTTAGCGGTCCATCTTTGTTATTACTCCGTTTTAGATAAGAATATCTCTGACATCAAGTATACTACCGCTTTAAAAAGGTTTACAGCCTCGGTATATAACCGCCGTGCATCATTAGCAAGTGCCCTTCACATCAAGCCAAAGCTTTATATGGCACAAATTATGAGAGAGAAAGACCTCAGCGATGCTGAGATAGCCGAAGAGTTGGCCAAAAACGAGCATCTCAGGTGGATGGCATTTACCAGAAGCATCGGCTTTTCGTCACCGACATTTGAGGATATGGCGTTGTATGTTCCGCAAACAGAGCGTGATATCGATAAAATGGCCAAGCTGCATAGCTGTCTCAGGGATTGGGATGAGCTTGATCGGATGTCCGAAGAATTTGACCGGATTCTGGGCAACGAGAAAGGCACTACCAATTTCAAAAATACAGACCGCATAATTGTCAAAAACCTTGAAAAGATCATAGCTAAAGCCAAAACGCTTTAAGGAGAACGTTATGTACACACCCCACCCTATCAATACCGACAATGTGAGCTTGTCCGACGACCTTTTGGAGCTGACCGAAAAAATTGCTGAGAATGTCCACGAGGTCTGGGCGCTCAACCGCATAAAGGAAGGCTGGACCTTGGGCGAAAAGCGTGACGACAAACTAAAGAAAACTCCATGCCTTGTCCCCTATTCCGAGCTTTCGGAGACAGAAAAGAACTATGATCGCAATACAGCAATGGAGACGCTAAAGCTCATCATCAGTTTAGGATATAATATTTCAAAATAAGGAGTGCTTTGTATGACCAACGCACACGAAGTCGAAAGCTATGATGTATTTATAAGCTACCGACATTCATCATCGGGCTTTTATATGGCAAGACTGATATATGACCGACTGATATATAACGGTTACACCGTGTTTATGGACAAGGATATGGGAACCTGCGATTTCGATACGGAGATCGAGACCGCCATCGCCAAAAGCCGTAACTTTATCGTAGTTATCTTTCCCGGAGACCTGAACAACTGCTCAAATGATGATGATTGGCTCAAAAGAGAATCCGAATGTGCTCTAAAAAAGCCTGATATAACCATTATACCTGTATTGTGTGACGGATTTCCCACGAAAGACGATAAGAAAACCGAATTCCCTGACTGCTTTAAGGTTATATTGTCATCCAAAAACGGTATTACTCCACGCAAGGACTATACGCTTGATCAGGACCTTGACGAGCTTTGCGATATAAGACTCAAAAATGTTTCACCCATCAAGCCGCTTATCAACACCAAGGACTTTTTCCGCAAAAATCTGAACCCTGCTCCCAATCTTCAGATAGTCGGTGTTGACCTTGCTTTTCACGGTGGAGGTGCATTTCTCACCGAAACTCGGGACAAGGCTATTCTTGATGAACTTGTGGAACGAAAAATACCGACCAGAGTATTGATAAACGACCCCAAGATTGCCAAGGAGTTTACAGAGCATATGCGAAGCCCCGGTGCATCTATCGGCCCTTCTCCGTTTAAGACCGTTGCAGCCACTTGGAAGAGGTTTGCTAAGGAACATCACGATGTCCTGCAGGTACACGTATGTAAAGCGCCGCTGCTGCACGTTCACCACGCAGTTCGCTACCACAACACGCTGACTCAAAAGCCCTACGGCCGACAGCACATCAAGTATTACGCTCACGGTAACTATAACCTCAATAATGCCTTTGAGCACGAGCTTAGCAGCTACTCAAAATACTACGACCTTTACACCGAAGAATTTGAGTATCTTTGGGGTATCAGCAAGCCAATATAAAAACAATGCCAAAAGTCGTTACAGACCTTTGGCATTTTATTTTATATCAATTCATCTTCAACAACCCAAACATTCACCCTACCCGTGGTGTAGGTTCCGGCATCCAAAACGGTCACACCGTTACCGTAAAATATATCCGGAGTCTGCTCGGTAATTTTAGGGTCATACTTTTTTGCATAAAATGACGGTACATGGCCGCAGACAATAGTCTTATCCTTTAATCGATTGCAGTGCTCATACATCTCATGCCACTTGGTCCAACGGGCCCTCTTCCACTCATCGGGCGAAGCGTTGCGCCAATCCTCCCGAATCAAAGACCCGTCATTGGTTGCAACCGTCGGCAGCCAGCCGTGGGTGAATACAAAATGCTCGGTCTCAAAATAGTCCTTTCCCTCCAAAATAAAATCGGTCACACGGTCCAGCATCCGTGTATGACCCGAGTAGTCGACCGTGTTACTAAGGGTATCAAGGGCATATTTTCCGAAAAACTCAACTATTGTTTCAACCGTACCGTTAAGATAGTTATGCTCTTTGAATTTTCCTGTGTTGAAGATATCAAGCAGCATATCCTCATGATTACCCCGAAGCAGTAACTTGTTGTCGATAACATCAAGGTATTTAAGCGTCATAAGGTTTTCCGATCCACGGTCAAAATAATCACCGCAACAGACAAGCAGATGACGGTCGTTATAACGGTCAAAGCCGGCCTCTTTAAGAGCGTTTTTCAATAGTGTGCCATGACCGTGAATATCCGACACGACAAATAACTTCTTTTTCATGTCGGTTACCTGTCCTTTGGAAGATCTATCAAATTACCAAGCTCCGACAACAGTACCGCCGCATTAAAGAATCTCATCAATGCTATGTATAAATTCTCGGCTGAATCGGTAATAAAAATGTCTTTTCCGTCAAACCCGACCCCAAACCGCTGACAGTAACGGTTTATCTCGTCGGCATATTTGCCGATATCGTCGTGATCCCAATAAAAAGACTCAAATATCTCTCCCTCGATATTACCTTTAAGAAAATCGGTGATCCTCACCGTCAAATCGTTCAGCTCAACCTTATACGACGTAAAGGTCGAAAATGTGGAGTAAAACATCGCAAGACTGAATCGGTATGAGCCGTCATCATTCAGTCGACACAAGATGCCTTCATCGATGATTTTAAGCAGTTCATCCGAATTGAGCTTTTCTCGGCTTTCGACTGACGGCAGAATTATATCGGAGTCATAGCGCAATCCGTCCTCATCCAAGTTATCGCAGTAAAGGTCGGCGTTGGCAACAAACACCAAAATCTGAAGATAGTGGAAAAAGGTATGCACCTGACAAAACGCACCGACAGTTTCTTCACCGTCAAAGGACACATTCGCTCCGACCTTTTTGACCGTTCTCTCAAGTTCTTGAGTATCGTTAATACGCTTTTTGAGTTGATTTAACGCACCGCCGTTATCGTGAACATAAAATACCCTTCCCGAATAGTAAAAGGTCAAGCTCAGGTCGTCACCCGTTGCGGCAAAGAATTTGGGCACACACACGTTGACCGAGTATTCGGTCGCCTCAACGGTTATGGAATGTAACAGTGTTTCTTTAACTAAATTTTCGCTCATTTCGCACCTCCCGAAAGAATATCCAAAGCCTGCTTTACGTTTTCTTCTTGTAGGCCTTTACGGCCGTTATATGTCTTTACAAAATGGTTCAAAAGAAATTCATCCTCTAAAATCAGGTCGTCGATAACGACAAAATTTTCAGTCTCACCGTGTTCATAGAGCCACTTTTTTATTTGCTCCTCTCTCGGCAATCTTTCCTCGGTCGTTTTCCCTATGATACCGATACCGTATTGCGAAAATATCTCATTTATCTGACTGCCTATCTCGTCACATTTGGTCGTATCATTAGACCAATGCTCACGCCAGGAGGTCGACAACACCACCTTGGCACCTGTTTTATCGGTTATTTCTTTCAACAGCACCATTCTCTCGGGGTCGATAATAAGCCCGAAACCACTGTGAAGCCGTACATATTTTTCGTAATTGAGCACACCGTCAAAATCAAGAAAAATAACCTTCATTGTCTCTCCCACTTTTTTTGAGTTTTAATTATTGTATCACACTCAAGCTCACTTGTAAAGTCAGGTGTTGTGTGGTATAATTAAGAAAATCAAACAACACAGGTGATCACAATGACTGAACAGATAAAATCGACAATGGAAAACCTCAGCAAAAACCGTATGGAAAGCTTTTTTGCCGAAACGAAAGAGGATGCACTCAAAACCGCACTTTCACTTATCGGTGACGGTGACACTGTTTCGGTCGGCGGCTCGGTAACATTGGGCGAAATAGGTCTTTTAGAAGCACTCAAATGCGGAAAGTACAATTATCTTGATCGCTATGCCGCAAGCAACCCTCAGGAAATGCACGAGGTCTTCCGCAAAAGCTTTTTTGCCGACGCTTATTTCACCTCGTCCAACGCCGTGACCGAGCAGGGCGAGCTTTTCAACTGTGACGGCAACGCCAACCGTGTGGCGGCCATGATGTACGGTCCAAAAAAGGTCATTGTCATCGTTGGCAAGAACAAGATAGTCAGGGACCTTGACGAGGCACTTGTAAGGCTTAAAACCGTAGCCGCACCGCTTAACGCAAAACGCCTTAATAAGGAGACCTATTGCGCTAAGACCGGTCGTTGCGTGACCATGGACAACGGCAAGGGAAAAGATATGACCTGCGGTTGCCGTTCAAAGGACCGCATCTGCCGCAACTACACCGTAATGGGCGAACACCTCCCCGACCGTGTCAAGATTATTATAGTAAACGAAAATTTGGGATATTAAGAATAAACCCGACTGTCAAAAGACAGTCGGATTTTCATTTATCTTTCGGTATTCATCCACTCAGCGGCAAGCTCGATCCACTTGGCGTTATGAGGATTATTGTATACAGGCTTTTGGTTTGCGGTTATGGCATTTGAAAGCGCCATCCCGTGGGGTGCATCCTCAAAAATATGCAGTTCAAACGGAATATTATGTTCAGCATAAGCGTTAGCTAACCTTATTGCATTTCTGACGTTGACCACCTGGTCATTAGCGGTATGTACGATAAAAGCAGGCACCGAACGCTCGTCCACTTTTTTGTCAAGCGAAAACTCGGCATATTCCTCTTCAGGCTTGTCACGACCGACAAGGTTATAAAACGAGCCTCTGTGAGCCACCTCGATATCACTTGACACAACGGGATAAACAGGGATTATACCCTTCGGCTTGTTGTAACCGTACGGCATATCGATGGCCCTTTGGATCTCCTCTTTGTGCCAAAGAATACCTATCGACGCACAAAGGTGACCGCCCGCCGAAAATCCAACAGCATAAACCTGTTCGGAATCAATACCATATTCTTTTGCGTTGTCCTTGATGTGCTTCATTGCCAACGAAGCCTCTATCAAAGGATTCCATTTCTGACAGTTGGCTTCCCCTACCGAATAATGCAAAACAAATGCATTAAAGCCGTAAGGCATAAAGGCATGTGCTATCGGCTCACCCTCACGGTCAGAACAGATACCGTGATAACCGCCACCCGGAATAACCAATATTGCTTTTCTTGTGAAGTTAGCGGTTGGGTCAGCAATGTAGCAATCAAGCCAGACGTTTTCTCGGCCTTCAACCAACTCTATTCTTTTAAATACCATAAAATCGCCTCACAATCTGCGGCACGACGAGGACGTCGTGCCCTACTTTTACATACTCTCAGGTGCGTCAATCTTGAGCATTGCAAGAACATTCTTGATAACCGTCTTGGTCGCAATGCAAAGTGAGATTCTTGCCTGCATTAGTTTTTCGTCATCCACCTTAACACGGCAGGCATTATAGAACTTGTGGAACAGGGTTGCGAGGTCAAGAACATATCTTGTAATACGTGCAGGGTCATACGACTTAGCTGATGACTCAATCTCACTCGTAAACTCCGAAATATGGCGGATAAGCTCATGCTCCTCCGAAGCAGTGAGGCATGTCAGCTCGTCAACCGAGCAGTTTTTAGGTGCTACACCGTCAGCCGACAGATTGCGCAAGATACTGCAGATACGTGCGTGGGCATACTGGACATAATAAACAGGGTTCTGGCTCGACTGCTCAACTGCCAAATCAAGGTCAAATTCAAGGTGAGTGTTCGGCTCCTTGGAGTTGAAGATAAATCTTGCGGCATCCAACGGAACCTCGTCAAGCAAGGTCTTTAAAGTAATGGACTTGCCTGTACGCTTGGAGACCCTAACGACCTCGCCGTTACGCACAAGGCGTACCAACTGCATCAAAACAACATCCAATTTGTTACCGTCGAGACCGACAGCATCCATTGCACCCTTCAATCGTGCAACGTGACCGTGGTGGTCGGCACCCCAGATATTTATTACCTTGTCAAAGCCACGTGTAGCAAACTTGTTGTGATGATATGCAATATCACCTGCGAAATAGGTAGGATTGCCGTTGGCACGGATAAGGACCTCATCCTTTTCGCCGCCAAAGTCGGTAGCCTTGTACCAAACAGCGCCGTCCTTTTCGTAGGTTAGGCCCTTATCGGTCAGAATCTTTACAATATCCTTGATAGCGCCCGACTCATAAAGGCTGGACTCCTTAAACCATACGTCATAGTTGATTCGGTATGTGCCGAGATCAGTACGCAGTCCCTCAATGTTAAGCGGCAAAGCATAGTTTACCAGAGCCTCACGGCGCTCTTCCTCGGACTTATTCACAAAACTATCACCGTGGATTTCAGCAAACTCTTTAGCTCGCTCAATAATATCAGCACCGTGGTAGCCATCCTCGGGGAACTCAACCGACGGGTCAAATATCTCAAGATAACGAGCCTCAAGCGAAGCACCGAACTTTGCTATCTGGTTGCCTGCATCATTTACATAGAACTCACGGGTGACATCATAGCCCGCTTTACCGAGAACTGCGGCAAGGCAATCGCCCAAAGCGCCGCCACGTGCGTTACCGATATGCATAGGACCTGTGGGGTTGGCCGAAACAAACTCGACCATTATCCTTTCGCCTTTACCCATATCCGACTGACCGTAGCCGTCACCCAAGGTCAGAACATCATTGACGATGGCGGCATAATAACGCTCAGACAAAAACAGGTTAATAAATCCCGGACCTGCTATCTCGGCCTTTTCGATATAGGTTCCCTCGAGATTAAAATTTTCTGCCAAGGCTTCGGCTATTTTGCGAGGATTAGAGCGGAAGGCTCTTGCCCACACAAGAGCGGCATTTACAGCGAAATCGCCGTGCGAGCGGTCGTTGGGCACCTCAACGTTAAAATCAGGCAGCTCGGCCTCAGGCAAAGCACCGTTTCCCATTGCCTTTTTTGCGGCGGCAATTATAATTCCTTTTATACTTTCTCTTGTTTCAAAAACTATTTTAGACATCACTATTACCCTTTCTCAGGCTTGTTTTACATTAATTTGAACCTTATTACGGCTGACCATACCGTAGTTTACATCCAGCGTATAGCTCATAAAAAGACTGCCGCCGTCATTGGTCATTTCATCCTTGACCGTTTCGCCAAAAACACCCAGCACTAATGTTCCCTGCCCTGTTTCGTAGTGGCAGATATGACGCTGACCCTTTTTTACATACATTCTGGAATTCAACGCACCCGACCGTTGCATCACGACCGAGTTTTCATCGGGATCGATCTTAATAATACAGCTTACGCCCTCCATACCTGTGGCGGCACTGTCATCATATTTCAGATAGGTCTTGCCATTGATGACATTCATCTTGCCGACCGTGGTCAGCTCCATCGAATCCTCGTCACCGTCGACCTCCTGAGTGCTGATTATTTCAATTACAACATCCTGCATCTAATATTTCATCCTCCGAAGCTGTCAAGGTTAACCATCTCAACATCGTCCTCAATATCGGTTCCCAACAGAATACCTGCAATAGAAGCAAAGGACTCTGCACGGTCGCTTACAAAGTATCGTCGTCGGCCACCCTCTCCCAAAGCGTCGTTGGCTTTAAGATACTCAGCGGCGGCCAAGGCAGCCTGCTCGCCCGAATTGATTAGCGTGACACCCTCACCCATTATATCGGCAATAATATCCTTTATGGCGGGAAAATGGGTGCAACCCAAAATTACCGTGTCTACCCCTGCTTCAATGAGAGGTTGTAAGTAACGCTTGGCGGTAGCAACCGTGACCTCATCATCACGGTCGATCCAACCGCTTTCCACTAACTGAACAAACACAGGACAGGCATTCTGCACCACGGTTAAATTGGGGTCAATTTCAAGCATCTTATTTTTATAAGAATTACTGTTGACGGTTGCGGCAGTGCCCAAAACACCTATCTTGCCGTTTTTGGTAGCCTTAACGGCGGACTTGGCGGCAGGAGTCACGACCTCGATAAAAGGCACATGTAGTTCGTTGGCGGTAAAGCCTGCAACCGAGCTGACGGTACCGCAGGCGGCAATTATCAGCTTGACATCGTGCGACAACAGAAATTTCTCGTCCTGACGGGTGTATTTCACTATTGTCTCGGCACTTTTTGTACCGTAAGGCACACGACCTGTGTCACCGAAGTATATTATATTTTCCGAAGGCAATACTCGGTTCAATTCCTTTATAACCGAAAGTCCGCCAAGTCCTGAATCAAAAACACCGATTGGTCTTTTATCCACAAAAACGCCTCCAATCCGTTGCAAATTATACCTAAACATAACTATTCATTGTATTTTATCACATATTACTTAAGAATGCAAACCTTATTTACAATTAAAGAGATATTTTTATCATGCGTTGTTACAAAATAATATTTTGTTGCAATACGCCGCAAAAGATGGTAAAATTAAAATGTTGCGAATTCAACATTTGGGTGGTGACAAAAATGAGCTTTATTAAATCCCGTTTGGGTGAGGCGGCAGTTTTGCTTGCGGCTCTGCTTTGGGGCTGTATCGGTATCTTCACACGAAATATGCAGGTTATCGGCTTTACTTCGGTACAAATAGTCGCCGTCCGTGCCTTTGTCACCGTCATCATAATGGGGCTGATCATCCTCATCAAAGACCCTAAGCTATTCAAAGTAGCCCCGAAAGACGTTTGGATGTTTTTCGGAACAGGAATCTTAAGCTTCCTGTTTTTCAACATCTGTTATATGTCGTCCATCAACGAAAACTCGTTGTCGGTTGCGTGTATTCTGATGTACACCTCACCAATTTGGGTGACGAGTCTCGCTGTTCCGCTATTTAAAGAGAAGATGACCCTTCAAAAAATAGCCTCCTTTGTGATATGTTTCGGCGGATGCGTTATGGTCTGCCTTTCGGACTCGCTGAAGCTGACCAAAATCGGCCTTGTTTTCGGACTTTTGTCGGGCTTGGGATATGCCCTCTACTCCATTTTCGGCAAATATGCCGCTGCAAAATACAACACGCTGACCGTAACATTCTACACCTTTTCATTTGCATCGGTCGGCGCTCTGCCCATCTGTGACCTGCCGAAGCTGACCGTTCTTCTGTCAAACGGCACCAATATACTGTGGTCAATAGGAGTTGCCGTGACCTGCACGGTACTCCCCTACCTGCTGTATACATACGGACTATCCAAAACAGGTGCGGGGAAAGCGGCCGTCATAGCGATTTTGGAGCCTGCCGTTGCGTCCTTAGTCGGTGCACTGTGTTTTAGTGAAAATATGGGCGTTTTGGGTATGTTTGGAATCATCGCTGTAATGCTCGGTCTTGTGTACCTCGAGCTTGGCAATCCGTTTAAAAGGAAAGATTGAAAATATATTTGATGTGTGGTATAATAAGATGATATCTCGATATGCGCCTGTGCGCTCGATATGTTGCTGACGCAACGAGATATAAAAAACACAAAGGAAAAACATTATGCGAATACTCACCGTTGGGGACGTGTGCGGGCAGATCGGATGCGAATTTCTGCTCAAAACGTTGCCGAGGCTTAAAAGTGACAATAAAATAGACCTGTGCATAGTCAACGGCGAAAACTCGGCTGACGGGAACGGCATCACATCGCATTCTGCCGATATGCTTTATGCCGCAGGTGCCGATGTGATAACAGGCGGCAACCATTCGATGCGTCGACGTGAGGTATTTGACCGTCTCGACTCCGACCCGTACCTTCTGCGTCCCGAAAATTTGCACACCTCGGGTGCAGGTAAAGGCTATGCGGAGATCGACCTCGGCTACCGACAGATAGCCGTGATAAACCTTATAGGCCGTGTTTATATGCCCGAGGCCGAAGACCCATTTGCTACCGCTGACCGACTTGTTGAAAGAGCTATACAAAGCGGTATAAAAATCATTCTTGTTGATTTTCATGCCGAGGCCACTGCCGAGAAAAAAGCACTTGCCTACCACCTTGACGGCAAGGTTTCGGCCGTTTTCGGCACTCACACCCATGTTCCGACTGCCGATGAGCAGATATTACCTTTGGGAACCGGTTTTATTTCGGATATTGGCATGACAGGGCCTGTCGATTCTATTTTGGGTGTCAAGCCTGAGCTGTCGATCGCTAAAATAAAGGACAACGCGCCTGTTAAATTTGAACTTGCCAACGGCAAATGCCGTTTAGACGGCTGTATTTTTGAAACCTGTGATAAAACAGGTAAAACCGTTTCGGTGAAACGCATCAGCGCACTTTAAAATTGGGAGGTGCCCTTTTGAAAGCAAAAAGATTTCTGGCTGTTATTCTATCAGCAATACTGCTTTTGTCCTGTATCGGATGTAAGTCGGACAGCGAAAATGCGGAAAACGCTTCGTCAAACCAGTCGGGCACCGATACTACAACTGTACCCAAGCTCACCCTTTTGTATTCTGCCAATGACTCTTTGAATCCTTATAAGGCCGAGTCTCTGCTTAACCGCAGACTAAGCCTTTTAATGTACGATCCATTGGTAAAGCTTGACAGCAAATTACAACCCCGTTTTGTATTAGCCGATTCGATTGAGTTTGACGGTAAGGATTGCGTTATAACGCTTAAAAACGCTTTATTTTCTGACGGAACTCAGGTTACTGCCGAGGATGTGGTTTTCTCAATGGATGCCGCCCTGAGCTCAGAGTTAACGGCATTTAAGCAACAGCTAAGCAATGTAAAATCCTACAAGGCCGATGAAAACGGCAAATTCAGAGTTACCTTGAATAAAGTCGACCCCTATTTTGCCAATCTGCTCGACTTTCCTATCATAAAAAAAGGCTCTGACGAGTTGGTGGATGAAAATAAAATAGCACTGCCTCCCGTCGGCTCGGGTGCCTATATTTTCGACACCAAGGAAGAGCTACTGACGGTCAACACCAAATACTCCTTGGGCAGCCCTGCAGTACTGACGATCAATCTCATAGATGCACCCGACAGTGCTGTTGAAAAGTATAATCTTGAGGTTGGAAACGTCAGTATCTATTATACCGACCTGTCTGACGGAATCGTTCCCCCAATGAGCGGAAACTCAAGCACTTTAGCACTTAACAACCTTATCTACCTCGGTGTCAACCTCAACAACACCTTCTTAAGGAAAGCCGAGATGAGGTACGCTTTAGCCGCCGCAATCGACCGTACCGCCGTGTGTAATGATGCATATTTCGGCTACGCTACCCCTGCGTTGGGCCTGTTCAATTCGGTTTGGAATGACGCCGGAAGCCTTCAAAACCTCACAAAAACCGCCGATTTGGAAAATGTTGTTGCGATTTTGAAGGATATAGGTTATAATAGTAAGGATGAAGAGGGCTTTTTTGTCAATTCCAAAGGAAAGCCTATCACCTTTAAGCTGATAGTCAACAACGAAAATGACCGCCGTTTAAAAACGGCCGAGCTGTTAAAAAAACAGCTTGAGACTGCCGGCTTTAAAATTGAGCTTGTAACGCTTGAATGGGATAAATACGTTGAAGCTTTGACGTTCGGCAATTTTGACCTATATCTTGCCGAAACCAAGCTTCCTAACAACATGGATGTTACCGAGCTTGTGACCTCAAACGGCTCACTGTCTTACGGTATACCTGCCCCGAAGCCTGCTGAGAATGACCCAACCGACTCAACCAAGACCGACGAGGACGGACAGGTTGACGAAACCACGCAAGACAGCGATTCGGACAACAAGCAAAGTAACAACTCGGTGCTTGTTTCTTCGGTGCCGTTGCTTGATGATGCGGTCCACGGTTTTTATAACGAAAAACTGTCGTTGGTCGACATTATCAATGCCTTTAACGCAGAAATGCCGCTTATACCCGTCTGCCACCGTCAGGGACTGACTTCCTGCAGTCCTGAAATCAATGCAGAAAACATGTCTTCTCTATCCGATGCTTATTTCGGAATAATTAAATAGAAAATAAAAAATGGAGGTAATTTGAATGATCTCTTACGAAACCAAAACAGGTACGATCACCTTATCCGAGGACTATCTTGCCAAGGTAATCGGTAATGCTGCTTCTTCCTGCTTCGGTGTTGCAGGAATGGCCCCCCACGGCAAGCAGAAGTTCCGCAATATCTTTTCCAAAAAGGATTACACCGAAAAAGGAATAAACATAACCGGTGATATCGATATGATAAATGTCGATCTTCATATCATCGTGGCTTACGGCATGAACATCAATGCTATTGCCAAGAGCATAACACATAAGGTAAAATATGTCGTAAGTGAGACCTGTGGCATAAACGTCGGCAAGGTCACCGTCCGCATTGACGGAATCAAAGAATAATCTTCACCCGACAAACGCTTTGTCAATTAAGGAGTTGTTAGTTTTGATAAACGGAAATACTTTGCGCGATGCTTTGCTGTCGGGCGCAAACAATATTATTAACTGCAAGCAGGCAGTTGATGAGCTTAACGTGTTCCCCGTACCTGACGGAGACACAGGTACAAATATGTCCATGACCATCGGTGCAGCTGCACATGAGTTGGCACAGCTTGATGATAACGCAACGGCTGAGTTGGTTGCAAAGACCAACGCCTCCGCTCTGCTCCGTGGTGCAAGAGGTAACTCGGGTGTTATCCTGTCACTTTTGTTCAGAGGCTTTTCCAAGGGTCTCAAGGGCAAAGAGGTTATGGGGTCCGAGGATCTTGCCAACGCTATAAAGCTCGGTGTAGATTCCGCCTACAATGCAGTTATGAAGCCTACCGAGGGAACTATTCTTACTGTAGCACGTGTGGCCTCCGAATATGCGAGAAAGGCCTGTAATGACGGCAGAAATGTTGTTGAGACCTTTGAGTATATGCTCCAAGGAGCACAAAAAGCTTTGGATGAGACCCCGGAGATACTGCCGGTCCTAAAAAAAGCAGGTGTTGTTGACGCAGGCGGTAAAGGCTTTGTAGTAATCTTAGAGGGTATGCTGTCGGTCATCCGCGACGGCAAAATGATCGAGTCTGAAGAGGCACCCCAAACAGCATCTGCAGGCACCTCACAGCGCAATGCCGCAGGTGAGGCCGAAGCCGATATCACCTTCACTTACTGCACAGAGTTCATTGTTAAGCGTGATTCCTCTAATAAGGATCCTAAGTCATTGCGTGCATATCTTGAGTCGATCGGTGATTGCGTTGTCGTGGTTGACGATGACGAGATAATTAAGGTCCATGTTCACACCGATCATCCCGGTAATGCATTTGAAAAGGGTCTTACCTTCGGCCAGCTCATCAATATGAAGGTCGAGAATATGCGTGACCAGCATGAGCGTGCCAAGCATGAGGCCAAAAAAGAAACACCGGTCGCTCCTGCACAGCCTCAAAAGGCCGAGCCTGTTGCCATTGAGAAAGACTTTGGCTTCGTTGCCGTTGCCGCAGGTGAAGGCTTGCATGCCTTGTTTACCGATCTCGGCGCTGATATGATCGTTTCGGGCGGTCAGACCATGAACCCCAGCACCGATGATATCCTCAACGCCATCGAGCAGACCCCTGCTTCGACCGTTTTTGTACTGCCTAACAACAAGAACATCATCATGGCCGCTGAACAGACAGTAAAGCTCAGCACACGCAAGGTCGTTGTTCTCCCCACACGCACCATCCCTCAGGGTATCACCGCAATGCTTAACTTTGACCCTGATTCAGATGCTGATACCAATACCGAAGCAATGCAAGCAGCTTACGCAAATGTTCAGACAGGACAGATTACGTTTGCCGCCCGTGACTCGGATTATGACGGACATCAGATCAAAAAGGGCGAACTGTTGGCTTTGGCTAACGGAAAGGTCTCCTTCACCGAGACTGACCTTGAGAAGTGCGTAATCCAGCTTACCAAGGACATCAGCAACGACGGTTCTGCCTTCGTTACATTGATTCACGGCGAGGATGTCAGCGAAGCTGATGCCGAGAAGATTTCGGGCGCTTTGCAGGATGCTCTCGGCTCGGACGTAGAGGTCACTCTCGTCAACGGCGGTCAGCCGGTTTACTATTTCATCATTTCGGTAGAATAAAATGCGATCAGATGATAACATCAGATACATCAAAGGCGTCGGCGAAAAACGTGCTGAGCTGTTTCGACAGCTCGGCGTGGAGAGCGTCGGCGCTCTTTTGCGCCATTACCCACGTGGGTATATCGACCGCTCACATCCGTTAAAGCTTCGTGAGGCACCGTTTGACCGTCCTTGTTGCATCAAAGCCAAGATATTCAGTGAAGTTCGGGAAATATATGTCCGTCACAAAATGGTGTTATACAAGTTCTTCGCCAACGACGGTGAAGAAAATGTTGAAATCACCCTTTATAATCAAAAATACGTGGCCGAAAAATTGGAATTTGGCAAAGAGTTTCTTTTTTACGGTCAGGTCAACCGCACACTTTTATCTTGTGAGATGTCTGCACCTGAAATATACGATGTTTCAGAGCAAAATGTTTGCCCTATCTATCCCCAGACTGCAGGACTTAACTCAAAAGCCATTTCCAAGATCATAAAAACGGTCTTGGAGCAGTATGTTCCCGAAGATCCGTTGCCCGAAACCTTGCGTCAAAAATACGGATTGGTTTCGCTAAAAGAGGCGCTTTTCGGAATACATTTTCCAAAATCAGCGAAACAGCTTGAAAATGCCCGACGCAGACTTGTTTTTGAGGAGCTGTTCTTCTTGCAAACGGGTATTCTGTTTCAGAAAAGCTCACGCAGCAATTATACACCCGTGCGGATAACCGACCGTGCATTGGCTGAATTTAAATCTATACTTCCCTTCACGATGACCGAAGCGCAGGATTCAGCCGTTATGCAATGCCTGAATGATATGAACTCAGGTCGACCGATGAGCCGACTCCTACAAGGTGACGTCGGTTCGGGCAAAACAGCGGTAGCAGCGGCACTTAGTTTTTGCGCCGTCAAAGACGGCTGGCAGACCGTTATTATGGCACCGACCGAGGTGCTGGCACAGCAGCATTTCAAGACATTCCAAAATCTTCTCAAAAACAGCGGTATAAGAGTCGTTTTGCTGACAGGCTCAGTAACTAAAGCTACCAAAACACGCATTAAAGAAGCCACTTTAAACGGCGAATATGATATAGTCATTGGTACTCACGCAGTTTTACAGGAGGACGTGCGCTTTAAAAGATTAGGACTTATCGTGACCGATGAACAGCACCGCTTCGGTGTAGAACAGAGGACGAGTCTTACATCCAAAGGCAATGCGCCTCATATGCTTGTTATGTCGGCAACGCCAATACCAAGAACCATGTCGCTGATTTTCTACGGAGACCTTGATATCAGTATTATTGACTCTCTCCCTCGAGGCCGTCAGCCTATTTCCACCTATCTTATTGATTCAAAGATACGCCAACGTGCTTATAATTACATCCGTGACCACCTTGACCAAGGACGGCAGGGCTATATAGTCTGCCCGATGGTTGAGGAAAGTGAAACTAATGACCTCGCTTCGGCAGTCAAGTATTACGAGGATATAAAGGAAAACGATTTTAAAAATTATACAGTGGGTCTTTTGCACGGCAAAATGAAACCAAAAGAAAAGGATGCCGTTATGAAGGCCTTTGCCTCAGGCGAGATTCAGTTGCTGGTATCCACTACTGTTATTGAGGTCGGAATTGATGTGCCGAATGCCGTCATTATGCTGATTGAAAATGCCGAAAGGTTTGGCTTAAGCCAGTTACATCAGCTAAGAGGCCGTATCGGCCGAGGTCAGCATGCCTCGACCTGCATCCTGCTTTCCGACCGAAGCGGCAATGAGACAAGGCAACGGTTGAAGTTCATGTGCAGTACCACCGACGGCTTCAAGGTCGCTGATGAGGACTTAAGGCTCAGAGGCCCCGGTGACTTTTTGGGCAAGCGTCAACACGGTCTGCCCGAGCTAAAAATTGCCGATCTTTCGGAGGATATGGAGCTGTTCCGTGCGGCAGGTAATGCGGCCAAGGAGTTGTACAGCACCGACCCACACCTGAACCTCCCCGAAAACCGGTGCCTCCGCCACGAGATCGCCACCCTCTTTCACACCGCAAAGACTTATGGGTATAATTAATACTGTTTGAATTGAAAATTGAGGGGCTCCCTTGAGTAAAGGAACCCCTCTTTTACATTTTACACTTTTATATAACATATTAACCTATAATGATTATAGAATGTCGAAACTCAAATAATCGTTTCGACAAGCCCGATATTCATTGCAACGGTTAAAGCCAAATTTTTAAAGAAAATTTGTGACCAAATCTGCGATTTGGTGTCGAAATAGTGCTTTTAGACCCTATTTCGACTTTCTATAACCGTTATAAATGTAAAGCTGACAATAGATCTATTAGTAGCACAAAACTTCTTATTTTACTGAATCTTTGCTGCAGACGGTGTGCGGCCCGTTATCCTTTTGAAAACTGTGCTGAAGTAGTTCTGATCGGTGAAGCCTACCGACAGCGCCGCCTCTCTAACCGACGACCCTTGACCGAGCAGTTCTGCTGCGCGGCGCATCTTCTGACGGTTGAAATATTCCATTATACCCACACCCGCATAATACGAGAATGATTTTTGTAGGTTGATTTCACTCATGTTGCAAAGGCCTGCCAGTTCGTTAACCGAGAGACGTTCTCCGATATGCTCCGACAGGGTGTTAACAATAAACAGATAGTTTTTTGCCCTTTGCGACACACTGCTCTGCCCCTTAACAAGGTGGGTCGCAAGTTCGATCAGCAACAGCTCTAACCGTTTTATGTAAACCAAATAGTCATTACCCTCGGTCTTGATGTCTTTGATAACAAGGCCGCTTTTTATGTTGTAATTTTTAAAAGCAATTTCGTGCAAGGTCTTTATTTCAGAAACATCGGGTATCTCGCACACGTGGTTTTGTATCTGTGGGATATTCTCACCTGAAAAGGTGAAAACGCTGACCGATGTCGGTCGGTTGCCTGTTACCGTGATGTTGTGAAACTGCATGGGGTTGTGCAATATGGCTTGTCCTGCCGTCAGCTCAAACACCTGAGTGTCGGCGGCAACGCTTATTGACCCGTCGGTCACACAGACCAGCTCCCAAAAGTCATGCGACTCGCCTTTGAAACGGTAATCAGCATCAAACACCCAGGAATACGTGGTGTAAACCCGCGTTATTTTTGGGTTTTCTTTTATTTCCAAACCTCTCATTGCATATTCTCCAAATATATAAAATCAAAGATTAAATATATAATATCATATATATCTTTGAAAGTAAATACAGTAAAATTAACTAAAAGATATTTTTGGAGGTCTTTTTATGAAACAGTTTACCGCAATAGTTATTGGTGCAGGCGGGCGTGGCTCACGATATACCGACCTTATGGGTGACCAGCCCGATAAGTTTAAGGTCGTCGGCGTTGCTGAGCCGATCGTTGACCGTCTGAACTACATAAAGGAAAAACACGGTGTTGAGGATGCCCATTGCTTTGACACTTGGGAAAAAATACTCGCTACCCCCAAATTTGCCGATATAGCCATAATTTCAACTATGGATCAGATGCACACCGAGCCTGCAATTAAAGCTCTTGAGCTTGGTTACGACCTTTTGCTTGAAAAACCTGCCGCACCCACGCCCGAGGAATGCGGAATGATATACAAAAAAGCCAAGGAATGCGGACGCAAGGTCATGGTCTGCCACGTTTTGCGTTTTTCGCCCTTCTTTATGAAGCTGAAATGGATCATCGACAGTGGTATTTTGGGTGAAGTGCTGTCAATTGAGCATCTTGAGGCTGTCGGACACGTTCATCAGAGCCACAGCTTTGTAAGAGGTAACTGGGGCAACTCGAGCCGTAGCTCATTTATGCTTTTACAGAAGTGCTGTCACGACCTTGATATTCTGCAGTGGCTGCTCGGTAAGGAGTGCAAGCGTATTCAGTCGTTCGGCTCACGCAACCATTTCCGAATCGAAAACGCTCCTGAAGGCGCTCCCGAGCGTTGCACCGACGGTTGTCCTCATGCTGACACCTGCTATTATAATGCCGTAAGACTCTACTATGATGCCAAAACCAACGATTGGTTCCGTGATGCCTGCGCACAGAAGCCAAAGCCAACCGATGAGGAGATCTGGCACGCACTTGAGACTACTCAATACGGCAAATGCGTTTATAAGTGTGACAATGACGTTGTTGACCATCAGACCGTTAACATGGAGTTTGAGAACGGTGCGACCGTATCTATGACTATGTCAGCCTTTACCCGTGGCGGACGAAAGACCCATCTTATGGGCACCAAAGGTGAGCTGTTCTGCAATATGGACGCCCCTGCCGATAAGGCATTTGAGTTCTTCAGCTTTGATGCAAGATGCACACGCTACCTTGATGCCGAAATAGCCACCGCAGGTGACAGCATCGTCGGCGGTCACGGCGGCGGTGATACGGGTATCATCAACGCTCTTTATTGCTATCTTGTCGGAGAGCTTAACGAAGACCAGGTCAGCGAGATCGGCATTTCCTGCCGCAACCATATGCTGGCCTTTGCCGCCGAGGATTCCCGCCTTGCAGGCACTGTCATAAGCCTCGACGAATATATGAAGAAGTATATGTAATCCTCATTTTTACAACCGATATATTGCCTGTATCAAACAACCCCAACCGCAAAATTTATGGTTGGGGTTGTCCTTGTTTATTTGCTTAATTCAATTACTGTTTTCCTTTTTTAATGGCATACTCCTTGAATTTTGCAGCTCCACCATAAATACTATTAACATGCGTCAAAACAATATCTGACTTATCTACCATCCATCTGTTACGATAGATAATAGCGACCTTTTTTGGGACTGCTTCTATTCCCTCCGGCAGTACTGTTTTGTGAGTATATGTTTTTGACTCATGCATCGGCATATACGCCAACACAATATATACCTCTATATTATATTTCTTTTTTAAATCATCTATCGCCTTTGAAACAAATCTATCAAAATTGCCGTGGTTCCCAACATAAAATAATCTACACCCTTTTTCAGTTATAATCCGTTCAATCGTGTTATATAACTCTATCCTAATAGATTCACTGCAATCTCTATGTCCAAAAAATGTGCAAGCAAAACCGCCCATAAAATCACCCATTACAATTATAGGTCAATTTCACCCTATCGTCAATAGGTCATTTTGACATAATAATTTTGGGGTGATTTTATGAGCCGATTGAAGGAACTTCGTTTAGAAAAAGGATTTACCCAAATCAAAATGCAAATGCTGACGGGCATAGATCAAAGTGACTACTCAAAAATCGAAAGTGGCAAACGCTACTATACTTTTGAACAATGCCGGCGGATAGCCATTGCTTTGGATACAAGTATGGATTACCTTGCCGAATTAACCGACGAAAAGAAACCGTATCCAAGAAATAAATAACAATTAAAGCCGTTTCGGTAACCCGAAACGGCTTTTACTTTTGATTAGAATTTAAAAATCCAACTCGACCTCTTCCATAATGTCACGGAAATCTTCTCCGCTGATCTTTTCATCAACAAAGAGACGTTGTGCGACCTTGTGGACCTTCTTCATATTCTTATTCAGAATATCCTTGGCCTTGTCATACTGCGACATAATGATGTCACGTACCTCGTTGTCGATAACAGAGGCCATATTGTCGGAATAGTTGGGGGTGGACGAGAAGTCACGTCCCAAGAATACCTCATTGTTGCCCGTACCGAGCTTAACAAGACCGACCTTAGCACTCATACCGAACTTAGTAACCATATTGTGAGCCAACTCGGTAGCACGCTCGATATCGTTGGAGGCACCTGTACAAATATCATCCTGAGTGAGCTCCTCAGCGGCACGTCCACCTAAGAGAGAGCAGATATCCTCCTCCATCTTGGTCTTGGAAATGTGTCCGTTATCCTGCTCGGGAAGGTACATGGTAAAGCCTGCCGCCATTCCGCGAGGGATAATAGATATCTGATGGACAGGATCCTGAGTAGGCAGGAAATAGGAAACAACAGCGTGGCCCGCCTCATGATAAGAGGTAATCATTTTGTCCTTTTCCTTTATAACTCTCGACTTCTTTTCAGCACCCATCATTACCTTGACGGTTGCCTCTTCAATATCAGCCTCGATAATTGCCTTACGGTTTGCCCTTGCAGCAAGCAGAGCAGCCTCATTAAGGAGATTTTCAAGGTCAGCACCCGTAAAGCCTGCGGTAGATTGTGCTATTGTTTTAAGGTTGACATCAGGGCCGAGCGGCTTGCCTCTAGCGTGAACCTTTAATATTTCTTCTCTACCCTTGACATCGGGGTAATTTACAGTAATCTGACGGTCAAAACGTCCCGGACGGAGCAGCGCTCTATCCAAAATATCGGGACGGTTGGTTGCAGCAATGATTATAACACCCTCATTTGCGCCAAAGCCATCCATCTCAACCAACAACTGGTTGAGGGTCTGCTCACGCTCATCGTGGCCACCGCCCAAGCCTGCTCCTCTTTGACGGCCTACAGCATCGATCTCGTCAATAAAAATGATGGCAGGAGAATTTTTCTTAGCCTGATCGAAAAGGTCACGCACACGGGATGCACCAACACCGACAAACATTTCGACAAAGTCAGAGCCTGAGATAGAGAAGAATGGAACACCTGCTTCACCTGCAACAGCACGTGCAAGCAAGGTCTTACCTGTTCCCGGAGGGCCTACAAGCAGAACACCCTTGGGGATACGTGCGCCCAACTCGTTAAACTTCTTGGGGTCCTTAAGGAACTGAACGAGCTCAGACATCTCCTCTTTTTCCTCATCTGCGCCTGCAACATCGGCAAATGTGGTCTTGCGCTTGTCGTCCTCGGCCTTTTTGACACGAGCCTTGCCGAACGACATAGTCTTATCGCCACCCACGCCACCGCCCATTCGGCGCATTGTGAAGATAAATATGAAGATCACGATTCCGAAGATAATAACAGTCGGAAGCATGCTGATAAGCCAAGAGGCTTCACCTCCCGCCTCATAGTTTACAACTATATCGTTATCGGGCGATTCATCGGTGTTTTTAGCAAGGATCATCTCACGCACGTCATTGTAGAATACCTCGCTAACGACCTCGATAGTATGCTCTTTCCCGTCATCACGAGTGACATAGGACAAGGTGCCGTCATAGAAATTAAGTTCAGCCTCCTTGACCTTATCCTCATGAATGAGCTGAATAACGGTAGAATAATCCGTTTTCTCGGCTTTCTCAGAGCTGTACATCACACCCGCAATAACCATAACCAGCACCAACGGTATTGCGATGTACAATATTGTTTTCAGTACTTTATTCATTTTGAACTCCCTTCAGGAACTTTATTATTCGTAACACTCACGCTTAAGTATTCCCACGTATGGCAGGTTACGGAACTTTTCATCATAATCCAAGCCGTAGCCAACGATAAATTCATCAGGCACCTCGGAACCCGAATAATCGGCCTTGATATCGGCCTTCCTGCGTTCGGGCTTATCAAGGAATGTACATATCCTAACACTCGCAGGTTGTCTTGCTTCAAGCATACCCTTTAGTGATGACAGCGTTACACCCGAGTCAAGAATATCTTCCACTATCAGCAGATCATAATCCTTAACATCAATATTGAGATCCTTTATGATCTTTATGTTGCCGCTGGTAGTGGTGCCCGAGCCATAGGATGAGACCACCATAAAATCGATCTCACACGGAATAGTGATACTACGCATAAGATCAGCCATGAATACGACTGAGCCCTTGAGCACGCTTACCAACAACAGATTCTTGTCCGCATAGTCCTTGGAGATCTGAGCACCCAAACGGCTAACGATATCGCTGATATCCTTTTCCGAAAAAAGCACCTTTTCAATACTATCGTTCATACTACCCATTATTATTCCCCTCATTCATCGAATTTGATACATCGAATACCAAAACAGTGTCGGTATTTTCGTCAACCGATACACGGCTGTCATTACCAAAGCCCTGCAGCCATACAACACCTTCGCTGTCGGCGGCAACCGCCAAGCCTTCCCTTAAATACTCGTCAAGCTTACTCTCGTTAAAGAGCTTTTTTAAGGTTTTGGTGCAATTTCGTCCCGATAATCTAATCCTATCACCGCCGAGACGACCTCTCAGCACCAGCTTGCCACATATTTTATCATAATCAACCGCATTATTTAATAACAAACTGTTAAATTTTAAAATTTTTTTATATTTTTCCAACGATACCGTATAAATTTTTATTCCGTTATATTCAAACGGAATCGGCTGTGCCTCACACTCAGGCAATTTGATACCCTTAGGCAACGGTACAAACCTTAAAATACCGTTTTTGCATGAAGCCCAAAAACAGTTGCTGACACCCGTTTTCCCTGCCGTATCCAAAAGCTCTGTCACCGCAGTTATGTGCTGATGTTCGGGAGTCTGCCCCACGCATTGCTCGTAAAACGTTGCTATACACCTTGAGCGTATGGCCGGATGAAGAGACTTGAGCTTTTGCACATCCAAGCCGTCACCGAGCTTTATATCCTTAAGGGTATCGGCCGTGACTTTCTTCAGATAATCGGCATCGTCACGCAAATACTCACTCATACGTGCGGTGTTTTTCACCGCCTGCGAATTGACCTCAAGGATTTTCGGCACCACGGAATGTCTTATAAAATTACGTGTATAGCTCTCATCTGCATTGGTCGAATCAATACAAAAGTGCAGACCCTTTTCACGGCAGTACTGCTCGACCTCTGCTCGGGTAACACCAAGCAAGGGGCGGATAAATCGGCCTCGCTTGGGCGGTATTCCGCACACACCCGTAAGGCCAGTGCCTCTTGCCATATTATGAAGCACGGTTTCGATATTATCACTTGCAGTATGCGCTGTTGCAATCAGCCCGTCGGATACTCGTTCCAAAAATTCATATCTCACTTTGCGTGCCGCCAGCTCGATGCTTATGCCCTCATTCTCGGCAAAGCCTTTGACATCGGCTTTTTCACAAACAAGAGGTATATGCATTTCAGAACAAAGCTCACGCACATACTGTTCATCTCGGTCGGATTCGTCACCTCTTAAACAATGGTTGAGATGCGCCGCTGACACCGAAATGCCCAATTGCTCACGAAGAACAGAAAGAACGGACAAAAGTGCGACCGAGTCAGCTCCGCCTGACAGCGCCACTGTTACACGGTGCTGACCATCTAACATATTATATCTCAGGATAGTTGCTTTAACCGAGTCTAACATCAGTTGATACCGTTCCTGTCGGGTGTTGAAAAGCGTGTATATGCACCATCCCAATAAAGATTGACATCGTCAAGTCCACCATGACGGTTTTTAGCAACAATGCACAATGCCTTGTGCTCGTCCACCTGAACATTGGGGTCGTCATTGTCGTTTTTATAGTAAAGGTCACGGTACATAAACAGAACTATGTCGGCATCCTGCTCAATAGAGCCCGATTCACGAAGATCAGACAACTGAGGCTTATGCGACTTCACATTCTTACCCTCGGTTCCACGGGAAAGCTGTGCGCATACCATAACAGGTATCTGCAGCTTTTTAGCCATTATCTTAAGATTACGTGTAATATCTGAAACCTCTTGAACACGGTTTTCGGTTCGCTTCGCCGACTGCAAAAGTCCGAGATAGTCAATTATAACAAGCTCGGGACGGTCCTTGAGTCTAAGTAGCTTGGCGGTGATCTCGGGCACCGTAATACCCGGAGTCTCATCAATATACAGCTTAGCCTTTGACAGGTTAAGCCCTGCCTGAGTCAGCCTTGTCCACTCATCGGGGGTAAGGTCGCCCGTACGCATTTTGCCCGACTCTATCATTGCCTCACTCGACAAAAGACGCTGTGCTAACTGGTCACGGCTCATCTCAAGTGAGAAGAAACAGACCGTTTTGCCTGCCTGCATGGTAACATTACGTGCAACATTTAGCGCAAAAGCAGTTTTACCCATACCCGGACGTGCGCCGACGATTATAAGGTCGGAACGGTTGAGTCCGGTAATTATCCTATCAAGCTCAGAAAAGCCTGTCGGAATACCGACATAATCCTTTCGTGTCTCGGGGTCGCTTATCTTTGAAAGGCGCACAAAGGTCTCACTTTTAATTACATCATCCAGTAAATGCAGACCTGTTACATCCTTGCCCTGACGGATATCGTATATCTTCTGCTCAGCATTTTCCAACAAAGAATTAGCGCTGACCGCACCGCTTTCAGCCATTTCGACTATCTCACGTGAGGCTAAAAGCAACGATCTTATATAGAACTTTTCCAGAACTATATCGGCATATGTTGAAATGTTTGCCGAGGACGGAACGCTTTGGACAATGTTGGTGAGATAGCTTTTGGCCTCGCCGTCGCTGAACATCAGCTTGGCGCCGTGTCCCTTTTCCTCGTTTACGGTAAGCTGCTTCATCTGCTCAAGAATGGTGATGAAGTCAATAGTCTGACCTGCAATACTCATACCGCAAAGCGTACTGTAGATAGCACGGTTTTGAGGAATATAAAAATGCTCGGTCTTGAGCTTATCCATTACCAGATTGATGCTCGGAGGGTCAATGAGAATCGCACCCAACACCGATTGCTCGGCCTCGTTTGAAAACGGTAACGAGGTGCCCTCAAACCGTTCCTTTAAATTGTCTGCCATTATTTCACCTTCTCAGAATTGTTTTAGGTGCTGTAAATTTAAGGCTCGACCTTTACAGTGACCTTAGCCACAATGCCGTTATAAAGCTTGACCTCAGCAGTAAATTCGCCGTAGGACTTAATATCGGCACAGGTAACCTTTTTCTTGTCGACCTCAACTCCGAAGCCCTTGTTTATTTCGGCGGCTATCTCTTTTGAGGTAATAGCACCGAAGAGCTTTCCGTTAGAGCCTGCCTTAGCATGAAGCACAACGGTCTTGCCCTCGATCTTAGAGGCGGCAGCCGTAGCGGCAGCCTTTTCCTCAGCGATATGGTGAGCCTTAGAGGCCTCACGGTTTTTCAGCTCATTCATAGCAGTAGCACTGGCCTCGACCGCTAAGCTTTTGGGAAACAAAAAGTTTCTTGCATAGCCGTCGGAAGCATTTACGAGCTCGCCCTTTTTACCTAATCCTTTGACATCGGCCGTTAAAATAACCTTCATTTATATCAAACCTTTCATTATTTTCTGACTTCTTTTTTATAAGCGTCAATAGCATGCTTAAGCTGTAAAACAGCATCCTCGAAGCTATCGACCTGAAGCTGACAGGCAGCCATCGTTCTGTGACCGCCGCCGCCCAATTTTTCCATAATCACCTGAACGTTCATACTGCCGAGCGACCTCGCCGAAATGTTGAACTCACTGCCGTAGCGACAAACGACAAAGGAGCCTAATACACCGCTGATGCCCAGCATCTCGTCAGCCGCCTGAGCCGAAGCAAGACGTGTGTTTTCATTGACAGTACCGTTGATAGCAATGGCACAGTCGTTATCATAAAGCTCGGCTGAGCTTACTATCTCAGCACGAAGCTTATAGGTATCCATTGAGCCCGCAAACAGCTTTTTAACCGTAACAGGATCGGCTCCTCGGTTGCGCAAAAAGGCCGAAGCCTCAAAGGTTCTGACACCTGTGTTAAGCACAAAATTGCGGCTGTCCAGCATAATTCCCGAGAGTAATGCCTCGGCCTCGAACTGACCGACACTTTTGGGACACATATACTGTAGCATCTCGGTCACCATTTCGCAGGCTGACGAGACCGCTGTTTCATGATAGAATATAACGGCATCATTGATAAAATCGACCGCCTTGCGGTGATGGTCGATAACTACGACATTCTGACAGTGGTCATATACCTCTGGGCTTTCAAGGAAGGACGGACGGTGCACATCACAAACTATAAGCAAGGTCTCCTTGTCAATAACAGGCATAACCTCAGCGCCCGTCATAATATTGCAATGAACACCCAACGAGTCGGCACGTTCAAGCAATGAGCCTGCCATGGTCTTGGTTTTATCCATAACTATGTAAGGCTGACGGCCCAAGGTGGATACCGCACTTGCCATTGCGATACATGAACCGAGGCTGTCAAGATCGGCAAACCTATGTCCCATCAATATAACGTTGCTGGAGGACATAATAAGCGATTTCAACGTATTGGAAATAATACGTGCACGCACCTTGTTGTGCTTTTCCAATGCACCCGAAACTCCGCCAAAGAATTTATACTCGTTATTGGGCATTTTAACGACGGTCTGGTCACCGCCACGTCCCAAAGCCATGTCCAGTGCCTGCTTGGCCATTTCCTCGCAATCGGCCAACGAGCCGCCGCCCTGACCGACACCGATGGACAGTGTTGCCGAGCTGTCGTTGAACTTGAGCTCTCTGACCTCGCTCAGTACCGAGAAGCCCTCCTCTAAGAGCTTTTTATAGCTTCGCTCCTCAAGCACCAGCATATAGCGGTCACCCGAGAGCTTACGGCATACTCCGTTTATATTTGAGAACCATTTTTCTATTCTGCGTTGTACCGAGCCACGGAACGATGCAATCTCACTGTCTCTTGCATTCTTGGTTATCTCATCAAGGTTATCTATTGCAACTAACGCCACAACAGGTCTTGTCTGCTCATACTCATGAGCAGTCTTTCTGAGTGTTGTTATGTCGAAGAGATAGTATATTCTCATAGGCATGGCTTCCGCCTCGATATCCGAGTCGGTAACCGAGAATATCTTGTTACCCAAGGTTATCTCAGCCTCGCCCTTGGCCTCGATATCGTCCTTAAAATCACTGCCGAATACCTTTTCAATATCCTTTCCTACGGTCAGTGAGGCATCAGGAACATCGGCCTCAAACTGAGGATTGTACCATACTATCTCGCCGTAAGCAGTAGTAATAAGAACAGGTAATCTGAGCTCAGTCAAGGCTTTGGACTGAGCGGTGGAGATTCCCCTTGAGACACCCGAAATGATCTTACCGATGTTTGTGTGAAGTCCTACCAGCGAAAAGATAGCAATTATAAAACCAAAAATAGCAATTCCGCCTGCGATATATAAAGCATACTCTCCCCCGAAAATTATGGCAGCAACATCAGCAACCAACAGCATCAGCAGTATCAAAAAAATTCTGCCTACTCCCCAAACCTTTTTCATCCGAGGTCAAACCTCCTTAATATAATCAAATTTCAAGTATAACGGGTAATATCATCGGACTGCGTCCCGTCTGTTCGTGTAAATGGCGGGCAAGTCCGTCACGGATTCGTGACTTGACCATATTCCAATCACGGACATTAGTAATATAGCACCTTTCGAGTATATCACATGCAACCTCACGTGCATCATCCATAAGCTTTTCTGCCTCTTTCACGTACACAAAGCCACGTGAAATGACCTCGGGGCCTGCAATGACTTCACGTGTCACCTGATCGACCGAAACAGCCACAACAATGATACCGTCCTCAGCCAAATGCTTACGGTCACGCAAGACAACATTCCCGACATCTCCGACACCGAAGCCGTCGACAAATATACTGCCTGCAGTAACGGTCTCGACCACCTTCATGCTGTCATTGGTCAATTCGATAACAAAGCCGTTCTTGCCGATAAGGATGTTTTTATGCTCGACACCTACCGTTTCGGCAAGGCTTGCGTGCTTGGCAAGATGCTTTTGCTCACCGTGTACAGGTATAAAGAACCTTGGCTGAACAAGGTTCAGCATGAGCTTCAGTTCCTCCTGACAGGCGTGTCCCGAAACATGGACGTCATACATCTTCTCATAAACAACGTGTGAGCCCAATTCAAGAAGCTTGTTGATAACCTTATTAACCGTTTTTTCATTGCCCGGAATAGGTGTTGCGGATATGATTATGAAGTCGCCTGCTCCGACACTGACGTTTCGGTGGTCTCCGAAGGCCATTCTGTGAAGGGCCGACATAGGCTCACCCTGACTGCCCGTAGTTATAATGACAACCTGCTCAGGCATATATTTTTTTACCGCTTCAAGGTCGATAAGCACCCCTTGAGGTACGGTTAAGTAGCCCAAATCCGAAGCTACCTGAACCACGTTCTGCATGCTTCTGCCCGAAACAGCAACCTTGCGGCCGCAACGGACCGCCTCATCAATTATCTGCTGAACACGGTGGATATTGGACGAGAAGGTAGCAACAATGATACGCTTTCTTTCAGCTTTTTTGAAAAGAGTCGAAAAGCTTTCACCGACTATGCTTTCGCTCGGGGTGAAGCCTAAACGCTCGGCATTGGTAGAATCGGATAAAAGAGCCAGTACACCGTTTTTACCCAACTCACCGAAGCGTGCAAGGTCGATAACCTCACCGTCTATCGGTGTCGTGTCTATCTTAAAGTCACCGGTCTGTACCACAGTTCCCAAAGGTGTTGTGATAGCAAGCGCTACCGCATCGGGAATCGAATGGTTGACATGAATAAATTCGACCGAGAAAGCACCTAATTTGACGGTATCTCTGGGCTTTATAACGTTCAATTTAGCTCTGTCCAGAAGCTTATGCTCACGCAGCTTGCCTTCTATAAGTCCCAAGGTCAGCGCAGTGCCGTAAACAGGAATATTGCATTCCTTTAAAAGATACGGTATGGCGCCGATATGGTCCTCATGGCCGTGGGTAACGAGCAGACCCTTAATTTTATCGACATTCTTTATGATGTGGCTAAAGTCGGGAATAACAATATCAATACCCGGCATTTCCTCATCAGGGAAAGACATTCCGCAATCAACAAGGAGCATATCGTCACCGTATTCATACAGTGTGATATTCTTTCCAATCTCCCCCAGACCGCCTAACGGTATTATGCGTAGCGGCTTAACGGGCTTCTGAGTCCTTTTGGTGTATTGCCTCTTGGTAGGCTGCTTAGTTGTTTTGGTTGCGGATCTTGTGCCCGATTTCGCTGATTTCGTCTTGCTCTGCTGTGCGGGAGCAGATTTTGCACCTGTCTTCAAACCGTTCTTGGAGGCTTTAGCTCCGTTTGACGGCTTTTTATAGTACTTTTTCTTAACGTTTGTGGTTTCGTTCAACTGTTCTTCGGCATTATTATTTTTCTTTACTGCCATTAAATAAACTCCTTCTTCCGTATAAAAGGTTCACGGCGAGTCTGACCTTAACGGATAATTTATGTACTTGATTAATATATATATTCAAATAATAATATTTATCAAAATCGCATAAAATACACACATTTATACAGATTATATTTTACCTCAAAACGCTTACAATGTCAAGCAAAGCAAGGCAATATTTACCGTTATTGCATAATAAATGCTATTACAAAGTATTATAATGGTTATAGAGAGTCGAAATATTGCTTAAACGCACTATTTCGACACCAAATCGTAGATTTGGTAACAAATTTTCAAGGAAAATTTGGTTTTAACCATTGCAATGAATATCGAGCCAATTCAAATTATTTGTAATTTGAATTGGCAAAAGCCGATATAATCGGCTTGTCGAAACGCTTTTGAGCGTTTCGACATTCTATAATCATTATGGCTGATTTTGTGCAAAAATAAACACAGCCCGTCCTTAAAATCAGTTTAAGGACGGGCAAATACCATATTTCATAATTAAACGACATTGCCAAGACAAAAGGATTTTCAAAACTTCACTCAAAAACGACCCCTTGAGCCGAAGCTCAAGGGGTCGTAATTCTTTGAAATCCTAACAGATTCGGCAAAGATTAGATCTCTGCGAAGTACTTAATGGTACGAACCATCTGGCTGGTGTAGGAGTTCTCGTTGTCGTACCAAGAAACGACCTGTACCTGATAGGTATCGTCGTCGATCTTAGCAACCATGGTCTGAGTAGCATCGAACAAAGAACCGTAGGTCATGCCGATGATGTCAGAAGAAACGATGTCCTCGGTGTTGTAGCCGAAGGAATCGGAAGCAGCAGCCTTCATGGCAGCGTTGATACCGTCAACGGTGATATCCTTGCCCTTAACAACAGCAACAAGAATGGTGGTAGAACCGGTGCAGGTGGGAACACGCTGAGCAGAGCCGATAAGCTTGCCGTTGAGCTCGGGG
>CAYRIX010000019.1:0-39322 GCA_964424555.1 uncultured Eubacteriales bacterium
TACTTAAGAATAAAGCATAATGGGAATTTTTACCACGAACTACAGTTCTAAATTTAAAAAATTTTAACATTACAGTAAAGGTCTATGAAGCTGACTAACATCTGACTAACTTTTTGACTAACAAATATTAACTTTAATTAACATTTCTTTACAATTCAAAAGTAGAAAAATAAATAATAAAAAACCCCGCAACCCTTGAAAACACTAGGGGAACGGGGCTTTTTATATTGGAGCTGTTAGGCAGACTCGAACTGCCGACCTCATCCTTACCAAGGATGTGCTCTACCACCTGAGCCATAACAGCATCGCTGACAACGTTATGTATTTTACTATAATATCACCACGTTGTCAAGAACTTTTTTCAAAAATTCAAAAAATAATTGCTTATTTGTCGTTAAGCAATTTGTTGAGCTCTTCCATAAATGTGCTGAGGTCCTTAAACTGACGGTAAACGCTGGCAAAGCGCACATAAGCGACCTCGTCAAGGCCTTTAAGCTTCTCCATAACAAGCTCTCCGATGGCATCGCTTGTGACCTCACGGTCGAGCGAGTTCTGAAGCTTTACTTCAATATCGTCCACTGCACGCTCGATATCGTTTATTGAAACAGGACGCTTTTCACAAGCCTTAAGCATACCGTTTATCAGCTTGTCACGGTTAAATACCTCACGTGACTTATCCTTTTTGATAACGATAATGGGCAGGCTCTCGATGATCTCGTATGTAGTAAAACGCTTCTGACATTTTAAGCATTCTCTCCTGCGGCGGATACGCTCGCCCTCATCGGTAGGACGGGAGTCAATAACCTTGCTTTCTTCAAATGAGCAATACGGACACTTCATTTTTACCACTCCTAAAAGAGTATTTTGTGCTTGTTTTATTCAGTATACTATAAATGTTGTGATTTAACAAGAAAAAAATATATAATTTACAATTTGTTGTTGTAAATTGCTTAAAAATCTAGTAAAATAATACTCGTAAAGATAAAATAGGCTTATTGTGAGCCTTATGAAAGGAAAATATATATGAGTTTTAATCAGTTGGACAAGCCTCAGGCTGGTGAAGTCGTTGCCGTTATGCACACAACGATGGGTGATATTTCTATCCGTCTTTTTAAAGACAAGGTTGAGCGTACTGTAACGAATTTTGTCGAGCTTTCTAAAAAGGGCTATTATGACGGACTTATCTTCCACCGTGTTATCAAGGATTTTATGATTCAGGGTGGCGACCCCACAGGCACAGGCTGTGGCGGAGAGAGCATCTACGGTGAGAAGTTCGAGGACGAGTTTGACCCCGATCTTCACAACATCAAGGGTGCTTTATCGATGGCCAATGCAGGCCCTAATACCAACGGCAGTCAGTTCTTTATCGTGCAGGCCTCCGAGGTTCCCGAGGGCATGCTTGAGCAGATGAGAGGCATGGCAGACCGAGGCTTTCCTGAGAATACTGTTAAGGCTTATGAAACCTTGGGCGGTACACCGTGGCTTGATTTCAGACATTCGGTTTTTGGTCAGGTTTTTGAGGGAATGGATGTTGTTGATGCTATCGCCAATGTCAAGACCAACGGCGCAGACCGTCCCATAGAGGATGTTAAAATAGTCTCTATCGATATTAAAGAATAATGGTTTAAGGAGAAAAACATGAGAAAGATTCTTAGTATTCTGCTTGTACTTGTTTTAAGCCTTGGTCTCGTTGCTTGCGGCGGTGATGACTCTTCAAGCACCTCGAGCGTCGGTGACAACATCGGTTCAACAATGGGAAAACTACCCGATAATCCACCGACAAAGCCCTCTGCAGTTGCAGTGGGTGAGAACGGTTCAAGAACCGAGGATGAGGTCGGTTTTCAGCTTGAGCTTCCTGAAATTGGTGAGAAGATAGCTGTTTTTGAGACCTCTAAGGGTGACATCTATATGCGCTTGTTCCCTGACAGTGCACCCATTACCGTTACCAATTTTGTCGGTCTTATTGAGGCGGGTTATTATAACGGTATTACCTTCCACCGTGTTATCGACGGATTTATGATCCAAGGCGGTGACCCCGAGGGCACAGGTATGGGAGGCGAAAGTGTTTGGGGCACAAGCTTTGAGGATGAATTTAACGCAAACCTTCTCAACATCCGCGGTTCGCTTTCGATGGCCAACTCGGGCACTAATACCAACGGCAGCCAGTTCTTTATCAATCAGGCAAGTGACCCTGTAAGCAAGGTCAACTACAACTACGAAACCATCTATAATAGCTATGTCAGCAGCTACGGCGACCAGATAAAGGCCGAGTATGAACAGTACAAGTCTCAGCTTACCGATTATGCTGATGCCGATGCCTACATGAAGGCTGTTATTGACATGAACATAGGAAAATCTATGATATTCAGCGATGATGTTTCGGACAAGGCATGGGCACTTTATCAGAAGTACGGCGGAAACATTCATCTCGACGGCGCTTTCAAGCGTGGTTACGGCGGTCATTCTGTATTCGCTCAGGTATTCTCCGGAATGAGTGTGGTAGATGCTATTGCTGCTGTAGATGTTGATTCTTCAAGCAAGCCGCTTGAGGATGTCATCATTACTAAGGCTTATACGACTACGGTCACCGAAGAGATACTTGCTCTTGCTGACCCTGTTGAAGACGAAGACGAAACGGGCATAGTCGTACCTAATTGATTTAAGGAGGAGTTTTTATGAAGGGTATAATTCTTGCAGGCGGCTCAGGCACACGCCTTTATCCTTTGACCATGGTGACCTCAAAACAGCTTTTGCCTGTTTATGACAAGCCCATGATATACTATCCGCTGTCAACTCTGATGCTGGCAGGTATCAAGGATATACTGATTATCTCAACGCCTACCGATCTTCCCAATTTCGAGCGTTTGCTCGGTAACGGTGAGGCCTTTGGCATCAATCTTTCCTATAAGGTACAGCCCTCTCCCGACGGACTTGCTCAGGCGTTTTTACTCGGAGAGGAGTTTATAGCAGGGGATAGCTGCGCAATGGTTTTGGGCGACAATATTTTCTATGGTCATGGTTTCCCCAAGACCTTGAAGCAGGCCGCACAAAAACAACACGGCGCTACTGTTTTCGGTTACTATGTTACCGACCCCGAGCGCTTCGGAATAGTTGAGTTTGACGAGAACGGTAAGGCCGTTTCGATCGAAGAAAAGCCTAAGAATCCTAAGTCAAACTATTGTGTAACAGGCCTGTATTTTTATGATAACCGAGTCTGTGATTTTGCTAAGCAGATAAAACCGTCTGCCCGTGGAGAGCTTGAGATAACCGACCTTAATAAGATGTATTTAGAGGACGGAACGCTTGATGTTATTACCTTGGGCCGTGGCTTTGCGTGGCTTGATACAGGCACTGTGGATGCACTCAGCGAGGCTTCCGAGTACATAAAGGTTGTTGAGACACGTCAGTCGGTTAAGATCGCCGCCGTTGAAGAGATTGCATATGAAAATGGCTGGATAACCAAGGAAAAGCTGCTTGAATCGGCCGCTAAGTACGGTAAATCCCCTTATGGCGAGCATCTCAAAAATGTTGCTGACGGTAAATTCAAACATTGACACCCGATATTAGCGTGATTCTTTGCGCATACAATGCCGCTGATACTCTCGGAGATGCGGTGCGCTCGGTTTTGGGGCAGACGCAAAGAAACATAGAACTGATAATAGTGAACGACGGCTCGTGTGATGGAACGCCGGCCGTTGCCTCGCAATTCTGCCAAAATGACCCAAGGGTCAGGCTGGTCAATATAGAAAACGGCGGCTTAAGCAACGCTCGCAATGTTGGAATGTCAATGGCCGTGGGTGAGTTTATCGCTTTTTGCGATGCTGACGATACGCTTGATAGCATGGCCTTTGAGACCATGCTTGATGCTGTCCGACAGGACGGTACTGATATGGTCATGTGTGGCTATCATCATGATACTAAACGTGCCGACGGTACGGTCAGTACGGTAGAAATTTATGAGCCTAAAGCCGTATACACCACTCGTCAGGAGCTGTTTCGGGGTATTGTGGGGCTTAAATCAAAGTTTATTTTTGATGCAAGCTGGAATAAGCTGTTCAGACGCAGTGTTATCACTGAAAACGGACTTACAATGCAGGTGGGAGAGCTGTTTGAGGATACGGCTTTTGTGCTGTCGTTTCTTGAGTGTTCGCCAAAGGTCTCTGTTTTGCCTGATTGTTTCTATCATTATGTTCAAAGACCGAATGGCAGTATTACTAAAAAGTATGACTCACGAAAGCTTGGCGATCTAAAAAAAAGGTATGTTCAGTTGGCTGAGTTTACGGCTGATGCCGAAGAAACGGTCAGACAGTTTGTTGACCTCTATTATGTGAAAAATGTTTTTTCTGCTTTGGCAAACTCCTATGATGATAAGAAAATGTCGGGTGCACAGCGAAAGCAACTGATGGCGGCAGAATTCAATAACCAAGACTTTAAAAGATGCGCCGAAAATGCTAAGGGGTCAAGCAGGGCGGACAAGCTGACAGCGACGGTGGCAAGATTTAGCTTTGTATGGCCCAAAAGGCTTTATTGCCGTGCTGTGCATTTTATGAAAACACGTGCGTCGGCCACCTTTGCAAAAATCAAATAATAAATATATGAAGGAGACGAAGCTATGATCTCGGTAGTTATTGCCACATACAATGGTGAAAAATATATCGAAGCACAGCTTCGTTCTGTTTTGTCACAAACTTTATCGGCCGATGAGGTGCTGATTTTTGATGACGGCTCGACCGATAATACGGTCGATACAGTCAACCGTTTTATTGCTTCAAATGATTGCCACGGCTGGCAACTGATACAGAATAAGGAAAACAAGGGATATTGCCGAAACTTCCTCGAGGGGGTATTAAGCACCAAGGGCGATATGATATTCCTTTGCGATCAAGACGACGTATGGCATCCCGAAAAGCTGGAACTAATGGCAATGGCCATGAAGGAGGACCAAGACCTTAAGGCCTTATGCTGTGCATGCGAGCTTATTGACCAAGACGGCAACACTCTGCATCAAGCCAATAATATAGGTGTGCTTTTTTCTAAAAACGACGGCAGCATCACAGCTTTTGAGCCTGAACAATTTGTCGGCAGGTCATTTATCAGAGGCTGCTCGGTTGGATTTAAAAGGGAGCTTTTGGCTCTTTTGGCACCGTTGGAACTTAACGGCCTTTTGTCGCATGACTGGCTGATAACCTTTACGGCGGCCTTAACGGGAAAATGCGCAGTGTTAAACCGAGTACTGATGAGCTATCGCTGTCATGGAGAAAACACCTCGTTCGGTGAGCGACAGTACGGCGAAAAGGCATTGAAAAAGCGAGTTGAGGGAATCACAGGCTCGGTCGACGGGCATCGCTATATTTTGGACAATGCCGATTGCTATCCCAATATGACCGAAGCTTTGATAAAAAGCCTTCAAAAGCATGTGATGTTCGAAAATAAAAGGATAGAGTACCTGACTAACGGCGGAATTGTGAAATTTGTAAGGTGCGCTTTCGCAATTCGCAGTTATAAATGCTATTACGGAAGTATCGGCGGCGCCGTAAGGGTGCTTTTAGGTGATTTTTCGTACCGAAAAAATCGAAAATTCAAGTCAATATAATGCGTCCTCGCTCTTGACAAACACACTTGGTTGTGGTAATATATTTAAAATAAATCTTTGAGGCTTTGCGCCGGCAAGATTTTGAGAACGTTTTTCGAAGCCTTGCCAACGGTGGCAGGGCTTTTTATAAGGAGAAAACAATGAGCATAACCCTCAAGAATTGTCTTGAATACATTAGCGGCACATTCAAAAAAACCGACGAGAGACAAATCGTTTCCAACGGTAGCGGTGCCGCTATTTCTATTTCTAATGGTATTGTTTTTCCGGCTTTTTGTGATGTACATGTACATCTTCGAGAGCCGGGATTTTTTTATAAGGAGACCATAAAGTCGGGGACTGCCGCTGCTGCAAGGGGCGGCTATACCGATGTGTTCTCGATGCCCAACTTAAATCCTGTGCCCGACAGTGTTGAGAATCTAAAGCAGCAGTTGGATATAATTGAACGGGATGCTTGCATCCGTGTTCACCCTTATGCCGCTATTACCGTGGGGCAAATGGGTGAGAAGCTGTCTGATATTGACGGTCTGGCATCCATTGCCGCCGCCTTTTCGGATGACGGCAAAGGTGTTCAGGATAGGGAAATGATGCGTTTGGCGATGCTCAAGGCTAAAGAGCACGATATGATAATCGCCGCACACTGTGAAGACAATTCGTTGCTTTTCGGCGGTTATGTTCACGACGGCGAATACGCCAAGGCCCACGGTCACAAGGGTATTTGCAGTGAAAGTGAATGGGGCCCGATTAAGCGAGATATTGAGCTATTGAAGGAAACCGAATGTAAATACCACGTCTGCCATGTATCCACTAAGGAAAGCGTTGAGCTGATACGCAAAGCGAAGGCTGAGGGTGTGGATATTACCTGCGAAACGGGACCACATTATCTTGTACTTGATGACAGCTGTTTGCAGGAGGACGGACGTTTTAAAATGAATCCGCCGTTGCGAAGCGTCGAGGACAGGCTGGCCTTGCTTGAGGGTATCAAGGACGGAACTATCGACATGATCGCTACCGACCATGCACCTCACAGTGCGGAGGAAAAGGGAAGAGGTCTTGAAAAGAGCCTTATGGGTGTTGTTGGCCTCGAAACGGCCTTCCCCGTAATGTATACCGAGCTTGTGAAGAAGGGCGTCATCACACTTGAAAAGTTGGTTGAACTGATGGCGATAAATCCGAGAAAGCGTTTCGGCTTGCCCGAGACGGAGGACATATGCGTCTTTAACGTTAACGAGGAATATACAATAGACCCTGAGGAGTTTGCAACAATGGGCAGAAGTACGCCGTTTGCGGGAAGACGTGTTTACGGTAAATGTCTGCTGACGGTATGTGACGGCAAGGTCGTGTACAAGGCTTAATAGTTTTTAAAGCGAATTTGACATAGATTTTTGGAGGAATGTAAAATGGCAAAGAGAACAGACATAAAAAAGATCCTTATTATCGGCTCGGGCCCGATCGTTATCGGTCAGGCGGCTGAGTTTGACTATGCAGGCACTCAGGCCTGCTTAGCATTGAAGGAGGAGGGCTACGAGGTAGTTCTTTGTAACTCCAACCCTGCTACAATTATGACCGATACCACCGTTGCCGACAAGGTATATATGGAACCGTTGACCTTGGAGTATATAGCCAAGATACTGCGTTACGAGCGTCCTGATGCCATTGTCCCCGGTATCGGCGGCCAGACAGGATTAAACCTTGCAATGCAGCTTGAGAAAAAAGGAGTACTTAAGGAGTGCGGAGTTGAACTTTTGGGCACCTCCAGCGAGAGTATCGAACGAGCCGAGGACCGTGAGCTTTTCAAGGAGCTTTGTCAGTCCATCGGCGAGCCTACCATTCCTTCCGAGATCACTTATAATATAGAAGAGGCAAAAGAGGCGGCCGCACGTATCGGCTACCCTGTAGTTCTCCGTCCCGCATTCACCTTGGGTGGTACAGGCGGCGGCTTTGCCTATAATGAGGAGGAGCTTATCGAGATTGGTCTTAACGCCTTCAAGCTTTCTCCTGTTTCGCAGGTGCTTATTGAAAAGAGCGTCCGCGGATACAAGGAGATCGAGTTTGAGGTCATGCGTGATTCTAACGATCACGCTATCACCATCTGCGGCATGGAAAATATCGATCCTGTCGGCGTTCATACGGGTGACTCTCTTGTCGTAGCCCCTATTATGACCCTTAACGACCACGACCTCAAAATGCTTAATGACAGTGCAATAAAGCTTATTAAAGAGCTTAAGATAGAGGGCGGATGTAACGTTCAGTTTGCGTTAAATCCCCATTCGAGTGAGTATTATCTTATCGAGGTCAACCCCAGAGTTTCACGTTCGTCGGCTTTAGCTTCCAAGGCTTCGGGCTACCCCATTGCACGTGTCACGGCAAAGATTGCCGTTGGTATGGCTCTTGAGGATATCAAGATTGCCAACACCAATGCCGCTTTCGAGCCTCAGCTCGACTATGTTATTGCAAAGCTGCCCCGTTTCCCGTTCGATAAATTCACCTCTGCGCCCAACAAGCTCGGCACTCAGATGAAGGCTACGGGTGAGGTTATGGGTATCGGCTCCAACCTCGAGGAAGCACTGCTTAAGGGCACACGCTCTTTGGAGGTTGGCGTTAACCATATCTACCATGCCAAGTTTGACAACATGACCGAGGATGAGCTTAAGGAGTATATCAAGGAATTCCGTTCTGATAACATCTTTGCCATTGCAGAGCTGCTCGCACGTGGCACTTCAATCGATGAGATCCACGAGATAACCATGATAACTCCGTTCTTCCTTGAGTCCATCAAGCGTATCGTTGACATGGAGGAGAACTTAAAGGTACATGTTAATGATAAGGAGACCTTGCTTGCCGCAAAGAAGATGGGCTTCAGCGATAAATATGTTGCCCGTATGTGGAAGTGCGATGAGCTGGATGTTTACAAATTCCGTAAAGAAAACCGTTTGTTCCCCGTGTTTAAGATGGTCGACACCTGCCACACTGGTGCTTATATTCCTTATTTCTATTCGTCTTATTCCGATGAAAACGCATCGGTGCTTACAGATAAAAAGAAGATAGTTGTTCTTGGTGCAGGTCCTATACGTATCGGTCAGGGTGTCGAGTTCGACTATTCCACTGTTCATGCTGTTGCAACCATCAAAAATTCGGGCTATGAGGCTATCATAATAAACAATAACCCCGAAACCGTTTCGACCGACTATACAACTGCTGATAAGCTTTACTTTGAGCCACTCACTCCCGAGGATGTTATGAACATTATCGAGTTTGAGAAGCCTGAGGGCGTTGTAGCCTCCCTTGGCGGCCAGACCGCTATTAACTTGGCTCAGCCTCTCAGCGACCGTGGTGTCAAGATTATCGGCACCGACTGTGCCGCTATTGATAAGGCTGAGGACCGAAATGCTTTTGAGAATCTTCTTAATGAGCTTGATATCCCGAGAGCTAAGGGTCAGGCTGTCACCAAGATAGAGGACGGTATTAAGGCCGCCGCTGAGATCGGCTATCCCGTGCTTGTTCGTCCGAGCTTTGTTTTGGGCGGTAGAGCTATGCAGATAGTTGCTAATGAAGATCAGCTTCGCCACTATCTTAAGACCGCTGTTGAGATCGATGAGGACAAGCCTGTTCTGGTTGACAAATATATCGAAGGCCGTGAGGTCGAGATCGATGCTATCTGTGACGGCCGTAACGTATTTGTCCCCGGTATTATGGAGCTAGTCGAGCGCACGGGTGTTCACTCTGGTGACTCAATCAGCGTATACCCCTCATTCAGCATTTCGGATAAGGTCAAGGGCATCATCCTGCAGTATGCCAAGAAGTTAGGTCTTGGAATCGGCATTGTTGGTCTTTATAACATTCAGTTTATAGTTGACAAGGATGACAACGTATTTATCATTGAGGTCAACCCCCGTTCGTCACGTACCGTTCCGTTCCTCTCCAAGGCAACAGGCTACAGCCTTGCTGATATTGCAACCGAGTGTATTTTGGGCAAGAGTTTAAAAGAGCAGGGCTTCTTTGACATCTATCCCGATGAGAAAAAGCGTTGGTATGCAAAGGCTCCTGTCTTCTCGTTCAATAAGATAAGAGGACTTGATGCTTACCTCTCGCCCGAAATGAAGTCGACCGGTGAAGCCATAGGCTATGACGATAAGCTCAACCGTGCGCTTTATAAGGCTTTGCAGGCATCGGGTATGCATTTACAGAACTACGGTACGGTGTTTGCCACTATTGCCGACCGTGATAAGGAAGAGGCTCTGCCACTTATACGCCGTTTCTATAACCTTGGCTTTAACATCGAGGCAACTGAGGGTACTGCCGAATTCCTCAAAAAGAACGGTATCCGCACCCATGTTTTAGGTAAGATAAGCGACGGCTGTGAGGAGATTCCCGAGTCCTTGCGTCAGGGTCACATTGCTTACGTTATCAACACTAAGGACCCCGGCGACAGCGATCAGCGTAACGACGGACACCAGATCCGTCAGCTTGCTACTGAGAACAACGTCACAATGTTCACAGCACTTGATACCGTTAAGGTCGTGCTTGATGTTCTCGAAGAGACTACTCTCTGTGTATCCACTATCGACGCATAAGGAGCAGATATGAAACAAGGTATTTTTGAAATTACCGAAAACCGTATGATAGCAAAAAACACCTACCTTATGATTTTAAAGGGTGATGTTTCAGACGTTACGGCTTCGGGTCAGTTTATCAATATAAAATTGGACGGTTTCTTCCTTCGCAGACCAATTTCGGTCTGCGATGTGAACGCCGATTCAGTTACCATTATCTACAAGGTGGTAGGTAAGGGCACTGAGGTCATGGCTAAAATGCAGGCGGGTCAGCCCCTTGACGTTCTGACAGGTCTCGGCAACGGCTATGACCTGTCAAAATCGGGCGACCGTCCCTTGTTGCTTGGCGGCGGTGCAGGTGTTCCGCCTATGTATATGCTTTGCCGTTTGCTTTTAGCAGAGGGAAAAAAGCCCTCGGTTATCTTAGGCTTTAACTCCAAGGATGAGGTCTTCTTTGAGGACGAGTTCAAGGCTTTGGGCGCTGAGGTCATTGTTACCACCGCTGATGGAAGCTACGGTAAAAAAGGCTTTGTTACCGATGCTATGAGAGAAATGGATTATACATATTTTTACACCTGCGGTCCCGAGCCGATGCTTAAGGCTATTGACAAGACGGCTCTAACCTCAGGTCAGTTGAGCTTTGAGGAGCGCATGGGTTGCGGTTTTGGTGCCTGTATGGGTTGCTCGTGCAAGACTAAATACGGCAACAAGCGTATCTGTAAGGATGGCCCCGTTTTAGAAAGAGAGGAGATCATATGGTAAATACAAAGGTTACACTTTGCGGAATAGAAATGGATAATCCTCTTATCCCTGCCAGCGGCACCTTCGGTTTCGGTTACGAATTTGCCGAAATTTATGATATTAACTGCCTTGGAACGTTTTCTTTCAAAGGTACTACCAAGGACCCTCGCTTCGGCAACCCCACACCGAGAATTGCGGAGTGTGACAGCGGTATGATAAATGCTGTCGGTCTGCAGAATCCCGGTGTTGACAAGGTTTTGAGCGAGGAACTTCCCAAGCTCAAAAAGTGTTTCCATAAGCCCGTTATGGCCAATGTCAGCGGATTTTCGGTTGAGGATTACGCTTATACTGTTGAAAAATTGGACGTTGAGAGCCAAATCGGCTGGTTTGAGGTCAATGTATCCTGCCCCAATGTCCACGGTGGCGGCATGAGCTTCGGCACTTCACCTGAGGCAGCCGCTGAGGTTACACGTGCTTGCCGCAAGGTTACAAAAAAGCCGTTGCTTATCAAGCTTTCGCCCAACGTTACCGATATCGTGTCGATCGCCAAGGCTTGTGAGGATGCAGGTGCCGACGGCATCAGCATGATAAACACGATGCTTGGTATGAGAATAGACCTCAAGACCAAAAAACCTGTAATCGCCAATAAAATGGGCGGATTTTCGGGTCCTGCCATCAAGCCTGTGGCACTTCGTATGGTTTATCAGGTCTATGATGCGGTAAAAATTCCGATTGTCGGTATGGGCGGTATTTCTACTGCCGAGGACGTTATCGAAATGATGCTTGCGGGTGCAACCGCCGTTCAGGTCGGTGCCGCAAACCTTGTTGACCCTTACTGTTGCAAGGATATTATCGACAAACTGCCAGAGGTTATGCATAAGTACGGAATCAATGATTTAAATGATATTATAGGAGGAGCACACAATGGGTAAGGATGTTATTATTGCATGTGATTTTGCGAGCAAGGAGGCTTGTCTTTCGTTTTTGGACAAGTTCACAGGTCGCAAGCCGTTTGTTAAGATCGGTATGGAGCTTTTCTATGCCGCAGGCCCTGAAATTGTAAGAGAAATCAAGGCAAGAGGTCATAAAATTTTCCTCGACCTCAAACTCCACGATATTCCCAACACCGTTAAAAAGTCGATGGCTGTTTTGTCCAACCTCGACGTTGATATGACCAACCTGCACGCAGGTGGCACCATTTCTATGATGGAGGCAGGTTTGGAGGGACTGACCCGTGCAGACGGCACAAGACCTTTGCTTATCGCCGTTACTCAGTTGACCTCCACCGATCAGGAGAGAATGGAGAACGATCTGCTCATCAAAGAGCCTATCGATAAGGTCGTTATGCACTATGCTCACAACGCAATGGTCGCAGGTCTTGACGGTGTTGTTTGCTCGCCTCTTGAGGCAGGCAAGGTTCACGAGACCTGTGGTGAGAAGTTCCTCACCGTCACTCCGGGTGTCCGTTTTGCTGACGGTGACGTCGGTGACCAGAAGCGTGTCATGACCCCTGCCGAAGCCAAGAGAATCGGTTCCGACTATATCGTTGTCGGCCGTCCCATTACCGCCGCAGAGGATCCCGTTGCCGCTTATGAGCGCTGTGTAGCTGAGTTCTGCGACTAAACCTGATCAAACAAAGTTGAGTAAGAGGTGCGGAAAATGAGATATGTATGGGACAATGATCTGCATATTCATTCGCAGTTGTCACTGTGCTCACGCGACCCCGAGCAGACGACCGAGCGTATTTTGCAGTATGCTAAGGATAACGGACTTAAAACGATAGTTTTGACCGACCATTGCTGGGATGACAAGAGCATTCCGTCAAGCGACTGGTATAAGTATCAGGATTATGAGTATTGCAGGCGTTCGTTGCCGTTGCCAACTGCTGACGGAATTGATTTCTTGTTTGGTGTTGAGACCGAGATGTACAAGGACTTTACTATTCCGTTGAGGCAAGAGGCTTATGACGAGCTTGCTTTTATCGTTGTTCCGTTGACCCACATGCACATGGTGGGGCATGCCATCTCAAAAGAGCAGGGAGCAAGTCCCGAAGCTCGAGCCAAGGCTTGGGTTGACCGTTTTGAGGCGTTTTTGGCTAAAGACCTGCCTTTTAAAAAAATTGGTCTTGCTCACTTGACCTGCGGACTCATCGCACCTAACCGTGAAGACTATTTAAAAACACTTGAGCTTATCCCCGAGGATAAAATGACCGAGCTTTTCAAAAAAGCAGCCGAGGTCGGAGTGGGAATCGAGCTGAACGCAGACGATATGAACTTTAAACCCGAAGAGGCCGAAACGGTGCTTCGTATGTACCGGATAGCTAAGACTCAGAGCTGTAAGTTTTATATGGGGTCTGATGCACACCATCCCGCAAGCTTTGAAAAGTGCGATTTTGTCTTTAATCGCGCAATAGATATGCTCGGTCTTACCGAGGACGACAAGTTCTATATTGGTAAATGATATTTTAGATATAAGGAGAATGGAAAATGGAAAGCTATAAGAGAGAATTCATTCAGTTTTTAGAGGGGGCAGGAGTTCTAAAATTCGGCGATTTCACCGCAAAATCGGGACGTAAGATCCCTTATTTCATCAACGCCGGCGATATCAAGACCGGTGACCAGATCTCCAAGCTCGGCGAGTTCTATGCCAAGGCTTATTTTGAAAAGGTTGGAACTAAGAAAACCGTTCTTTACGGCCCCGCTTACAAGGGTATCCCGATTGCTGTTTCGGTTGCTTGCGCATTGTCCAAAGAAGGCCTTGATGTTCCTTTCTTCTTCAACCGTAAAGAGGAAAAGGATCATGGTGAGGGCGGAGTTTTTGTAGGCTACAAGCCTCAGGCAGGCGAGGAGATCGTCATTGTTGAGGATGTTATCACCGCAGGTACTGCAATAAGAGAGAGTATGGCTATTCTGTCAGGGTTAGAGGGCACCAAGGTCGCCGCAACCTTCGTTATGGTCGATCGTAAGGAAAAGGGTCAGACCGAGAAGTCGGCTATGGCCGAGGTCGGTGAGGAGTTCGGCTTCCCTGTGTACTCGGTTGTCGATGTTTACGATATTATCGAGTACCTTGAGGAAGACCCCAAAAATAAAGAAAACGTTGACCGCATCAAGGCATACCTTGCCATCAACGGCGCAAAGGCATAAGCAAAATATTCAGAAAGGCTGACCTTAATATGAGAAGTCTTATAAGTATTCTTGATCTGAACGTTGACGAGATCGCCGAGCTTGTTGCGACCGCCAACGATATCATTGCCAATCCTAAAAAGTACAGCGAAGTCTGTCACGGCAAGAAGCTTGCAACCCTGTTTTTCGAGCCGTCGACCAGAACTCGTTTGAGCTTCGAGGCCGCTATGTACGAGCTTGGCGGTAATGTGATCGGCTTTTCCGAGGCGCAGAGCTCGTCGGCCGCTAAAGGCGAAAGCATTGCAGATACGGCCAAGACCATTTCCTGCTATGCCGATATTATCGCAATGCGCCACCCCAAGGAGGGCGCACCGCTTGTTGCCGCTATGAACGCATCTATCCCCGTTATCAACGCAGGTGACGGCGGTCACAACCACCCAACACAGACCTTGGCCGACCTTTTGACCATTCAGCGTGAAAAGGGCGGATTTAATGGACTTACCATTGGTCTTTGCGGTGACCTGAAATTCGGCCGCACCGTCCATTCACTTATAGAGGCGATGGCACGTTATGAGGATGTTAGGTTTGTGCTCATTTCACCTGAGGAGCTTAAGCTTCCGAGCTATGTCAAGAACGATGTACTAAAAAAGCACGGTATCAAGTATAAGCAGACCACCGACCTTGAAGCCGTTATGCCCGAACTTGACATACTTTATATGACCCGTGTTCAGCGTGAGCGATTCTTCAATGAAGAAGATTATTTACGGTTGAAGGATAGCTATATTTTGACTCCGCAGAAGCTTAAAAATGCCAAGCCCGACCTCAGCATTATGCATCCGCTGCCGAGAGTCAACGAAATCAGTGTCGCTATCGACAATGATCCGAGAGCTGCATATTTCAAGCAGGTCTTGAACGGAAAATATATGAGAATGGCGCTTATCATGAAGCTTTTGGAGGTGACGGCGTAATGAATATCAATCCTATCAAAAACGGTATCGTTATTGACCATATCACCGCAGGCAAGGCTATGCAGATATACACTCTTTTAGGGTTAGATAAGCTCGATTGCTCGGTTGCCATCATCAAGAATGTTGAAAGCGGACGTATGGGCAAAAAGGACATTGTCAAGATCGATTTTGACTATGATATTGATATAGATGTGCTTGGTTACATTGATTCGGGTGTTACCGTTAACGTTATCAAAAACGGCGAGATCATCGAGAAAAAATGCGTCGAGCTTCCCGAAAAGCTGACCAACGTCATTTTCTGCAAGAACCCGAGATGTATTTCCTCCTGCGAGCAGGAGCTACCGCATATCTTCAAGCTGACCGACAAAAATCAGAAGATATACCGCTGTCTCTACTGCGAGACCAAAGCGAAAAATCTGTAAAAATGATATTACAAAGCAAAAAAAATCTCCCGTGATTGGGAGATTTTTTGCTTTGTAATACTTAATAATTTTAAAGCTCAATGAGCTCTTTTATCATTTCAGCGTAGGTAACACCGTTATCGTAGTCTTTCCTGGCGTAGTGCGTGTGGGTACCGTGCATTACCTTGAGCATTACCTTGCTCATATCGTACTCAAAATGCCTTAACGTACCAAGCACCAGCATGGTCTGCTCGTAGCGGTTCTTCATATCGTTGTCCGACACGATAAATGCCATTTTGGGGTATTCCTTTTCGGCACCGATATGATAAAGCGGTGCGGTTTCGTCAACAATAATGCGGCGACGGTCAACTCCACTGTATTTCAGCACGTTGAAGTGTGCGGTAGGCTGACCTGCATCGTGGAAATAACCTGAAATATCTTCAGCCTCAACACCTACAGCACCGAGCCAACGGCGGTCGAAGCACAGCATCATCGAAAGATAACCTCCTGCCGATGAACCACCAACATAGATACCGTTGCAGTTTCCGTAATTGGCAATGTTGTCCTTTACCCATTTGACGGCGGCCGCCGCATCCTCGATAAAATCTGGATATTTAGCATCGGGGAACATACGGTATTCGACCGAAACACTGGCGATGCCTCGGTCACTCAATTGTTCGGCAATGTGCTTGAAGCCCTTGCGACTGCCCGAAACCAATCCGCCACCGTGCAGGTGAATGTAAACAGGGAAGCTGTCGCAATCGGGAACATAAACATCAAGCAGCTGCATATTACTTGCGTTTTCAATGTAAGGTATGTCAAGATATGTTTTCATGTTATTTTCCCTTATTCTGCTCGGCAATTTTGTCCAGCTTTTTGTTTTTGAAATACAGCAGCAAATCAGCAAAAACCATAATGAAATTCAGCACATAAAAGAACAGAACATACCACTTTGATGCAAAGTTTGCCATATAGGTTTCGTTGATAAGTTTGGATATGATTCCTGCAACATAACCAAACAGAATAAGGCACAAAAACGACAGGCTTTTTCCCTTGGCGGTGCGAGCTTTATAGGAACGCATTACGTTAAACGGCCACGAAGCGCCAAAGCTTACGATCATAATGATTTCAAAAATCTCAGGCATTTAAATCACTCCTCTTTTTAAAAATGATACAACTATTTGACCTCATTGTCAAGAATGTGATAATGTGTGGTGACTATACATTGACAGTTATGGTGTTGAATGGTAAAATAATAATACAATGAAAAGCTGTGCGAAAGCGCTAAATGTGCCTTGCGGCACGCTTTTATTAAAGGAGTAAACAATGGAGCTTTTACAGTTAACCTATTTTTGTGATGCGGCCGAGACCGAGAATTTTTCTAAAACGGCACAAAAGTTCGGGGTGCCTGCGTCCAACATTTCGCAAACGGTGCACCGACTTGAAAATGAGCTTGGTGTCAGTCTTTTTGACCGCCGTGCCAACAAGGCGACGCTCAATGAGGCGGGCAAGGTGTTCTACGAAAAGGTGAAAAAGGCATTGGGTCTGATCGATGAGAGTAAACTGCGTCTGGGGGACCTTAAGGGCAAGGTGTCGGGTGAGGTGCGGTTGTTGGCCTTGACCAACCGCAACACAGTCACTAAGGCTATCGAACGGTTTAAACAAAAATACCCCCAGGCAGTCTTTTCGGTCAGTCACCGAATGGACAATGCAGAGGATAATTTTGATTTGTATGTCAGCGATGAACCGCCGTTTGGCCGAAGACTTGAAAAAAGATTGCTCATCACCGATGAAATGATGCTTGCGGTGCCGAAGGGAAGCCGTTGGGATAGGGACGACTTAAATCTGTCCGACCTTAAAAGCGAGCGATTTATTTCGATGCATTCCAACTCAAGTCTTTACCGCACAGCCTATAAGATATGTGCCGATTTCGGATTCACTCCCAACATAGCCATCCAGAGTGATGACCCGTATTATATGCGAAAGTATATTGAACTCGGAATGGGCGTTGCCATTGTGCCGTCGGTCTCGTGGGAGGGCCTTTTCTCCGAAAACGTGGTGCTTAAAAGCCTTGGCGGAATAAAGCGCGAAACCTATCTATACAGCGACCCCGAAAAGTATATGCCCACCGTCGTTCGCCTTTTCAGCGAAGAGCTTTTGTCGCTGTGCGAGGGTTTGTGAGCAGTTGAAGCAAAAAAACGTCTTAAACCAAAGAAAGACCTCATAAATATTAAATTTTGGGGTAGATATTTTGCGAATGAAGTGTTACAATGTAAGCATGGAAATGTGTTCTGTTTTTTTGAAACGGAGGTAAAGATAATGTTTTATAAAAATCTCAAGAATCCGCCCAACAAATACCGCCCGGCACCTTTCTGGTCGTGGAACGAAAAGCTCACAGTCGAGGAAACCGTCCGTCAGGTCAGAGAGATGGAAGAGGTCGGCATTGGCGGATATTTTATGCACGCCCGTGGTGGATTGCAGACCGAATATCTTTCCGACGAGTGGTTTGACAATGTCAAGGCCACCGTCCGTGAGGGTAAAAAGTTAGGTATGGAGTCTTGGGGCTATGATGAAAACGGTTGGCCGAGCGGCTTTGGCTCGGGCGCTGTCAACGGCCTCGGATTAAAGTATCAGCAGAAATATTTACGGGCAGAGGAGACTGAGGAGCCCAAAACACAGGATAACACCATTGTAAATGTACCTTTTGACGGCAAAAACATACATATTTATTATGAGGTCAATCCGTTTTATGTCGACACCCTCGACGGCGAGGTCATCTCGGAGTTTATCCGTATGACTCATATGGCCTACAAGGAGACCTTGGGCGATGAGTTCACCGACATGGCAGGCTTCTTTACCGATGAACCACAGGTCTCACGAAACGGCTATCCTTGGTCGTTCATTATGGAAAAGGAGTACATGAAGGCCTATGGTCAAGTCTTGGCACCTCAGCTTGTCGACCTTTTTTATAACACCGAGACCTCAACTCAAACCAAGTATAAATATTGGAAGTTGGTTTGTGAGCTGTTCTCTGAAAACTTTATGAATAATATTTATAAATGGTGTAACGAGAACGGCAGTGCTTTGACCGGTCACCTTGTGCTCGAGGAGGGTCTTTGGTCACACGTATTGGCTAACGGTACCTGTATGCCGCATTACGAGTATATGACTATCCCAGGAATGGATCATTTGGGTAGAAGCTTAAACACTGTTCAGTGTCAGATGCAGTTGTGCTCGGTCGCACATCAGCTCGGCAAAAAGCAGATACTTTCCGAGACCTTTGCGCTTTGCGGTTGGAACGTCAGCTTTGAGGAGCTTCGTTGGATATACGAGCATCAGATGGTACACGGTGTCAATTATCTCTGTCAGCATCTTGAGGGCTATACTCTTCGAGGTATCAGAAAGCGTGACTACCCTGCAACCCTTTTCAAGCAGCAGCCTTGGTGGGGCGATTACCGTGCCTTTAACGATAAGGTCAGCCGTATCGGCATGCTGATTGCTGAGGGCAAGATAGAGCATGAGATTCTTGTGCTTCATGTGGCTGACACGGCTTGGGCAAATTTTGATATAAAATCCTCTGATTATTCGCAAAAATTAGTTGCCGATATGATTGATGTTCAAAAGCGTCTTGAGCACGCTCAGTTGCAGTATCATTTGGGTGATTCTACCATCATGCAGCGACATGCCGAGGTCAAGGACGGTAAGATAAATATTGGAACTCAGAGCTATTCGGTCGTTGTCGTGCCTCCGTGTGAGTGCCTTGCCGCCAACACCGTAAGGCTTCTTAAAGAGTTCAAGGCACAGGGCGGTCTGCTGATTTTCACAGAGACTATTCCTACAATGATAGACGGCAAAGCCACCTCCGAGGTCGTTGAATTTGCGAAAGAATGTGTAAATGTTAATCATACCGAGGTTGCGACAGTTATACCTGCATCTTATCGCAGAATAACTCTTGATTATGAGGGTGACCATTTTGACAACCCGATTTTGACCGCTGTCCGCCGTTTTGACGAGCAGAAAATGACAATGTACTACCTCTATAACCCCAACTATGTCCGCCATGAGGTCTTGGCTTCGGTCAAGGGCAAGAGTGCAAGTCTTTTCAACACCGAAACGGGCGAGGAAGAAGCGGTAGTCTTCTCGAAAAACGGCGAAAATATCGATATTGAATGTACCGTTTACGAGCGTGGTTCAGCCGTGTTGTTTGCTTATGATGAGGCGGTTAAGGTATCGGCTGAAAAGAACACCGCCGTTTTGAAGCCTATCGAATTTTCGGGCGAATGGGAGATCGAGGCCGATGATAACGCATTGACACTTGATTATTGTGACGTTTATTTCGACGGTGAGTTAGCCTACGAGAATCTGCCGATAAGTGACGTTCAGGAAAAGGCTATTGCCTTCGGCCGTAAGGTAAACACCAAGGTCGTTTTCAAGTTTAATGTCCAAAAAGCGGCGTTTACCAAGTTTGATTTGGTGGTTGAGACACCTGAGATATTCGATATCGTTGTCAATGGCTGTGCGATTGACAAAACCGTTAAGGGCTATTATCACGATACCTCATTCAAGGTCATTGACATTGCAAGGTATGTCCGTGAGGGCGAAAACAGGATAGCCCTTACCTGCGACTTTGTGCAGAGCGAGACGACCTATGAGAACTGCAAGAAGTCGCTCAAGTTCGAGTCTGAAAAGAACAAGCTCAGCTATGATATGGAGATTGAAGCAATCTATCTTAAAGGTGATTTTGCAGTATGTACCGACGATGGCTTTGAGCATATCGAGAAGAGAGCGCTCAAGACCAACGGAAATTTCTATATTACCGAAGCACCCAAGACCGTTACTGCAGGTAACCTTGCCGAGCAGGGTTATCCCTTCTTCGCAGGCAGTGTAACCTTTAAGAAAAAAATAATCTTGTCGGCCGACGATATTATCAACCGCTCAGTAAAATTCAAAAAACTTTGCTCAACCGTTACCAAAATCAAGGTCAACGGTATTTACGCAGGAAAGGTCATGTGGCAGCCTTATGAGGTAGATGTTTCCAAATTGCTTAAAGCGGGCGAAAACGATATCGAGATAACCGTTACAGGCAACCTCAGAAACCTTTTGGGCCCGTTCCATTTGGGTGAGGGCGAAGCCTATGCCGTGGGTCCCAGAAAATTCTTCCACGAATCGCCAATCTGGATAAAAGGTATTAACCCCGATTGGGTCGATACATATTGCTTCGTAGAATTCGGTCTGTTCTTCTGATAAAATTTTTAGCACCCGAGCATTTTGTTTGGGTGCTTTTTAGCTCTTGTAGCAGACCAATTCAAATACATAGCAAAATAATACATTTCATTTTTCGCATCTTAATGGTATACTGTGATTAGTATTACTTAGTTAAAAGCGATCGAGGGAATTGTGATGAGAAGTATAGATAGATGGATAGCACTTTTGTTGTCGGCCGTGCTTTTGCTCTGCTTTGTCGGTTGCGGTGAGACAAAAATAGATAACAGCACACCATCTAAAAGCGTGTCGGAAAGTGAAACCGCCTCGACCGAGCCAACGGTATCTGAAGGAACTGAAAGCAACGTCTCAAACGAGGAATCGACCGCAGGTGACAATAAATCCATAAAAATACTTGCCGTTGGTAACAGCTTCAGCATTGACGGAATGGAGTATCTGTGGGATATATTAAACGATGCAGGATATGAGGAGATAATCTTAGGAAACCTTTATATCGGAGGATGCTCGGTCAAAAAGCACTGGAGTAACATTCAGTCCAATGCCCCTGCCTATACATATCTTAAGAACACCTACGGCGAATGGCTGAAGATTCCCGAAACGCCTATATCGTTTGCCGTTACCGATTATGATTGGGATATCGTCACACTGCAGCAAAACTCGGGCAGCAGCGGTATTGCTTCAAGTTACACATATATCGATAACGTTTTCCAATATATCAAACAACAACAGCCTAACGCTAAGATATATTGGCATATGACCTGGGCATATCAGCAGGATACACCGTCAACCGCCTTTGCGACTTACAATAACGATCAGTTGACGATGTATAATGCTATAACCTCGGCTGTGGCGGAAAGAATTGTCGGCAACGGATATGTAGATGGCATTATCCCGAGCGGCACCGCCATCCAGAATATGCGCACTACCCATGTCGGTGATATCCTGACCCGTGACGGAAATCATCTGAGTTATTCTCACGGCAGGTATACTGCGGCGTTGACGTGGTTTGCGGCACTGACCGGCGGTGACGTTGAGGCTATCAACTGGTATCCGTCCAAATATCCCGAATTGGCAAACGACCTTCCCACCATCCGCCAATCGGTAAAAGATGCAATAAAGACACCTCTTGCAATTACCCAACAGGCTGGAACAAAATAATACACGCAAAACCGAAGGCTATGGCTTTCGGTTTTGTGTTTGCAATTTTATTTTAACTGTGATAAAATTATTTTTGAAATTGTTGACGCTTTGTTGCCTAATATAATGCAACAAAATAACTTTTTACAACTATATATGGAAGTGATTTTCCAAAATAAATGTGTAAGGAGTTCATATGACCAGTCAACAATTTAGAAGCAATCCATTATTTTTGCGCAACCAATTCGCACACGATGGAAAATTTGAAATACCTGTTATAAAAAGACAGGATATTAACTTATCGGGTATTTCTCTTTTGGGTTATGATCAGACAAAGCAAAATGATGAACAGAATAAGGATAAATTCATTCATTTTTTCTTGGATGATTATAAATTTGATTCTATATGGAATGACCCTGAGAAAAGAATTGCGAAGTTAAGACAGTACAAAGGTATATTAAGCCCTCAATACAGCGTTTATTATACTCTGCCTATTGTTATGCAGATGTATAACACATTTCGTTCTAGATGGTGTGGTGCTTATTTTCAAGCCAAAGGATTTGATGTTATTCCAACTATTTCGTGGGGAACGGAAGATAGCTTCGATTTTTGCTTCGATGGAATAGAGAAAGGAAGCATAGTTGCTGTATCAACCTTGGGCGTGAAAACCGAGAAAGAGTTATTTATGTGTGGTTACAATGAAATGCTAAGAAGGATTGAACCGCAATACATTATTTGCTACTCACAACCATTTGATGAAATGGAAGGAAATATTATATCCATTGACTATGCGATCACAAATAATTTAAATAAAAATACGTGCGCTTCGTCATTAACCCGATATGAAAAATGGTTTTTGGGATACGCAACAAAAACTAATAAAGGTAGTGGTAGTGCTGGAGGATCCCCAAGGTTCCCTGGGTGGGACCCATCAAAATCTCCAGGTAAAGGATTTGAATGGAGAGGTAAAGGTGACCCATCATCAGGTAAGGGTAATTGGTACAATCCTAAAACAAAAGAGTCTTATCATCCTGACTTAAATCATCCTGAGCCTTATGGGCCGCATTGGGATTACAATTATCCTGGTGGAGGTGATGGATTTAGATTGTACCCAAACGGACAAATGGTTCCGAAACTTTTTGAAGGAGATATATATTATGCTTAATAAAAATGATTGGCGATTGACATATCAAGACGAGTTTCTGCTTGACGCAGAACTGAAAAAGGCTGAATTTTCGGAGGAACAACAAAAAACAGACCATTGTCACTGTGTTTTTTGTTGGGAAAAATTTAGTGAAAGAAAAATGGACATTAGTGAAGGATATTGTACCAAAGACGGTAGATATTGGATTTGCGAGGAATGCTATACCGATTTCAAGGAAATGTTTCGTTTTAAGTTAGAACCGTAAATTTAATTTTATTTATAAAATTTTTGCAGACTTTATAAATCAATGCAACATTTTCGCCAAACCTTTATTTTCTCCGGAATTTGGTGTTGACTGTGGGCGGAAATTCTATTATAATATTAGAAATATAAATGATATAATTGCGTATTATATTTTAATTTTTTATATAAAAACGGAGGAATAAAAATGGCAACCTTTATCAACGAACCGTCACATACCTTTAACGAGTATCTGCTTATCCCCGGATACTCCTCCAGCGAATGTATACCTGCTAACGTAAGCCTTAAGACACCGCTTGTAAAATTCAAGAAGGGTGAGGAGTCGGCTATCACCATGAACATCCCGATGGTTTCCGCAATTATGCAGTCGGTCTCGGGTGACAGACTTGCAATCGCTTTGGCTACCGAGGGCGGCGTTTCGTTTATCTACGGTTCGCAGTCGGTTGAAGACGAGGCCGCTATGGTGGCAAGAGCTAAGAACCACAAGGCAGGCTTTGTTAAGAGTGATTCCAACGTAAAGCCTACTGACACCATGGCCGATGTTGTAGCTTTGAAGGAAAAGACAGGCCATTCTACCGTTGCTGTTACCGATGACGGCACCTCCGACGGCAAGCTGCTTGGTATCGTTACAGGTCGTGATTACCGTGTCAGCCGTATGGATCCCGCAACACCTGTAAGCGATTTTATGACTCCGTTTGAAAAGCTTATCGTAGCTAAAGAAGGCACCAGCCTTAAAGAAGCCAACGATATTATCTGGGATAACAAGCTGAATTCCCTTCCTATTATCAACGATAATCAGCAGCTTTGCTATATGGTATTCCGTAAGGACTACGATACCCACAAGCAGAACCCCAATGAGCTGCTTGATGCTTCCAAAAGATACGTTGTAGGTGCAGGTATCAACACCCGTGACTATGCTGAGCGTGTTCCTGCTCTTGTTGAGGCAGGTGCCGACGTGCTTTGTATCGACTCGTCCGAGGGCTTCTCAGAGTGGCAGAAGCTGACCATTGAATGGATCCGTGAGCGTTACGGTGACACCGTTAAGGTCGGCGCAGGTAACGTTGTTGATGCCGAGGGCTTCCGCTTCCTGGCTGATTGCGGTGCTGACTTTATCAAGGTCGGTATCGGTGGCGGTTCTATCTGTATCACTCGTGAGACCAAGGGTATCGGCCGTGGACAGGCTACCGCTTTGATCGAGGTCTGCAAGGCCCGTGACGAGTATTATGAGGAGACCGGTGTTTATGTTCCCGTTTGCTCCGACGGCGGTATCGTTTACGACCACCATATTACTCTTGCTCTTGCAATGGGTGCCGATTTTGTAATGCTCGGTCGCTATTTCGCACGTTTTGACGAAAGCCCGACCAATAAGGTAAACATCGGCGGCAACTACTTCAAGGAGTACTGGGGCGAGGGCTCGGCCCGTGCTCGTAACTGGCAGAGATACGACCTCGGCGGCGATAAGAAGCTGTCGTTTGAGGAAGGTGTTGACTCCTATGTTCCGTATGCAGGAACTCTCAAGGACAACGTTGCTTTGTCCCTCTCAAAGGTTAAGTCCACCATGTGCAACTGCGGTGCGCTGACCATCCCTGAATTGCAGGAAAAGGCCAAGCTCACACTCGTTTCGGCAACAAGTATCGTCGAGGGCGGCGCACACGACGTTATCCAGAAGGAAAAGAGCACAGCGATTAAATAATTGAACTGATTATAAAAAAACGGATGGTTGAAGCCATCCGTTTTTTTTGCGAACTGTTCAAGGAAATGTGCCTACCCACATTTTCTGAATGACAGACTTTTGTATACTGTAAAAGTCAAAGCTGTCAAGCGACAAAAATTACACTTGCAAACTGTAATGAGTTATGGTATTATTACTCTGCACAACTGTGTGCGAAAATATATAATTTTAGGAGGAGATCTATCTTGGATCCGGACAGTTGGCCGCAGATAATACTACTTATTATTCTTGTAGCCTTTTCGGCGTTCTTTTCAGCGTCGGAAACATCATTCACATCACTTAACAAAATCAGGCTTAAAATGATGGCCGATGAGGGCAATCGCAAAGCAGCGCTTGCCTACTCAATGACCGATAACTTCGACAAAATGCTGTCGACGGTGCTTATTGGTAACAACATCGTCAACATTGCCGCAACCTCGGTCGCAACCGTACTGTTCATTAAGGCTCTCGGACAGGGCTTAGGCTCGACCATGTCGACCGTTGTGATGACGGTGCTGATACTTATTTTCGGTGAGGTGTCACCTAAGAGTATCGCCAAGGAAAAGCCTGAAAAATTTGCCTGTTTTGCGGCACCGTTCTTAAAGGCGTTGATGCTTATCTTCACGCCTTTTGTTGCCTTCTTCGTGGTTTGGAAGAAGATGCTTAAAAAGGTTTTCAAGTTCGAAAGTCAGGATGCCATCACGGGTGACGAGCTGATAAATATCGTTGATGAGGCCGAAGAGGGCGGCGGACTTGATGAAGAGGAAAGCGACCTTATCCGTTCAGCTATTTCGTTCAGCGAATGTCCTGTCGGCGATATATTGACACCTCGTGTCGATATGGTGGCTGTTGACAAAACAGATAGCATCGAGGACATAGCCAAAGCCTTTGATGAGTCGGGCTTCTCAAGATTGCCTGTGTATGACGAAACGGTTGACAGTATTGTCGGTGTTATACATATCCGTGATTTCAATAAGCACGTTGTAGCCAACGGCGAAACGGTCGAATCCATCATCAAGGACACGGTTTTTGTTGCTAAGCAGATGCCGATTAGTGAATTGTTAAAGCTGTTGCAATCCAAAAAGACTCATATGGCGGTCGTATCCGACGAGTATGGCGGTACGATAGGTATCGCCACTATGGAGGACATCCTCGAGGAATTGGTCGGCGAGATATGGGACGAATACGACGAGGTCGTTGAAGAGTTTAAAGAGAACGAGGATGAAACAGTCACTGTTCTTTGCTCTGCTCAGCTTGACAAAATGTTCGAGTTCTTTGAGCTGGATATTGATGAAGAGTCCGAGTCGGTCTCGGTAGGCGGTTGGGTACTCGAGCAGCTTGGCAAGATCGCCGAGGAAGGCGATGAGTTCGATTATGAGACCCTGCACGTCAAGGTTACAAAGGTGGCAGAACGCCGTATTCTTGAGATAAATGTTACCGTCATAAAGTCTGAAGAAGATAATGGCGGAGAGGACGAAGAAGATTAATTTAAACGAAAGGATCGTTTCACAGTGCTAAAATGTGACCGATCCTTTTTATGCTTTGCGAGCTATAAAAAACCTCTTCGGATATACCGAAGAGGTTTTCAATGTTGCGTAATTAGAAATATGACACGAGGAGTATGATGCTTAATGCAGAGCAAAGGATTCCCAAGCTGCCGCAGATAATACCGACAGCGCCCATGCTTCTGCCTGCGTTTTCCTTTTTACGGACGCCGAGAAAAGCCAAAGCAAGGCAAAGCAGTCCGAATATCAGGCAACCAACACTGGTTGAGATTTCACTGCCGAAGGTATACCATGACTCGGTATCAAAAACATACTCGATAGAATCGGTGAGCGATGTGATGCCGATGAGGAAGGTAATAATTCCTATTGCCATTGATGTAATGTTAAAAGCCAAGCCTGCCATTGATTTCTCTGGCTTGGGCGGTTGCGGTGCAACATGGGGTTGATAATTGCCTGTGGGGATATTGCCGTAAGGCATCTGAGGGGTGTAAACAGGCTGCTGTGGTTTAGGGATATATTGTCCCTGCGGTACCGTGGCAACGGGTCTATCCGGTGTGTTGGTATTAACTGCGTTGTTTCTGTTTTCTTCCATAACGATCTTCCTTTCTGTGTGAATGGAACGGGGACTACCACTCCTCGACTTTATTATACAGCTTTTTCTATTATTTGTCAAGTGAACATTGTATTAACGCAATATGTTTGATATAATAACAATTAAAAGCTGAAGTGTAAATTTTCTGCAGGCAAATAAAGTAGCAAAGGAGGCTAACATGCAGGATATACATATTTTAGAAGCCAATGCTGATTATACCGTTTGTATAAAGCCATCGGGTGTAACCAGTGAGGACGGCGACAAGTGCGGAATGCCGACCTTGCTTTCTAAAACAGGTGCTAAACCATTTGTGGTTCACCGTCTTGACCGTGAAGTCTCGGGTGTCATGGTGTTTGCCAATACAGTCAAAGCTGCGGCTGAGCTGTCACGTCAGATAACCGATAAGACCTTCAAAAAGGAATATCTTGCTGTCATTGAGGGTGAGGTGTCAGAAAAAGGCGATTTAGAGGATCTGCTTTATCACGACCGCATTAAGAATAAGACCTATACCGTCAAGCGTGAACGAAAGGGTGTAAAGCGTGCTAAACTGGAATTCGAACGGTTGGCTACGGCTCATTCCGAGCACGGTGTGTTGTCATTGGTAAAGATCAAACTGTATACAGGACGTACCCATCAGATAAGGGTACAGTTCGGTTCACGGAAGCACCCCGTTTTTGGCGACCGAAAATACGGTTCGGTTACGGGTGGTGAGGTGGCTCTTTTTTCCCATGCTATCGGGTTTAATTATAATAAAAAGGAACAGATCTTCACGGCATTGCCAAACGATTCATACCCATGGACTCTTTTTGGTGATAAAATAAGTGAAATTAAAAAATAATTCACAATCTCACTATTGACAAAAATATGTAATATGATAAAATAGTTAACGTGTTAATAAACATGTTAACTATTTTTAGTTTGGGGTGTTGATTATGAATGCAGATGAGCACAGTGCAAGCATAAAAAAAATGGCCGACATTTCACGTCGGACCGACCGCGCCCACCGTAAGCTTTTTGAAAAGCATGCAGTTGAGGCATTCGGCATACATCGCAGTCAGCACATGATGCTGATGTATATTTCAAGAAACGAGAATGTTTCTCAGCGCCAAATTGCCGATGCCTTTAACATCAGCGCTGCCGCTGTTGCGGTGACTTTAAAGAAGCTGGAGTCGGGTGGATTGATCATACGTAATGCATCGGATGTTGATAATCGACGTAACCATATATGTATAAGTGATAAGGGCAGACAGATAATAGACGAAACACGTCATATATTCGGCGCTATTGACCGTCTGATGTTTATTGATTTTACCGACGAGGAGATAAGACAGCTTCACAATTTTTCAGAGAGAATGTTCAATAATTTGTGTAAAGCCGAGTCTGTCACTACTGAACAACTGAAAGGAGAGCTCCATGAAAAGCTGGTATAAGTACATAAAGCCGTATCTTAAGTATTTCATAACGGGTCCGGTATGCATGATAATCGAGGTTATCGGTGAGATGCTGATGCCATTTATGTTGTCGGTTGTTATTAATGCAGGTCGTGACGGTACGCTTACAGTTACCAAAAGTATTCTTATTGCGGTAGGTATGATAGGAATTGCCGTGATGATGATGGTCGGCGGTGTAGGTGGAGCATATTTCGGATCTAAAGCCTCGGTCAATTTTGCGGCCGATCTGAGAGCCGACGTATACAAAAAGGTTCAGGAGTTTTCGTTCAAAAATATTGATAAATTTTCAACCGGCTCGCTCGTTACACGTCTTACTAATGATGTTACACAGCTTCAGAATTTTGTCAACATGTTGCTGAGAATGGCACTGCGTTCACCTGGTATGATGATAGGTGGAATCATCATGGCTGTCATGCTAAAGCCCAGTCTGTCGGTTGTTCTGGCTATAACGGTGCCACTTATGATGATTGCAATTTTCGGCCTGATATTTATGGGCTTTAAACGTTTTTCAAGAATGCAGCTGAAGATCGATAAGCTCAATTCCACCGTTCAGGAAAGCGTTACCAATGTCCGAGTAGTCAAATCATTCGTCCGTGAGGACCATGAGAATGAAAAGTTCAGGTCGGCTAACCGTGAGCTTAAGGAGTCGGGAATGTCGGCCATGAAGGTCATGATATTTATGAGTCCTGTGTCGACTATATTTATGAATATTACGACACTCATTGTGCTGTGGCTCGGCTCTGATGCCGTAACAAAGGGCTCTATGAATATCGGCGACCTTTCGGCATTTTTAACCTATGTTTCTCAGATACTGATGTCTATCATGATGATCACTATGCTGCTTATGACCTCGGCCAGAGCGTTGGCTTCGGCAAGACGTATAAAAGAAGTGTTGAATGAGGAAATAGATATCACCGACGGTGACGCTGTAAGTGCCGATATGACCGTTGAAAAGGGAAGAATAGAGTTTAAAAATGTCTCATTCCGCTACTATAAGAACAGCGAGGAGGCGGTGCTGAGAGGTATCAACCTTACTATAGATGCAGGCTCGACAGTTGGCATAATCGGCTCTACAGGCTGCGGTAAAACTACCTTGGTCTCAATGATACCCAGACTTTACGATGTGGATGAGGGAGAGGTTTTGGTCGACGGTGTTAACGTCCGAGACTATTCACTTTTCAATCTGCGTGAGGGTGTCAGCGTTGTGCTGCAAAAGAATGTGCTTTTTAGCGGTACTATCCGTGAAAACCTGCTGTGGGGTGATGAGAATGCTTTAGACAGCGAGCTTTTTGCCGCTGCCGAAAGTGCTCAGGCAGACAAATTCATCACTTCGTTCACTAACGGGTATGACAGCGATTTAGGTCAAGGCGGCTCAAACGTATCTGGCGGTCAGAAGCAAAGACTTTGTATTGCCCGTGCTCTCCTGAAAAAACCTAAGATACTTATACTTGATGACTCGACAAGTGCGGTCGATACGGCTACCGAGGCATGTATTCGCCGTGCCTTCCGTGAGGATATTCCCGATGCTACCAAGATAATCATTGCTCAGCGAATTTCATCGGTTATAGATGCCGACAGAATTGTTGTCATGGATGATGGATGTATCACGGGTGTCGGCACACATTCCGAACTGCTTGAAAGCAACAAGGAATATCAGGAGATATATTATTCTCAGATGGAAAAGGAGGTCAAAAACAATGGCTAAGCGTACATTGGAGGACCTCCAAAGACAGTATAACCAAAAGGCGGCCGGTGAAAAACGGGGTATGCCGATGGGAGGACCGAGAGGCGGAAGGGGAGGCCCGATGCCTCACGGAAAGCCCAAAAATACGGGCGCAACCATAAAACGCTTATGGGGTTATGTTTCGGAGTACAGGTTCAAGCTCATTTTAGTCATTTTCTGTATGCTGATGAGCACTGTAACCTCGCTTATCGGCGGATATATGCTGGCACCTATAATAAACCGAATCACCATGTTTGTGGCTCCCGATAAGGAGTTAAGCGTTACTCCTATAGGAAAGGTCGTCGACAGCGTTATCCAAGAAATAAGCGAGATACCTATCTTTGCAAGAATCGTGTCGATGGGAGATTTTGCTGAGGTTGCAGTCTATGTGCTTGCGGCGATAGTCATTATGCTGGCGGTTTATCTGTTGGGCATTTTGTCGACCTATCTGCAGGGCAGGATAATGCTGTCGGTTTCACAGAACGCTACCGAAAAAATCCGTAATGAGCTATTCGAAAAATTGATGAAGCTCCCTACAAGGTATTTCGATTCGACCCCGACGGGTGAGACCATGAGCCGTTTTACCAATGATGTTGACAATATCGATGTTATGTTAAATAACTCGCTTACCTCGGTCGTTTCGGGTGTTATTTCCATAATCGGCACAGTGGTGTTTATGATAACCACAAACATCTGGCTGACGTTGATAACCGTAGTGTTCATCCCGATATTTATCAAAGGCGGTGCATGGATTGGCTCAAAATCAAGAAAATATCACTCGGGTCAGCAGGCAGCCCTGGGCGCAGTCAACGGATATATTGAGGAGACCGTTACGGGTCAAAAGGTGGTTAAGGTTTTCAACCACGAGGAGACCTGTGTAGAGGAGTTTGAACTCTTAAACGATGATATGCGTGACAAACAGTTCAAGGCACAGTTCTACGGCGGTATTATGGGACCTATCATGCATAATACAAGTATGATAAGCTATGCAGTGACCATAGGCGTCGGCGGTGTGCTGATGTGTTTAACTGGCTTTGGCCCCGGTGACCTGACTGTGTTTGCCAACTATTCACGTCAGTTCTCAATGCCCATTAATCAGCTTTCAATGCAGATAAACACCGTGTTTGCTGCCTTGGCAGGTGCAGAAAGAGTCTTTGGTATTATCGATACAGACCCCGAAGCACCCGATACTGATGATGCCAAAACGGCAAAGGATATGAAGGGCTTCGTCGAGGTTAAGAATGTGACCTTTGGTTATAACCCTGATAAGGTGATTCTCAAAAACATTTCACTTTATGCCAAACCCGGTCAGAAAATAGCCTTCGTTGGCTCGACGGGCGCAGGCAAGACTACTATTACTAACCTGCTCAACCGTTTTTATGATGTTGATGACGGAAACATCACTATAGACGGTGTGGATATTAGGGAATACAGTCGAGACGAGTTGCGTAAGAATATAGCGATGGTTCTACAGGATACACATTTGTTCAGTGGTAGCATTATGGAGAATATCCGATACGGACGGCTTGATGCTACTGATGATGAGGTTATCGCCGCTGCCAAGACGGCTAGTGCACATAGCTTTATAATGCGCTTGTCGGATGGCTATAATACACAGATCGAGGGTGACGGTGCTAACCTGTCACAGGGTCAAAGACAGCTACTTAATATTGCCCGTGCCGCTTTGTCAAAGGCACCGATACTTGTACTTGATGAGGCTACAAGCTCGGTCGACACCCGAACTGAGCGTCACATTGAACACGGCATGGACCGACTGATGAAGGACAGAACCACCTTTGTTATTGCTCACCGTCTTTCTACGGTACGTAATGCCAATGCCATAATGGTGCTTGAAAAGGGTGAGATAATTGAGCGTGGCACACACGACGAACTGCTAGAGCTCAAAGGGCGGTACTACGAGTTGTATACAGGCATCAAGGAGCTGGATTAACCTCTTTGGGTTAATAAACGTAAGAAATATAACGGAAAGTATTTATTAAATCAAATGTAACGGACGGCGATCGGGGATTTAACTTAAAATTATTAGGTTTTAAGGTACTAAAGCACTATACTTCGGTCGCCTTCGCTTTTCAACGTGTTTTCGACACCTAAAAATGACAGAAAACACAGAAATTGAAAGATTTTTGATTGACAGAGGAATTTAATTAATATATAATATTTCTGTTAAAAACTTTGTTTGGAGGAAATACATATGTTTACCAACGAATATCTTAAAAAGGTTTACGCTGATATGGAAAAGCGTAACCCCGGCGAAGTTGAATTCCATCAGACCGTTCAAGAGGTTCTGACTTCTATCGAGCCGGTTGTAAATGCACATCCTGAGTATGAAAAGCTTGATATTGTCGGCAGAATGGTAGAGCCTGAGAGACTTATCAAGTTCCGTGTATCTTGGGTCGACGACAACGGTCAGGTTCAGGTCAACCGCGGTTTTCGTGTACAGTTCAACTCGGCTATCGGTCCTTACAAGGGTGGCCTCCGTTTCCACCCCAGTGTTAACGAGAGCATCATGAAGTTCCTCGGTTTTGAGCAGACCTTCAAGAACTCTCTTACCACTCTGCCCATGGGCGGCGGTAAGGGTGGCTCTGACTTTGATCCTCAGGGCAAGTCGGACGGCGAGGTTATGCGCTTCTGCCAGAGCTTTATGACCGAGCTTTCTAAGCACATCGGTGCAAACACCGACGTTCCTGCTGGTGACATCGGTGTCGGTGCACGTGAGGTTGGCTATCTTTATGGTCAGTATAAGAGACTCCGCAACGAGTTTACCGGTGTTCTGACCGGTAAGGGCATCTCCTATGGCGGTTCTCTCATCCGTCCTGAGGCTACCGGTTTCGGCGCTGTTTACTATGCTGTTGAAATGCTCAAGTACTTCAAGGATGACATCAAGGGCAAGACCTTTGCAGTTTCCGGCTTCGGTAATGTTGCTTGGGGTGCTGTTAAGAAGATCACTGAGCTCGGCGGTAAGGTAGTCACCATTTCCGGTCCCGACGGTTATATCTATGATCCCGACGGTGTTTCCACCGAAGAGAAGATCAACTTCATGCTCGAGATGCGTGCATCCTGCCGCAACAGAGTTGAGGATTATGCCGATAAGTTCGGTGTTAAGTTCTACAAGGGCGAGAAGCCTTGGGGCACTAAGGTCGACATCATTATGCCTTGTGCAACCCAAAACGAGGTTGATGTTGAAGAGGCGAAGAAGATCGTTGCCAACGGTGTTAAGTATTACGTCGAGGTTTCCAACATGCCTACCACCAACGAGGCTGTTGCATACCTTAAGGAGAACGGCGTTATCGTAGCTCCTTCAAAGGCAGTTAATGCAGGCGGTGTTGCAGTTTCGGGTCTCGAGATGAGCCAGAACTCCATGCGCTACAGCTGGACTGCTGAAGAAGTTGACGCTAAGCTTCACACCATCATGAGCAACATCTTCGAAAGCTCTATCAAGGCTGCTAACAGATACGGCCTTGGTGATGACCTTGTAGCAGGCGCTAACATCGCAGGCTTTGAGAAGGTTGCCGAAGCAATGATCGCACAGGGCGTTGCTTACTAATACACTTAAAACCTAATAAAAAGTAAACGACACACGTAGTGCTTTGCACGTAAATCTGATTACGGTACTGAAAAAGATACTTAACAGATTACGTCAAAGACTGCGTGTGTTTTTTTATTGTATGAGGAGAATTAAAATGCCAAGAAATCAATTTCAGCGGATGATGTTCGCACTAATTACCGTAATTATTACGGTTCATGCTTATGTGTTCTACAGTCTCTATGTTATCAACGGTGACCTTTTTATGGGGCTCACAGGAGAAACAGGTGTGCTTGCAGCCATCGACAAGATGGGCGGTATCTCGGTTTTGGGTAAAAATGTGCCTATATGGGCGGTCGTAGTTATCGAGTTTATACTGGCCTACACATTAGAAAATGTTATGGGTATGCCTTGTTCATTTAAATTGGCAAGCAAAGTGTTTGACCCCAAGACCACACATCCCGTACTGTTTGAGACTGCCATCATCTGTGCCACAGTCGGTCTGATGTGTCCTGCCATGAGCCTTATTGCCGCCGTGCTATATTATCCTTACTATATGGGATTTGATATTATCACCTTGCTCGCAAATTGGCTCGAGCTTGTGTGCTACAATTTCCCGTTTGCCTTCTTCACACAGTTGTTCTTCATTCAACCCTTTGTCCGTACCGTATTCAAAAGGATATTCATAAGAAAACAGACAGTATGATTAAAACCGCCTCAGAATATCTGGGGCGGTTGTTACTTAAAAAGCACTGCAAAATAGAACATGTGACATATTCGTCACAATAATGCAAAAGACAGCATAGCCATCGTTGACTGTGCTGTCTATTCTGTTATCCCACTCGGTTTGCGTAAAAGTTCGCTAACGACATTACGCTTTTGTTGGTCGGTTGCTGTTTTTATTTAAATTCCTTATAAAAAACGGTTTGATCTATTGGACGGGTCATAAAATGCATATCCAAAGGTTTGGCATCATCCGCAGGATACGAAAATAAATTAGAGGGAACACCCCATAAGATTAGTTGCATTTTTAACGAGTATATTATATAATACACTTGAATATTAGTCAAATAAATGATTTAAACATTTGCTATCGAAGGTTTCGATACAGAGAGGTGCATAATGGAACTTAGAAATTTAATCACATTTATTCACGTTGCCGAGCTTGGAAGTTTTACCAAGGCCGCCGAGCAGCTTGGTTATTCGCAATCAACGGTTTCTTTTCAAATAAAACAATTGGAAGAAGAACTGGGTTGCTTGTTGTTTGAAAGAATCAATCATACCATCGCGCTCACCGAGCGTGGACACGAACTGGTGTCGTACGCGCACGGGGTTCGTGCACTGATGGACGAATTCAAAGAAAGCTTAACGAAAGAAGAACTTTCGGGGTCTATTCATGTTGTTACTCCTGACTCTATATGCGATGATATGATAAACTCCCACTACATCGACTTTCATAAAAAGTATCCGTCGATTTCCATTCGTTTTACCACTGGTGACTCGGCATTAATGCTCAGTATGCTTGACCACAATGAGGCAGATTTTATCATCACGCTTGATAGCCGGTTATATAATAAAGATTACATCATTGCCAAAGAGCAGCCCCTTTCCATGCACTTTGTTGCAAGTGCGGACTCGAAGTTTGCAGGTGTTAAAGGGCTATCTGTCAAGGATATTATTAACGAACCATTTATTCTAACCGAATATGGTCAGGGCTATAGACGAGTATTGGATCGGGAACTCGCAAAATTGTCACTGGAAATAACGCCTGTTCTCGAGATTGGGCGAACCGATATCATTACCAGAATGATAGTCGAAAACAATATGATTTCCTTTTTGCCGGATTTTGTTACTAAAGACCTGATCAATTTGGGAGCCCTCTGCTATCTTGATGTGTGCGATATACATATTGATATCTGGAAACAGCTTATTTATCATAAAAATAAGTGGATTTCAAAAAGCATGAAAACATTTATTGACTATGTAAAAGAACAAGAATTTTCAAATTAAATTGATAAAAACAGGAATTGGAATTTAATCATCCGATTCCTGTTTTTTATATTACTTTGAAAGTAATCCGTCTATAAATTGCCGTGCAAGGCGGGCAGATCTGCCGCCACGCTCCAGGGCAAAGCGTTCGGCAAGTAAGTCAAGTTCGTCTGCCGGCGTATCAATGCCGTTTTCCTCTGCCAAGTGATGCACGATATGAAGGAAGGTTTCCTTATTGGGCTTTGAGAAGGTAACATGAATACCGAAACGTTCAGACAAGGAAATAAGTTCCTGCATTGTATCATTGCGATGAACATCATCACCCTCACGGTCGGAAAATTTCTCTTTGATAATGTGTCGGCGATTGCTTGTGGCGTAAATAACCACGTTATTAGATTTAGCCGTAACCGAGCCTTCCAACACCGCTTTGAGTGCATTGAAATTATCGTCATCCTTTAGGAATGAAATGTCATCAATAAACAGCACAAATTTCAGTGGATTACTTGATAGTTCTTCTAAGACTTTAGGAATACTGCGAAGCTGATCCTTGCGAATCTCAACAATACGCAAACCTTCATCCCAAAGAGCATTGGCAACGGCTTTGACGGTTGAAGATTTGCCTGTCCCCGCATCACCTGTGAGCAGAATGTTAGCAGCAGGCTTGCCGCAAAGTAAAGCCTTGGTATTATCCACAATAACTTTTCTTTCGCTTTCGTAATCCACAAGGTCGGAAAGCTCTGTTTTATCAGGATGGCGAACGGGAACGATATTGCCCCCGTCATCCACATAAAACATACGGTTTTTAGCATAAATGCCATAACCGTATTTCCCAATATTTTCTGCTCGGTGGAGATAGATTTCTTTAAGTCTGAGCTTGGTTGTTGTAAACTCGGGCAAAAACTCATTGTAATCCAGAGAAGCCGTTAAGGTTTCTTTATTCAGCTCGGCAACTTCTTGAAGGGTGTCCAGTTCCGATACAAGAGCATAGTATAGAAAGTTAGGAACATCTTTTCCCGAACCCACCATTTTTACATAGACATTCTCACTGTTCCAGCAGAGTTCTTTTACATATTCGCCTAAGTTCCCGCCATTAGCATTGTAGAGAGTCGCCACAAACTCGGCATAGGCCGAGCTTGTAGGGCTTTCGAGATGGGTGCAAAGCGAGGAAAGTACCGTATCTCTGAGCAGTTCTCTGAATATACAAAGTGTTCCGAGTTTTTCTCTCAAATTTTTCATATCAGTTCAAAATCGCCCCCGAAGCACCGCCGGAAACCAAAGCCGCATAGCGTTTCAAGTATCCGGAAAGCTCTTTTTTCTTAGGCACAAAGTTTTTCATACGTTCGGCAAGAATGTCTGCATCTACTTTCAGTTCAATCGTGTTTTCGGGAATGTTGATGCCGATAATATCGCCATCCTCGACCACACCGATCATACCGCCCGATGCGGCTTCGGGTGTTACGTGACCGATACAAGCGCCACGGGTAGCACCACTGAAACGACCATCGGTGATAAGCGCTACACTGTTTCCAAGTCCCATTCCCATAATCGCAGAGGTGGGGTTCAGCATTTCACGCATACCGGGGCCGCCTTTGGGTCCTTCGTAGCGGATAACGACCACGTCACCCGCCACAATCTTTCCACTGTTGATGGCGGCTTGTGCTTCTTCCTCAGAATCAAAGACCTTTGCAGGACCTTCGTGAACCAGCATTTCGGGTAGAACGGCAGAGCGTTTAACAACGCTGCCTTCAGGTGCAAGATTACCTTTAAGCACTCCAATACCGCCCGTTTCACTGTAAGGATTATCGATGGGACGGATAATATCGGGGTTGAGATTAACACAGCCTTCGATATTTTCGCTAATAGTCTTGCCGGTGACAGTCATACATTCGGTGTTAAGCAACCCTTTTTTGGTAAGCTCGTTCATTACGGCATAGACACCGCCTGCCTCGTTCAGATCTTCCATATAGGTGCGGCCTGCGGGAGCCAAGTGGCAGAGGTTGGGCGTTACAGCGCTGATCTCATTAGCAATATCCAAGTTCAGCTCCACACCGCACTCATGAGCGATGGCAGGGAGATGAAGCATACTGTTGGTAGAGCAACCAAGCGCCATATCTACCGTCAGAGCGTTCATAATTGCCTCTTTTGTCATAATATCACGGGGACGAATGTTTTTGCGAAGTAGTTCCATTACTGCCATACCTGCATGTTTGGCAAGCTCAATACGGGCAGAGTAAACAGCAGGGATTGTGCCGTTGCCTTTAAGTCCCATACCAAGTGCTTCGGTCAGGCAGTTCATCGAATTGGCGGTGTACATACCCGAGCAAGAGCCACAAGTCGGGCAGGTCTTACATTCGTATTCATAGAGTTTTTCGTCGTCTATTTTGCCCGCGTTATAAGCACCGACAGCCTCAAACATCGACGAAAGGCTTGTTTTTTTACCTTCCACTCTGCCTGCAAGCATTGGACCGCCGCTGACAAAAACGGTAGGAATATTCACTCTTGCCGCCGCCATTAAAAGACCGGGTACATTCTTATCACAGTTGGGTACCATAACAAGACCGTCAAATCCGTGAGCGAGAGCCATTGCCTCGGTGGAATCGGCAATCAGGTCACGGGTGACAAGAGAATATTTCATTCCCGTGTGTCCCATGGCGATACCATCGCAAACGGCAATTGCTGGAAACACGATAGGCGTACCGCCTGCCATAGCTACACCGAGCTTTACAGCATCCACGATTTTGTCGAGATTCATATGTCCCGGCACAATCTCGTTATAGGAACTGACAATACCGATCAAGGGGCGTTTTTGTTCTTCTTCGGTCAGTCCCAAAGCGTGAAACAAACTGCGGTGCGGCGCATTTTGTACGCCATCCACTACATTTTCTTTGCGCATAACTGCACCTCCCGTTAGTTGTTGATGAGTTTATCCTCATCACTCCAGCTATAAAGCTTGCGAATATCAGCACCTACCACTTCGGAAGGATGCTCGCTTGCTTTCTTTCTCATAGCATTAAAGTGAACCTGTGCACCGGCAGAAGACATATCCAGAAGGAAGTCCTTTGCAAAGGAACCGTCCTGAATGTCGGAAAGGATTTTCTTCATCGCCTTCTTGGTATCCTCGGTGATGATCTTAGGTCCCGTGATATAATCGCCGTATTCGGCGGTGTTGGAGATAGAATATCTCATACCGGCAAAGCCGCTTTGATAGATCAGGTCAACGATCAACTTCATTTCGTGGATACACTCGAAATAAGCGTTTCTCGGATCATAGCCTGCCTCCACCAAAGTTTCATAGCCTGCCTGCATCAGAGCACAAACACCACCGCAAAGTACGGCTTGTTCACCAAAAAGGTCGGTTTCGGTTTCGGTACGGAAGGTGGTTTCCAAAACGCCTGCTCTGGCGCCTCCGATACCGAGCGCATAAGCGAGACCTAAATCCCACGCATCGCCGGTTGCATCCTGCTCCACAGCGATAAGGCAGGGAACACCTTTGCCTGCCTGATATTCACTGCGAACGGTGTGACCGGGGCCTTTAGGAGCAATCATAATAACGTTGACATTCTTCGGCGGCTTGATACATCCGAAATGAATATTAAAGCCGTGTGCAAAAGCTAAAGTCTTGCCTTCGGTAAGGTTAGGCTCGATACTTTCTTTATAGAGTGCCGCC
>CAYRIX010000020.1:0-36617 GCA_964424555.1 uncultured Eubacteriales bacterium
GCTCATAGCCGATTCCGCGAACCGCCTTGATCTCGGTTTTTGCCTTGACAAACATTAGCTTTTTTCGTGTGAAGGACATATACACTTCTACGTTGTTGTATTCCGCGTCACTCTCAAAGCCCCAGATCTTAACCGCCAACTGTTCACGGGTTAGTATTTGCCCCTGGTTGGCAATCAGATATTCGAGAATGTGGTATTCCTTTTCGCTTAATCGCACACTGTTTTCGCCGCAAATCAGTGTGGAACTGTTTGTGTTCAGGGTAATATCCCCATAGGTCAACGTGCCGTCCGAGGTATTGATATTTCGCCTGCCGAGCGCACGAAGGCGTGCAAGCAGTTCCTTTGTCATAAAAGGTTTGGTCAGATAGTCATCTGCGCCGCAATCAAGCCCGGTGACTTTATCATCAAGATCCGCCTTTGCCGTCAACATAAGGATCGGCGTTTTTATTCCTTTGTTTCGCGCTTTTTTGGCAATCTCAAAACCGTTCATACCCGGAAGCATAACGTCCAGAATAATGATATCATAAATATTGCTCTCAACGGCAGCTAAGCCGTCCAGACCGTTGACGAAGTGATCCACTTCATATTTTTCGAGACGCAGGATCTCGCAAAGTGCCTGCGCCATTCTTTTTTCGTCTTCTACCAGTAACAGTCTCATATACAGACACCTCCTCTTGTACACAATTATATCACACAAGATTGAAAAATGATTGAACAATTTCTAAAACATTTGGACGTGAGTTGAAATCCGCTGATTTTTATCAGCGGATTTTTACTATTAAAAAGCAGACTATCTCATTTGAGGTAGTCTGCTTAAATTTAATTATCTCTTAGATAATACTTCGCTTTCATAAGCCTTTACTTCCTTGAGCCATTCCTCACCAACAGGAACACCGTTGACCTCACAGAAGTAATCCCAAACAGCACCAAACGGGTATGACTTATATTCCTCCGAAAGAGCAAGTCTTGAGGTGTAGTCACCCTCAAGCTCAATTCTTTGAAGCTCAGCAGTGGGCTCAAGCATAGCCTTAAGCAAAGCTTTCTGCATATTTCTCATACCGATAACCCAAGCGGCAACACGGTTAATGCTTGCATCAAAGAAATCAAGACCAATGTGAGTACGGTCAAGGAGATTGTTGCGAACAATGGACTGTGCAATTGCACAAAGCTCGTCGTCAAGGATGATTACATGGTCAGAGTCCCAACGCACAGGGCGGCTGACGTGCAAAAGAAGATCATTTGTGAACAGCAGAACGGTTGGTATCTTATCTGAAATAACCTCAGTAGGATGATAATGACCTGCATCAAGAGTGCACATCTTGTTTCTTGATGTAGCGTATGCAACGCAGAACTCGTTAGAACCAACTGTGTAGCTTTCTGCGCCGATACCGAAGACTTTACTCTCGATACCGTCAAGATTGTACTTCTCATCAATAGGCTCAGCAAAGACCTCGTCCAAAGCAGTCATCATGCGACGGCGAGGTGCCTCACGGTCAACGGGAATATCCTTGTAACCGTCGGGGAACCAAAAGTTGGTACAGCAGGTCTGTCCAAGCTCTTTACCGAAATATTCAGCAATCTTACGGGAAGCGATACAATGCTTGATCCAGAAGTTTCTTATCTTTTCATCTGCACTGGAAATGGTGAAGCCGCTGTCTGCCATAGGATGCGAGAAGCAGGTCGGGTTGAAATCAAGACCGTAGCCGTTCTCCTTCGCCCAATCGACCCATCTCTGGAAGTGCTTGGGTTCAAGCTCATCAAGGTCGACCTTTTCATCGGTGTCAGCGTAAATTGCATGGAGGCTCAGCTTGTGCTTACCAGCGATAAGTGAGAAAGCCTTATCTATATCCTGACGGAGCTCGTCGGGCGTATTAGCCTTACCGAGATAGTTACCAGTGGTCTGAATACCGCCTGAAAGTGCGATGTCCTTAAAAAGGAAACCGTTAACGTCGTCTCCCTGCCAGCACTGCATAGAGATTTTGATGTTCTTTAAAGTTTCGATAACGGCATCGGTATCAACACCGATTTCAGCATATTTTGCTTTTGCATACTTGTAGCCTTCAAGAGTTTTCATTTTTCAGTCTCCTTTTAATTATATATTTTAATATCAAACGATTTTATAACGCAATCTCTTGCATCTGCAAGGTCTTTAAATGCTCCAACACTCAGCATTTGAGCCATCAGGTTACCTATAGCGGTAGCCTCAGCAGGACCTGCAAAAACGGTACGTCCTGAAACCCTTGCAGTGATGCGGTTAAGATAATCAGCATTACTGCCGCCGCCGATGATATTAATAGCAGAATACTTTTTACCCGTGAACTCCTCAATTTCATTTGCGCAATCGGCATAGCACTTTGCCAAACTGTTGTAAATAACGGCAGTAAGCTGACCGACTGTTTCAGGGACTGCCTGATTTGTGTCACGGCAATAAGCCTTTATCTCCTCGGACATATTTTTAGGTGCTAAGAAGCGATTATGAACTGCATCGACAATGCTCGGGAAATCACCGTTTTCGGCAGCCATATCGCAAAGCTCGGCAAAGGAATACTTGTCTTGGAGTTCCTTTTTAACATTCTGAATCATCCAAAGGCCCATAATGTTTTTGAGCACTCTGTAACGGTAGTCGAAACCGCCCTCGTTAGTGAAGCTGTGCTCCATACAAATATCGGCAAGCTGAGGTGTGAGCGATTCAATTCCCATAAGTGACCATGTACCTGAGCTTATGTACATAACATTTTCACCGTTAGACGGCACAGCCATGACAGCCGATGCGGTATCGTGAGAGGCAGCAAGAATTACATCAAGATCAAAGCCAACCTCTTCTCTAATCTCAGGTAAAAGTCTGCCTGCTTTGGTACCGGGCATTGAAAGAGGCCTGAAAATGCTCTTTTTGATGCCGAAGGTATCCAAAATCTCCTCCGACCAGCTATTGGTCTTTACATCAATAAGCTCGGTGGTCGAGGCATTCGTGTATTCGTTGAATTTATTACCGGTCAGCAAATACACAAAGTAATCAGGAATCATAAGAAAATCGACAGCTTTTTCCAACTGTCCGGGATGATTATCCTTTAAAGAAACAAGCTGAAAAAGTGTATTAAAGGTGTTAGTACCAAGACCTGTTATATCATAAAGCTTACGCTTTGACATTGTTTCAAAGGTCTTTTCAACATAGCCTTCGGTTCGAGAATCACGGTAACCAACCGAGTTGCCGATGAGCTTGCCCTCGACATCCAACAGCACAAAGTCAACGCCCCATGTGTCGATAGCCATGGTTGACGGAACTTTTCCAACATCGGTGCATTTTTTTAGGCCTGCCTTAATCTCAGAGAAAAGACGCTCGGTGTTCCAGCAAAGTGTGCCGTTCACATCATCAAGTCCATTATAAAAACGGTATACTTCTTCGTATTTCATAATACCGTTTTCAAGCCATCCAACGATGTGACGTCCACTCGAAGCACCGATATCAATAGCCAAATGATACATATCAACGTTCCCTTTCTTTGAATTTGTTTGTTTTTGTTTGATTTAACTCAATGATAGTACACAAGTGACGCAAAATATACCCAAAGATTTAAGAAAATAGGGGTTATATTTTTGTTTTTCTGTATTTTAGCGGTGACATTCCGCATTTTTGCTTAAAGAGATTTGAAAAATAATGCTGGTCGGAATAACCTAGTCGCTGAGAAATCTCCCCTACAGACAAAACCGTATACTGCAACAGACGTTTTGCAGCAACCATTTTCTGCTCAACCTGATATTCGTACGGCGTTTTTCCAAAACGGCATTTGAAGGCTTTTATCATATAATCGTTAGAGCGGAAGATCAAGGATGACAGTTCATCGTTACTGACGATTCTTTCAAGGTTTTTATCAATATGATGCTTTAGCTTTAATAGGTGGTCATCTCTACCTGATTCAAAAGCAATATTTTTAATTGAAATAAGCAGACTATGCAATTTTAAAGTTAATTTATCATAAAAATCTCCTGAACCGTTACCCTCGTTGCGGCTCAGAGCATAAAGCTCATCAAACTGCTGTTTGACGTCACAGTTTTTAATAACAACCACATTATCAAGGTTGTAATCCCGCAAAAGATTTAAGAACAGTGGGCCTTTAACATTGAAAAACTTTTTGATCCAAGGGGATGAGGCCGACGAAAAATACTCATGCCGAGAGCCTGCAGGCAGTATGTAAACATCACCTTTTTCGGCGGTGTATTCTTTACCGTCAAAATTTATAGTGCCGCTTCCCTCTTCAACATATTCAATAACCGATATCTGACTTTTATTTCGCACTATCCTATACGTTCCGTCACAATAAGATATCCCCGATATTTCCAAACTCAAAGGTCGACCCTCGTCGTTGAATCTGAAATAGTTTATTTCTTCGTACATATTGCCGACCTCCTTACTCACCTTATTATATAATAATAATTAGAAATAAGCAAGAAAAAGACACTCCGAAGAGTGCCTTTAAATTTATAGCTCGTACTCCTTATAAACTTCCATAATAAATCTGCGGTCGGATTTGAAATCCTCAGGCTTTAGGTCGTCAAAAAGACCGATGTGGAGCGGAACTACTCGGTCAGCATCTATCGCATCAGCAAATTTAGCCGCATCGGTCATATTCATATTGTTGCCGACGCCATTAACGGGGATGAACATATAGTCTGCATCCTCAGGAGCGTTTTCGATTACATCACGGTTATAAAGCGTATCACCAGTCACATAATATATCTTGTCCCTGTAATCGATCACAACGCCGATTGCATCACGGTCACTGTGTTCTGCCTTGACTGCGGTAAACTTTAAATTCCCCTCTGTCCAAGATGTTCCTGCATTGAACATGACGTAGTTATTGTTGCCCTTAAGCTCTCTGACTGTATTCCAAGACGAGAACGGAGCCAAAACCAGCTTTATGTTTTCTTTATTAAGTATAGTAGGATAAGTTTCGGGGTCTGTATGGTCCATATGATTGTGTGTAAAGATCACAACATCGTATTCCTGTTCCAGAAATTTATTATCGACAGGAATTCGCCTTTTAGATAAAGGATTGACCTTAGCACAGCTATCCGAAAGATAGGGATCAACTACAATTTTCTTTCCGTCAGCCTCAAAGACCAAGCCTGCCTGAGTTATCCAAGTTACTTTCATAATTACACACTCCTTTTTCAAATATTTTACAGCATACCACGAATATATTCAATACAAATTTCTGCTTAATTTTTCAATGGATATAAAATTATTTATTTTATTAATTAAAAGTAACCTCATAAATGCCTTTTTGATCCCCAGTGGCACCACTTGACAACGAATAATAAAAATTATATAATAAATATGTAATTTGATATATCATCGAAAGGGAGTTTTGAAATGACATACAAAGAGAAATATCAGCAATGGCTAAACTTTGACGCAGAGACCAAAGATGAGCTTTTGAGCATCACCGACGAAGCCGAAATTTCAGACCGATTTTACAAAGATCTTGAATTCGGTACTGCAGGCTTGAGAGGTATTATGGGTGCAGGCTCTAACCGTATGAACAAATACACCGTTGGACGTGCAACCTTCGGCTTTGCGCAGTATGTTAAGTCAAAAGGCAGCGATAACCTAAAAATTGCCGTTGCTTATGACACAAGAAACAATTCACAGTATTTTGCCAAAATAACAGCAGGTATTTTCGCTTCCTTAGGCTTTACCGCATATCTTTATGAATTTGAAACACCTGTTCCTGTTCTTTCTTTTACTGTTAGACACTTAGGATGCGTTGCAGGTGTAATGATTACCGCATCACACAATCCTAAGGAATATAACGGCTACAAGGTATACGATGAAACAGGTTGTCAGCTCAACACCGAAGAAGCCAATGCCGCCCTTGAATTTATCAATAATATAACCGATTTTTCTACAATTCCCTTCTGTGAAGACTCTGACAACATCAAGATGATCGGTGAGGATATTCTTTCCGAGTTTTTGAAGGCTGTTAAAAAGCAGTCACTTTATGAAGAAACCTCCGACCTAAAAATTGTCTACACTCCCCTTCACGGCTCGGGTAATATCCCCGTTCGTAGAATGTTGGAGGGCTTAGATGTTACGGTCGTTAAAGAGCAAGAATTACCCGACGGTAACTTCTCGACCGTACGCAGTCCCAACCCTGAGGAAAAGGATGCTCTCACCATCGCCATTCAAAAAGCGAAGGAAATTGGTGCTGACTTGGTTTTGGGTACCGACCCCGACTGCGATCGTGTGGGTATTGCCGTGAAGCACGGTGACGACTACGTTTTGTTCACCGGTAACCACACAGGTGCAATGCTCGTAAACTTCGTTCTTACTATGAAGAAGGACAGTCTTAACGAGAAGTCCACTATGATTAAGACCATTGTCACATCAGAGTTGGGAGCGGATATCGGACGTAAATTCGGTCTCATTGTTGAGGAGACTCTTACCGGCTTTAAGTTTATCGGTAACAAGATGAACAAGTACGAGGCCGACGGTTCACAGGAGTACATCATCGGTTATGAAGAGTCTTACGGCTATCTTGTGGGAACACACGCAAGAGATAAGGATGCTGTCGTTGCTTCTATGCTCATTTGCCAGATGGCCGCTTGGTACAAAAATCAAGGCAAAACTTTAGTTGACGGCTTGAACGAGCTTTATGCAGAATACGGCTATTATCTCGATACTCAGGATAGCTTTACTCTAAAAGGTCAGGATGGTGCTGAACGAATCAAGCAGCTTATGGTCACCTTCCGTGAAAAGGGTACTTCTCTGCTTGACGGTATTGCCGAAATCCTTGACATCAGCAAAGGCGTTCGTGATTTCCCGAAGGAGAATGTTTTGAAATACATCTTCACCGACGGTTCTTGGATGGCAATTCGCCCCTCCGGTACCGAGCCTAAGATAAAGGTCTACTACTCAATCAAGGATGTCGATCAAAAAGCAGCTGAAGACAGACTAAACAAGATCAAAGAAATCATCCACGATATTATTAAATAAGTTTGTACATTTCAACGAAACACCCCGAAGATTTCTCTTCGGGGTGTTGATGTTTTAGATGAACTTTAAGGTTACGATCTCAAAGTTTTTGACGTGTAGTGTTACGGTTTTTCCGTCAAACGGCAGATCAGCAATCACATTTTCCATAAGATCGCAAAGGTATGCTTTCTTAAAGCCGTCGGCAACCGTCAACGTGACCTTGGTGCGGCTGTCAAACGCATCATACATTCTGACGATCATACCGTTGTCATATTCGCACTTCTTAACCGTTTCAACGATAACATTTTCCTTATCGCACGAAACAAGCGAGAACTCGGAAGGCTTTTTGCCTTCGTTTGCTGTAATCTCAATGCTTTCAAGCGGCTGATTGAGTGAATACGCCTCATGGATAACGCCGGCCTCTCGGAAATCACCGATATGCGGCATAAGTGAGTAGGTAAATGTATGTCTGCCCTGATCGGCTTTAGGGTTAGGGAAGGTTCCGCATTTAAGCATTGTTATCTTCAAAATGCTACCCTCAGTGTTGTGACCGTACTTGCAATCGTTAAGCAATGCCACACCGTAGCCACTCTCGCTCATATCGACCCATTTGTGTCCGTATACCTCATATTTGGCCTTATCCCAGCTTGTATTCTCATGATTGGGACGGGTTACATGGCCAAACTGAATCTCGTATGTCGTGTTCATAGAGTGAACATCTAACGGGAATGCAGATTTTAGGATTTGATGCTGCTCATGCCAATCGATATCGTTATCAAAATCAATACGGGTGTTATCGGAATACAGCCAGATATTCTGTTTAATAACCGACTTAAAGTACTTTTTGGTAACACTAAATCCTGCACGGTTGCCCTCTAATATAGGCTCGATATCGGCTTTATCGTCAAGAATCCACATTTTCTGCTTGTAATAGTCAGATATCTCCCAGTTGTCGTAATTAAACGGAAAATCCTCAAAGACCTGCAGCTCGTTACCAAGCATATCGGGCTTGATGACATCACGGTCAGCACGCTTATCAAAGAGCGAAACGATTCGGCCCGACTCATCAAGAGTAAGCTTATAATACTTATTCTCGGCAGTAAGTCCGTTAACAGTTACAGAAGACTTAAAATCCGAAGGATTTATGACCTTCCAGCCAAATGCCGGTATTTCCTCGGTCTCAAAGCTCTTGCCTTCGACAGTAATTATTCCTTTTCTTGCAAAGCCCAACGGATTGTAGACCAAAATACCGCCGTCTGTATCGATATTCTCCGCAATAGCCTTAAGCTTTTCGGAAACTACTTCAGCGCAATACTCAGCGACCTCGGCGTAGTCCTTGTCGCTCTGCTCATAGACCTCGAAAATTGACGATCCGGGAATTATATCGTGGAACTGGTCATGAAGAATTTTATTCCAATTATAATAAAGCCCGTCGGCATCATAGCTCTTGCCCATTAAAAGACCTATATACGACAAAGCCTCGGCTTTAGTTAAAGCGAACTCAGACCTGCGGTTGCCTTTTTTATTTTTTCCGATAGAGGTATATGTTCCACGGTGGTATTCAAGGTATAATTCACCCATCCACTTAGGTCTTCTGTTGAGCTTTTCGGCATTTTCGTCAAACTGCCTCTGCACCATGTCAAGATGAGGCTTTAAGAATCCCATTTTTGCGACAGGTATACCGGGGAGACCCTTTTTCAAGCGGTCATATCGCTCAAGCATATCCTTAGTAGGACCGCCGCCGCCGTCACCAAAGCCAAAGACGTGCAAAGAACGATTAGTGTACTCCTTTTGCTTATAGCGGTTCCAAGTACCTTTAATCTGTGAGGCGGTAAGCTTACCGACATAAGTAGTATAATTTTGCGGCTCAACACCACGATACTCTTGCGTTGTTATGAAATTCGTGAATATTTCGGTACCATCGATTCCCTCCCAATAAAAGGAATCAACAGGCATTGTGTTAGTATCATTCCAGCTGATTTTTGATGTAACAAAATGCTCTACACCGCTCTTTTTAAGTATCTGCGGTAAAGCGGCACTGTAGCCGAAAACGTCGGGCAGGAACAAAACTTTGCTGTCAACTTGGAACTCATCCTTAAAGAACTTTTTGCCCTGCATAATCTGTCGAACAAAGCTCTCACCGCTGACGAGATTACAGTCGGCCTCAAGGTACATTGCGCCTTCAGGCTCCCATCTTCCCTCTTTGACAAGTTCTTTCAGTTCATCGTACTTTTCGGGTGCCTCTTCTTTGAGATAGCTATAAAGCTCGGGCTGAGACAGCATGAATTTGTACTCAGGATATTTATCCATCAAAGCTTTCGCAGTTGAAAAGCTACGTTGAATCTTTTCCCTTGTCTGCTCTCTTGTCCACCGCCACTCAACGTCAATATGTGTGTGACCGAGAACGTTTACAATAGGCTTGCCCTCGGTCGAGCAAAGCTTACAGTAAAGCTCTTGCTCAATAAATTCCAAAGCCGTCTCGATGCTTTTATAATAAGCATCACTGTAAACCTCACGCATATCGAGAAGCATCGCTGTGCGGTCCAGTACAGTCATTATGCTGATATATTCATCAGAGTTCTCATTAAGCAAAAGGCAGGTATCATAAGCCGTCTGCATATCATAATAAAGCTTTTCGATACGCTTGTTGTATTTTATAACCGACACATCAAAACCTACAGTAGAATCTATCATTCCTACATAGAAATAATTGTGGGCAACATACTTAGTATTCGCATCGAGAAAGCCTTCGATATGGTTGGTATCATAGCCTTGAACCATTTTTCCGTTGAGGTACAAAAGACCTTGAGGATTAGTTGCATCCCACTTACCCTCATAACCTGTCGTGATTTTTAGCATAAGATACTGATCAGGTCGTATTTCAGGCGTTTCAAAGTTGGCCCTTAACCAATAGTGTTCATCCTTGCCAGAAAGGCGTTGACCTTTTTCAAACTTCTGCCAACCGTCGGTCGGGAACAAATTATTGGTCTTATAACCGTCTGCCTTCACATACTCAAGGTCGGTAACATCAAACATATTTCCCTTACGTTGACCGTCAAGCTTGCCACAGATAACCTTAATCTTATTCTTTATATCCATACAGCACCTCACATATTCACTTATTCATTGATTATTTTTATTTTACATCAATTTCACTTGAATAGCAAACAGTATTGTGATATCATTTTTATGGTATTGTGATATTTTGATTTTAGAGGTGATATTATGGAAGCAAAATTATTGACCGCTGATCGATTTGTTGACATGCGAACTGAATGTTCATACAGATTTGTATTGAGTACTACCGAGTATTTCCGTCCGCATTACCACGACTATTATGAGCTGTTTGTTATGCTCGACGGCACGGCACTGCACTGTGTTAACGGTGAAGAGATACATCTTAATAAGGGTGACATGGTGTTTATCAGACCAAAAGACACACATGACTACCTATGCAAAAACGGTAAGGTCTTTTCCATGATGAACATAACCTTCACCAAGAAAACTGCTGATGATCTCTTTTCGTTCTTGGGCAACGGTTTTCCGTCTGAGCTGTTAAATAAGACACCATTGCCCCCAACCGTTCATTTATCTAATAATAATCTGAATTGGTTTAATTCGAGAATGGACAGCATTTGTGCCATTGACGGAAATGACCTTGACGGTATAAAAACTGCAATAAGAATATTACTTTTCAGAATTTTTACAAGGTTCTTCTCAGACATTGATGAAGAGAAAAACAACTCACCGCTTTGGTTAGATGAGTTGCTTGATTCAATGCGTCAAAACGGTAACTTTATAGTTGGTGTTGACCGCCTGATAGAGCTTTCTCCCAAAACACGTGAGCATACCTTAAGAAGTATAAAAAAATACACTGATCAGACTGCAACTGAGTATATTAACGGACTAAGACTTAACTTTATAGCCAATATGCTCCGTAACAGCAATCACAGTGTATCGGACATTATTTACGAAAGCGGATTTAACAACATCAGTTGGGCATCTACCCTTTTCCGTGAAAAATATAAAATGACAATGAGCGAATACAGGAAAAGCATTTTGTAAAAGATTCTTCGCCATGCTCAGAATGACAAGAAGTTTTAGTTTATCATGCTAAGCTTAGCGAAGAATCTAAGATAATATTTGATTAAATTTATTTAATTTTCAGTTTTTCCAAAAACATCGGCATTGTTTTAATGCCGTATTCCTTGAGTGAATAATCGCCCTTTGAAAGACACCAATCGTACATCAAAGCCCTTTCGCAAAGTGCATAAAAGCGCACTATTTCCTTAACCGTCATGTCAGAGATGATCTCACGGCGCTCCTGCCCTTTTATCACAAGCTTACGTATTAGCTTATAATAAACACGGTTGTGATCTAATAGCGACTGTTCCCCCTTGGTTGTAAGCTGCGTTGAAAACAGTCGGCTTAAAAGGTCAAGATCGATTTGATTTTCGATCATTCCGAAGAGTTCTGCGTTAAGATAAAGCAACGCATCAATGCTATTCATATCATCGGTGATGTTTACAGATAGTTCTTCATATTTTTCATCGAAAAGATATGACAAAGAGCTGAGAAGTGCATCTTTACTCTCAAAATAATGATAGAATGAGCCTTTTGAGGTGCCTGACTCCCACACAATATCCTCAACAGTTGTGTCCTCATAGCCTTGGTCATAAAACAGCTTCCATGCTGCCGTTACTATACGACCTTTGGTATTACGTGTGTTTTTTCTGCTCATTTTGTCACCTTCACTCACATTAGATCGTTTTAAATCAAAACTTTTACATAATATTATCATATTTTCAAGTGATTATCAATAATCTCTTGACCATGGATGCTAAAATAAAGACAATTAAAAACCTCCGATAATATCCTTTGCTTTAGCTAAAGGATTGATCGGAGGTTTAAATTTTAAAGAATTATTTCTTGATTCTTGCAACGCCCGAAGCAATTGCAGCCTCGGCAACCTTGGCGGCGACGGTCTTGCCAATACGCTCGTCAAATGCGAACGGCATAATGTATTCCTCGTTTAATTCCTCGTCGGAAATAAGCGATGCGATTGCCAACGAAGCGGCCATCTGCATATCCTCGTTGATATCGGAGGCGCGAACGTCCAAAGCACCGCGGAAGATACCGGGGAATGCCATAACGTTGTTGATCTGATTCGGGAAGTCAGAACGACCTGTACCGACAACACGTGCGCCTGCTGCTTTAGCCAAGTCAGGCATAATTTCGGGAACGGGGTTTGCCATCGGGAATACTATAGGATCGGTATTCATCGACTTTATCATATCCTCGGTAACACAGCCGGGAGCCGAAACTCCGATAAAGAGGTCAGCGCCCTTCATAGCGTCAGCCAAAGTACCCATTTTCTTGTCACGGTTGGTGAGCTTGCTCATTTCCTCATGTGCAGGATTCAGACCCTCCATACCCTCGCAAATGATACCGAAACGGTCGACCATAGTAAGGTTCTTAACACCAAGCTTCAAAAGGTGCTTACCTATAGCAATACCTGCCGAGCCTGCACCGTTGATAACACACTGGATCTCATCAATCTTCTTACCTGTAAGACGGAGAGCATTGATAACAGCAGCACCGACAACAACAGCAGTACCGTGCTGATCATCGTGGAAAACAGGAATATCGCAGATTTCTTTAAGCTTCTTTTCAATCTCAAAGCAACGAGGTGCGGCAATATCCTCAAGGTTGATACCGCCGAAACCGCCCGAAATAAGGTATACTGTACGGACAATTTCATCAACATCCTTAGTTCTCAGGCAGAGAGGATAAGCGTCAACATCGGCAAACTCCTTAAAGAGGACGCATTTACCCTCCATAACAGGCATACCGGCCTCAGGGCCGATATCACCGAGACCGAGAACAGCAGTACCGTCAGTAATAACGGCAACCGAGTTCCAACGGCGAGTCAGCTCAAAAGACTTTTCATAATCATTATGAATAACCATACAAGGCTCAGCAACACCGGGGGTGTATGCCAAGGACAGTTCGTCTTTATTGGTAACGGGAGTGCGGGAAACAACTTCAAGCTTACCCTTCCACTCATAATGCTTTTCTAACGCACGTGCTTTAATATCCATTTTAATTCTCCTTAACCTCTGCCCCATTATTTATAAGATGAGCTTGCGTTGACCTCATCGAAGTTTACATCACCAAGGTATTTGACGGGATCAAGACCTACATATTTACACATATCGAACATCTCTGCAACGGTGTTGATATTAACATCAATACCGTTCTCCAAGCGGTCTGCCTTAGCGAAGATTTCCTTTTCACCGTGAGTGTAGATACGGTCAGCACCCTCGGACTTAGGAGACTCACGAAGCTCTTTAAGGAAGGTGGACAAATGCTCTTTGATAGCGGCGGCATCGCCAAAGATGTTGGGATCCATTGCGATAAAGCCATGGCAGGTACCACCTTTACCACCGATGTGGGTGTGGTTAGAGGTAAGACCCATCGAAAGAATAGATGTGAATATCTCACAGAACATACCGTAGCCATAGCCCTTATGTGAGCCGAGCTGCTCAGTCTCGCCGCCAAGAGGCATGATTCCGCCGCCGTTTTTAGCAACAATATTAGCCAATACATCCTTAGCATCGGTGCTTCCCTTGCCCTGAGCATTCAAAGCCCAACCTTCGGGTAACGGTTTACCAAGCTTATTGTATATCTCAAGCTTACCACGGGTTACAACGGTGGTAGATGCATCAAAGAAGAAATCATAAGGCTCAGCAGGCATTGCAACTGCAATGGGGTTAGAGCCGAGCATTGCAAGACGGCCAAAGGTCGGAACCATGATTGCCTCAGAGTTTGTGAAAGCCATACCGAGAAGACCTGCATCACAAGCCATCTTTGCATAATAACCAGCAATACCAAAGTGATTGGAGTTACGGACGGTAACAACTGCGATACCGCTCTTTTTAGCCTTTTCGATAGCAATATTCATTGCCTTATGAGAAATTAACTGACCCATGCCGTCGTTACCCTCGATAACGGCCGAAACAGGAGTTTCAAAAACGACCTCAGGCTTAGCCTCTACCTTAATAAGGCCCTTTTCGATTCCCTTGTGGTAACGGGCAAGTCTCTGCATGCCGTGAGACTCAATACCGTAGAGGTCAGAAAGCAGAAGAACATCGGTGATGATCTCGCTCTCGGCCTTGGTAAAGCCGAATTTCTCAAAGCAGTCCTCACAGAAGGTTTTAAGTTGAGGATATGTGTATCTTATGTATGATGTCATAATAGTCTCTCCTTTTTTGACACTAAATTATTATCATTTTACTACCTTTTACGTATTAATGCCATTGGCAAATTGTTAAATTTTAGTCAATGTTTTTTAGTAAAAATAGACATAAATATCAAAGACGTCCCAAACACTTGGTTTGAGACGTCTTTGTATAGAATAAATAAAGCTTATGCTTCTACAGATCCCGATTTAACCGCATCGAAATCCTCTTCGATCTCTTTAGAAGGCTTCTTGGTGAGAAGTGAAACAACAACGATAAGGATCGACGAGAAAATGAATGCGGGAAGCAGTTCGTAAATATTGAATGCACCGCCCAAAGGTCTGATAACAAGCTTCCAGAAGAAGACCATTGCCGCACCGCCGACCATACCGACGATTGCACCGACACGGGTCATTCTCTTCCAGAACAGTGAGAACAGCATCAAAGGACCAAAGGTAGCGCCAAAGCCTGCCCATGCAAAAGAAACGATGGTGAAGATGACGCTGTTTTCATCAAGAGCAATGATGGCTGCAATAACTGCGATTGCAAGCAAGGTTATACGTGAAACCCACATAACCTGCTTGTCGGTTGCATTCTTCTTGATAACACCCTGAAAGATGTTTTTGGAAACAGAGGATGCGGCAATAAGCAGATAAGAGTCTGACGAGCTAATAGTAGCGGCCAAGATGCCTGCCATAATAAATCCTGCAAGGATGGGTAAGAATCCCGATGACAAAGATTTTGTAGCAAGTGTGATAAAAATGTTTTCAGCATCAGCGCTTGTGAGATGCTCTGTCGAGTAAAGCTGACGGCCGACAACACCAATAAACACGGCAACTGTCAACGAGATAACGACCCAAACGGTTGCGATTCTTCTCGAGCGCTTGAGTTCGCTTTCCTTACGGATAGCCATAAAGCGAAGAAGAACCTGAGGCATACCGAAGTAACCAAGACCCCAAGCAAGGGTTGAGCAAATTGTGAGGAAGCCGTAGCTGCCAGCTTCACCAAACTGAGGTGCTCCGTTCACAACCTGCTGAACACCGTCGGCATCAGTGATAGGTGATGCGATTCCGAAGAAATCAAGGAAGCCGGGAATCTCACCAGCGTTATCAATGACAGCACCAAATCCGCCGGCGTTAACAACACCAATTACAACAATAACTGCGAGAGCAACAATCATAACGATAGCCTGCATAAAGTCGGAAACACTTTCTGCAAGAAAGCCGCCAAGCAAGGTATACAGTACAACAAAAACTGCACCGATAAGCATCATTAATTTATAGTCAAGACCAAAAAGGGTTGAGAACAGCTTACCGCAGGTAACAAAACAGCTGGCAGCATAAACCGTAAAGAACACAAGGATAAATACAGCGGCCAGAGTCATAATGACCTTCTTCTTCTCACGGAAACGGTTAGAGAAAAAGTCGGGCAAGGTGATTGAATTATTAGCACGAACGCTGTAACGGCGAAGTCTCTTTGATACGATAAGCCAGTTGATATATGTACCTGCCGCAAGACCAATTGCAGTCCATGCAGCATCTGCAATACCGCACCAATACGCAACACCGGGAAGACCCATAAGCAGCCACCCACTCATATCGGAAGCCTCTGCACTCATTGCGGTAACCCAAGGGCCTAAAGAACGTCCACCCAAAAAGTAATCTTCAGAACTTTTGTTAGCTCTTTTTGCGTAAATAACGCCGATTCCGATAACAACAGCCATATAAACAACCATTGCTATAAGAATCTGAATAGTATTGCCATCCATAATTATACTCCTTAACACAATTTGTTAAAATATTGTGAATATATTACCACAAATTTAACAAGAATGCAATACAGAACGCAGTCTATTCTAATAATTTTATTCAATAGTTTTTTCCGTGATAACTCAACGTATTTTTCAATAGACCAAAACATGAACTCAAAAATAAACTTTGCTAATTATGGAGTTTTGCAAAATATTTTGTTTGCTCTTGTCAACAGTAAAATTTGATGTTATAATATTCAGATAGTTAAGAATATTTCTTTGTGAGGTAAATTTTATGACTAAAATTGATATTTTTTCAGGTTTTTTGGGTGCCGGAAAAACGACACTTATAAAAAAGCTTATCAACGAAGCCTACAAGGGCGAAAAATTAGTATTGATTGAGAATGAGTTTGGCGAGATCGGTATCGACGGCGGATTTTTGAAGGATGCAGGTATTGAAATAACCGAAATGAACTCTGGTTGTATCTGCTGCAGTCTTGTCGGCGACTTTGGTGAGGCTCTCAAAAAGGTTTTATCAGAGTACTCCCCCGACCGTATCCTTATTGAACCCTCGGGTGTCGGAAAGCTCAGCGATGTTATACGTGCTGTGCAGAACATCGGTTCCGATGATATTCTGCTAAACGGCTTTACCACCGTTGTTGATGCAAATAAGTGCAAGATGTATATGAAGAATTTTGGCGAATTCTTCAACGATCAGATCGAGCACGCAAGCTCGATAATCTTGAGCCACACCGATAATATTTCCGAGGAAAAACTCAAGAAATGTGTAGATATTCTCCGTGAGCACAATGCTGACGCTACTATAATCACAACTCCTTGGGGTGATATCGACGGAGCTGCTATCTTAGAGGCTATGGAGCAAAAGAACACCTTAGCAATTGAGCTTGAAAAATTAGCTCATGAACATGAGCATCCTCACCATGATCATGATGAGGACTGCGATTGCGGATGCCATGACCATCACCACGAGCATGACGACCACGAGCACGAGCATCATCACCATCATCACGACCATGATGAGCATGACCACCATGGACACGAACACCATTATGACGAGCACGGTAACTGCGAGTGCGGTCATCATCACGGTGACGAGCATGATTACCATGAGGACCACCACGACCATGACCATCATGAACATCATCACGAGCACGGTGAGGAATGCACCTGCGGCTGCCATGATCACGGCCACCATCACCACGCCGATGAAGTATTCACCTCATGGGGTAAGGAAACCACAAACAAATACACTATTGAGGAGATTACTAAGGCTTTGGAGGCACTTGACGACGACAAAACCTACGGATTTGTTTTAAGAGCCAAAGGTATTGTTCCCTCTCAGGACGGCAAGTGGATCCACTTTGACTACGTTCCCGGTGAGCCCGACGTCCGCATCGGTTCTGCCGAAATCATAGGCCGACTTTGCGTTATCGGTTCCAAGATAAACGAGGAAGCCTTGGCTTCCCTCTTCAGAATCTAAGAGGTGTCATAAATGGAAGTACCTGTATATCTTTTTACCGGTTTTCTTGAGTCGGGCAAGACCAAGTTCATTCAGGAGACCTTAGAGGATGAACGTTTTAATTCGGGCGAAAAGACGCTTCTTATCATTTGTGAGGAAGGCGAAGAAGAATATGAGCCCTCTAAGTTTTCAGGGAAAAACGTGTTTATCCGCACAGTAGATGAGGTTGAAGAGCTGACAGCTAAAACGCTTGAAGGATGGCTCAAAGAAACCCACGCTGAGCGTGTAGTTATCGAATATAACGGAATGTGGACTTTAGACCACCTTTATAACGCAATGCCTGAAAAGTGGACGGTATATCAAGAAATGATGTTTGCCGATTGTAACACATTTGTTAATTATAATGCAAATATGCGTAGTCTTGTTGTGGATAAGCTGAAATCGGCCGAGCTGGTCATTTTCAACCGTTACCAAAGCTCTATTGATAAGATGCCGTTGCATAAGATCGTTCGCGGAATTTCACGCAACAATGCAATCGTGTACGAGTATACCGATGGCAGTACCGAAGAGGACAACATTGAGGATCCCCTGCCCTTTGACATCAACGCACCCGTGATCGTGATTGCCGATAACGATTTTGCTCTCTTTTACCGTGACCTTATGGAGGAATCGGACAAGTACCACGGCAAGACCGTAAAATTCAAAGCGATCATAGCACGTGAAAAAGGTAAGATACCCGATGATCAGTTTATAGCAGGACGTCATGTTATGACCTGCTGTGCTGACGATATTCAATATGCAGGCTTCATTGCCGAGACCGAGAAGCCCTGCACCATGCTGCAAACGGGTGATTGGCTTAATGTTACTGCTAAAATATCGATTGAAAAGCATAAAGCTTACCGTGGCTATGGACCGGTTTTAAAGGTTAAAACATACGCTAAAACCAGTGAACCCGAAGAAAAGGTCGTTTCTTTCTGATAAGTAAAGCAATATTTAAAATCGAAGATCCTTCACTTCGTTCAGGATGACAAAGAAAACTTTAAGTTCTGTCATCCTGAACGAAGTGAAGGATCTTATCTTATCTTATCTTATCTTATCATTTATAAGTTTTAGTATTCAGCATTGCCGACGGTTCTCGGGTATGGTATAACATCACGGATATTGGAAACTCCTGTGAGGTACATTACAATACGTTCAAAGCCCAAACCGAAGCCAGCATGCTTTGTTCCGCCGTATTTCCTAAGGTTTACATACCACCAATAATCTTTTTCATTAAGTCCGCATTCCTTCATACGCTCGAGCAATACATCAAGGCGTTCCTCACGCTGACTGCCGCCGATAATCTCGCCGACGCCGGGGACTAACAAATCCATTGCGGCGACCGTTTTACCGTCGTCATTAAGACGCATATAAAACGACTTGATCTCCTTAGGGTAATCAACAACAAATACAGGTTTTTTGAACACCTTTTCGGTTAAATATCGCTCGTGTTCGGTCTGTAGGTCACTTCCCCACTCCACGGGATATTTGAACTCTTCGGTACTATCTTTGAGAAGCTCTATTGCCTCTGAATAGGTCACCTTTTGATAATCGGAAATAGCTAAGGTATTGAGTCTTTCGAGCAAGGTCTTATCTATAAAGCTGTTAAAGAACTCAAGCTCCTGCTTGCATTTATCGAGAACGTGGTTGATGATATACTTTATCATATCCCACGCAAGCTCCATATCATCATTAAGGTCGGCAAAGGCCATTTCGGGCTCGATCATCCAGAACTCTGCCGCATGACGTGCAGTATTGGAATTCTCAGCACGGAAGGTTGGGCCAAAGGTGTAAATATTACCGAATGCCAAGGCATAGGTCTCACCCTCTAGCTGACCCGAGACGGTGAGATTTGCGCTTTTACCAAAGAAATCCTGCGACCAGTCGATGTTACCGTCCTCTGTCTTAGGCGGTTCCTTCAGGTCAAGCGTGGTAACTCTGAACATCTCACCTGCACCCTCACAATCCGAGCCTGTGATAAGCGGCGTGTGAACATAAACAAAGCCACGTTCATTAAAGAATTGATGGATAGCAAAGGCAATCTCGCTTCTGACACGGAACACAGCCGAGAAAAGGTTGGTTCGTGGTCTGAGATATGCCTGTTCGCGCAAGAATTCAACAGTGTGACGTTTTTTCTGCAACGGATAATCTGGTGTAGATGTGCCCTCAACAACAATCTCATCAGCGTTTATCTCAAAAGGCTGTTTGTTCTGAGGTGTTACAATAACCCTACCCTTTACAACAACAGCAGAGCCGACATTAAGGCCTGCAATATCATCATAATTTGAAATTTTTGCACGCTCAAAAACTATCTGGACTCCCTTAAAACAGCTACCGTCGTTAAGGTCAATAAAACCAAATGACTTAGAATCACGGATACTTCTGGCCCAGCCGCCGACCGTAACCGTCATACCGTCAAAATCAGCCAATTTCAAGTATAAATTTTTTAACAGTTCTCTTTTCATAATCCACCGCAAAAATAATCTGTATATTAAAGTCTTTACACATTAAACTATATTTAATCAGAAATAAACTGCTTCATCATCCTCAAAAAGGGCATCTATTTCCAAATAATCAACGTAAACATCAACAAAAGCAAAATAAGAATACCTCATGTCAAAGAGATACCACTGACCGTCGTACTCCATTGCATAAAGATAATGAGAAAAGGTTTTTTCAGCATCAGATCCAACTACCGTAACCTCAAATTCAGTACGGTAAAGCCTGTCAAACTCAAACTCGGAGCCATAGTTTAATCTGAATATATCAGAATATATAAGCTGAGTATTGCTGATTATGTAATCAAACTCTGTGACCTCGACCTTGATAACAATATCAGTTCCGAAATATTTGTCAAGATCATAGCTGCGCTGTTCGGCAAGCTCCTTAGGATCATAATTTTCAAGAATCAGATCATAATACTCTTTATCGGTCTCGCCCTCAAGGAAAGACTCAGGAATCATATCTTCAGCATTCTCATATTCTCCAAGGTATACCGCATCCACATAATCGGAGACAGCCGCATTGATGTCAGACCAATCGGTATAATACTTATAGGCCATGATTCCTGCCGATGTTAAAATCAAGACTAACACAAGTAAAAGAGCTATGAGCTTTATGATTTTTTTGGCACCTCTTTTAGGCTTCTCGGCAGGAGCATCAGCAATTATCTCAGGCATCACTTCTACAGACTGCTCTGAGGTCGTTTCATTCGACACCTGTTCTTCGGTGTCGGCAACTGCACTAACCTCAGCACTTACAATCTCTTCAACCGTCTGAGCCTGTTCCTCTTGTGTTATACCGCTTGTATCCGAAAACACATCAACGGTAGGCTCAACATCATCGGTCATCTCGAATTTTGCTCCGCAGGAAAAACAATATTTTGAGCCTTCGGCTATGGGGCAACCGCATTTTTTACAAAATCTATCCATAATATCACCTTTCAAAAGTACCCGTGAAAAGACTTCTTTCCACGGGCAAGAAATTAAACCTTAATTAACAACATACCAGTCGCCGTCAATTTCCGCAACAGTAACCGTTTGGAGGTAATAATAATCCTCGTCATCGGTTTCATTACAATACAACACCTGAAGCTCATATGCTTTGGTAATATCCTTTTTGGAAACTCCCCAAGAAAGTCTCAGATCAGATTTCAAAGCTGTAAAATCAGAACCCTCTATCTCGTCCTCATCAATGACCTCAAAATCTATATCATAGTCATCAAAATCGTCAACCCAATCATTATTGTAGATAAATTCGTACTCATCGGGCTCCTCATGGTCCTCCCAATAAGCCTCGGGGTAGCAATCTATGTATGCGTCATAATCACCAAGCTGAGCGTCTATTTTATTCTGTATTGCATCCTCGTAGCCGCCGCCGAAGACACAGATGAGAATTATAATCAAAGCAATAAGAACAGTCAGACCGCCGCCACCGATAGCAATGGCCATCGTCATGAACTTCTTATCTGACTTGCATTTGCCGATAAACTCATCACTCTTACTTTTTGCGGTGTTCATAATACCGACAAAGAAATTCGGCTTCTTTGCAGCAGTATCAGGCGCAGGATTAGGTGCATTGTTATAATACTGCTGAGGAGCAGATGCCTGATAAGGCGATTGATTCTGAGTAGGAGTCGGTGTCACGCTCTTACCGCACATACCGCAAACAAACGCATCATCTGGAAGCTGAGCTCCGCAATTACCACAAAATTTACTCATTATTCATACCTCCAAAAACAACAAAATTTATATTTAGATATTAACATACTAAAACGGTAAAGTCAAGTGATACGGCGACTAAAACTCGGTTTATTTCTTATAAATTATCAATTTGCGACAAATTAAATTTTTAGGGCAGTCCTGTATTGTCACAAGACTGCCCCTATCTTAGATATTCGGTATTAACATGATGCTGTTACATTTCTCATCTTGACCCGAAACACCATTTATCTCGCAAATTTTTTCAGGTGAGGTTTTATACTTCTCTGCAATTTCCCAAACAGTTTCATTTTCAGGAAAATACAGTATCACGGCCGAGTCATTATCCTTTGATATCAGCGTGTTTTCATCAAATTTAATATCTGATATTGCACAAAGCGGGGTGACAGTGAACACTGTGGCTTTAACGCACAACTCTACAGACACACTTACTGTGCCATTAGCATCAAGAGAATAGTTAATGGCGACAACCTTTACTCTCGGTCTACACCTGATATTCTGAGTTGAAAGCTCGGTCGCATATTTATATTCAAACTCAACAGGTCTTTCAAAATAAATAGGCTCGTTATCGCTATCTGTACCGAGTAAATTAATTATTATATTACCCTTAATTGCAATTTCCAAACCGTCATTTGAAACAAAATCGACTGAAGAATTGCACCACATATCTAAAATCGAGCTCAGCATACCGCCCGAAAAATCAAGAGCTTTACTACATACAAAGTTTTCATGTATATAATCACTGATATTCTCAATGCAAAGCTCTTTTTTTACGATGTCCGCCGAAAATCTTCCCGAAAAAGCATCAGTAATAATATCGTTTGTAACAGTACAATATGGGAAAATATTTATAGATACCCTGGCTTCGAAGGCTATAGTTTTAACCTCACCGTCAAGCGACGTTTTTGGGTGAAGTTCAAGCGTATCTACCTGAGCCACCGAATCAAATCCGAGCCCTTCACCGGAATGTTCAATATCGAAAACCTGAGAAAAACCTCTTTTTTCCTCCAAAAGTATCGGCTCGCCGTCATCCTGAGGACAATATAGCATCACCACGGTAAGGTCTCCCTTTGCGACAAGCTTACCGCTAACATACTTACATTCGGTGATCTCAGCAGTAGCATTTTGTCGGAGTATTTTACCAACCGACGGCTTACTTTGAGGAATTTGAATATCATCCTCTACAAAAGCACTTTTACTTATTGTGGGCATTGGGCAAGAATATGTAACGGGTCGACTTTTAACGTAAAGACCCTCAGCGACGGCAGAGGTCAACAATCTATGCTGTTCGATACAATCAACCGTTATTTTCAAGGCCATTGAGCCGTGTATTTCGACCTTTCTGGGGCCAACGGCTTTTGTATTTGCATAATTAATTCTTGGCTCAACCACTGCCGTGCCGTCTGCAACATTTGAAACAGCAACCGACTTTGTAAACGGTACTATATGTGTAAAGCTATTTGGATGACCGTCACCGCCGGCATACATCAAAGTAATAACTATCTGTCCGCCGATGCTTATACCTGATTCATTACACTGAGCTGTCAGTATTGTTACATCAGTAACGCTTTTGAGGATCTTAGTGACCTCAGGATAATAATCAGGCAAGGTAAAATCGGCATCAATGCTTTGTTCAACATTACCGTCATAAAGCTTTGTTAAGCAAGGAAGACTTATTTCAGATTTATTGTATTCCATAATTTTCGCTCCTACAAAATTATTCTATAGATATTTATTCTGTAGAACGCACAAATAGAACAAATAAAGACAGGTTTTCACCTGTCTTTGAGCTATGTATTTCATCCTTCCTTTTTAATTTTAAATATCATTCTTAATATACCGCCTAACAATTTAGGACTTTTAAATACAACGATCTTCATAAAACCACTCCCATCAATATTTGCAAAGCACACCGAGAATGATGACAGCAAGCGTCAAAACAGCAATAATAAACGCTGAAGAGCAAAAATAAGAAACTATCAAACCTGCTACAAACGCTATTGCTACGGCACTGCACCGTGGTTGCCTTCTGTGACGCATAAGAACACCGCCTTCAGTTCTCTTACGCCATTATACGCAAAGATACTGAAAGCGGTTACAAATTAAATATTTTTATCAACAGTCATAACCAAAAGCTTGCCATCTTTGACCGAAACAGAAGTTTCACTCAATGCGACATTGCTGACACCAACAGGAAATGACGATACAACAGTTGCATTTCTCAACGGATACTCTGCACCGATTATATCGACACCCACTGCATCACCGTCAACAGCAAAAACTGATAAATAACGGTTCTTATCGGCTTTAAATAGCTTTTTATTATTCTTAATAATACACATCTCAAAACCGTTGCAAACAGCTTCAGCATGCACACAGTTGCAATGGTCGGTTATCCAACAAAGGGTTTGGAGCATAGCCAAATTCTGATCAGGTCGAGAACCGTAACCGCCATAAACTGTAAAGGCGCAAAAACCACGTTCAACACCGCATCGTGCTGCAAACATAAGGTCGGTATCATCCTTGTGGGTAGGCAATTTTACGGTTTCAACATCCAAGGGAAGCTCACCGTGATATGAATCAAAATCTCCAACTATCAGATCAGGCTTGATATCGGCAGACAAACAGTGTTTTAGACCGCTGTCAGCAGCAATTACATAACATGAATCATCTACACTTCTGAGCAGTTGAGCATCACACTCGCCACCCGCAATTATGACACACCGTTTTTTCACTTTTTATTTAACTCCCACGATTTGATTTTTTTGAGATCGTCAAACATTGAAACATAGCTTACATGACGGGATTTTGATATTTCACCGTTTATAACAGCATTTATGACCGAGCAATCAGGTTCATTTGTATGGGTACACGAACTAAAACGGCAATGACCGAAATGCTTGTGAAACTCAGGAAAACAGAATTTCAGCTCATCCTTGTCGTTCAGCATAAAGTCGGTTAATTCTAAGGTGGAAAAACCAGGAGTATCCGCAACATATCCGTTTGAAACCTTAAACAGTTCAACCGTTCTGGTTGTATGCTTACCTCGACCGAGCTTTTCACTGACCTCGCCCGTAGAAAGCTTTACGCCGTCAAGCAAGCGGTTCAAAAGGCTGGATTTACCAACTCCTGAGTTTCCGCAAAATGCAGAAACTGCCGACTCAAGCTCAGTTTTTATTGCCTCGGTCCCCTCACCTGTTTCGGCCGAAACAACAAAGGTTTTGTAGCCTGCTTTTTGGTAAACTTCGGGTAGCTCACCAAAATCACCAAGATCAGCTTTATTAAAAACAATTATCGGCTCAACGTCAATATGCTCGCAAATAGCCGTCATTCGGTCAACAAGTAGAGTGTTAACCGATGGTATAGCGCATGACGAAACGATAAACAGCTTATCGAGATTTGCCAAGGGCGGACGTATCAGATAATTTTTTCTGTCATATACACACTCGACGACACCCTTTTCTCCATTCAGTGAGATTGAGACCATGTCACCTGCAGACGGTGACAGGCCTTCTTTCCTGAACGAGCCTCTGGGTTTACATTCATATACTTTATCGCCGACTTCCACATAGCAGAAGCCGGCAATAGACTTTATGATTATTCCGTCGAGCTTTACATCATTTAAGCTCATAATTTTACCTATCAATTATCGGTAGTTGAAGTGTTTTCGCTCGAATTAGTGTTCTGCTGCTCAGACGAGGTCTGTTCATTTGAGGCGGTGGCATCTTCACTGGAGGTTGTGCCGCTGTCACCGGAAACACCTGCTTGAGCAAGATATTCATTGATATCATCCAAAACCTTGACCGAATCTGTCTTAGAGGCCATATTCAAGGTATACTCGAGAGCATCTGCCTTTTTGCCGTCAGCAAACTCAACGGTTATGATAACGGTTGCGGTTTTGTCGGTAACCTTTTCAACACTGACCTTCCACGATTTGTCATACTCATTGATCTTTCTCAGCGTTACTTTACCGATCTCGGTATTCTTATACCAAGCACGAAGAGTTACTTCGTCATTGTCGGCAAAATTATTCGGAAGATCATCAACCGTCAACTCATAGGAATAGCTGATAAGTCCTGTACTAACTACGAGATCAACAGCAGTTCCCTCAGGTATGCTGTAATTAGTAGCAGGATCGGGAGTTTGTCTTAAAACAATATCCTTTTGCTTTCCGCCATCCTCATAGATAATGTTACCGACAGTCAGACCTGCAGCTTCAAGCTTTGACTTTGCAGTTTCGAGAGAATAGTTGGTACAGTCAACGTTATCGACGTATTTAACCTCGGGTCCCATACTTACATAGACCTCAATAACAGCACCGTACTTAGCAAAGCCACCCTCGGGAGGATTGGTTGAAATAACAAGATTTTCCGTTATAGTCGGGTCATGCTTTTTGACTATCTGCCACTCAAAGCCTGCAAGTCTCAACTGAAGCTGTGCCTCAGTAACACCGAGATTTGCAATTCTGGGGATCTCGATAAGCTCGGTTCCTTGGCTGATGGTAAGCTTAATGGTCTGCGTCTTCTTGATGGTTCTTCCCTCATCAAAAGACTGCTTCATAACAGTGCCTGCGTCATACTCGGAGCTCATCTGATACTCAATTTCAAAATTGTAGTCAGGATACTCGTCTCTGATTTCCTGAACAGTCATACCGACAAATTTAGGAACTGTGACGCTCTCGGTGCCTTCCTTATTCCATGCTTTAAAAATTACAAAACCAACAATTACTGCCGCAATGATAAAAGCAACTGCGATGCCCGCAAGAATTGGGATAACAGGTGATTTCTCATTATCCTCATCCTCGTCATCATAATCAGCATCATAATCTTCATCAAGCATGCGAGAATTATCCAATACAGCGCCTGCACCTGCACCTAAAAGCTCAGCATCATTTACCGCATCAACAAAGCGGGTGGGCTCGTTATCAACAAAATAGGTATACTCAAATAACATATCGGGACTTCTTCTGAACTCCTCAAGGTCACGAAGCATCTCAGCGGCGGAACGGTATCTTTTCAAAACATCCTTTTGCATCGCATGCATTGTAACCTGTTCAAGACCGACAGGGATATTCTCATTAATATCACGAGGCAGAACAGGATCCTGCTGGAGCTGCATAATTGCAACCGAAACAGCACTGTCAGCCTCAAACGGCAGACGACCTGTAAGCATTTCATAAAGCATTACGCCGACCGAATAAATATCGGCCTTTTCATCGGTTGCTTCTCCCCTTGCTTGTTCGGGACTGATATAATGAACCGAACCGATAGCCTTATCGGTCATGGTTTTATGCTCGCTTCTTGCAAAACGGGCAATACCGAAGTCGGTAACCTTTATAGTGCCGTCAGCTAAAAGCATTATATTTTGAGGCTTAACGTCACGGTGAACGATACCCTTATCATGCGCATGCTGTAAAGCACGAAGCACCTGAATAGTGAGATAAACAGCATCCTTCCAACGGAGACTCTGTTGTTTCTCAATGTACTGCTTCAAGGTGATTCCGTCAACATACTCCATGACGATATACTGGATAAGATCGCCGAAGCTGACATCATAAACCTTGACAATATTGGGGTGGTTAAGCACGGCGATAGCCTTTGATTCGTTTTTAAAGCGAATAATGAATTCCTCGTTGGAGATAAACTCCTCTTTAAGAATCTTAACCGCTACAATACGGTCCTCGATGCAGTCATAGGCCTTATAAACAACAGCCATACCACCGACACCGATTATCTCACGTATCTCATACCTTCCATCAAGTCTTTTTCCGACAAATTTGTCCATAAATCAAACTTCCAATCCAAAAATTTCAAGTTATTTATTTTCAATAACGACAGCCGTGATATTATCGCCGCCGCCGTTTTTGTTGGCAATTTCAACCAGTCTTTCAGCCTTAGAATCCATATCATCTTCGAGCACCGAAATAATACTGTTGTTATCAGCAAAATTACTGAGACCGTCAGTGCAAAGCAATAATTTATCATTAGAATTGATATCATAAATATTGAATTCGGGAGTGACCGACTCATCAACGCCGAGTGCACGGGTGATAACATTTTTTCTTGGATGAAAACGTGCTTCCTCGGGAGTCAGCTTACCGTTTTCTAACATCGACTGCACTATCGAATGGTCACGTGTTATTTGCGAAAGCTGACCGTTTGATAATAAATAAGCACGGCTGTCACCCGCATGTACAAAATATGCAGTATTGCCGATAATAAGTACCGCAACAATGGTAGTACCCATTCCATTGAGCTCCTTGCTTTCACGTGATTTATCAAAAACACGGATATTAGCAGCACTCACGGCGGTCTCAAGCAGATTTTTGACCGAGCTTTCAGACATACCCGAACGGTATCCGGCCTTTAAAGATGCGGAAAAATGATCAACGGCGAGTCTGCTTGCAACATTACCGCCGTTAGCACCGCCCATACCGTCACAAACAACGGCAAAAGAAGCACCGTCATCCATTGATCCGATCATGAATGCATCCTGATTATTAGAACGCATCATACCCTTATCGGACAAGCCTGTGATATTCATTTTCCGCACCCCCTTTTTATTACAAATTGTGATTTTCCTTTGACACTTCTATAGTCTTACCTCTGAGCTGACCGCAAGAGGCATTGATATCAGAACCCAAGGTTCTTCTGATCGTTGTATTTATGCCAAGGTCATTCATCAGCTTACAAAAGTGTTCAATTTTCTTACGATCAGGTTTTTTATAGCTGTTTTCCTTAACAGGATTAACGGGTATCAGATTAACGTGACATAGCATACCCCTTAAAAGACCTGCCAATTCCTTTGCATTGGCATCACTGTCGTTAACACCGTCAACTACAGCATATTCAAATGATATCCTTCGGCCTGTAACCTTAATGTAGTCTCTGCAAGCCTTAATAAGCGTTGCTACGTTCCACTTCTTATTGACCCTCATCATGGAATTTCTGATATCATCGTTCGGCGCATGAAGAGAAATAGAAAGTGTTATCGGAAAATTCTCCTCCATAAGACGGTATATACCCGAAACAACGCCCGAGGTCGAAACAGAAATATGGCGAAGACCGATATTAAGACCTTTCTCATGCGATACAAGCTTCAAAAAGCGTATCACATTATCGAGGTTATCCATCGGTTCACCCATACCCATAAGCACAACATTAGAGATTCTGATATTGTTATCCTTTTGAGCCGCTGTTATCTGAGATAGAATTTCAGAGGCAGTCAAGTTTCTGGTAAAGCCGTTTAAGCCCGAAGCACAGAAGCTGCACCCCATACGGCATCCGACCTGAGTTGATACACACACTGAATAGCCGTGGTTGTATTTCATCAACACAGATTCGACTAATTCGCCATCATGAAGTTCATATAAGTATTTTACAGTATCATCTATGTCGGATTCAAGTCTTTTTTTGATATTTGCGGTTACAATATAGTAACCTTCTTGCAATTTAACACGTAATTTTGACGGAATATTGGTCATTTCATCAAAATTTTCCACACCCTGCTGCAGCCAAGCGAAAATTTGACCTGCACGGAACTTAGGCTCGCCCATCTCACATAAAATCTGTTCGAGCTCTTCCAAATACATAGATCTGATATCTATTTTATCCATTTATTTCCTCTTTAAAATACAGAAGTAAAAACCGTCGCACCCATCAGTATTAGGCATAAGTGTGCGTTCCTCGACGACCTCAAAATCATCATGAAGCTTAAGGAAGTGCCCAATAACATCACAGTTTTCGGCATGCCTTACGGTACAGGTTGAGTACATCAATCTACCGTCAGGCTTAAGATACTTTGTCGAAGTCTCAAGAATTTTCAACTGAATATCGGGCAGTTCAGAAAACTCAGAGGGCTTTTTATATCTAATCTCAGGCTTTCGGCGAATAACACCAAAGCCTGAGCACGGAACATCACACAGCACACGGTCAAAATTGCCTAAATCAGCATTAAAAACCGTTGCATCGTTTTGAACGGCTTTTACACATTCAATTCGTAAACGCTTTGCACCGTTACTTATTAACCGTGCACGTTGTTCATAAAGATCACAGGAAACGACCATGCCGTCCTTACCAACGTACTGTGCAGCTGTAAAGCTTTTGCCTCCTGGAGCTGCACAAACATCCAATACGCTCATACCGTCGGCCAAAGCAAGCCTCGAAACCGCAAGCTGAGATGCAAGATCCTGCACATAAAACTCACCGTTTTTAAATTCATCAAGCTCCTCGACGCTTCCGGAACCGTGCATAAAGAATGCTCCGTCAGGTTCACTTTTCTCAACCTTAATACCCTTATCTCTCAGTCGGTCGACCAAGCCGTCACTCACAGCAAATCTATTAACACGGCAGTAAAGCCTCGGCGTTAATAATGAAGCACTAAGAAAGCTTTGCGCCGCTTCAAATCCGTAATCGTTTATGAGGCTTTCAGCCAACTCGCCGGCACAGGAATATTTGATATCAAGGTCGGTTAAGTTCTCAATATCGCTCAAGATAGCTAACTTCTCGTTATTTATCTTTCTCAAAACTGCATTTACGAAGCCTTGAGCAAATCTTTGTTTAGAGTTTTTAACGAGCTTAACTGCCTCATTAACAGCGGCAGACGGTGGTATTTTGTTCATAAACAACAATTGGTACGCACCAACACGCAGAACTGACAACACAAAAGGATGGGTTTTTCTAAAGTTATTACCCGCCGACTTCGACAAAACATAGTCAAGAGTAATTTTCCTTTGCAGCACACCGTAAACAAGCATACTTGCAAGAGCAGCATCGACCTTAGACAGCTTGGCGGATTTTATGGCGGCATCAGTAGCAATATTCGAATAGCTGCCGTCACGTCCGATCTCAGAAATGACCTTAACCGCTACAAGTCTTGCATTACTCACAGCCTTGTACCAACCTTGATCTGATATCCGTTAAGTAACGCTTTTGCTGTCATTTTTCCTTTGCCTTCTGGCTGAAGCTCGGTAAAAATCAAGGAAGTTCCCCCACCGCAGGCAACAGTAAGATTTTCCTTGGCATCAATTACAGTACCTGCCTCAGCTGAGGTATTGCCGCCGATAACAGCCGATATTACTTTAACACGCTTGCCGTTCATGAAGAAATATGCTGACGGCCACGGTGTAAATGCACGTATTAGGCAATCAATCTCACATGCGTTTCGGGTAAAATCTATTTGACCCATCTCTTTTGTGATAATAGAAGCGTGCGTTACACCGTCCTCAGACTGTTTTATAGGGGTTATGCTTCCCTTTTCAAGTCCGCCGACGGTATCAACTAACAGCTTAGCACCTAAAATCGCAAGCTTATCATGCAGAGACTCAAAATTATCTGTCGGTAAAATATCTGCTTTATCGGTCATTAAAATATCGCCTGTATCAACACCGATATCCATAAGCTGAGTAGTAACACCCGTGACCTTGTCGCCCATAAGTATCGCTGTCTGTATCGGTGATGCACCTCTGTGTCTCGGCAGTAATGAGCCGTGAACATTTACACAGCCGTATTTCGGCAGGTTCAATATATTTTCGGGTATTATCTTTCCGTAGGCCACCACAGCAATAAGGTCAGGCTCCAACGATTTTAACAAGTCAAACGCCTCTTCAGTTCTGACCGATGTAGGCTGAAAAACGCTCAAATTATGAGTTTTAGCAAACTGTTTAACAGGCGGCTCGGTCATAACCATCTTTCTTCCCTGAGGCTTATCAGGCTGTGTAAAAACACCAACTATCTCGTGCCCCGAATTAAGCAAAGCATCAAGAGAGTTGACAGCAAAGTCAGGTGTTCCCATAAAAACTATCTTCATATTTTATGCCTTTCTTGTAACCTTATCAACATAAAGTATGCCGTTAAGGTGGTCAATCTCATGACAGAAGGCTCTGGCTTTAAGTTCCTCACCCGTAACAGTAAAGGTGTTACCGTTACGGTCCTGAGCACGGACAGAAACCTTCATAGGACGCTTAACGATACCGCTTTTACCGGGCAAAGACAAACAACCCTCCGAGCCCTCCTGAGTACCCTCCTCTTCAATGATTACAGGGTTTACAAGCTCGATCGGTCCGTCGCCGACATCAACAACACACACTCTACGCAGTATGCCGACCTGAGGAGCGGCAAGTCCCACACCCTCAGCCTTGTACATAGTCTCCTTCATATCATCAAGCAGTTGCGCAAGCCTTTCATCAAAGTTTAAAACACTTCGACAGGTCTTGCGAAGAACAGAGTCACCCTCAGTAACAATATTTCTTATCGCCATAATTATCTCCTAAATAATACTGTCGGGATTGACGTTAAGTGAAGCTGTCACTTTCTTCGAATATGCGGTAGAGTAATAATCAGCCGTAACCTTATTCATCAATTCCCTGAAATGTTGTGAATTCTTATATTTTATTATCAGCTTATAACGGTAATTATTATTGATTTTTGGAACTGCTGCAGCAGTAGGTCCTAAAACAATAAGCTTTACATCTGAAAATTCGCTTGAAACATAGTTCTTAATGAGGTCAAAATAATTTTTTGCCGCATCCTCAGTGTATTTTCGCTCGGTCCCCAAAAATGAAACTGTCGCTATATCACAATAAGGCGGATATATCATAAGCTTACGGGTCATTATTTCCGAGCCGTAAAACGCAGCATAGTCTTGCTTAGCTGCAAGCTCAATAACCTTTGAGTCAGGCTCTACTGTCTGAATAACAGCAGTTCCTTTGGCTGAGCCTCGACCCGAGCGTCCAACGACCTGCGTCAGCAAGGAAAAGGTTCTCTCATAGCTTCTGAAATCACTGGAGTGCATCGCAATGTCAGCATTAAGAACACCGACAACGGTAACTTTTGGGAAATCAAGTCCTTTAGCAACCATTTGAGTACCCAGCATTATGTCATATTCACCGTCGGCAAAGGCCTTGAGGTTCTTTTCGTAATCATTACGTGTCATGGTGCTGTCGGCATCCATGCGAAGTATTTTAGCCTCAGGAAACAGAGCCTCAAGCTCAGCCTCAGCCTTTTGAGTTCCAAGACCCGAATACTTCATTCGATCGGCACCGCACTGCGGACATTTTTCAGCATATGGCTGAGATTTTCCGCAATAATGACACATGAGACGGTTATTGGCCGAATGATATGTCATCGAAATACTGCAATTATCACAGCTCATTACATGACCGCACTGTGTACACGAAACATAGGTGTTATACCCCCTGCGGTTAAGCAACAGTATCGCCTGATGACCCGATTTTACGGCTTCGTCAATACGCTCATATAACAGATTGCTGATGATACCGCTGTTGCCTAATGATATCTCCTCACGCATATCAACAACCTCAACCTCAGGCAATGTAGACGAGCCGAATCTGCTTTCAAGTGTGCATAAACTATACTTGCCGGCCAAAGCCATGCTATAAGACTCAATAGACGGTGTAGCCGATGAGAGGATCAACAATCCCTTACTTTGAGCTGTGCGGTAGCGTGCAACATCTCTCGCATGGAAATACGGACTCATCTCGGATTTATAGGTGTGTTCCTGTTCCTCGTCCATTATGATAAGTCCTACATCGGAAAACGGTGCGAAAACAGCCGAACGTGTGCCTACTGCAATCAAAGCCTCGCCTTTACGAACACGCTTCCATTCGTCAAGACGCTGTCCCTGAGACATAGCACTATGGAAAACAGCAACCTTATCACCGAATCGGCGGTGGAATATTCCTAATGTCTGAGGTGTCAAAGCAATCTCAGGCACCATAACGATGACGCCCCGACCTCTATTCACGACCTCATCACACATTTTGAGAAAGACCTGAGTTTTGCCCGAGCCTGTAACTCCATATAGCAATGAAGTTACACCCTGCGGTTGCTCATAATCACTAAGTAGCTTTTCAAAGGCAATTTCCTGTTCCTTTGTCAGTTCCTTAGGCTTCTCAACCGATTTTTGAGCACCTGAATAAGGATTACGGTAATACTCTTGGTCAAATATCTCAACTAAACCTTTTTTGCAAAGTCCCGATATTACTACCTGAGTAAGGCCCGTAAAGTAGCACAGTTCCTTTACAGAACAGCATCCCAAATCGGTCAGTACCGTCATCAACTGCTTTTGTTTAGAAGTAAGCTTTATGTTAGATAAATCTGAGGCTGCATCGGTCAATCGAACCATCTTAAGCGACGCATCACCTATATTGCGCACTGCCGAGCCTGTTCTGACTGCTATTCCCTTAGATATGAGCTTTTCCATCAAACCACAGTCATCTTTAAAGCCTAAGGATTGATATGCTACCTCTTTAGTAACCGCTTTTTTAAGGTTAGACATATATACGGCAAGCGTTTTCAGGTCACCGTCAAGCTCAGCCAAAAATGTATTAGCATTTTCACTTAAAGCATACTCCTGCCTGACCTTATAATTTATCCCCGGCGGTAACAGCACACGTACTGCGTTATACCACGTACAAAAAGTCTGCTCACGAATAAAGCCTGCCAGCTTTATCATTTCCTCGGATAAGATAGGTTCATCATCAAGGACTGATATAACCGACTTAAGACGCTTGGTATCATCATGATCAGAAAAGCCTAAAATAACACCGGTTTTTCGTACATTGCCGTTACCGAAGGGCACTAATACACGGCATCCAACCTTAGCTTTTTCTAAAAAAGACAGGGGTAATAAATAACTATATGGCTTGTCGGTCTGATAAACCGATTGATCCACAGCAACGCTGACAACAGTCGGTCTCTCCACGGCAAGCCACATCCTTTACAAAAAAATTAGATAGATTATTACTCTTCGGTAACATCCTTAGCCATCTGATCCATGGCCAAGGTAACAGGCTTTTCAATGATGATCTGCCCGTTGTCCTGAGCGTCCTTTGCTATCTCACGTGCTTTTTTAGCAACGTCAAGAACAAGCTTATAACGGCTCTCGCTGTTTTGAATAAGTACTCCGATAGAAGGGTTAAGCATATTTTTCTCCATTCCGCCGAAAATCGGCTGTGTTATTTAAATTATAATTTTTCTAATATATCACTGTTGCGGGCGATCTTATGTCGCTCGGCAAGGATGATCGTTCTTAGGTCTTCAACGGCCTCATCAAGGTCGTCGTTGACAACTACGTAATCGTACTCTTTAGCACGGTCAAGCTCGTTTTTGGCTTGAGAGAGGCGTTTTTCAATTACCTCTGCCGTTTCCGTACCACGATTTGTCAGTCGGTCACGCAGTATGTCGAATGAAGGCGGTGCAATGAAAACGCTGAAATTATCGGGGCAGTTTTTTCTGACATTAGCGGCACCGTTTACATCGACCTCTAAAATTATCTCTCCGCCCGAAGCGATGCACCTTTCGACAGGTGCTTTGGGTGTACCGTAGTAGTTACCGCAGTAAACATTATACTCCAAAAGCGCATCGTCAACTATCATTTGCTCAAACAGTTCAGCGGTGACAAAATTATACTTTTCACCCTGAACCTCGCCCTCACGCATGGGTCTCGACACACTTGAGATAGAAAACTCAATCTCAGGCATCTTTTCAAACAGCTTTTTCAATACTGTATCCTTGCCCGAGCCCGAGGGCCCTGAAACTATAATCAAGCTTCCTCTATTCATCGTCAGTCTCCTCATCACCGCTGTCGGTCTCGGTATCCTCAAGTCTTGCCGCAACCGTTTCAGACTGCAGGTATGTCAGAACAATAAGGTCACTGTCGGTAATAATTACCGCTCTCGTTCTGCGTCCATGGGTAGCATCTATAAGAGTACCTTTTTCTTTCGCTTCCTGAACGATACGCTTTATAGGAGCAGAATCAGGGCTGACTATAGCCACGAGACGTTCTGCCGAAATCATGTTACCGAAACCTATGTTTATCAGCTTCATATTATCACCTTCCGAATACAGAAAACCTACTCGATATTCTGTATCTGCTCACGTATCTTTTCAATCTCGGATTTGATCTCCACAACAATGTGTGAAATATCGACATCCTGACATTTCGAACCGATAGTGTTGGTCTCACGATTCATCTCCTGCACCGTGAAATCAAGCTTTTTACCAATCACGCCGCCAGCTTCACACATTTCTGAAAAATGAGCAATGTGACTGCGAAGCCTTACGGTTTCTTCATTGACAGCAACACGGTCAGCAAAAATAGCCGTTTCGGTAATAAGCCGTTGCTCATCAACCATTGTATCACAGAGAAGCTCTTTCATCTTCTTCTCGATACGCTCACGATATTCCTGAACAGTTTTAGGCGAACGCTCCTCAACAACTGCAACATAGTCGAGAATGGTCTTTGTTCTGGATATTACATCATCAGCTAAACGCTTACCCTCTGCCTCACGCTCTTTAATAAAGTTATCAACAGCAATTTCGGCGGCGGAAACTACAAGCTCCCACACGGCCTCCTCATCAAGGCTCTGCTTAGTTACTGAGAAAACATCCTGATTACGTGCAACATTTGACACCGAGATATCGTTCTCAATACCGAACTTTTCGGCCAAAGCTTTCAACGCAGCGATATATTCAGCGGCATAAGCTTCATTGACTTCAATCTTATCAGCCATAGCCGAACCGAAATCGCAGGTAACCATGATATCTATCTTACCTCTGGCGACTCGGGACTGAACATAGGATTTAAGCTTGTCCTCTAAAAAGGCAAACTGGCGGGGAGCTCTTACAGAGCCTTCAAAGAAACGGTGGTTAACCGACTTTAATTCAACAGTAACGGAAAGCTGCTCGTTCTGAGCCTCTCCTCTGCCATAGCCTGTCATACTTCTGACCATTTTAAGTCACTCCAAACAAATGTGCAAACTACACCCAATATTTAATTTATTATACTAAATCAAGCAAATAAAGTCAACCTTTATTTGCTTGATTTAAGCGATATTAATGTAGCTTTACAATAGATGTGAGACCGAGAGAATAGAAAAAGTGATTGAGTTCTG
>CAYRIX010000021.1:0-36365 GCA_964424555.1 uncultured Eubacteriales bacterium
TCGATTATATTACCACAACACTTCCCATTTGTCAACACTTTTTTTCGGAAATTTTGAAGTTTTTTGAAGAATTTCCGTTGTTGTTTTACAATGGCGGAAAATGTATACAAGGCACGGACAAACCGTGCCTTGTAATGGTGATTTATGTAGTAATTCCTTTGGTTATATTACATAAATATCCTTTTATCGAATCTGTGTATCATTTCAACTTCATATACTCGGAAGGTGATTGTCCCGTTTCCTTTTTGAATAAACGCGAAAAATAATGTAAGGAAGTAAATCCCAACGCTTCGGCTATTTGTGACAGATTCATCGTACCTTTAAGTATCAGCTCCTTGGCTTTGTTAATCTTAAGACCAATAAAATAATCGATGGGACCTCCTCCGCTCTTCTCTCGGAACAGCATTTTCAGCTTAGACACGCTCATTCCGCAACCGTCGGCAATTTCTTGCAAAGTAAGTCTTTGAGTTATGTTCTCATTCAAAAACGAAACAGCCCGTTCAAACTCCTTATTCCATTTTGATTTGGCATTACTTTCGGTAACACACTCACTGCAAAGATCAGTCAAGAAAAATTCCAGCTGCTTTTTTAATCTTTGAAGTGTTCTCTCGTTTGCGGATTCTTTCAGCACCATTCCTCTTTTTCCGTTCTCGGTTTCGGCTTTTGTGCGTCTTGCAAAGCAATTTAGAGCGATTTCAATTGTTTGAAGAAACGTCTGCTTTTGAGAAGACGTGAGAGTGATGACCTTGTTGAAGATCGGTTCCAATGCTTTGGAATCGGCACGGAAGCTGATTATTGACGCCTCAGCTCCAAAATGTTCTTTTGAGGTGTGAAAGGCATTGGGAGGATATATTATCATCTGTCCTGCATTCAGGGTATATTCCACCCCGTCAACGACCGGCTTGTGACGACCTTTGTTTATGTATTGAATCTCAGGAAAATCGTGTGATTCGCCCCTTCCCGTGGCAATCCCGTCAAAGGTATATTGCAAAACCGTCACGATTCCGTTTACCGTGATCGATTCAGGTAGAGCTGTACTGATATATTCCGTACCAATCACCCTTTCACTACTAAATTTAACCCGATTGTGCAAATTTTTGTCCTATACGCTAAAGACAAAAATGGAGTCTTGTGATAAATTATGTGTAGGAAGTGAAAGCACTTCTCACCTGTGTATTTTAGCAAACAACACACAGGTTGTCAACATTCTTCAATTTAGAAAAGGAGAGAAAAAACAATGAAAAAGTTGAAATTAGGTCTTGTGGGATGCGGCGCCATGATGGGTAACCACATAGCAGGCGTCAAATACGTCGATAATGCAGAGATCGTAGCGGTCTGTGATATTATTGAACAACGCGCAATTGATGTTGCCAAGGTTCTTGGTAACGATCCAAAAGTATTCACCAATTATAGGGATATGGTGGATGAGGTCGACGCTGTGCTGATAGCACTTCCTCACGATTTGCATTTTGAGTGCGGTATGTTTTTTGCTCACAGTAATAAGCATATTCTTATGGAAAAGCCTCTTTGCAATTCCGAGGAGGAATGCGAATGGCTTATCCGCGCCTGCGACGAGCACAATGTTAAGTTAATGTGTGCCTATCCTGTCCGATTCTGGAACGGAATCGAAGAACTCAAAAAATTAGTCGATTCGGGCGAATACGGTGAGATAATACAGATGTCGATCTGGACCGAGCAGTTAACCGGAGCAAGCCGAGACTACCTTAACGGTGATAGAGTGTGGGGAAGTACGGCACGTCTTGGTGGCGGTCAGCTGTTCAGCCACGGATGTCACTATATTGACTTGATGATGTGGTTCTTAGGTGAACCTATCAGTGGTGCTCACTTTGGAACACGCAACGGAACACCCTGGATGCTCAAGGAAGGCACAAGTGCCGTTACCATTAAATTCAAAAACGGAGCTGTCGGCTATCACGGTGCTACCTGGGGTGCAAGAGGCACTCGCCTTTGCTACGATTTCCAGATTCAGACCGAAAAAGGCTTGCTTGAGTACGAGCATCGCTCAGGTGAGGTACGTGTTTATAACGGAAGCGGCCAACACCTGCCCGGCGGTGCCAAAGAAAATCAGTCATACAACATTGTATGGAAGCGTGGAACCGACACCTCAAAGGAAACGCAGCATGAGATCAAGCACTTTGCCGATTGCGTGCTAAACGATAAAAAGCCTCTTACCGATGGCAGATCGGCCCTGCAAGGACTCCGTGTAATCTGGAAGCTTTATAACGCAGAGGAAAACGGAATTTTGGCAGATCTTCGAGGACTCGGACTTCCCGAGGCTTGATTTCATTTCAAAAAATCATTATTATTATGATGAAGGGAGGAATTTAAGGTGAAAAATAAAATCAGAGTCGGCTATGTCGGTCTCGGCCGACGCGGACGATGGGTCTTAAAGGATACTTTTGCACTTATGCGTGACGTTGAGATCGTGTATGTGTGCGACGTCGTCCCCGAGCGTGCCGAAAAAGGTCGTGCAATGGTAGAAGAATTGGGCGGATATTCCCCCAAGGTGATTACCGATTATCACGATATTCTTAATGACAACTCCATCGACGCAGTTATAATTATGACATGTTGGTCAGGACGTCCGCAGTTGGCAATCGATACTATGAAAGCCGGTAAATACGCTGCAATTGAAGTCGGCTGTGCTGATAATTTGCAGGAATGCTTTGATCTCGTCCGCACATCCGAGGAGACGGGTATGCCTTGTATGATGCTGGAAAACTGCTGTTATTCCCGCCGTGAAATGATGGTTTTGAATATGGTTAAGCAAGGATTATTCGGTGAGATCGTCCATTGCGCCGGCGGCTATATGCACTATCTGAACTACGAGGATCTTTTCAAAGATATTGAAACACTTGACCCTCCTCATTACCGATTGGCTCACTATATCAATCAGAACAAAGAAAATTATCCTACCCACGAGTTTGGGCCTTTATCAAAGATATTGGGTATCAACCGAGGCAACAGAATTGTTTCACTTTCGTCCTTTGCATCCAAGTCACGTGCGTTAAAGCAGTTTGCCAAGGATCATTTGGAAAACCCCAAGTGGGCTAAGATCGACTACAAGCAGGGCGATATTATCACCACCGTTATGACCTGCGCCAACGGTGAGACGGTGGTGCTTGCTCTTGACACCACTGCTCCTCGTCCCTACTATAGCCGTAATTTCACTGTTCGCGGCACGTTGGGAATGTCTTTTGAAGATACCAATGTAGTCTATCTTGATGGGATGAAGCACGGTGTTCGCAACAACGAGGAAGAATTCTTTGAAAAGTACGACCACCCTCTCCACAAAGAGTATGCCGCTATGAAGGTCAGAGGCGGACACGGTGGTATCGATTGGCTGGTTTGTCGTGCCTTTGTCGAGGCGGTCAAAAACAGCACTCAAACTCCCATTGACGTGTACGATACTGCTGCTTGGCTTGCCATAGGTCCCTTATCCGAGGCATCTATAAGCCAAGGCGGTGCGCCTCAGCCCTTCCCTGACTTTACAAACGGTAAATGGGAGAACCGCGAGCCCGTGGTCAAAGGCAAATACTGCCTCGATGAGATCTGTGAGGATCCCGATACTCCGATTTATTAACCAAAACACAAGGAACTGTCTCATTAAACAGTAACCGGTATAAATGATCCTAAAAAGGGGGGCGAACTGCGTTCGCCCCTTGACCTCTCTGTTGTGAAATTGCTATAGGATATATTAGGTGGCAACACCGTAAAAATTCAAAAAAATTCGCTGATTTTAGGGTTTACTATGGACAAAAAATTATATAATGTCATCACTCAAGCAGAAGTTTATTTTAAAAAGGTGGGTAAGATTAAATGGGTCCGCTAACCAAACAAAACGATATTTACCGTACCAGCCGAGGTATGTATATCGCCGAGTCTGCGTTTGAATACTTTATTTCCATTCTTGTAACCGGTGCATATCTTGCCAAGTTGACATCCTATCTTGGCTTTTCGGACAGTCTGACCGCCATTCTGACCTCGTTTGTGGCGCTGGGCTGCAGTTTTCAGCTTTTTGCCGTTTTCTTTTTCCGTGGCGGCTCGGTCAAGCGCAGGGTGACGCAGTTTTATATAATAAATCAGCTACTGTTTATGAGCGTTTACCTTGTGCCGTTTTTGGGGCTTTCGCGTCCCGTAAAAACGGTGCTGTTCATAGTGGTACTGATGGCGGCATACTTTTTCCTTAACATCGTCTTTGCACCCCGAACCAACTGGTTTATGTCGTTGGTCGATGCTCACAAGCGCGGCGAGTTCACCGCCATAAAAGAGACCGTTTCCTTAATCGGCGGATTTTTATTCAACCTCTTTATGGGCGCCGTTATTGACCATTTTGAAGCAAAAGGAGATATGAGATCGGCGTTTATCACCGCAGCGGTAGCGATTTTTGTGCTGACCGTGTTGCACACACTGACCCTTATCTTTTCAAAAGAAAAAACTGCGCCCGAAATTCCTAAAACGGTATCGGTGGGTCAGCGCTTCAAAAACGTGTTGGGTGATAAAACTATAATGAAGGTCGTATTTTTGAGTGTGTTCTGGACAGTTTCCACCCACATCACAACGGCATTCTTCGGCACCTATCAGACCAAAGAGCTTGGTTTCAGTATGAAGTTTGTCGCAATTTTAAGTATCGTTTATTCGGCTGTGCGCATTCCCGCCTCGTTTATTTTGGCTCGCATTGCCGACCATAAATCTTTTGCCTATATGCTCAAATTTGCCTACGGACTTGCGGCCGTTGGATTTTTGATCGCCATATTTATGGTGCCGTCCAACGGCAAGGTGTTCTACACAGCCTATTACGTACTGTTTGCGGCGGCAATGGGCGGTATAAACAGTGCCGAAACCAACCTTATTTTTGAATACGTCGACCCCCAAAAGCGCAGTGACGCATTGATGGTCAAGCAGACCGTTTACGGCCTGGCAGGATTTTTGGCCACCCTTGCGGCAACGCCGTTGGTCAACTACATACAGGCGGCAGGCAATAAATTCCTCGGAATGCACGTCTACGCACAGCAGGTGCTTTCGGCCGTCTCGTTCGTCTTTGCCGTGCTGGTCATATTCTACCTGCAAAAGGTAGTTTTAAAACTAAAACCGCATAAAGATTAAAATCAAACTGTCCCGTTAACAAGTTTAGCGGGGCAGTCTTTTTGTAATTTGATTTTAAGAAACTCGGTATGCGGCATTGAGACGGTCAAACGACCTGTGACGTTTCTTGCTTCATAGAAAACATCGTTGCCGACCTTAACCAATACACCGTCGAAGCATTCTTCGGCCGTGAACACAAACCTTTGTGTAAGCTCACCACAATATGCTTCCTTGGTCAGTATTTGCTGGACTGCAAGCACGGGATAATCACGTGAATAATCACCGCAGAAAGTGATATTTACCGCTTGCTTTTTTGCTTGTACTTTGTTAATATATATAATAACTTGATTTTAATGTAGGAGAATGCTATGCCTATTAAAATACCTAACGAACTACCGGCCTTTAAAACACTCGAAAACGAGAATGTTTTTATGATGACCGAGGAAAGAGCCATTCATCAGGACATCCGTCCTTTGAGAATTGCGATAGTCAATATAATGCCGACCAAAATCGAGACCGAAACACAGCTTTTGCGTCTCTTGGGCAACTCACCGTTGCAGGTCGAGATCGAGCTTATACAAATGGCAAGCCATGTTTCCAAAAACACATCGGCCGATCATCTTCTGAAGTTTTACAAGACCTTTGACGATATTAAACACGAGCGTTTTGACGGACTTATCATTACGGGTGCACCCGTTGAACTGATGCCGTTTGAAGAGGTCACATATTGGGATGAGCTTTGTGCCATTATTGACTGGGCAAAGACCAACGTTTACTCAACGCTATTCATTTGCTGGGGCTCACAGGCAGGACTTTATCATAAATACGGTATCAACAAACGCTTGCTTCCAAAAAAGTTAAGCGGTATCTTCTGGCATGAGCGTCTTGACTTCCGTCATCCCTTAACGCGTGGCTTTGACGACTTTTTCCTCGCTCCCCATTCAAGATATACCGAATCGGTCATTGAGGATATCAGAAAAAATACCGAGCTTATGATCCTTGCCGAATCGGAAGTGGCAGGCCCGTTTATCATTGCCGACAAGGACTGCCGTAACATCTTCATTTCGGGTCACGCGGAATACAGCCGTCACACTCTTATGAAGGAATACGAACGCGACGTAGCCAAGGGCATCGATCCCGAGATCCCCTGCAACTACTTCCCCAAGGATGACCCCTCAAAAGAACCGCAGTTTTTGTGGCGTTCACACGCAAATATGCTCTACTACAACTGGCTCAACCATATAGTCTATCTCCACACCCCGTACGATCTGTCGGAGTTGTAAAACTGAGGCACCTACCAATATGATGAGGTGCCTTTTATTAAAGGATATAAAAATGATAAATGAAACGCCAATTAACAACGACTTACCCTCACGAAAAACTCACAGATTAAAGGAATACGACTACGGTCAATATGGATATTATTTCGTAACCGTCTGCACCAACCACCGAAAGCCCTTGCTGTCCCGCGTTGTAGGGAACGACGCCCTCGTCGTTCCGTCCCAAACCATCCAATCGCCTGTTTCACCTTTTATCAACGGCACCGTAATCCCGTCGCACCTTGGCGAAAAGGTTTTGGAATGTTGGCAAAACATCGAACGTTTGAATAAAAACGTTGAATTAGACAAATTCGTAATGATGCCCAATCACATTCACGGAATCATCATAATAAAAAACACAGAACCTATCCATTCAACCGACAAAACATACGGCTTTGAGCTTGCGGAACGACGAGTGCGTATTCCCTACAAGGCCTTATGAAGGATTTTAAATCTGTTACAACGATGATATATAAGAAAATGTATGGTTCTGATGAATCCCTATGGCAGGAATCATTTTATGATGAAATCATCAAAAGCGAACGGCAATATCAGGATATTTGGAAATACATCGATTCCAACCCGTTAATATGGCATTTGGATGAACTATATGTAGAATAATCTGAAATGTTATATTAAGGATATAAGTAAAAATGCATTCGGGCGAGCTTTATACGTCGGGTGATGAGGGTCTTATTGATGAACAACTCACCTTCCTTGATAAGTTTTTTACTACAACCAAGCTCGTCCGAACAAAAACTTTTATGATAGCAAAAACCGAGATTCCCTTTGGAATCTCGGTTTTTCTTTTTTATTAAAGCATCAAAGCGATTTGAAAACCGTGTTGTTAAGCTTTAAACCGTCAACAAACCGAACGGTCAACGGATTTGCACCGTCGGTACTGCCTTCGTGTACCGCCGCACCGTGGGTCTTTCGGTTAGAGAACTCACTGCCGTCGGTACACTCAAAGCTGCAATCGGTAAACCATATATCTTTAAAATGACAGCTCGGACGACCGATCAATTTCGGCAACGACGGACCACGGGTGTGAATATTGTTGAAATAAATATTTCGGATCGCTTCACACCGTGTACCCTCATTTTCACTGACCACAATTCTTATAGGCGAACTACATTGCTTGTCCATAATAACATTGCTGAATGTCATATTTTCAATAAGTGTCGCCTCTCTGCCCTGATCCGAAGAATTGGGAGACGTCGTGTCGGGTTTAAGATACGGCAAACTCATATTGATTCCTGTACTGCAATCGGTCATAACAACGTTGGACACCGAGCAATTGCGGATAACACCGTCGTTCATCCAACCGATGCGGATACCCGCAGAATAGCTGGTCAGATTGCAGTTGGTGATGACCACCCTCTCGCAGACCTTGTTTTCCTTGAGCGACACATTGTTGGCACGGATGATAAGGCAATCGTCACCGCAGGTTATAGAGCAGTTGGATACCGTGACATTTCGGCTTGAATTTATGTGTATGCCGTCGTTGTTGGGGTAATCAACCGAAGCGTTTATCTTCAATTTGTCGCAGGTGACGTAGTCGCAATCGTGGATCCAATACGACCAGCCTGCAGGCTGATTGACCATTGTGATATCCTCAATCTTGACATTTTTACATCCCGTGAAGAAAACAGCTCTCGGCGGTGTGGGACGGTCAAAATATCGTTTATATTTCCAATTTGTGATTTCCTCAGGCGGAAGCTCACGTACAAAATGTGTGCCGTTGCAATCGATGGTACCAAGACCCGTGAGGCTGATGTTTTCACACTCGTCGGCATAGATAAGACATGCGTTGCGCCAACGTGGCAGCAATTTTGACTCAACGTGATTCGTTTCATGCTCGGGATAATCGGCACAGTTGGGCGAGCCTAACAGCACGGCATTAGCTGCGATATGTAATTCAACAAAAGAACTCAAAATTATCGTTCCCGTCATATACGTGCCGTTTTCAAACAGCACTCGTCCGCCGCCGTTTTCGGCACAATCGTCAATAGCCTTTTGGATGGCAACGGTATTAAGCGTTTTGCCGTCACCCACGGCACCGTAATTTCTAACATCAAAAACCACAAAACCAGCTCCTTTTATTCGTTGTTTTAATTTTAGCACCCAAGTGTGTTGCTTTCAATACACAAATATATTTATTTTAATACAATATTGAACTAATGTTTTGGTTATGGTATAATTTTGTTATACAAAACTGCACAAGCGAGGAAAATATATGTATATCGACACCGAAAAGCCCATCTTAGTCAAACGGCACGGTAGGGTCACACAAACACAAGGATATTGGCACGATGGCAACGTTCTGAAAAATCATCTTCTGATAGTTTTTACAAGCGGCCAACTTTCAATGAAGGTGGCCGACGAAGTCTACAAGGTCAACGGTGGTGATTCCCTGCTTATCCACAGCGGCACACGGTATGCACCGCTTGAATCAACGGGCTGTGAATATTACTTTTTCCATTTTTCAACACCCGATGCCAGACCCAACGAGACCAAATTCAAGATCGGCACCACCAACCACCTGCCTGACGGCGAATATTCCATTTCCTACACCTTTGACGTCAGCCCTGTTATAGAGGTGAGAACGCTGACCAAAAGCATTGATCTCAGAGTGCAAAATGTGCTCGACCGTGTGAGCAAAACAAATGTGTGGCAAAGTGACACGGAAAAGCTGTTGCTTGACTGTTGCTTGCGTGAGCTTTTGACCCTGCTCAACACTAATGCATCGGGCAGCTACGGCGTTGACCCGACTTTAAGAAAATTGATCCGCTATATCGAAACAAATTTCCGCAAAGACGTCACGCTTTCTTCCCTGGCGCAGAAATTCGGCATTTCGGAGTCCTATATCGCACGGCTTTTTAGGGAGCACCTCAATACCTGCTCAGCCGATTACATAAACGGTCTGCGCATCCGTTACGCTTGCGACTTGTTGCTTAATTCCGAACTGACAGTCGGTGAGATCTCAGCAAAAGCAGGTTATAACAATCAGTATTATTTCACCCGAGTGTTCAAAAAAATGCATGGTGCTACCCCAACCGACTTCCGGAAGCACAGCAAGAAAAACACGCCATAACAAAAAGATGTCCCACAAACGGAGCGTTCCGAAAGTGAGACATTTTTTACTACTTTTTCTTATTTTGGGACTCGGGGATGTATTTCCACTCAACAAAATGATAACTGTCAAGTATCTGGAAATATCTTGCCAAGCGCTCATATAAAGGCTCAGCCTTTTCACCAAAATGCTCCTTGACCTTTACGCCAATGTCGGTCAGATCCATTTGGCCATCCATCAGCGGCCACACAAAGCTGCCCATCTCATCAAGATGAACGAAGCTCACCTTAGGACGCTTAAACAGCTTTTGAGCGATTCGGTTGGCCCAGCCGACATTTTCTATCTCCAAGGTCACCTTGCCGTCGTCAACCGTTTTCCACCGGATGTCACGGTGACGGGCAGGCTTTCTCTCAAGATAGTTTGCAGCAATTACGTGCTTTTTCTTTCCCATTTCAGTTCGACTTCTTTTCCTTCTTCAAAATGCCGAAGAAAATAAAACTCAAAATAACAAGGCCGAGCATTGCGATACCGCCGAGATTGGAGCCCCAAGCGGGAAGCTTGAGCTTGTCCGAAAGATCAATCACCTTGTCGATACCGGTCACCGCAAGAACAGCAAGCAACAGACCAACAATACCTTCACCCGCAATCATACCCGAACTGAAAAGGATACCGTTGTTGACAGCTTCCTTTCTCTTGTTTTCGTCCTTGATCTTGTCAACGACCCAACGGATGATACCGCCGATCATAATGCAGGCATTGAGCTGAACGGGCAGATAAACACCTATAGCAAATGCAAGCACGGGGATTCCAACGACCTCGGCAACTATAGCAATAAACACGCCGATGAGGATAAGTCCCCAAGGCAGATTGCCGCCCATAATACCCTCGATGACCATCTTCATCATAGTGGCCTGAGGTGCAGAAAGCTCTTCAGAATCAAAGCCCCAAGCAGAATCGAGCAGGTAAAGGGTTGCGCCGATAGCCAAAGCCGAAGCAATAACACCTATGATCTCACCGATCTGCTGTTTCTTGGGTGTTGCGCCCAAGAGATAACCTGTTTTGAGGTCCTGTGAGGTGTCACCTGCAATAGCGGCAACGATACAGATGATAGAACCGATGGCGATAGCGGCCTGCATACCGGAAGCACCGACCTCACCCGTCATCTTGAGAATCAAGGTCGCAATAAGCAATGTTGCGATAGCCATACCCGAAACAGGATTGTTACTGGAGCCTACGATGCCGACCATACGGGATGAAACGGTTGCAAAGAAGAAACCGAAAATAACAACGATGATGGCGCCAACCAAAGATACAGGGATGGCAGGAACGAGCCATACAGCCAAAGTCAGAACAAGGATAGCAAGAAGAACTATCTTCATATTGATGTCCTTATCGGTACGGAGAGTACCTGCACCGCCGACCGAGAAGCCCTTGACTGCGCCGACAAATGTGCGAGCAATCAAAGGAAGGTTTTTGCAAAGGCTGATGATACCGCCTGCGGCCAAAGCACCTGCACCGATATAACGGGTGTAGCTGCTCCATACACCGCCTGCACCGCCTGCGGCATAGACCTCAGCAACGGTCTGACCGTCGGCCAAAGCACCCGAGAAATAGCTTCCGCCAAACAGCACCATCATAGGAATAAGAACACACCAGTTTAAAAGACCACCAGCGAACATATAAGAAGAAATACGCGGTCCGCAGATGTAACCGACGCTCATAACGGCAGGATATACCTGAGTTCCGACGGCACCGGGATAAAGTCTCGGTCCCTCGTAAGAGACCTCACCGGGGACAAGCTTCAAACCGTCAATGATGAACTTGAACAAAGCGGCAAAGCCCATCCCCTTGAAAACGGTAGAAGCCTTGGAGCCACCCTCTTCGCCTGCAAGCATGACCTCGGCACAGGCCTGTCCCTCAGGATAAGGGAGAGTTCCGTGCTCACGGACGATAAGCGCATTACGAAGCGGAATCATAAAGAATACGCCAAGAAGACCGCCCAAAAGTGCAATTACGGTAATGGTCACCATGCTCGGCTTTTCCATAACATCTTCGCTTGCCCACAAGAACAGTGCAGGCAAGGTGAAAATTGCACCTGCGGCCAACGACTCACCTGCCGAGCCAACTGTCTGAACGATGTTAGACTCCAAGATTGAGTTTTTACGCATAATGACGCGGATAACACCCATTGCGATAACAGCCGCAGGAATGGATGCCGAAACGGTCATGCCGACACGAAGGCCCAAATAGGCATTCGCTGCACCGAATATAACTGCCAACAAGATGCCCATAATGATAGAGGTAACGGTCAACTCAGGGGTAACTCTGTCGGCAGCAATATACGGCTTAAAGTTGTTTTGTTTTTCCATAACATACTCCTATGATAATATTTGGATGTGGTTATGATGTTATAATGGTTTTGTTTCGACAAATAATAATCATTATAATGCACACAATGACCACATTTTACTTCAATTATGGAGTATACCACAACTTCAAACTTTAGTCAAGAAATAAAAAAGACTGCTTAACCTTTCTATCCTCTAAGATTTTTACTCACACCTCGTAGGGGCGAACTGTGTTCGCCTGAGGGCGTTCAAAGAACGCCCCTACGGTTTGAATAATCTCTGTAGATCAATCTCGGTTAAACAGTCTATGTATCAGATCAGATATTCGGTTTAAAGGTCGGCATCAACTGTAGCTTGAACAGATTTGCCTTGTGCTTGCGGTCGATGAGGGCCTTTTTCTCGGGGTCGTCGATGATACCCTCACGGATGTAACGGTCAAGCTCCAAATAGGTAAAGCCGAGATTGTCCTCATCGGTCTTACCGCAAAGTCCGTCGATGGGCACCTTGTCAACCAGCACATCGGGGAGTCCCAATTCACGGCCTATAGCCTTTACCTCCTGTACGGTGAGATTAGCCATCGGGCTGAAATCACCTGCCGCATCGCCGTAGCGGGTAGAGTAACCAACCCAATCCTCCGACAGATTGCAGGTGTTGACCACACGTCCGTTAAAGCACTGCGAAACAGCATAAACGGTGGCCATTCTGATTCTCGGCGGCAGGTTAACCTTGCTCTGCTGCGACAGTTCAAACGGAAAACTACCCGTCAGACCCTCAACCGCATCCTTGATATTGACAACATAATGCTTTATACCGAGGTGTTGAACCAGCAGCTCGGCCATATCGATATCGTGCTGAACACCGCAGGGCATCAGAACACCGATAACACGGTCTTTACCTAAAGCCTCAACGCACAGAGCCGCCGCCACCGAAGAATCCTTACCACCCGAAATGCCCAAAACCGCATTGCAGTCAGGTCCGTTTTCACGGAAAAACTCCCTTATCCATTCAACACACTCATTCTTTACTTTATTAGCATCAAAGGTATACATATCTTAACCTCACTTAACTTCAATCTGACACATTTTCATAGTTTGCAGAGCCGCATTGTGACTGTTGACCGTCACACCTGCACAACAGGTCGAATCGACCGAGATCTCGACCTCGGGGAAATTAGCTTTGAGCAACAAAACATTTGACACAACGCAAATATCGGTGCAAAGACCGATAAGCTCGATCGAAAACTCCTCATCCAACGCTTTTTGCTTGATAACATCTGGCAATTTCACCGAGCCGAAGGTAGGCTTTTCAACCACAGTGTACTCTCTGCCCTCCAAGGCAGTCTGCACACTTGCATCAAGCTGCCAGCCGTCGGTACCCTTTATGCAATGCAGCACAGGAAGATTTTTACCCTCGGATGTGTCCATATAATTTTCCAAGTGAGTATCATAGGTCACAATTATCTCGCCGTTGAAATTCTTGATTTTTTCAACCACGTTCGGAACAATGCCGACCGCCTCAGACGTGCCTAAGGCACCGTCGACAAAATCCTTTTGCATATCCACAACTATCAAAAACCTTTTCATACCGTCACCTGCCACATTTACTAAGGATTATTATACCAAATTTCTCCCTAAGTTCAAGAGGCAACAAATAATTAAATCAAAAAGATCCTTCGCTTGCGCTCAGGATGACAAACAGCAAGAATATCGTTATTTACTATCCTTGAAGTTTTTAATTTTTAGTTTCCAATACAAGCGAATTACAACAGCAACTAACAACATCAAAGGGAAACATACGACCATAAGCGGATATATTATAAATCTAAACCGATAAATATAGTAATGAATATTTCGCTTAACGACAACAACCTTTTTATATTTTCCGCAATGCTCGCACAATTCCGAATAGTCTGACATCACATACTTTTTAGGATTTTCTTTCCCTCCGAAGATTTCGTTCAAACAATCAAAACAAATTTCTGACATATACGTACCTCGCTAACAATTGTTGGTATATTGCCAATTTTAATTTCTTATACTTGATTTGTCAAGAACAATTGTAGGTGAAAAAGTATGAGAAAGATATTGTCAGAGCGTTTGAAGAAATGCCGAAAAGAAAAAGGATTGACACAACAGCAGGTTGCCATTTTCTGCGATATAACTGAAAAGGCGTATCAAAACTATGAGTTGATGACCCGCGAGCCGAAATTGGAAATTCTTATAAAGATTGCGGATTTTTATAAAGTTTCTTTGGACTACCTCGTCGGCAGAACTGATGAAAAATAGAATAAACTTAGAATAAGATCCTGCACTTCGTTCAGTATGACAGTACTAAATTGCTGTGTCATCCTGAACGAAGTGCAGGATCTTTTGTTTATGCCAACAGTTGGCGCATTTTGGAGAGAATCACCCTTTCCCTGCGTGACACCTGCACCTGTGTCATACCAAGCTGCTGCGCAGTCTCGGTCTGGGTCTTGGATTTGTAATACCTTAGAATTATCAGGTTTCGGTCGTTTTCGGGCAAGGTTTCTAAGACTTCTTTTAAGGATATATGCTCTAATAGCTTTTCGTCCTCACCCTCGACCGCAATGTCAAATTCACTTGTACCGTCCTCATTTTCCATAGTCAGCGACATGGTCGGTTGAGCGGCGCACAAAGCCTCTGTCACACTCTCAGGTGTGACACCCAAAGTCTCAGCGATCTCATTCACCGTAGGCTCTCGTCCGAGTGCTTTGGCAAGGCGCTCGTTTTCACGGATGACTTTTAATGACAGCTCCTTTAAGGTTCTTCCGACCTTAACGCTTCCCCCGTCACGGAACATACGCTTTATTTCGCCCAAAATCACAGGCACGGCATAAGTGGAAAACATAAGCCCTCGGGATTCGTCAAAACCGTTTACCGCCTTGATAAGACCTATACACCCTGCCTGATACAGATCGTCGTATTCTATACCACGACCCTTAAACTTTCCGCAGCAGGAGTGCACCAGCCCCAGATTCTTTTTGATAAAATCATTTTTGTCCGTCATGTCTCACATTCAGCTTTTTCTTCATGGTAACGGTGGTACCCTTACCCACCGCCGAACGCACTTGGAGCTTGTCGGTAAAGCTTTCCATTACCGCAAAGCCAAGGCCTGCCCGTTCTTCTCCACCGGTGGTAAAAAGCAGTTCCTTTGCCTTTTTTATATCGGCAATTCCGCATCCACGATCACGTATTTTGACCGTAATCGTGTTCCCATCGGCGCTGACCGTTATGTAAATCAGACCTATCGTGTCACGGTAAGCGTGAACAATGCAGTTGGTGACCGCCTCGCTCACGGCGGTCTTTATATCGTTCAATTCCTCTAAGGTTGGGTCGAACCGAGCAACAAACGCTCCGACCGAAACCCTTGCAAAGCTCTCGTTGGCTGAGCGTGACGGAATAACCAACTTGATCTCATCCTTAATCATACTTTTCTCCTCCCCTTTTATTTATCCATTTTCGCCAAACGGTCAAGCCCAGCCAACTTCATAACCTTACCGATCTGCGGCGAGGTGTTGGTGACATGCAATTCAGCACCCAAAGGCTTCAAAACCTTGTATCTGCCCATAACCAAACCTATACCCGAGCTATCCATAAAGCTGACATCCCTGAAATCGAGCACAAGCATCGTCGGAATATTCTTCTCAACAGCCGCATCAATTTCATTCCTCATAACACTTGCAGTATGGTGGTCTATCTCACCGTCTAAAAAGGCCGTAACGACCTCACCGTTGACTGTAATTTTAACTGACACTTCATCGTCCTCCTGACAAATAAAAATCCGCTACACATAAGTATAGCGGAAAAGCATTGAATATTTTGTCACAATAGGAGCGATTATTTAATTGTTTTTTGTCTGAAAATGCTTTAAAAGTAACGGTCTTATATCACCTGCAAGATAAAGTGAGCCAAATACAATTATTTTTTCTTCATTGGATGCAAGTCTTATTGCTTCACTATAGCTTTGGGCGGCATAAACCTCATCACAAATGCTTTCACAAACCTTTTTCAGTTCCTCGGCGGTCATTGTTCGGGCGTTTGATTCCACCTTAACGGTTATCATTTTCTTAAACCTACCTCGAAGCAATCCAATGGCATCACTGACGTCCTTATCGGCCATAAATCCGACGATTGCGGTAGCATCTTGTATATCGGCCTTTTGCAGAAGCTCTGCCAAAGCACCCGTACCGTTTGGGTTGTGCGAGCCGTCCAAGATGACAAGCGGCTCTTTTGAAATAACCTCACAACGGGCGACAAATGAGGCGGCTTTCAAGCCTTGCTTGATATCATCAAGCGTGATCTCGGGATAAGCGGCACGAACAGCCGTTACAGCGTTTATTGCATTGCTGATCTGATGCTCACCGCACAATCCGATTTCAAACTCCTCACCCTGCCACAAAAACCTACTGCCAAAAACATCACAAGACAGTACCGTTGCATCGTTACGGTTGCTTATTCGCAGCTCACAGCCACGTTCATCAGCGATTTTTTTGATAACACCCAAAGCCTCATCGCTGTTATCGGCGGTGGTGATAACGGGGGTTTTAGGCTTTACGATACCGCACTTTTCGAATGCGATCTCGGCCTCGGTATTGCCTAAAATTGCAGTATGGTCAAGTGCGATTCGGGCAATGACCGACACTTTGGGGCTTGTTATCACGTTGGTTGCGTCCAAGCGGCCACCAAGACCGACCTCAAGCACCACTGCGTCACACCCCTGCTCGAAAAAGTAAAGAAAAGCCACGGCGGTAATAAACTCAAACTCGGTTATGGGGCAGTCCTCGCATTCCATCCCCTCTACCTCCGCCTTAACCCTTTCGGTATACTTAGCAAGGTCTTGGTTCGATATTGGCTGACCGTCAACCTGTATGCGCTCATTAAACTCAGTCACAAACGGCGAAATGTAAAGTCCCGTTTTCTTGCCCGAGGCCTTTAAAATACTACTTAAAAATGTGCAGGTCGAGCCCTTGCCGTTGGTACCCGCAACATGGAGTATCTCCAAGCTTTCCTGTGGGTTACCCAAGCGGTGCATAAGCTCGGTTATGCGTTCCAACCCCGGTCTTGAGCCGAAACGCATAAGTGAATGGATGTAGTTCAAGCTTTCAGTGTAGTTCATCGTCTACCTCTTTAAAAAAACGTAGGGGCGTTCTGTGAACGCCCGTGGGCGAACGCAGTTCGCCCCTACGTTACCTTTAAATAAAAACTATAAATTATTACATTTTAGACTTGATATCGGCGATGCTTGCTTCGAGCAGAGCAATCTTATCAAGTGCCTTTTTGTGAGACTCACGCTGAGCGTCGACAACATGAGCGGGTGCCTTAGAAACAAAGGCCTCATTGTTAAGCTTTGCACCGAAGAAATCTCTGTCCTTCTCAGCAGCGGCAAGCTCTTTAGTCAAGCGCTCAAGCTCCTTTGCAAAGTCAACAAGTTCGTTCATGGGAATCTGAACAACTGCATCGGTGGTAACAACACGGACTGCGCCGTCAACATCAACGCCGTCGACGACCTCAACCTCAGAAGCCGAAGCCAAACGTGTCATAAACACGCCACACTTTGAGAAGGTATCCTTCGACTCAGTGCTGATGTAGAGCTTTGCCTTTTTGGAGGGTGGAACGTTCATTTCGGCACGGCGGTTACGCACAGCCTTGATAACATCCATAACCTTCTGGAAGTCGGTCTCCTCTGCGGCAAAATCAAGGCAATCGCAGGCACAAGGCCAGCTCGAGGTCATGATGGTCTCACCCTCATGGGGCAGAGCCTGCCATATCTCCTCGGTGATAAACGGCATAAAAGGATGCAACAGCTTGAGAGTATTGGAAAGAATATATACCAACACACCTCTTGCAGTTGCGGCTTTGCTTTCGTCGTCACCGTTAAGACGTACTTTGGTAAGCTCGATGTACCAATCGCAGAAAATATCCCAGATAAAGTCATACAGCTTGGAAACGGCAAGACCGATCTCAAACTTATCAAGGTTTTCGGTTACCTCTTTAACAACATTATTGAACTTTGAAAGCACCCACTTGTCCTCAAGAGCAAGGTCGGAAGGAATATGCGGTGCGGGCTCGTTTTCGTCGAGGTTCATCAGAACGAAACGTGCGGCATTCCACAGCTTGTTTGCAAAGTTACGGCTTGCCTCAACACGCTCGGCAGAGTATCTCATATCGTTACCGGGAGTGTTACCTGTAGCAAGTGTGAAACGAAGAGCGTCAGCGCCGTATTTCTCAATTTCCTCAAGCGGATCGATACCGTTGCCCAAGGATTTGGACATCTTTCTGCCCTGAGCATCACGAACGATGCCGTGGAACAGAACGGTGTTAAACGGTGCTTTTCCGGTATACTCGAGACCTGAGAAGATCATACGTGCAACCCAGAAGAAGATAATATCGTATCCCGTAACCAAAGTGCTTGTGGGATAGAAATATTTAAGATCGAGGGTATTCTCGGGCCAACCAAGGGTCGAGAACGGCCAAAGAGCCGACGAGAACCAAGTATCAAGGGTATCCTCGTCCTGTCTGACCTTGGCACCGCACTTGGGACACACATCAACATCGGTACGGCTGACAATCATCTCACCGCACTCGTCACAGTACCAAGCAGGAATTCTGTGACCCCACCAAAGCTGACGAGAGATACACCAGTCCTTGATGTTCTCCATCCAATTATAGTAGGTCTTTTCAAAGCGACTCGGGATGAGCTTGATCTCACCATTTTTAACAACGTCAATAGCAGGCTCGGCCAAGGGTTGCATTTTTACAAACCACTGCTTGGAAACACGGGGCTCAACAACGGTGGAACAACGGTAGCAAGAGCCGACATTGTGCTTCATAGGCTCGACCTTGACAAGGAATCCACCCTCTTCGAGATCGGCAACGATTGCCTTTCTTGCCTCATAGCGATCCATGCCGCAATATTTGCCGCCAAGCTCGTTGATATGAGCATCGTCGGTCATAACATTGATGACCTCGAGATTATGGCGGAGTCCTACCTCAAAATCGTTGGGGTCGTGTGCAGGAGTGATCTTAACAACACCTGTACCGAAATCCATCTCAACATAAGTATCCGCAACAACGGGAATCTCACGGCCTACCAAAGGCAGAGTGACGGTCTTGCCGATAAGGTCTTTATAACGCTCGTCTTCAGGATGAACTGCAACGGCGGTATCACCGAGCAGAGTCTCGGGACGAGTGGTTGCAAGCTCAATATATCCACTACCGTCGGTAATGGGATAGCGAAGATGCCAGAAGTTGCCGTCCTTTTCGCTATAGTCAACCTCAGCATCCGAAATAGATGTCAAGCAATGGGGACACCAGTTGATGATACGCTCGCCACGGTAGATGAGTCCCTTTTCATAAAGACGTACAAAAACCTCACGAACGGCCTTGGAACAGCCTTCGTCAAGGGTAAATCTTTCTCTGTCCCAATCGCAAGAAGTACCGAGCTTTTTAAGCTGCTCGATAATTCTGCCACCGAATTTCTCTTTCCAAGCCCAAGCACGCTCCAAAAAGCCGTCACGGCCGAGGTCATCCTTAGTCAGACCCTCTTTACGCATAGCCTCAACGATCTTTGCCTCAGTTGCGATGGATGCATGGTCAGTACCGGGCAGCCAAAGGGCAGAATAGCCCTGCATTCTCTTCCAACGAATAAGGATGTCCTGCAGAGTCTCGTCCAAAGCATGACCCATGTGAAGCTGACCCGTAATATTAGGTGGCGGAATAACGATAGTGTAGGGTTTTTTCTTCTGATCGACCTCAGCGTGGAAATACTTTCCCTTCAACCAAAAGTCATAAGTTCTATCCTCAACGGCCGCAGGATTATAAACCTTTTCAAGTTCTTTCTTCATTATTTCAAGTCCTTTCGGATAACTTTTCAAACAGTTTATATATGATATATCAAAACCACAAAAATGTCAACTGTTACAATATTTTCCTTGCGTATTTTATCTTAAATTTCAAAAAATATGATTGTCAGTTGATTTTCAGCGCTTGTGATCAAGCTGACCTGCACTTCGGGAATACCCGAAGTGCATTCTTTTTATAATTTCAGCTGTTCTCCCTGCTCCTCGGCTGACGGGAGGCTTCCTGCGGCAGGCAGGGTTCTCGTTCTGTAGCGGTGAGGCTTCTGGAACATACCGTCAACATATGGCACAACCTCATAAAGGCGCTGACCCTTTTTTTGGGTCATAACGGCTACGCCGCCGTTGTCCTTGGTGGCCTTAACCTGCAGTGCACCTGTGTGTAACAACAGCATTCTTCCGCCCGAGGACTTCATAACAAGCTCGCAGTCCTCTTTAATGTGCATTATCTGACAAAGCTCAAACTTATCGGTATAGGCCGAGATGAGCTTTTTACGGTTAGTCTTGGTAGCATAGGCCGAAAGCCCGACCTTCGACACACGGCCGTTTGCAAAGAAGAACATCATAAATCCCGAATAGTCGGTAGTGACTATCATCGCAACCGGCTTTTCACCCTCGTCAAAACCAAGCTTGGCAGGTACATAATCACCCAAGACGCTTGTTTTGGTATCTTCAAAATCGTTGGCCTTTGACTTATACACCTGACACTTATCGGTAAAGAACAACAGCTCTGCCGCATTGGTGGTCTCGACCGTTGTGGTGATCTCGTCACCCTCCTTGAGCTTGTGCTCTCCACTCATACGAAGTGACTGCGGAGTTATCTTCTTGAAGTAACCATCCTTGGTGAAGAATAAAGTTACTGGATAATCGGCGACCTTTTCCTCCTCAACCTCGATCTTGTTCTCCTCGGCCGATATTATCTTCGTCTTACGCTCCTGACCGTACTTCTTTATGACCTCCTCAAGCTCCTTGATGATAATGTTCATAAGCTTACGGCGGGTCTTTAAAACGTCCTCAAGCTCGGCTATCTCCTTTTCCAGTGCCTCAACATCCTCCAAGCGTTTGAGGATGTATTCACGGTTCAGGTGACGCAGCTTGATCTCGGCGACATATTCAGCCTGAATCTCATCGATACCAAAGCCTATCATAAGGTTCGGCACAACATCCTTTTCCTCGGCCGTCTCACGGACTATCTTGATCGCCTTATCGATGTCAAGCAAGATCTTCTGCAGACCTTTAAGCAAATGATACCTTGCCTTGGCCTTTTTGAGGTCAAAATAGACTCTGCGCTTGACACATTCCTCTCTGAAGGCGGTCCACTCGGTCAGTATTTCTTTAACGCCCATAACACGGGGAGTTCCGCCGACGAGAATATTGAAGTTACACGAGAAGTTGTCCTGCAAGGGTGTCATTTTGAACATCTTCTGCATAAACTTCTCAGGGTCAACACCACGCTTCAGATCAATGGTGATCTTAAGACCCGAAAGGTCGGTCTCATCACGGATATCGTTTATCTCGGTGACCTTTTTCTGCTTTACAAGGTCGATTATCTTTTCTATTATCGCCTCAATGGTGGTTGACGGCGGAATCTGTGTAATATCTATACAGTTGGCCGACTTGTCATACGAATAGACACCTCTCACCTTGATACTGCCTCGGCCCGTGCGGTAAACATTTTCCATATCGGCACGGTCGTAAAGCAGTTCGCCGCCGCCCGGAAAATCGGGTGCCGTAAGGTAATCGGCAACATTGATCTCATCGTCCTTGATAAACTCTATCTCGGTCTTACAGACCTCGGCTAAGTTAAAGGGACATATCGAGCTTGCCATACCGACAGCAATACCTGTATTGGCATTAACAAGCACCGACGGAAAGGTAACAGGAAACAGGGTCGGCTCCTGCATGGTGGCATCATAGTTATCGACAAAATCAACGGTATCACGGTCAATATCGTTAAACAACTCAGCGGCAATAGGCGCAAGCTTTGCCTCGGTGTATCGGGGTGCGGCATATGCCATATCACGTGAATAGGCTTTACCCATATTACCCTTGGACTCAACATAAGGATGAAGCAGTGCTTCGTTGCCCTCGGTCAAACGAACCATCGTTTCGTAAATAGCGGCATCGCCATGAGGGTTCAGACGCATGGTCTGACCTGCAATGTTGGCCGATTTGGTCTTGGCACCCTTAAGCAAGCCCATATTGTACATGGTGTACAGCAGTTTACGGTGCGAGGGCTTGAAGCCGTCTATCTCGGGTATAGCACGGGACAGAATGACACTCATCGCATACGGCATGTAGTTGGTTTCAAGCGTGCGTGTAATAGGTTGCTCGACAACGGTGCCTGCGCCTGCGATATAGGCATTAGCCATTGCGGCTGACGGCTTTATTTCAACTTGTTTCTTTTTCTTCGGAGGCATATTCTTTCTCCTTGTTTATATTTTAAAACTTGCACTTAGCTCAAATCGGCATCGGCAATGTAGAGGTAGCCCTTTTCGGTGATGATCTCCTTACGACCGTCGATATTGTCACCCAAAAGAATATCAAACATATGCGCCGTAGCCTCGGCATCCTCAGGGCTGACCTTGATCAGTCGACGTGTGGCAGGATTCATGGTGGTAAGGCTCATCATATCAGGCTGGTTTTCACCAAGACCCTTTGAGCGCTGAACGGTACATTTATTATCGCCTACCATATTGGTCATGATGTCGGCCTTTTCCTTTTCGTCATATGCAAAATAGGTCTTTTCCTTGGTAGTTATCTCATAAAGCGGAGTTTCTGCGATAAAGACCTTGCCGACCTCAATAAGCGTCGGGATAAGTCGGTATATCATGGTCAAAATAAGTGTTCTGATCTGGAAGCCGTCCTCGTCGGCATCGGTACAGATAATGACCTTGCTCCATCTGAGTGCATTAAGGTCAAAGGTCGAAAGATCCTTGTTCGCCTTGGATTTGACCTCAACACCGCATCCCAAAACCTTTATAAGGTTGGTAATTATCTCTGATTTAAAGATACGCTCATACTCAGCCTTCAGACAGTTAAGTATCTTACCTCTTACAGGGATAACGGCTTGGAATTCTGCGTTTCTTGCCAGCTTTACCGAGCCCAAAGCCGAGTCACCCTCAACGATAAACAGCTCACGAACGTTTGTATCTTTAGAACGGCAGTCAACGAACTTTTCTATTCGGCTCAGCATATCATTGCTGGATGAAAGTGTCTTTTTAAGGTTGAGGCGCTCACGCTCTGAGCGTTCACGGCTGCGCTTATTGATAAGCACCTGATTGACTATTTTTTCGGCCTCTTCCTTGTTCTCGATGAAGTAGACCTCAAGCTGATGACGGAAGAAATCGGTCATTGCGTCACCGATAAACTTATTGGTGATAGCCTTTTTGGTCTGATTTTCGTAAGAAGTCTGGGTGGAGAAGGATGAAATGCAAAGCACCAAGCATTCCTCAACATCCTGAAAGGTTATCTTGGACTCGTTTTTGGTGTATTTGTTATTGTCCTTAATGTATTTATCTATCTGATAAACAAATGCGTTTCTGACCGCTCTTTCGGGTGAGCCGCCATGCTCAAGCCAACTCGAGTTATGATAATATTCCTTCAACTGAACCTGATTTGAGAAGCAGACAGCGGCGTTTATCTTGACCTTGTATTCGGGCTTGTCCTCACGGTCCTTACCCTTTCGCTCGGTCTGCCAAAACTGTACCGTTGACAGACCCTTATCGGCAACCGTTTCGGTAACATAATCCTTGATACCCGACTGATAGCAGAACTCGTGGGTTTCGAACTTAGAGCCCACCTGATCACGCAGGATAAAGACAACATTGTCATTAACTACGGCCTGACGCTTTAAAACATCGAGGTAGTATTCAAGCGGAATATTTATGTCGGTAAAAACATCAAGGTCAGGCTTCCAACGGGTCTTTGTACCGGTGTCACGCCCCGAATACGGTTCCTTTTTAAGTCCGCCGACGTTCTCACCCTTTTCAAAATGCAGGGTATAAAGATAGCCGTCACGCTTTATCTCAACATCCATATATTCGGATGAATACTGCGTTGAGCAAAGGCCCAAGCCGTTTAACCCCAGCGAGAACTCATAGTTTCCGCCGTCATTGGTGTTATACTTACCGCCTGCGTACATCTCGCAGTACAGAAGCTCCCAGTTGTAGCGGTTCTCCTTGGTGTTAAAATCGACCGGTGCGCCACGTCCGAAGTCCTGCACCTCGATCGAGTGGTCGCTGTAACGGGTCACAACTATTTTCTTGCCGTGGCCTTCTCTAGCTTCGTCGATAGAGTTTGAGATTATCTCAAAAACGGAATGCTGACAGCCCTCAAGACCGTCCGAGCCGAAAATGACAGCAGGTCTTTTTCTGACTCGGTCGGCACCCTTTAAAGATGTAATACTTTCATTACCGTATTCCGGCTTTTTAGCCATAGTTTTACCATCCTCATATCATTGTTTTTTAGAATTTACACATTTGCATAATTTATCCATTATCTAATGTATTTTACACCATATCTTGTGTTTCGTCAAGTGATTTTAAACAAAATATCAAACCTTTGGAAGAATATACTTAAACTCATAATGACCATCGAAAGACGAGAAATTTAAATTTCTCGAAAAAAGGGCTGTCTCGTTAACATTATAGACTACATAAATATTCAAGTGAATGTTTAATGAGACAGCATCACAACAACAGTAAAGACCTACAGGGTGAAAAACTCTGCAGGTCTTTAAGGCTTCTTATCTTCTTTTATAAGCTGTGAAAAAGCTTTTATTTAGATGCTTTTTTCTCGTTATCCGAAATATCCTCTGAATAAACGGGCTCGGCAGTATTTTCATTTGAGGCTTTAGGCTCTTCAGCATCCATTTTTTCAACCTCTTCGCCGACCATTTCGTCTACCTTTTTGACAACGGTAGCCCCACCTTTTAAAAGCGTCTTACCGAGATCACGGAAGGCGTGACCGAGTCCCGTGCCTACCGATTTCCAGCTATCCTTCATATTATCTGCCATAGTATTCACTCCCAAAATTATTCTACAATCATTATATATTTTCGTGCGTTTCTTGTCAAGTATATGCCGCTTAACGTATAGCCTTGGTCTTCCATTTTCCAATACGGTAGAAAAGGAAGGTAAGCAATGCGCCCATCACCCATGTTGTGAGCAATGAAATTTGAATACATGTTGGCTCTCCGTGAGAAAAAACGCCGTCGGGAGAGGTAAGGTATGCGATACCGTAGGCCAACGGCACACGGACCGCCACCGTTGTTATCAGCGATATCCACATCGGTGTCATGGTATCACCCGCACCCCTCATGATACCCGAAAGGCTTTGCGTCACAGCCATAGCGATATATCCAACCGCAAGTATTTTCATCAAGAAGTAGCTTCTCTCAACTAACGCATCGGTCTCGGTAAATACACCCATGAGTCCCTTTCCAAACAGCAGGATGATAACCGTAATAAACGCAGAGCAGGCCACCGCCATCAAGGTTCCCTGCTTGGCTCCCTTGGTGACACGGTCGTAGTTGCCCGCACCGACATTCTGGCCTGCATAGGTCGTCAATGCCGTACCGAACGAGAAGTTGGGCATCATTGCAAAGCCGTCCACACGCATAACGATAACATTGGCGGCAATGAACTGCTCACCAAAGCTGTTGGTCAGCGACTGAACAATTATCATAGCCGATGAGAATATCGCCTGTGTCAGTCCCGACGGCAATCCAAGCTTTATTATGGTTTTAACATATCTCGATGTCGGCTTGAGGTATTTCCAGCCGAAGTCAAACATTTCTCTCATTTTAGCAAGCTTAATGAGACACAAAGCCGATGACACAAACTGCGAAATGACTGTCGCAAGCGCCACACCCGCAACATCCATTTTGAATGAAGCAACAAACAAAATATCAAGACCGATATTAAGCACCGTTGCAACCAAAAGATAAATAAGCGCCGATACCGAATCACCCAAGCCACGGATGATACCGCTCAAAATATTATAGTATGCCATACCCGCAATACCGATAAGCGATATCAACAGATAGTCGTAGCAGCCGTCGATGATATCGGCAGGTGTATTGAGCTTTTCGAGCACCCAGTAAAGTATCGGTGCGGCAACAGCAATGAGTGCAACACAGGCGATAGCTGTAACGGTTATACAGTTACCGACGGTATATGACAGACCCTCACGGTTTTTAGCACCGAAATACTGTGCCACCATAACGCTGGCACCCGCCGAAATACCGATAAACAAGACAAGCAGCATATTGATTATCGGCAATGCACTTCCAACGGCGGCAATAGCATTGTCACCGTTTTCGGCAAACCGACCGACAACTATTGTGTCGACCGTACTATAAAGCTGCTGGGCAATATTGCCTAACAGCATCGGCAACGTAAACATCAAAATACATTTCCACGGAGTACCCTTGGTCATATCCTGTGGAGCAAATAGCTTTTTTAACATAAATTAACACCTTAACCAAAAATTTTACGAAGGAGATTATAACACAAAAGAACCATTGACACAATACATTTTTTACACATTCCTCAAAACTCCCCCAAATTGTTACAAATTGCGTCTTTACTTGACTTTATGCCGCATATCTGTTATCATTATTATGTAATTTTGTGGTCAAGTCACAAAATCGGTAAGCTTGATGCTTTACAGTATGTTTAAAGAGGAAGTACGGATGGATAAAAAGCCATTTTTCAGCATTGTAATGCCCGTTTACGGTGTGGAGCCGTATCTGAGAAAAGCAGTACAAAGCGTAATAGATCAGACCTTTAAGGATTTTGAGATCATTCTGGTGAACGATTGCTCTCCCGACGGCTCAGCCGCAATATGCAAGGAATTTTCGGAGCAATACGGTAACATCAGAACCCTCACCCACACCGAAAACAAAGGATTAAGTGCCGCCAGAAATACGGGACTTGCCGATGTAAAGGGCGAGTATGTGTGGTTTATGGATTCGGATGACCATGTCGATCCCGAGTTGCTTGAAGCCGTATATAACTCGCTGCAAAAAAACATGGCCGAGGCGGTCGTTTTCGGATGTGTTGAGGAATACTACAATAAAAGCGGCGAAATAGTCAACAGCATTGTTATGCGGCCCGAAGAAGCCTACTGCAAAACGGCTGATGAGGTACACTCCCAAATTATGTCCTTGGAAACAGGCACGTATTACGGCTATGCTTGGAATAAGTTTTACTCTGTAAAGCATATCCGTGAGCTTGACCTTAAATATGAAAATATCGTACTTATCGAGGATATAAAGTTCAACATTAAGTTTTGTAACGATATCAGCAGTATGAATATACTGCCTATCACACCATATCATTATGCAAAACGAGGCACCACCAGTCTTACTGCTAAATTTGTCCCTGATTACTATGCAGTTCACCGTGAGAGGGTTCAGCTTCTTTACGAACAGCAGTGTGCCTGGGGCACAGCCGACCAAAGCACAAAAAGCACGCTTGCAGGCATCTATACACGTTATCTGTTCTCGGCCTTGAGCCGCAACTGTGACAAACGTGCCGAAATGAACCATTCTAAAAGAAAGCAATGGCTTAAAACAGTATATGATGAGCCTCTTTTTAACGAGCTTATGCCGCACTCAGCACCGACAGGCACTCTTTTAAAAATTATGTCGGGTATTTTAAAGAAGAAACGCATCTTTTCAGCTCTGTTTTTAGGCAGGACGATATTTCTTGTGCAAAACAAGCTTCAAGGCTTATTTGTTAAGGCAAAGCAGGTCCGTAAATAAGGAAAGGAACAGCTAAATGAAAAAAGTTTTGATCGGCATGGTCTGCGACGGTACTGCAGGCGGTGTGGACAAGTATATCCTCAATTTTTACCGCACCGTGCATGGCGAAGATGTCCAAATAGATTTCCTGACCAATGTGCCCGATAATCCTCTTCTTGAAAGATTGGGGAATCCCGATTCGAAAATTTATTGTGTAAGCGGTCTTTTTCATCCGTTGCGGCAGTATAAGGAAATCAAGCAGGTGCTTAAAAACGGCTACGACGTTTTGTATCTGAATGTTTCGACCGCTCTTCCCCTTCCTGCGTTTTTGGCGGCAAAGCACTGCGGTATTAAAAAAATAATTGCGCATTCACACTCATCGGGATACGATTGCACAAGCTCTTTAAAGCGAAAGCTTATGACCCTTCTGCACCGCCTTTGCAAAAAACCGCTCTGCCGTTGTGCAACCGATTATCTCTCCTGCTCGGACAAGGCGGCCGAATGGATGTTTACCAACCGTGTAGTCAAAAGTGATGGGGTTCAGATAATAAAAAACACGATCGACATAAGCCTGTTTCACTTTGATGAGCAAAAGCGCAGCCTGATACGAAAAGAACTCAATATCGAAGACCGCTATGTGGTGGGTTATGTCGGCAATCTGGTATACCCCAAAAACCCGCTCTTTTTGATAGAGATGTTTAACAAAGCGGCGGCAAAAGACCCCGATGCCGTATTGGTGATTGCAGGAGACGGTTTGTTACGTCCCTCAATGCAGGAGCTGGTAGAAAAATACAGCCTTCGTGACCGTGTTATATTTTTAGGCAGGGTCGACATGTCAAGGGGCTACATGAGTGCTTTTGATGTGTTTGCATTGCCGTCACGCTTTGAGGGGATGCCTATTGTCGGTATCGAGGCGCAATGCTCAAAGCTGCCGTGTGTATTCAGCACAAATATCACCACAATGGCTAAGATAAGCAACATGTGTGATTTTGTTCCCACCGACTCGGCCGAGGAATTTGCGACGGCCGTACTAAAATGGAAAAACACCGACCGAAGCGAGCATAAGCTCACCGTGGTTTCGGAGGATTTCAGCTTGGAAGCCCAAGCCGATATTCTGAAAAACGTTATACAGTAAGTACAAGGGATGATTATGGAAATTACAGCAACAAAAAAACCGGATAGCATTTTCAATACACTTGAAACCGTCTTCAAATTTTTATTTTTAACATTGACCATGCTGTCCTTTAACAATCTGTTTGCAGGACATATTGCCTTAAAAGGTTTAGCCTTGATAGTGCTTTTATTCGGCGCAGTAATTGTCGGACACCGTTTACTGACAGCCAACAGATACTTAAGGTTCTTCGGATTCCCGATATTGTTAGCCCTTGTGGCTTCAAACGTGGTTTCCTGCATTGTAAACTACAGATACGGAATACTGGAAAACATACAGGGCTTGGCATGGACGGTATTCCATTTCGGTATATTATACGCAACCGACACCAAGCAACCCAAAGAGAAAAGTGACAAAATATATTTTGCACTGATAAAGTATTATGCAGGCTATATTGCCGTAAGCAACCTTGTCAGTCTTGGAATGCTGTTTGCAGACTACGGTGAAAATGCCGCCAACAGCTTCAGCGGAAATATAACGGGATACATTTGGGGCAGGCTTTGGGGAGTTTATTCTGACCCCAATTATGGCTCGGTAATGAATGTTGCCGCCGTCATTATTTCGTGCTATCTTTTAAGTAAGGCTCAGGGCAAACTCAAGAAAATTGTTTTCGCACTGAACATTCTTCTGTCACTTTGCTACATAGCCTTCAGCGACTCCAGAACAGGTATGGTTTGCCTCGCCGTTGTTTCGGTTACTTATTCATATATGCTGTTGAAGAGCAAGCTATCCTTAAAAATACACTGCTTATTAAAGCAGCTTATATGCTTGGTGCTTTCTGCGGTCATATGTGTTGCAAGCGTAGCCTCGTTATCGGCCATAAAGTTAGCCTATAACGAAGGCGTGCATTTAGTACACTATCTCAAAACCGATGTAAGTGACAACACACCGACTACACCCGACAGTCCTGTCGGCGAGGATACTCCAAAAGAGCCTGAGCAGAACAAGCCTCTTGACACCATCGGACGCACAGGCAACGAACTTGAAAGCGACATAACCAACGGTCGCCTGAGCCTGTGGCTGAGCGGTATCGAGATATGGAAAACAGCCCCGGTTTTCGGCACCTCACACCGAAACATCACCCCCTATGCCGTAGAAAATGTACCCGATACATACATGGTCGACAATAAGGTATCGGTACTCTTTGACACGACTCACAACACCTATGTCGATGTTCTGTTAGCTCAAGGACTTGTTGGAGCAATACTGGTTGCTGTATTTTTGGTGCTCATCGTCGCCCTTATATTCAAAAAGATGATATTCCATAAGGGCAACGAATTCTGTACATCCGAAAATATAATGATGCTGGGCATACTTGTTACTTTTGCCTGCTCAGCCGTCTTTGTTCTTGAGGTAATGTACATAAACACCGCAGGTGCTTTCCTTTTCTGGCTGTCATTGGGCACGCTTGTAAGGAACCTAAAAAAAGAAACCTGATTTTTAAAATAAATATCAGAATCTCCCGCATTCACTGCGGGAGATTCTTTTTATCATCGGTCGCAGGATTGTTGATCAGCTCGCCCGATTCGGTAAATCGGGAGCCGTGGCAGGAGCAGTCCCATGAGCGTTCCTGCTTATTGTATTTCAGCGCACAGCCCATGTGCGGACAGCGTGGCACGGTTGGGGTCAGTAACCCCATCAGTGATTCCGCAAGGTTTACGGCAAGCTGAGGATGAACAATGCTGCGTGACGGTGAGAACACCGAGGCATACTCGTTATTTTTACCCAATACCGTATCGGTCAGTATCATGGCCGCCACCATGGATGACGTCATGCCCCATTTGTTAAAGCCAGTGGCAACATAGATGTCGGGTGTCCGCCGTGAATATTGCCCGATATAAGGTATTCCGTCCAATGTCATGCAATCCTGAGCCGCCCAGCGTGCAACCGCTTCTGCCTTTGGATAGTACCTTTTTGAAAAGCCTTCAAGCTCCCGCCAGTTTCCGCCCTGCTTGCCAGTTCGGTGACCGCCTCCGCCGAGCAACAAAATCCCTTTATAGTTGCGGAATGACAGTCCCTTCATATCCTCATCAACGTACATTCCGTTTATCTCGGGGGTGTTCTTTAGTGCCGTTACATATGAGCGATGCTGATACATTTTCAAAAAGAACGAGCCGTGCTTATTGATTATCGGGAAGTGTGTTGTGATTATCAGCTTTTTAAAGGCTATCCTGCCTTTATCGGTAACTGCTTCATGAGGCTTAAACTCGAGAACCTTGGTCTTTTCATAAACATTCAGCCCACGAACAGCCTCAAAAGCAAATTTCAAAGGATGAAAATGCGCCTGACGGTCGATGCCCACCGCACCGACCACTTTAAACGGTAGCTCCGAATGGTTGCTGAAGGATACGGGGCAACCAAGCTTTTCCAAGGCGACCGCCTCCCTTTCCAATGACTTGCCGTCGGTGCGGGAATAAACAAAGGCAGGCGACTCCTCAAAATCACAATCGAACTTCTCACAAAGAACACGGTATTTGTACAATGCCAAGCGTTGCGCATGAAAATACTGCCACGCCGCATCATATCCGTATTTATTAATTAGCTTGTCATAAACCAAACCGTGCTGCAGTGTAAGCTTGGCAGTGGTGTCAGCCGTTGTCCCGTTGCATATTCTGTCTGCCTCAACAAGCGCACATTCTACGCCGTTTTGCTTAAGCATATATGCGCACAAGACCCCTGCAATACCACCGCCTACAATAAGAACATCGGTCTTGATATCATGCTGTAAGCTATCGAAATGCGGTCGTTTTACTGTTTCAATCCAAATTGAACCCATCTTATACCTCTTAAAAACCAAAAATATTTTGAATGTAATGCACAGCAGTATTATTTCCTGTACAATGGGAGTAAATACCCATCAATTAAAAACAAAATATAATAGCGGAGTCGTACTTTAATTTAGTACAACTCCGCATTTTAAAATTCAAACTAACTATTATTCCAGAATTTTTTGCAACAGGTCGGTCATCAGACTGTCACGCTTTATGTAGTGCACATACCTCATAGGCAGACCGTTTGGGTCATGTGCATAAAGTCCGTCATAGGTGGGAACGGGTGTGGGCACTATGCGTGAATCCATAAATCTGTCTGAGTCGTTCAAAAGCCATGCAACCGCCGTGACATCCCAAATAACACGGGTCCACGGCTTGGGCTTGCCGCTTGCGTATTTCTCGGCCTCATCTATGGTGTTTTCAGCAAGATAATCGGCCAACTTATTTTTTCCTTTAAGCCAAAACTCAAGTTCTGGCTTAGAAACGGTAAAGCTGCTGACAACGCCGAAGCACGGGAGCTGAACAAACGGAGCACCGCTACCCATAACAACACGTGCTGCGGCAAAATCCCCACGCATATTGAACTCTTTTGTGTGCTGAAAGTGATGTGCGTGTCCACCCAGCCATACTACAACGATGTTTTCTGCAATAGCAGGGTTTATAAGCAGGGCCGATGCCACATTTGTTATTGCACCTATCGCCACAACATACAACGGCCTTTCGGGCGAATAGCCTTGAGCCCTTTTGACAAGATCCTCAGCGGCAGGCGATATAACGGCAGTTTTTTCGTTTTCAAGAAAGCTTCTCGAACCCTCAAACACCTCTACCTCTTCACCCAAAAGCGAAAGCAACTTGAGTATCTCGTTATAGCTTCTTACCATACCGTCCTCAGGGCCACTTGACCTTTCATTAAAAAAAGGAGCGGCATAAATTGCCTTGGTATTGAGTTTTTGCTTTGACCTGAGTAAATAAGCGATTGCAAACTGATCATCGATCTCATTATACGCATCGGTATCCAACACAACATCGATCATACCCTCAGGCACCGAAAGATTCTTAATTCTCTGCTCGTTCGTCATATCATTTGACCCCCGTTTTTCTAAACTTTAGCGGATTTTTACCGTACTTTTTCTTGAATGCTTTTCTGAAGAAGCTTTCATTTTGATACCCCACGGCAGTAATTATGTCCTGTATAGGCAGCTCGGTTTCCAGAAGCATCCGAGCCGCAATAGAGCATCTTTTGGATATAACCAGCTCAGAAAAGGTCTTGCCTGTCAAGCTCCTTAAATAGCTTCCTGTGTATACCGTGGAATAACCCAAGATTTTTGCCAATTCACTGAGATTTGCCGTTTTAATATTTTGGTCGATATATGCGTCGATTTGTTTGAGCATATCTTCGGAACGATGATCTGCCGTGTTTTCTGTAAGGCTTTTAAGCGCCTCCAATACCTCTTCTCTTTCAGGAATCGACGGTGCCGCACCCTTTCTTGAAACGGCAATGGCCGATGCGGCCGATGCAATTCTCAATATTGTTTGATAATCGGTACCCTTTGAAAGCTCAGCAACAAAAAAGCCTGTAAAGGTATCCCCTGCCGCCGTTGTGTCAACGACATCCACCTTAAAAGCCGATTGAAATAACTCATGCTCACCGTCAGCATAGATACACCCTTTATCACCCAATGTCAATATCACCTTAAGCTTTGGGTATTTATTTTTGATACATTTTAAACTTTCATTTATCTGAGCGCATCCCGAAATTGCCTTAGCCTCTATCTTGTTTAAAATAATGTACTCAATGTCATTAAAATCAATATTGCTAAGCTTATCGTCAAACGGTGACGGATTCAAAATGATGCACATGCCTTTTTGACGTGCCTTTTTCACTATATAGTCAAGATTATTTATCTCATTTTGCAAAAGTATAATGTCGCCGTCACCGAAGTTTTCGAGTACAAGGTCGATATAATCTCGGGTTATCAAGTGATTAGAGCCCGAATAAAGAAATATTGAATTATCCCCATCCGAGCTTACCTGAATTATAGCATGACCGTTCTTTTCGTCGGATTTGCAGATGTACGAGGTGTCAACACCGCTGTTTTCAAGGATATCGGTCAGCATACCACCGTCATAACCGACACATCCTGCGTGAAAAACCATTGCCCCCGCTCTGGCAATGGCAATGGTTTGATTAAGTCCCTTTCCGCCCGGAAAAACATCAAGCCTCTGTGTTGCTTCAGTCTCACCCAATTCCACAATATGGTCAAGTGAATACACATAATCGATATTGCAGGAGCCGAAATTCAGTATCCTCATCCAAACACCACCAGATTCATCTTATGCTCTAATTATATCTAACCTGCAACACAAAAACAAGTTCCTTTATCATGCAAAAACAGACGTAATAAAAGATATCGTTCAGTAAACTATGGCTTTTGTTCTGTGTTCGTAAAATGCACCAGCTATTGTCCTTTGCAATAGACACAGTACCAAAATAACAAAAAATAGGTTACCACACTTTTGTCAAGCAAGGTAACCCATTTCTTTTATCCGTTGATGTTGTAATGTTCGTTCATTAAATTCATTGCCTTGGCCAGCTTATGTATATAGATATACGGGCCAACAAAGATGACACTACCCAAAATATTCCATAACCAGAATTTACCTGCACCAAATGAGTAGTTGATGCCTCGGCGCTCCAACTCATTGCCGATACGGTTAGATATTTTGTGATACCATACCAAATATCCAATGCCCAAGGTAAGCGGACCGATCAAAAAGTACAGCAAGCTGTAATGCATCGTCTTCTTACCGTCATAACGGCTGCAAACAACGTTTACATTGCTCGAAATCGAGGAAAGAAAAACCAACGGATAAAATCCGAACGTGATGATGCTGAATAAAATATATTTCAACAACCCTCTATTTGTTTTCTGCTTGCCTACAGGTCTCTGCTGCACAACCTTCTCTTGTGTTTCCATGATATTAAACCTCCTGTTTTTTGTTCGACGTCAATCGACAGGATTATTATACCGCAATTTGCGGTATTTGTCAATACTGCATTTCGCAGTAGGATATAATAATTACTATAGAATGTCGAAATAGTGCATTAAGCACTCTTTCGACTTCCTATAACCATTATAGTGATTGTTTTTCTGCATCATTGCAATGGTCGTTGTCAATTCGAAGATTTGGCGTGGAAAATGCGCTGAAAGTGCTGTTTCCACATTCAACTACCATTATAATTTACAAGAGGTGAGGTAATGTTTCGTCGTATTCGCGATTTGCGTGAAGATAAGGACTTGACGCAAAAGCAGGTTGCCGCAATACTCAGTTGTTCACAGCAGGTTTACAGTAACTATGAGTTGGGCCAGCGGGACATTCCTACCGATATTCTCATTAAGCTGTCAAAATTCTATAATGTTTCGGCCGATTATATTCTCGAGCTTAGTGACAATCCAAATATAAAAAAATAAGCCGTGTTCTCACGGCTTATTATATACACCTAAACATAAACTACTATAACTGTTGCACAAAAGATAATCAGTATAAATACTACGGCTGCAAGCAAATATCGGGTCCAAAACATCAACAAGCTCCAAATATTCAAATATTATGTTTTAAAATATGCTAAAAGAAGATGATAAATCACACATGTTATGATTTATCATCTTCTTTTATTTTATTCACTTATTACAAAATTAAACCCTGTGTCGGAATCAAGCCACTGCGAAGAGGTGATATCGATCCTTTTACCGTCCTCAGATTTGTCAACATGGTAATATGCTTTGTTGTCAAATATCATAAAATCTTTAATCTTCAAATTGTCATAACAAACTACTCGGCATACCACGCCCTCGTACGGTGTAAGCGACTGCCAAATATAATTGATCCAGTGATCCATACCAGGCTCAACCATTGTCCTTTTTACTGTCAGATGGTCATATTTCTCACACTCGGGAGGTATTGAAAATGTATATTCCTGATATTGAATACCTCCTGCTTCATATGATATAGGATTTTCTTTGTCTATTTTAATTTCGCCGTTAGGAGAAATAATTTTAACATCCGATGATGAAGAATTTTCCTTTTCGAACATTATTTTTATCGGTTCAAACTTGTTGTTTAATTTGTATATAGTGTATGTGATGGTAGTCTCGCAATATACTATATTTTTGTCATTATCTTTATGAGCTTCAATATTCAAATTGACATTTGTTTTAAAATTTGCATCAAACATCGTCATAGCTTCCTTGATCTTTTTCTTGAAAAACTCGTTGATGTTAGCATATTGCTCAATCTGTGAATCCATTGGTTTTAGGATAAGATTCAAGGCTTGCTCTTTGTCTTTAACGCTTAACGTAGACAAAAACTTCTTTGAGACAACTATATCCGATAATATCTTTGTTACAAAGCTAACGAACGCCTCGGAGTTTTTCGAAAAATCAAAGATACAACCGACAAACAGTGAGATTCCTATTGCTGATAATAATCCTGCTAAAATATTAAAAAACGGTTTAAATGAATGCAGAACGCTTTCACTGCTTATGCTCTGTGTAAATGATGAAAGAACAATGCTTAACAGTACCAATATTATACCAATGAAAAACCATTTGGTAAAAAAGTTGAACCAATGATGCTTCTCTTTTATGCTATTCCGTTGCTTCTTTTCTTTGACTTTGTTTTCTTTTCTTATTAGCTTGTACTTCTGCTTAATACTACGTATTTCCTCTTTGTTTTTCAAGCTTTCTTCTAATTCTTTATTAATTTCTTCTGACATAACAACACCCCTTTTTGGCTTATTTTACCATTTATTGTCATGTTTTGCAATATTAATTTGAATATTTTTAAATAGAAAACAGTTTTCAAAACAATCAAACATTTATTGCCGATAATTTTCCAACGAAATATCCCTACAGAAAAGGCGGTAGTGAATTGCTCACTACCGCCTTAA